>NZ_JBFAPM010000006.1:0-131324 GCF_040676695.1 Actinoplanes sp. NPDC049548
CGCCCTCTCCCCGGTGACGAGAAAGCCGGATGGCACCTAGCAGTCGCATAGTTCTGTACGCTACCCTTCCAACAACGTCGGAACAACGTGACCGCGTTGGTGATGTACACGTTGCCGGGATCCATGCCGGCGTCGTCCACCGCCTCGCGCAACAGCCGGCCGGCCGGGCCGACGAAGGGCAGACCTTTCTGGTCCTCGACGTCGCCCGGCTGCTCACCGACGAACACGACGCGGGCGTCGGCGGCACCGCGGCCGAACACCGTCTGAGTCGCGTTCTGGTAGAGCTCGCAGCCTTCGCAGTGAGCAGCGGCGGACTTGAGCTCGTCGAGCTCGTGTGCGTTCGGCGGAACGAAATGCTGCGCCCCGATGGGAGCTTCGGTCCTCGGCATGTCACCGTTCTACCCGCTGCCCAGCCGTCCACGCCCGGCGGTATCCCCTGAACGGGGTGGAACAGGGGCGGCGTCATCGGCCCGGGCTGCTCACGGCAGGCGGGTGAAGGGCAGCGGCCACGGTCTCTGCCAGAGGCTCGATGGCGTCGTCGTCGAGCGGGCTCACAGTGATCCGTACTCCCGGTGGCGCGTCCATGCGGAACAGGGAGCCGGGAGCCACCGCATACCCCGCATCTCGGAGAGCGGTCACCAGACGGGTTTCGTCAGGAGTGCGTACCCATAGATTGATGCCGGTCCGACCGTGGACCTGGACCCTCCGGGAGGTCAGGGCGTCGTGCAGCGCGCGACGCCGACGGTCGTAGCTCTTGCCGGCGTCAGCGATCTGCGCCGCGACCGCCTTCTCCTGCCAGAGTCGGAGAAGCAGACGCTGCATCACTGTGGAGACCCAGCCGGTGCCGATCCGCATCCGGCCCTCCACGCGGGCGATGGTCGCCTCGTCGCCCGCCACCACCGCGACGCGCAGGTCTGGTCCGAAAGGCTTGGAAGCCGACCGGAGGAACGCCCACGATCTGGTTGCGCCGCTCAGGCAATGCAACGGTACGCCGGCGAGCTCGGCGGCGTGATCGTCCTCGATCAGGAGCACCTCCGGGCTGAGCGACAACGCCTTACGGATCGCGGAGGCGCGCTCGGCTGTCACGGCGGCGCCCGTGGGATTCTGGGCGCGGGCGGTGATGATGACGGCGCGCACGCCGGCCGCGAGCGCGCTGAGCAGACTGTCGGGAACCGGACCCTCGTCGTCGACAGCTACCGGCACTGCAATAAGGCCCAGCGCCGCGAGCAGGTCCTGGAGATTGGCCCAGCCCGGGTCTTCGATCGCGACCGGATCGCCCGGCCGCAGATGCGTCGTGAGCAGGCGCTCGATGGCGTCGAGGGCGCCGTTGGTGACGGTGACGGCCGCGTCGGCCACTGGGACGCCGTCGGCTTCGAGGCGGTCACGGGCCACGTCGATGAGCTCGGGCATGGCGCCGGCTGCCGCGTACCCGAAAGGGGAGCCGACCACATCGGACAGTGCGCGAAGATGCGGACCCAGAGCAGGCAAGAGGCGGACGTCAGGGTCGCCGGACGAGAGATCCAGCGCGCCGTCGGGGACGGGCAGTCGCATCGCCGCACGCGGGCCGGCGACCGGAGGCCGCCGCCTGATCCTGGTGCCACGCCGTCCGGAGGTCTCCACGATGCCTCGCTGGCGCAGGTCCTGATACGCCTTCGAGACCGTGGCCGGGCTGACGTGCAGCTCATCGGCGAGAACCCGGATCGGCGGGAGCGCATCTCCCCAGACCCAGTCGCCCCGCCGGACGCCCGCCTCGATGCTCGCCGAAATCGAAGCGGCGGTCGAGCCACTGACCTGATATTGTTCTGCCACAGCGATGATTCTGTACTAGTACAATGGCTTTGGCAAGGAGGCACCGGTGACCGACCTCTACCAGCCCACGGCGCGGACGACGGCGACCCGCTACCGCGATCGGATGCACTATGAACGCGACGCTGCGCACAAGATCTTGGACGAGGCGTACGACTGCACGGTGGCATTCGTGGTCGACGGGGAGCCCCGCGTTCTGCCTACGCTGCACGTTCGGGTCGGCGAGACGATATATCTGCACGCCTCGACCGGGGGCCGCCTCGGATTGACGGCACGTGCCGACGGCATCCGGGTCTGCGTGTCCGTGACCCTGTTGGACGGGCTCGTCTACGCGCGCTCGCAGTTCCATCACAGTGCCAACTACAGGTCGCTGGTGGCACACGGCACCGCGCACCCCGTCACGGACACCGGCGAGAAGGCCACCGCGATGACCGCCCTGGTGGAGAAGCTAGGAGCGGGGCGGGCGGCCGACAGCCGCCCACCCACAACCCGGGAGTTGGCCAGCACCGTCGTTCTCGCACTGCCGTTGGCTGAGGTTTCGGTACGGGCTCGCGCGGGTGGAGTGGCCGACGATCCCGAAGACCTCACGCTGCCGCACTGGGCGGGAGTGCTCCCGTTGCAACGCATCGCCGGCCCGCCTCAGCCGGATGCCGGAGTGAGCACGCCCCCGCCGGCTTACCTCGCCCGCCACCCGTCGCCGTGGACCACGGCGGAGCCGATGCGCGGGCAGCACGTCGCGCTGGAGCCACTCGCGCCCGGACACGTCGACGGACTACTGAACGCGCTTGCGGACGACGACGTCTGGCAGTTCCTGCCGTCGCCGAAGCCACGGACCCGCGAAGAGATGGCCGAGCACGTCGAGAGCGCTGCGCGCGGGCAGTGGGCAGGAGAGCGCGTCGCCTGGGCACAGTGCGACCCGGCCACCGGCGAAGTCATGGGAATGACCAGCTATCACGACGTGGACGAGGAACGAGCCTCACTCGGCATCGGACACACGATTCTCGGCCGCCGGTGGTGGCGCACCGGCGTCAACACGGAGGCGAAGCTGCTGCTGCTGGAACGGGCCTTCGAGGTGCTGGGGGCGGAGCGCGTGTTCTGGTACACGGACATCCGCAACGAGAGGTCGCAACGGGCGATCGCCCGGCTGGGCGCCAGCCGAGACGGGTTGATCCGGCGGCATCGGCTACGGCCGGACGGGACGTGGCGGGACTCGGTGATGTTCGCAATGACGGCGGACGAATGGCCGGGGGCCCGCGAGCGACTGCGGACCCGGCTGGCGGCTGCCTGACGGGCCGAGCAGACGGCGAGAAGCGCGGAGGGAGGCGAGGCGCGCCGAGCGGAACAGCAGGCGGACTGGCAGAGGTTGCGGCGGAACGGGCCTCGGGCGAAGCGCGACAGGCAGAATGCGGCCTGCTCGAAGCGCGACAGAGCGAACGGGTCCCACGCGAGGCGCGACAGGAAGAACGCGCCCCGCGCGAGGCACGACGAGCAGGAGACGCCCCACGCGAGGCACGATCCACGAGACCCCGCCGCACACCTGATGCCTGACTTGGGCAGCTCCGTGGGGAAGACCACAGCGTATTGGCCGAGCGGACCACTGCTGACCCGATCGCGGCGAACCGAGGATTAGAGCGTGCTGGGTATCACCGGATTCTGGACGTACGTGTTGGGCACCGTGGCCATCGTTCTGCTGCCCGGGCCGAACTCGATCTTCGTGATCTCCGTTGCCGCCCAGCGTGGCGTGCGGGCCGGGTATCGCGCCGCTTGCGGGGTGTTCGTGGGCGACACCGTTCTCATGGTTCTCGCCGCGGCGGGGGTTGCTTCACTGCTGAAGACATACCCGCCGATCTTCATGGTCGTGAAGTACGCCGGTGGCGCCTATCTCGCCTGGGTGGGCGTGGGCATCATCAGAAGTGCCTGGCGAATGGTGCGAGCCCGGGGCACGGCCACCGGCCGGACCGACGCGGCGGCCAGGGGCGCGGACCCTGCGGTCACGAGGCCTGCGGCCGACGGAGCTGCCGTAGCCAGCCAGGCCACCCCGGCCCACCCAACCAACAGGCCCGCGGCCGACGGAGTCGCCGCAGCCAACCAGGCCACCCCGCCCGCCGGGGCTCAGTCCGGCAAGACCCCCGGAACACAGAGGCCGTTCCGGCGGGCAGTGATCGTCAGCCTGCTCAACCCCAAGGCGATCCTCTTCGTCGTCTCGTTCTTCATTCAGTTCGTCGACCCGGGGTACGCGCATCCCGCCTTCTCTTTCCTCGTGCTCGGTGCGGTGCTGCAGTTCTTCAGCGCGCTGTACCTGAGTGGGCTGATCTTCGGGGGGCAGTTCCTGGCCGGGCAGTTCCGGCGGCGGCGCCGGCTGTCGGCTGCCGCTTCCACGGGGATCGGGATGCTGTTCGTCGGCTTCGGGATCAAGCTCGCTACCGCTAGTGCCGGCTGAGCGCGATGGGGCTGCCCGCCCCAGAGTGCGTCGAACACAGGCTGCACGCTGGCGCTGACGACCTTGACTGGTCGTTGACCCGCCTCACTACGCGGGGCAGTCACCAAACTCGCGCACACACAGCAGTTACAAACGTTGGAGACCAGACACGGCAGACGCAAATCCGGACGCGGCAGGCACCGGCGCAGACACGGCGGGCCTAAACGCTGAAGATCCAGGACCGCGTGGCCGAGCTCTTCGAGCTCGACCACCTGGCCAACGCCGCAAACGCTGGACACCCGACGCGCAGACGCAGACTGCGGAGACGGGGCCGCGACAGCCGCGTGGCACAGGTCGTGACACGGCGGCCGCCCAGCACAGGCCATCACACGGCGGCCGCCCGGCACAGGCCATGACACCGGCGGGCGCGAACGCCCGACTCCCCCTACCCCGCGTGCATTCCCCCGGCCTCCGGCAACCCGGGCGCCCCCGCCGGCAACGCCTCGCCGATCGCCCGCCGTACCTCCGCCTCCCAATCCCTCGCCGCCACCTCGAGGTGCCCGACCCGAAAGCTGGCGTACCTGTCCTCCGCCCGGTGCAGCAGCCCGCCGTGCTTCTCCAGCTCGAGAATCACCTCCACCCCCTCCGCATCCGTCACGAAGGTCAGCTCCATCTCATCCATCCCGACACCGCGCGGCGGGACGAAGGCGATCTCCTGGTAGAACGGCAGCTCCTGGCGTACCCCGTAGATCGCTCCTCGTTCGACGTCGGCGTGCCGGAAGGTGAAGCCGAGGCGGTGGACGGCGTCCAGCACCGCCTCCTGCGCGGGCAGCGGATGCACGCACACCACATTCACGTCGCCGTTGTCGACCGCCTTCTCCACCGTCAGCTCAGTGCGCAGGCCCAGGGACATTCCGCTGAGCTTTTTCCCGTACGCGTGGGTCAGGGGCGTCTCCCACGGCAGCGTGATGCTGAACGGGATGTCCTGGTGCTGCCCGGCCGCGAGGGTGAAACCCGCGGCGACCCACGCGCGGTGGAACTCGATGAGGGCGTCGCCGTCCTCGGCCTCGACGCGTGTCACGAGGCCCACCGCGAGGGTTTCGACCGCCACGTCGTAGTCCCCGCCGGTGAGGCGGACCGCTCCCAGGAGCTCGCCGCCCGGGTACGCGTCGGGGGTGGCGAGGGCCGTGTCGACGGTCGGGCCGCCTACGCCGAAGGCGCGCAGCACCTTTTCGAAGACCATCCCCGCACCCCTCTCAGCGCATGCGCCTGCCTACCGGTACGGGATCAGTCTCGTCGTCGAACTCGCCGATGACCTGCTCCAGCAGATCTTCGAGGGCCACGAAGCCCACTCTTTCCCCGCGACGGGTGACCATGGCGAGCTGCGCGCGGGCCGCTCGCATCGCCGTCACCGCGTCCGTGACCGTCGTGCCGGCGTCGAGGACGAACGGGGGGTCCATCAGGTCCTCGGCTGTCGCCGGGATTCCGGTGGTCGTGGCGCGTACGGCTTCGCGGACGTGGACGACGCCGACCACCTCGCCCGGGGGTGCGACCACCGCGAGCCGTGACCGTCCGCTGCGCAGGGAGGCTTCCTCCACCTCTGCCGCCGACGAGTCCGGGGCGACCGTGACGAGCTGCTCGTCCGGGATCAGCAGGTCGCGGACCTTCATCTCCTGCAGCTTCAGCATGCTGGTCAGCAGCTCGGTCTGCTCGGCTCCGATGAGACCTTCCGCCCGTGACCTCTCGAGCAGGATGTTCATCTCCTCAGGGCCGTGCGCCTGCGCGAGCTGGTCCTGCGGGTGCACGCCGAACGGCTTGAGCGCCAGGTTCGCCAGGGCGTTGAGGCCGAGCAGCGCCGGGCGGGCCAGCCGGACGAAGCCTCGGAACGGCAGGGCCAGCAGGGTCGCCGAGCGTTCCGGGTCGGTGATCGCCCAGCTCTTCGGCATCATCTCGCCGATGACCAGGTGCAGGAAGGTCACGACGACGAGCGCCACCAGGAGGGCGACGGCCGCGCTGGGGACGTCCGGGAGGCCGGCGGCGTGCAGCGCGGGGTGGAGCAGGTGTTCGATGGCGGGTTCGGCGAGCGCGCCGAGGCCGAGCGAGCACAGGGTGATGCCGAGCTGGGCGCCGGCCAGCATCAGGGACAGTTCGCGGCTGCCGTCGAGGGCGGCGCGGGCGGCGCGGCTGCCTTCCGACGCGGCGTGTTCGAGGCGGTAGCGCTTGCTGGCCACCAGGGCGAACTCGGCGGCCACGAAGAAGCCGTTGCCGATCAGCAGCAGCAGGGAGCAGATGACGGCCCAGGTGGTGCTCATGAGACCACGATCCGGACCGACTCGGGGACGTGGCGGTCCACGGAGAGCACCGCGAGGTCCGCTCCGGAGTCGAGCGACACCGAGTCGCCGACCTGCGGGACCCGGCCGAGGTGGGACATCACCAGGCCGGAGATGGTGTCGTAGTCCGTGCCTTCCGGGAGGTCGACGCCGGTGGCGTCGGCCACCTCGTCGATGCGCCAGCGGGCCGGGACGATCCAGGAGCCGTCGTCCTGGCGGGCCGGGGCGGGCTCCGGGAGGTCGTCCTCGTCGCGGATGGGGCCGACGAGCTCCTCCGCGATGTCCTCGAGGGTGATGATGCCCGCGAAGCCGCCGTACTCGTCGACGACGCAGGCGAGCTGGCGGTGGCCGGCGCGGAGGCGGTCGAGGACCGTGGGCAGGCGCAGCGAGGCGGGCACGAGCAGGGGCGGCACGGCGAGGGCCGAGATCGGGGTGGTGGCGCGGTCGGCCGGGGGGACGGCGAGGATGTCCGCTATCCCGACGATGCCGATGATCTCGTCCACGCCCGTACCGGATCGGACCGGGAAGCGGGACCGGCCCGTGCGCAGGAGGTGCACGACCTGCGATGCCGGGTCGGAGGCCTGCACGGTGTGGACGTCCACGCGGGGCACCATCACCTCGGAGGCCGTCCGGCGGCGGAAGTCGAGGCCGCGGTCGAGCAGGGCGGAGAGCTCCGGGTCCAGGTGACCCTCGGCGCGCGACTCGGCGATGATCTGCTCGAGGTCCTCCTCGGTCGCGCCCTCCGGCAGCTCCTCGATCGGCTCGATGCCGACGCGGCGCAGGAGCTTGGCCGCGGCCGCGTCGAAGAGCTTGATGACCGGGCCGAACACCTTCAGGTACAGCAGGGTCGAGCGGCTCAGCGCCTTGGCGATCCCTTCGGCGCGGGCGATCGCCAGGTTCTTGGGGGCGAGCTCGCCCAGGACCATCTGCACGACCGTCGCGATGACCAGGGCCAGCACGATGGCGACCGGCATGCTGACGGCCGCCGGCACGCCCGCCACGCCGAGCAGGCCGGCCAGGCCCTCGCCGAGGAACGGCTCGGCCACATAGCCGACGATCAGGGCGGTGACGGTGATGCCGAGCTGGGCGCCGGACAGCACGAACGAGAGACGCTCGGTGACGGCGAGGGCTCGGCCGGCGGCCTTGTCGCCCTGCTCGGCCTGCTGACGCAGGCGGCTGCGGTCGACGGCGACGTAGCCGAACTCCTGGGCGACGAAGTAACCCGTCACGGCCGTCACGACGACGACCAGCAGAAGGCCCACCAGGATCAACATGGCGGGGCCGGGAACCGGGAAGGCCGGGCATTGCCCGGCCTCATACTGCCACTCATCAGAAAAAGGGTAACAGCCCGGCGGAACCTCAGGACTGGGTGATCACGATGTCGTCGACGGCCGCCTCGACCAGGCTGGCGGTGCCCGCGTCGGCGGCCTCCACCTGCAGGCGGATGGTCTGACCTGCGTACGCGGCGAGGCTGACGGTCGCCTTCTGCCACGAGGCGGCCCGGTCGGCGGCAGCGCCGGCCTGGCTGAAGACCGTGGTGGCGCTGGTGCCGGAAATCACCTGCACGCGGAAGTAGTCGGCGCTCGTGGCGTTGTTCAGGTGCGCCAGGTACCAGGAGAAGGACAGTGACGATGCGCCGCTCGGCAGGGTGATCGCGGGTGAGCGGATCGTCGTGGTGCCGCCGTCGACGTCGTTCGCACCCGCGCTGGAGCCCGCGGAGGCGCCGGTCACCAGGTCGTTGGTGCCGTTGACCGTGGTGCCGAGCTGGGTGGCGACGCCGGACGAGGTTGCGGCGGGATCTCCCCGCTCCCAGGCTCCGGTCGTGGCGGTGTCTGTGCCCGCGGCGTTGGTGGTCCAGCCCTTGGCGGTCTCGAAGTCGTCGGCGAACACCGACGGGCCGGGCGGTGTCACCGTGCCGGCGGCCAGCGTCCAGACCGCGTACGCGATGGCGTCCGAGTTCCGGTCCAGCGCGGTGTCGTTGATGTTGGCACTCGTGTCGCAGGAGCGGTGGTAGCAGGCGTCGAACGCGGCCTGCGTACCGCCCCAGAGCTGGACCTGCGCGGCGGTCTTGCGGCCCTCGGCGCCGGTGAAGATGCCGCCCGCCGGGATGCCGGCCGCGATGAACGGGCCGTAGTCGCTGCGGCCGTCGAAGTCGGTGCCGCGGGTCGGTACGCCGATCGACGTGAAGTACGCCTCCAACGTGTCCTCGATCTCCGCCGAGCCCGCGGGCCCGGGGCCCGAGCCGGTGCCGTCGGAGTTGTCGCCGTCGTAGAGGAAGTAACCGGGGTTCGGCGAGCCCACCATGTCGAAGTTCAGGTAACCGGTGATGGCGGCCTTCTGCGCGGAGCTCAGCGAGTTCACGTACGCGGTCGAGCCGCGCAGCCCCAGCTCCTCGGCACCCCACCAGCCGAACCGCAGGTGGCGGCTGGGCTGGAAGCCGCTGCGGGCCACGGCGAGGGCGACCTCGAGGTTGGCGGCGGAGCCGGAGCCGTTGTCGTTGATGCCCGGACCCGCCGTGACGCTGTCGAGGTGCGCGCCGACCATCAGCGTGTCGTTGGTGTCGCCGCCCGGCCAGTCGGCGATGAGGTTGTAGCCGGTGGCTCCGCCGTACGTGAAGGACTGCTGCTGGGTCTGGAAGCCGGCGGCGTCGAGCAGGCCCTTCACGTAGGTGACCGATGCGAGGTAGCCGGGGCGGCCGTGGGCGCGGTTGCCGCCGTTGGCCGTGGCGATCGACTGCAGCTGCGCCAGGTGGTTCTTGACGTTCGCGAGCGGGATGTCCGGGGGCGCCACGGCGGCGGCCTGCGCCGGGGCCGCGGCGACGGTGACCAGCAGGGCCGTCGCGCCGATCAGGGGTAGTGCTCTCACAGGAGTCCTCCGCGGGCTCGGGTCGCCGTCGCCGAGGGTGTGGCGGCGGCCACGCCGAGCATTGCAGAGGTCACGGTCTATGAACTCATACCGTCTGGCCCATATCGCTAAGCGTCGGTGTAGAAGGTGCTGACGATCATCCCCCAGGTCGCGAAGTTTGCCGGCCAGTCGAGGTCGCGGGTCATCAGACCGAACGCGTAGCCCCGGCCGTCCGAGGCGATCCAGCGGGTCATCGCGTGCATGCGGACGCCGGTCGGGCCGTCGTACGCGTACTCCCAGTCGGCGGCGCGGGTGAGCGACGGCACCTTTCTGAGGGCGTACTGCTGATAAGCCGGCAGGTCACCGGCCGCCTTGAGCCGGGTGACCTCGGCGCGGCAGGCTTTGACCGGGTCACCCTTGGCGTTGCGTTCCGGGTCGACGCTCAGCACCCGCAGGTTGTCCGGGTCGCGGAAGCAGAGCGTGGTGCCGATCCGCTCGTAGGTCCAGCCGTCCGGCACCGCGATGTGGAAGTCGTCCTGGGTGAAGTAGGACCAGCCCTGGTAGAGCGCCCAGCCGTTGCGCAGCTTCTCCGCTCCGGACTGCGGGGTCCTGGGCAGTCCGGGCGTGGCCGGGCTCAGGCAGTTGACCGGGCTGAAGCCGCCCGCGCTGCCGCCGACGCCGGAGCGGGACGTGCTCTCGGGCAGGGTGGTGCCGGTCGCGCTGGGCGGTGCGACCGGGTCGTCGTCGCGCAGGACCAGGCCCGCGACCACGCCGCCCGCGCCGAGCACCGCCGCCGCTGCCACGCTCGCGACGAGCACCCGCGACCGGGAGCGGACCGGCACCTCCGGCGGGCGGGTTCGCTGCGCCGGAATCAGCGGTGCGCTGGGATGCGTCTCCACCCGCGCAGCGGCAAGCGTCGCGGCCCGCTGCAGCGGCGCGGCCTCGGCGTCGGGAGACCTCCTCGGCGACGGTACGACGGGAGCAAGCGTGACCGTGTCCTCCGGGGCGAGCACGGCGCGCAGCCGCTCCCGCACCTCCTCGCCGGTGAGGCGCTCCACCGGCTCGCGCCGCAGCAGGCCCATCAGCACCGGGCCGAGCGGGCCGGCCCGGGTCGGCGGATCCGGCTCCTCGGTCGCGAGCGCCATCAGGGTCGCCATCGCGCTCTCCCGGGCGAACGGCGAGCGGCCCTCGACGGCGGCGTACAGGGTCGCGCCGAACGACCACAGGTCCGACTCCACGGTGGACGCACCGTCGCGGGCTCGTTCGGGTGAGACGTACTGCGGGGAGCCGACGACCAGGCCGGGTCCGGTCACCGAGCCGTCGTCGACGAACGTCGCCAGGCCGAAGTCGGTGAGCACCACCCGGCCGTCGGTGCCGATGAGGACGTTGTGCGGCTTGACGTCGCGGTGCAGCACGCCGGCGCGGTGCGCGGCGGTGATCGCCTCCAGCACGTCGAGGCCGATACGGGCGGCCGCCAGCGGCGGATAGGGTCCGTCCTCGCCGATCACCTGGTGCAGGGAGCGCGACGGCACGTACTCCATCACGATCCACGGCAGATCCTCCGCGTGCACGACGTCGTAGATCTTGACCACGTGCGGGTGGTTGAGCCGGGCCGCGCTGCGGGCCTCGCGCAGCGTCCGGGTGCGCAGCCGGGCCTTCTCGTCGCCGGTCATCCAGTCCGGCGGGACGAACTCCTTGACCGCGACGTCACGGTCGAGCATCTCGTCGCGCGCCAGCCAGACCCGGCCCATACCTCCGGCACCGACCGGCTCGTGGAGACGATACCGACCGGCGATGAGCATCCGCCTGACCGCCATCGGCTCCCACCCGTCGCTTCGTATTCAGGATAGTCGCGGCGTACGGACGTCGGGAACCTCGATCACCCGGCCACCGCGTACACCACTAGATTGTCCCGGTATGACCGCAGGCTGCGGTCGAAGACTCCCCCGCACGTGATGAGCCGCAGTTGCCGATCCGGCGTCGGGCCGTAGACACGGTCGGTCGGGAAGTCCCTCTTCGGATACCAGGCCGTCCCGGTGACGGTGAACATGACCTTCGCACCGCCGCGGTCCACCTCGATCCGGTCGCCGACGTCGAGCTCCCGCAACCGGTAGAAGACGGCCGGCCCGCTCCTGGAGTCGACGTGTCCGGCCAGCACCGCCGGGCCGACGTCGCCGGGCACGGTGCCGTCGGCGTACCAACCGGCGCGCTCGTCGCCCTTCGGGGGCACCAGTTCGCCGTCCGCACCGAGATGCAGCGTCTCCAGCGCCGTGTCGATGCCCAAGGCCGCGACCCGCAGGCGGGTCGGTGGGCCGCTCAGCTGCGGCTTCGCGGTCCGGAAAGGGTCCGGCAGGCCTTCCGGTTCCGGCCAGTTCGACGGTACGCGCACAGCAGGCGCGACTGAATCAGGAGTGGTGTCGCCCCGCCGCCCCAGCTCGGCAGCGGGACGCGGCTCGCGCACGATCAGGTAGCCGGCCGCGACGACGAATCCGGTCAGCACGGCGACGGCCACGGGCAGGAGTGCACGCCGTACCGTCATCGCACCGTCCGCGGGCGCCGCCTGAGCACCACCACCACGCCACCGGCGAGCACGGCCGAGACGCCTGCCAGCAGCAATGCCATCGGCAGGGGCGAGCCCGGCCGGGTGCCACCGGCGCCCGTGGCCACTCCGCCCTGCGGGACGCCGCCCTGACGCGCCGCGTCGATGTGGAGCTCCGGCTTGAGGCCGCCGTTCTTGTCGTCGAGCACGAGCAGGGAATAGACGTTGCCCGCGCCGAGCGTGCACGGCAGGTCGCTGGCCCTGCCCCCACCGGAGGGCTGCACCTTCACCGTCCACTTGCCCGGGTTGACCTCGCGGTACGCGGTGGTGGTGGCGAACGCTACGCCGTCGGCGATGGACCTGCCGTTGGCGCCGCCCACGTCGAGCACGGGTGCGCGTACCGAAGCCTGAATGATCCTGATCTTCGACTCGTCCCGGCCGGGCAGCCGCAGGTCGTCCTTGAGCACGCGCAGGCCCAGGTCGGCGTAACGGCCCACACCGGCCACCGTGTACGCGGCGCCGTCCTCGACCGTGACCTGCGTGGTGAGCACCGGCGGCGTGCTCGCGGCGGCACCCGCCTTGCGCATCGCCACCGAGTAGGTCCCCGCCGGCAGCCGCAGATAGTCCGACATGGCGCCGTACGCGACGCCGTCGAACCGCTGCTGCTTGACGGTGCCGCCCTTGAGGTACACATCGACCGCCGGCGTGTCCGGCGAGAGATGCGCCAGGCGGACGTATCCGGCTCCGGCAGCCGCCGCGGGCGTCGCCGGTGCCAGGAAAGCGGCGAGCATGACGAGTGCGGCAGCGATGCGCTTCACCACGGAGCCTCCGTTCGGTCTCAGCGTCCGGCCTCAATGTGCTCTCCGTCACCAGACGCGCACCATGGTCCATCCGGCCGGGCCTCTCCGCCGGTCGGGCGCCCGGACTGTGACCCGGCGTCCGATTGATGCCCGTCGTGCCTGCCTGGTGCGCATCCCCGATTCGAAGCAGCGGCGCCGATGGATGTCCTCGACGTCGCGCATTTCTGTCACACCCCCGGGGCACCATGAGAGGCGTGTCAGACGTGCTGGAGCAGTTCGGCCTCGCCACCCGGGAGTGGTTCAAGGCCGCCTTCGCCGCGCCCACCGCCGCCCAGGCGGGGGCATGGGCGGCCATCGGGGCACGCCGCAATGCCCTCGTGGTCGCTCCGACCGGCTCCGGCAAGACCCTGGCGGCGTTCCTGTGGTCGCTCGACCGGCTCGCCCACGAGCCCGCGCCCGAGGACCCGAAGCACCGCTGCCGCGTCCTCTACGTCAGCCCGCTCAAGGCGCTGGCCGTCGACGTCGAACGCAACCTGCGGGCCCCGCTGACGGGCATCCGGCAGGCGTCGGGCCGGCTCGGCGTGCCGCCGCCGGACATCACCGTCGGCATGCGCACCGGGGACACGCCGGCCGACGAGCGCCGCAGCTTCGCGCGCACGCCGCCGGACATCCTGATCACCACGCCCGAGTCGCTCTTCCTCATCCTGACCTCCGCCGCCCGCGAGTCGTTGCGCGGCGTCGAGACGGTGATCATCGACGAGGTCCACGCCGTGGCCGCCACCAAGCGCGGCGCCCACCTGGCGCTGTCGCTGGAACGCCTCGACGCCCTGCTCGGGCGACCCGCCCAGCGCGTCGGCCTGTCCGCGACCGTGCGGCCCATCGAGGACACCGCCCGTTTCCTCGGCGGGGCCCAGGACGTCCAGATCGTGCAGCCCCGCAGCGCCAAGACCATCGAGGTCACCGTCCAGGTCCCGGTCGAGGACATGACCCGCCTCGACGAGGTGCCCGACACCGACGCGGACGATCCCGGCGCGGGGCGCCACTCGCCGTCCATCTGGCCGGCGGTCGAGGAGCGGGTGCTCGACCTCATCCAGGAGCACCGCTCGACGATCGTCTTCACCAACTCGCGGCGCGGCGCCGAGCGCCTCTGCGCGCGGATCAACGAGCTGGCCCTGGAACGGGCCGGCGGGGAGCTGACGCCGGCGCCACGGCCGCCGGCGCAGGTCATGGCCCAGTCCGGTGAGGCGGGCGGGGCGCCCCCCGTCGTCGCCCGCGCCCACCACGGCAGCGTGTCGCGCGAGGAGCGCAAGCAGATCGAGGAGGCGCTCAAGTCGGGGCAGCTGCCGGCCGTGGTCGCCACCTCCAGCCTCGAGCTGGGCATCGACATGGGCGCGGTCGACCTGGTGGTGCAGATCGAGGCGCCGCCGTCGGTCTCCGCCGGCCTGCAGCGCATCGGCCGGGCCGGGCACCAGGTCGGCGCGATCTCCCGCGGCGTGGTCTTCCCGAAGCATCGCGGCGACCTCGTCTCGTGCGCCGTCGTCGCCGAGCGCATGGGCGAGGGCGCGATCGAGGAGCTGCGCTATCCCCGCAACCCGCTCGACGTCCTCGCCCAGCAGGTCGTCGCCATGGTGGCGCTGGACGAGTGGCACGTCGACGAGCTCGCCGCTCTCGTCCGCCGCGCCGCGCCCTATGCCGAGCTGCCCGACTCGGCCCTGCACGCGGTGCTGGACATGCTCTCCGGGCGCTACCCGTCCACCGCCTTCGCCGAGCTGCGCCCCCGGCTGGTCTGGGACCGGACCACCGACCGGCTCACCGGCCGCCCGGGCGCCCAGCGCCTGGCCGTCACCAGCGGCGGCACCATCCCCGACCGCGGCATGTTCGGCGTCTTCCTGGCCGGCTCGGAGCGCGCGTCGCGCGTCGGCGAGCTCGACGAGGAGATGGTCTACGAGTCGCGCGTCGGCGACGTGTTCCTGCTCGGGTCGACGTCGTGGCGGATCGAGGACATCACCCCGGACCGCGTGCTCGTCTCCCCCGCCCCCGGAGCGCCCGCGCGCATGCCGTTCTGGAAGGGCGACGCCCTGGGACGCCCGGTGGAGCTGGGCCGCGCCATCGGGGCCCGGTTGCGGGCGCTGACCCGCGCCGACGACGACGAGGCCACCGCCTCGCTGCGCGACTCCGGCCTCGACGAGTGGGCGGCGAACAACCTCGTGGCCTATCTGCGCGAGCAGCGGGAGTCGACCCGCAACCTGCCCGACGACCGCACCGTCGTGGTCGAGCGCTTCCGCGACGAGCTGGGCGACTGGCGCATGACGGTGCACTGCGTCCTGGGCGCCCGGGTCAACGCGCCCTGGGCCCTGGCCATCGGCCGCCGGCTCGGCGAGCGGTACGGCGTGGACGGCCAGGTCATGCCCTCGGACGACGGCATCGTGGTGCGTCTGCCCGACACCGCCGAGGAGCCGCCGGGCGCCGATCTGGTGGCGTTCGACCCGGAGGAGATCGCCCAGCTGGTCGAGGAGTCGGTCGGCACGTCGGCGCTGTTCGCGTCCCGCTTCCGCGAGTGCGCCGCCCGGTCGCTGCTGCTGCCCCGCCGCGACCCGCGCCGCCGCCAGCCGCTGTGGCAGCAGCGGCAGCGCTCGGCCCAGCTTCTCGACGTGGCCCGCGAGTTCGCCGACTTCCCGGTGACGCTGGAGGCGGCCCGCGAGTGCCTGCAGGACGTGTTCGACGTGCCCGGCCTCGTCGGGCTGATGCGCGAGATCGCGGGCCGCAAGGTGCGCCTCGTGGAGGCCGAGACCCCGCGCCCGTCGCCGTTCGCCCGCTCGCTGCTCTTCGGATACGTGGGCGCGTTCCTCTACGAGGGCGACGCGCCGCTGGCCGAGCGCCGCGCCGCGGCCCTGGCTCTCGACTCGACGCTGCTCGGCGAGCTGCTCGGCCGGGTGGACCTGCGCGAGCTGCTCGACCCGGCGGTGGTCGCCGAGAGCGAGAGCCAGCTGCAGTGGCTGACCACCCAGCGCACCCCGCGCGATGCCGAGGACGCGGCCGAGCTGCTGCGCCTGCTCGGCGACCTGGCGCCGGAGGAGCTCACGGCCCGCTCGGTCGACCTCGCCTGGCTCGACGAGCTGGCGGCGTCGCGCCGCGCCATCCGCGTGCGCATCGCCGGCCAGGACCGCTGGATCGGTGTGGAGGACGCGGGCCGCTACCGCGACGCGCTCGGTGTCGCCCTGCCGGTCGGGGTCGCCGAGGCCTACCTCGAGCCGGTCGCCGATCCGCTCGGCGACCTCGTCGCCCGGTGGGCCCGCACCCACGGCCCGTTCGCGGCGGCGACCTGCGCGGCCCGGTTCGGCCTCGGCGTCTTCGTCGTCGAGCAGGCCCTCAAACGGCTCAGCGCGACCGGCCGGGTGGTGTCCGGCGAGTTCTCCCCCGGCGGCGCCGGCAGCGAATGGTGTGACGCCGAGGTGCTGCGGCTGCTGCGCCGGCGTTCCCTGGCCGCGCTGCGCCGCGAGATCGAGCCGGTGGCACCGCGGGTGCTGGCCGCATTCCTGCCCCGCTGGCACCAGATCGGCGGGAACGCCCGCGGCGTCGACGCGCTGGCCGCCGCGATCGAGCAGCTGCAGGGCGTCGCGGCGCCCGCCTCCGCGTGGGAGCGCCTGATCCTGCCGGCCCGCGTCGCCGACTACGCACCCCCGCAGCTCGACGAGCTCTGCGCCGGCGGCGAGGTGCTCTGGGCCGGCTCGGGCAGCATCGCGGGCGGCGACGGCTGGGTCACCCTGGCCTACGCGGACAGTGCCCCGCTGCTGCTCCCGCCCCCGGACGAGGAGCTGGCGCTCACCCCGCTGCACCAGGCGATCCTCGACGCCCTCGGCGAGGGCCAGGCGCTGTTCTTCCGTTCGCTCTCCGACCGCGTCGGGTCCACGGACGACACCGCCCTCGCCGCCGCGGTGTGGGACCTCGTCTGGGCGGGCCACCTCACCAACGACACGCTCGCACCGCTGCGGGCGCTCCTCGGCGGCAGCGGCGCCCACCGCGCCAAAGCCGCCCCGGCCCGCACCCGCTTCCGCCGCCCCGGACGGCCCACCATGCCGTCCCGCAGCGGCCCACCGGCCATGGCGGGTCGCTGGTCCCGCCTCCCGGACCGCGACCTCGACCCGACCCGCCGCGCCGCGGCCCTCGCCGACCTCCTGCTCGAACGCCACGGCGTCGTCACCCGCGGCGCGGTGATGGCCGAGGGTGTCACGGGCGGCTTCGCGGCGGTGTATCCGGTCCTCGGCGCCCTCGAGGAACGCGGAGCGGCCCGCCGCGGCTACTTCGTCGAGGGACTCGGCGCCGCGCAGTTCGCCGTCCCGGGCGCGGTCGACCGGCTCCGGGCCCTGTCCGAGCCGGCCGAGCTGACCAAGCGCGCCGGCACCACGGCGGTGGTCCTGGCCGCCACCGACCCGGCCAACCCGTACGGCGCGGCTTTGCCCTGGCCGGACCGCGTCGTCGACAGCGGCAACGGCGAGACGGTCCCGGCCGCGGGCCACCGCGCGGGTCGCAAGGCGGGAGCCCTCGTGGTCCTGGTCGGCGGTGACCTCGTCCTGTACGTCGAACGCGGCGGCCGCACCCTCCTGTCCTTCACCGACGACACCGAGGCGCTCGCGGCTGCGGGCCAGGCCCTGGCGGCCTCGGTCCGGTCGGGCGCCCTGGGACCGATGTCGGTGGAGCGGGCGGACGGGGAGTCGGTGCACTCCTCACCGTTGCGCGACGCCCTGACGGCGGCGGGCTTCCGGGCCACACCTCGGGGGCTGCGCCTGCGCGGCTGAGAACCCTTTGCAAACCAACTATCTGATGGTCATGACGCGTTTTGGCGTGCACGACGACGCTGTCGCGCCGCGCGGAGTGCAGCGTGACAGCGTCGACCCTTGGATCTCGCTAAATCACGCGATCATCGACCCGGTCGTCCGGGCGCTTCAGTCTCGCCTCCCTAAAGAGAAGGATGCGGAGAACGCGTTCAGCGTCGCGCCTGCGGCGGTAATCGCCCTCACCTGTCGCCGCTTTGATAGCGATCTGAACCATCGCGAAGTAGGAGGCGACCACCGTGATGAAACCGAGGCCCAGGATCAAGGTTGTCGTGCCGCTCCCGCGCAGGATGGACAAGCTGAACCCGATGAGCCACACGAGTGAGGTGGACGCAACCGCGATCGCCTGTCCCAGCTTGTGCCGACCTGTCACCCGCAGCTCGTAGCTGAGTGCTTGCTGTTCTTCGACGCTCGCAGCGTGCCGTAGCGCAAGTTCCCGTTCATGAGCCATGGTCAGCGCTTGCTGTTCGAGATTGTGACGAAGAGCGGTAGCTTCGAGTTCCAGGCGCCTTTCTTGAAGGGCCATGTGACGCTCTTGCAGGTGTAGCCACTGAGCGGCCAGTTCGGGAGAAAGCTCCCGCGCCGCTTGAAGGATATGCGCTTCCGCAGGTGCGGGGAGGAGACCGTCAGGTGTCCGCGCAGGTTCCGTGTCGCCCGGTGCCGCCTCGTCCTGCGCGGCGCGCGCTTCGTGTTCGTCGATCCAGGCGTCCAGTTCCGCAAGACCGGCTTCGACGTCGAACCGCTCCGCCGTCTCCGCCAGGTAGTCCGGCAGCGCCTGGTAGAGCTCGGTGAGGGAAATCCGGTCAACGGGCTGAGGGGTTTCATGCTGTTCGTCGCTCATCGTTCTGTCCCGTTCTCGTCGCCGTCCTCCAGGTCGATGAAGATCTCCCGCGCCGGGCCGACCTTCGCGGTGAGCTGCTTCAGGCCCGCTCGAACGTGCTCTCGGACCGTCGACTCGTCAATACTCAGTTCCTCGGCGATCTCGGTGATCGTCCACTCGTCGGCACGCAGGAAGAAGATCTTCCGGCGCCTCGGCGGCATCTCCGCGATCACCGCCCAACTCTGAATGAGAAGTTCTCTCAATAGAACACCCCGAAGGGAAGCCGCCGGCCTAGGTTTGCCCCCGGCAAGCTCGAGGTCAGTGTCGTCGGCCGGCCTCTCGAACCTGCCGGCGCCGCGGCTGAAGGTGTTCGCCACTTTTCGGTGGAGGACTCTGAAGAGCCATCGCCGCTGGTGCTCGGCGCTGAGACTCAGGAACGAGCTCCGCCTTTTCCACGCGTCGTGGAACGTCTCCTGGACGGCCGCCCACGCCAGCTGGTCGTCCTTGTTCGTACCCGCCAGCGCGACATTGCGCATGTGTTCGGCATGCTGCTCGAACAGCTCATGGATCTGCTGACGTTGCTCGCCCGAGGTGCTGCTCACCGGTCACCGCCCCGGAGCAGCTCCCGCTGGGTGCGAAGATCGTGGACGACGAGGTGGACCGTGGTCGGAGGTGGGTAGGGGCCGGCGCCGACCCAGATCGACATGGCGGGCCCCGCCATGCTCTTGTCCTGGAAAATCACGCTGCCTCCTGGGGCGTGAGCGAAGATGTGGTCGACGGTGATGCGGCGTTGCCATTCAGCAAGGAGCCGGTAAATCATCGAGAGGGTCATGAGGACGCCGAAGGCCCAAATTGCCTGAGCGCTCGGCAGCGCCATGAAGACCTTGTGGAAGAGCTCGGTGTTGGGGACCGTCATGCCACTACTTCCCGCGATCTTGTAAATGGCGGGGGTTCCTCCGGCAAGATTTTTACAGCTTCCCAAGCGGCGGCAGGGAGACGGGGCGCCGTGTCCAGTTGGTCCCTGGCGTACGGGATCCCAGGTCTGGACTTCGCCGCAGGTGCGGTGCTCACACCCATCTACGGTCCTACCCACCATGACGCCCAGCAGAGCTGGTTGCGGGCCGAGGTGCCGTAGGTGTCGATCTCCCGGGTACTCGCCGCCGCGGTCAGGTAGTCCTCCGAATGGGGGGCGGTTATCGCTGCGCCGATGGGTGCACCGCAGGCCGAGCTTCCGAAGTGGAACTGATCCGGATTCTGCGCGCGCCGAGGCGGAGTACGACGCCGTGAAGAGAGACGTCCGTGTGGCGTACAGGCTGTGGTGTCGTCGGCGTCCTGGGCGGTCGCCGCTTTTGCCTTTGGCTACACCGCCCGGTCGATCGCCATGCTGTTCACCTTCGGCGGCCTTGGCCTGTAGGCCCTGCTCAACGTTCTCTTCATCGCCCGCCGAGTAGGGGCGGTCAACCGGTCGCGCCCGGCCGCGGTCCGGTCGGGCGCGTCGGGACCGACGTCGGTGGAGCGGGCGGACGGAGAGTCGGTGCTCTCCTCGCCGCTGCGGGACCCCCTGACGGCGGCGGGCTTCCGGGCCACGCCCAGGCGCCTGCGCCTGCCCGGCTGAAACCGTTTGACGGCATCGATAGTCTGATCCTCCGTATCTCCGGCGGACCGTGAGGCGCGAGGGGGCCCTGCCCTCTCGAGTCTCAGGAGCCGTCATGCGCCGGGCGTCCGCCCTCTCCTTCCTCCTCGTCACCGTCTTCCTCGACATGCTCGGGCTCGGCCTGATCGTGCCGATCGTGCCCGCGCTCATGACCGCCGTCGCCGGGAGCGCCCGCGACGCCGTCCTCTGGTCCGGGCTGCTCGGCTCGGTCTACGGCATGCTGCAGTTCGCCATCGCCCCCCTGCTCGGGTGTCTGTCCGACCGGTACGGCCGACGGCCCGTGCTGCTCGCCTCGCTGGGCTGCCTCGGTGTGGACTGGCTGGCCCACGCGGTCTCCCCCAGTCCGTGGATCCTCCTGGTGTTCCATGCTCTCGCCGGCGCGTGCGCGGGAACGGGCACGGTGGTCAACGCGTACATCGCTGACGTCACCGAGCCCGGGGCGCGGGCTCGCGCGTACGGGCTGATCGGGTCCGCGTTCGGGCTCGGCTTCGTCGCCGGCCCCGCCATCGGTGGCCTGCTCGGCGGCGTCGACGTACGCCTGCCCTTCTTCGCCGCCGCCGCGCTGTCGTTCGCCAACGTCGCGTACGGCTGGTTCCTGCTGCCCGAGTCACGGCCGGGCGACCGGACGACCCCGCTCGCCTCGCGGGTGGCGAACCCGTTCGGCGCGGTCGCGGCGGTGCTGCGCCGGCCGGTGCTCGGGCCGCTCGCCTGGGCCCGCTTCTGCTCCGACGTCGCCCGCATGACCCACCAGTCGACGTGGGCGTTCTTCCTCACCTACCGGTTCGCCTGGAGCACCGCCCACATCGGCGTGGTGATGGCGGCGGCCGCGCTCGCCGGCGCGCTCGTGCAGGCCCGGGCCGTCGATCCGATCGTCCGCCGGCTCGGCGCCAAGCGTGCCGCGGTGACCGGCGGCGTGCTCGGCGTCGCGGCGCTCACGGGCACGGCGTTCGTGTCGGCGCCCTGGATGCTCCATGTCCTCCAGGCGGTCGGCGTGCTGGGCGCGATCGGCGGCACGGCGGCGCAGTCGTGGGTCTCTCGCACCGTCGGAGCCGACGAGCAGGGCACCGTGCAGGGCGCATTGACCGGGATGAGCGCCGTAGCGGAGGCCGTGGTGCCCGTTGCCGCCGGCACGGTGTTCGGTTGGTCGTTGGCGCACGGGTCACCGGGTCTGGTCTTCGTCGGTGCGGCCGTGTTCGCGGCGCTGTCAGCGCTCCTCCTCGCGGGCACGAGCTATGGTTCGCCGATGAGCGCGGGGCAGACCGAACTCCCGAAGTGGCAGAAGATCCGGATGCTGCGCGCCGAGGCGGAGTACGACGCCGTCAAGAAGGACGTGCGGGTGGCGTACGGGCTGTGGTGCGTGGTCGGCATTCTCGGCGGCCACCGCTTCTACCTCGGTGACACCGCCCGGTCGATGGCCATGCTCTTCACCTTCGGCGGGCTCGGCGTGTGGACGCTGGTCGACGTCTTCTTCATCGCCCGCCGGGTGCGGACCGTCAACCGTCGCCGCCGCGCCGCGGTCATGGCCCGATACGGCATCGTGGACTCCTAGCGGGTCACACAGAACTCGTTGCCGGCCGGGTCCCGCAACACCGCCCAGCCGGCACCGTCGGGCGAGCGACGATCGTCCATCATGGTCGCGCCGAGGCCGAGGAGGCGGTCCACTTCCGCGTCCCGGTCCCGGTCGCCCGGCTGCAGGCACACGTGCACCCGGTTCTTCACCGTCTTCTCCTCCGGCACCGCCTGGAAGAACAAGCGTGGCCCACCCGGCGGTTCGATGACGACCTCCTCGTCGCCCGGGGCGCACTCCGGGTGGACGGGGTGGCCGACCACGTCACTCCAGAACAGCGCCAGGGCGTACGGATCGGCGCAGTCGAACGACACGTTGCGGATGAACGACACCATGACGGGTCAGCGTAGGTCAGAAGTCGACGGCCAGCGCAGCGTGTACATCCAGTCCGGGCCGTCCTCGCCGGGTTCGTCCAGCTCTTCGCGGCGGCTCAGTCCCGCCCGGAGGGCGACCCGCTGGGAGGCGACGTTCCCGGGTCGCACGCGGGCCAGGATCGGCCAGTCGGCCAGGTGCTCGCCGGCCCAGCCGACCACGGCGGTGGCGGCTTCCGTGCCGAGCCCGTCGCCCCACACCGACGGGTCGAAGCGGTAGAAGAGGTTGAGCACCTCCCGGTCCCGGAACCGGACGATCTTGAGACCGCAGAAGCCGAGCGTGGTGCCGGACTGTTCCGGATGACGGACCACCCAGTAGCCGAAACCGTGCCGCCGCCAGTGCTGGTCCCATTTCGCGAAGAGGTCCTCGGCGTCCGCACGGCTCGCGAGCAGGTCCGACGGGTTGTGGCGGCAGCAGTCCGGGTCCGAGTGGATCGCGAAGATCGCGTCGATGTCGGATCGGACCGGTCGGCGCAAAGCGAGGCGTGCGGTGACAATCTCCACGGTTTGCGACTTTACGATCTAGCGCGGCAAGCCCACCAACGCGACACATACCGGCCGCGTCCGGTTGAGTAGCCGGACGGGGCCGAATGAGCAGGATCAGGCCAGCTGAGGCGCCACGGTGGCGGCTACCAGCTCGACGTGCCCCAGGTCGCTCAGGTCGAGCAGCTGGAGGTACATCCGCGACGCGCCGGCCTCCGCGTACCGGCCGAGGATGTCCACGACCTGGTCCGGGGTGCCCACGATGCCGCCGTTGCCGCGCATCTCGTCCACCTCGCGCCCGATCGCCGCCGCCCGGCGCGCGACCTCGGCGTCGTCGCGGCCCACGCACAGGACGGCGGCCGCCGAGAACTCCGGCGGGGTCTCGCGGCCGATGGCCCGGGACGCCTCGCGGACCCGGTCGTACATGGCGGGAAGGTCCTCGATCTTGCTGAACGGGGTGTTGAACTCGTCGGCGTACCGGGCGGCCAGGGCCGGGGTGCGCTTCTTGCCCTTGCCGCCCACGATGACCGGCGGGCGCGGCGACTGCGCGGGCTTCGGCAGCGCCGGGGAGTCCGACACCTGGTAGTGCTTGCCGTCGAAGCTGTAGCGCTCGCCCTGCGGCGTGGCCCACAGCCCCGTGACGATCTCCAGTTGCTCCTCGAGGCGGTCGAAGCGCTCCCCGAGCGGCGGGAACGGGATCCCGTAGGCGCTGTGCTCCGCCTCGAACCACCCGCCGCCCAGGCCGAGCTCGACCCGCCCGCCGCTCATCGCGTCGACCTGGGCGACGCTGATCGCCAGCGGGCCGGGCAGGCGGAACGTCGCCGAGGTGACCAGCGTGCCGAGCCGGATCCGCGAGGTCTGCACGGCGAGCCCGGCCAGCGTCACCCACGCGTCGGTCGGGCCGGGCAGGCCGTCACCGCCCATGGCGAGGTAGTGGTCCGAGCGGAAGAAGCCGTCGTAGCCCGCGTCCTCGGCGAGCTGGGCCACCCGGCGCAGGTCGTCGTACGAGGCGCCCTGCTGGGGTTCGGTGAAGATGACGAGACGCATGCCTCAACCCTGCCAGAGCCGGCGACGCGCCCAGGAGGCATGCCCGGCACAAAGCGTGCCGGGGCAGTAACGTAACTCCCCATGGGCTCCTATGGATGGATCAGCCTCACCACCGACTACGGCACGTTCGACGGTTTCGCCGCCGCCTGCCACGGGGTGATCGCGCGCCTGGCTCCCGCCGTACGTGTCATCGATGTCACACACCACGTGCCGCCGGCGGACGTCGCCCGCGGGGCCGCCGTGCTGGCGCAGACGGCGCCGCACCTGCCGCCGTCGGTGCACGTCGCCGTGGTGGATCCGGGGGTCGGCACCGAGCGGCGCGGCATCGCCGTCGGCACCCCGAACGGCCTGCTCGTCGGCCCGGACAACGGGCTGCTGGTGTGGGCCGCCGAGGCGCTCGGCGGACTGGACACCGTGGTGGAGCTGACCAACCGCGACTGGTTCCTCGGCGACATCTCCCGCACCTTCCACGGCCGCGACATCTTCTCCCCCGTCGCGGCGCGGCTGGCACTCGGCGAGCCGCTGACCGACGCCGGGCCGTCCGTCGACCCGAAGTCCGTGGTACGCCTGCCCGACCCGGTCGTGGCGATCGGCGACGGCTGGATCGAGGCCGAGGTCGTGACGGTCGACCGGTTCGGCAACGTGCAGCTCGCGGCCGGCGGCAGCATGCTCAGCGGCCTCGGCCCCGAGCTGGTGGTCGGCGGGGTCAAGGCGCGCCGCGCCCAGACGTTCGGCGACGCCGGCCCGGGCGAGCTCATCGTCTACGAGGACTCCGCCGGCCGGGTCGCCATCGCCGTCAACGGGGGCCGGGCCGTCGTTGTCCTGTCCGTGCGCCCCGGCGACGTGGTCCGCGTGGCGGAACGCTGAGACATGCCCGAGGGTGACACCGTCTGGAACACCGCGCGCGTCCTCGAGAAGGCGCTCCTCGGTGACGTCCTCACCGGCTCCGACTTCCGGGTGCCGCGGCTCGCGACCACCGACCTGACCGGCTGGACGGTCGCGGAGTCGGCCAGCCGCGGCAAGCACCTGCTGCTCCGCCTCACCCGCGACGACCGGGCCATGACCCTGCACTCGCACCTGCGCATGGAGGGCGCCTGGCGGGCGTACGCCCCGGGCGAGCGCTGGACCGGCCGCCCCGCCCATCTCATCCGCGTCGTGCTCAAGACGAAGCGGGCCGTGGCCGTCGGCTACCACCTGCACGAGGTGACGCTGGTCCCCACCGCCGAGGAGGACTCGCTCGTCGGGCACCTCGGCCCGGACCTGCTCGGCGACGACTGGGACCCCGCCGAGGCCGTGCGCCGCATCGCCGCGAAACCGCAGGCCAGCATCGCCGAGGCACTCCTCGACCAGCGCAACCTCGCCGGCGTCGGCAACCTCTACAAGGCCGAAACCCTGTTCCTGCGCGGCCTGTGGCCGTGGACACCGGTGGCCGACGTGCCCGACCTCGACGGCACGGTCCGGCTGGCACAGAAGCTCGTGGCCTCCAACCGGGGCCGCTGGACGCAGACGACGACGGGCTCCCTGCGCCGGGGCCAGACCAGTTACGTGTACGGCCGCAGAGCCCAGCCCTGCCGCCGCTGTGGCACCGCGATCGAGAAGGCGGACCAGGACGAACGCGTCACGTACTGGTGTCCGCACTGTCAGCCGAAGCCCGCCACATCGCCATGAGCTCGAGCGCCGCCTGATCCGGGCCGGCCGGGTCGGCGGAGAAGGCGACCAGCCGCTGCCCCGAGGCGCCCGGCACGTCGAAGTTCTCGTACCGCAGGGTCAGCTCGCCGACGAGCGGATGCCGGAAACGTTTCCGCCCGTGCGTACGCTCGCGGACGTCGCGCCCGGACCACAGCTCCCGGAACGCCTCGCTGCGCAACGTCAGCTCACCCACCAGCGTGGCCAGCGGCTCGTCGCGGGGATGACGCCCCGCCGCCAGCCGTAGCGCCCCGACGGTCGCGCGGGCGACATCACCCCAGTCGACGAAACGCTCGCGGGCAGCCGGGTCCAGAAAAGCGAACCGAGCAAGGTTGCGCTCGCGCGCGGACACCGCGTCGAAGTCGAAGAACAGCATCGCCGCCAGCCGGTTCCCGGCGAGCACGTCCATCCGGTAGTCGATCAGCAGAGCCGGCGTCCGTTCCATCAACGCCAGCAACTGGACGAGCTCGGGGCGGGCCCGCCCCGGCCGGGCGGAACGCGGCGCCGCAGTGGTGTACCGGGTCAGGTCGTGCAGGTGGGCGCGTTCCGTCTCGTCCAGCTCCAGGGCCCGGGCCAGCGCCTCCAGGACCTGCCCGCTCGGCCGGGTCGCCCGGCCCTGCTCCAGCCGCACGTAGTACTCGACGCTGATCCCGGCAAGCTGCGCCACCTCCTCGCGCCGCAACCCCTGCACCCGCCGGCGTGGGGAGACGTGCAGCCCGGCCCGCTCCGGACTCGTCCGGGCCCGGCGCGACCGCAGGAAGCGGCCCAGTTCACGGCGGTCATCCATGACGGACAGTATTCCCGCCCCCGGCCGCCCGAGGGTGGCCCTGCCGTTACCGGTAAAGCCAGGCTCTGGCCCGGCCTCCGACCTCGTCCCCAGCATGGTGTCCACCGCTCGAGACCGAAGGAGCTCCACCATGTGCCACAGCACCGACAGCCGGCCACCGGCCGGTCCGATCAGCGGCGGGGTCAGGGAGGGCGGCGGCGTCACGCTCACCTCCGCCGACGGTACGCGCTTCGCCGCGTACCAGGCCCTGCCCGAGCAGCCGAACGGCCGGAACGTCGTGATCCTGCCCGACGTCCGGGGCGTGCACGCGTACTACCAGGACCTGGCCTGCCGCTTCGCCGAGGCCGGTTTCGGGGCGGTCGTCGTCGACTACTACGGCCGTACCGCCGGCGTCGGCGGGCGCGGCGACGACTTCGCCTGGGAGCCGCTGCTCCCCCAGGTGCGCCCGGACGAGGTGGCTGCGGACGTACGCGCGGCAGCCGACCACCTGGCGGCCGCCAATCCCGGCGCAACCTTCACGGTGGGTTTCTGCTTCGGCGGCGGCCAGTCCTGGCGCCTCGCCGCAAGCGACCTCCCGGTTGCGGGGGCGATCGGCTTCTACGGCGACCCGGCGCACGTCGAGGACGTCGTCGACCAGATCTCGTCGCCGCTGCTCCTGCTCGTGGCGGGCGACGACGTCGCGACCACGCAGGAGCGGTTCCACCAGCTCGACGCCCAGCTCACCGACGCCGGCGTGCCCCACGAGATGTACGTCTACGACGGCGCCCCGCACTCGTTCTTCGACCGCTCGGCCGCCGCCTGGCGCGACGCCTGCGACGACGCATGGCGCCGCATCCTCGCCTTCACCGGCGTCGCGGCATGAGCGAGCGCCATACCCGCGGCGCCGCGCGGATCGCTGAGCTCGACGGAAACCACCCTCAGCCTCGCCAGGAGGCCTACCGGCTCCTCGCCGAGGTGTGCCCGGACCTGCCACGCCTCGCGGTCGAGTTCGCTTACGGCGACATCCATTCCCGGCCCGGCCTGTCCGCCGCGCAGCGGGAGCTCGTCACCATCGGTGTGCTCATCGCGCTGGGCGACACGGAGCGTCAGCTCGCCGCCCACCTGTCCGGCGCCCGCACCGTCGGCCTGGAACCGCACCAGCTCGTCGAGGCGGTGCTCCAGGCCCTGCCCTACGCCGGATTCCCCCGGACGGTGAATGCGATGGCCGTCGCGCGGCAGATGCTGAAGGACCGTGGAGAGCTGCCCGTCACGCCGCCGGGCGCTTGAGCTCGGACAGCCCCTCGGCCAGGCCGCGCAGCCGATCCGTCGCGTCGATGAGGCTGGTCAGGGCGGGATGCTGGGCGCTCACCGGGTGGCCGTCCTCGGCGACGTAGCTCGCCGCCGCGGCGACCAGCCGCTCGTAGGCGGACACGCCCTCGGTGAACTGCTTCGCCAGGCTCTCGTGGGACTCCTCGAGGACGGCGCGGCGGTCCGCCGGGGTCAACGGGAGGGCCCGCTCCACGCTGGCCACGCGCTGGCCGAGGTCGCGCAGCCACTGCTCGGCCACGGTCGCCTCGAGGACGGCGCCCTCGCCGGGGCCCGTCAAGCGGCCGGCGAGCCCGGCGAGGGTGGCGGAGGCTCGGTCCAGGCGGTCCCAGGCCTGCGCGACGGCCGAGCCGCGTAGCGCGTACCGGTCGCGCTGCCGGCGGATCTCCTGGACCATCTGGCGGCCGGCCGGGAAACGCTCGACCGCGGCGACAAGGCGCTGGCCGGGGAGGGCCGGCGGAGGCGCCGGCGGGGGTGGGACGGCGGCGAGCTCCCGATGGTCGCTCCACCGCCACCAGGCCAGCGCCACGGAGGCCCCGGCGGAGGCGGCCCAGGCGGCGTCGGCGATCCCGATCCCCGCGTACGGCGTGAGCACAGCGGTGGCCGCGGTCAGCCCACCTCCGATGACGCTCCACCGCCGCGCCGAGCCGCGCAGGCGCTTGAGCCGCCGGAAGTACCTGGTCCTCTCGTCCACCGTCCGCTCCCGTCTTCCGCTCGTGGGGCACCCGGCCCGGCCGGGCCTGACTGGGTCCGATGGCCGGGCCGGACAGCGTTCGGCGGGGTCAGCCTGCGGCTGTGGTGTCCCCGCGCTTGCTGTTCATGCTGGCCCGGATCTCGTCGAGGCGGGCGACACCGGCCGGGTCGGCCGCCGGCGCCTGCTCGACCGCCGGCTGGGCCGGGGCGCTGCCGAGCTTCTCGCCGGCCATGCTGGCCCGGATCTGCTCCAGGCGGGAGGAGCCGGCCATGTCGAGGCTCGACTTCTGCACCTCCAGCATGCGGCCCTCGACCGAGTTCGAGGCGAGCTCGGCGCGGCCCATCGCGTTGGCGTACCGCTGCTCGATCTTGTCGCGGACCTCGTCCAGGGACGGGGTGTTGCCCGGCGCGGCGAGCGACGACATCGACTCGAGCGACTTGGCGACGGTCTCCTGCATCTTGGCCTGCTCGAGCTGGCTGAGCAGGCGGGAACGCTCGGCGATGCGCTGCTGGAGCACCATCGCGTTGTTCTCGACCGCCTTGCGCGCCTGCCCGGCGGCGGCGAGCGCCTGGTCGTGCAGGGTCTTCAGGTCCTCCATCGACTGCTCGCCGGACACCAGCTGGGTGGCGAGCGTCTGCGCCGTCGACTCGTACTTCTGGGCCTCGGCCTCGTCGCCGCCGGCCCGGGCGCGGTCGGCCAGGACCAGCGCCTGCCGCGCCATGCCCTGCAGCTTCTCGACCTCGGACATCTGCCGCGACAGCTTCATCTCGAGCTGACGCTGGTTGCCGATCACGGCCGCGGCCTGCTGCACGAGCGCCTGGTGCTGCCGCTGGGCATCCTCGATGGCCTGCTGGATCTGCACCTTCGGGTCGGCGTACTCGTCGATCTTCGCGCCGAAGAGCGCCATCACGTAACGCCAGCCCTTGACGAACGGGTTCGCCATATCCGCGGTATCCCCTCAATGTCGCTGCATCGGACGCGCCACCGACGCGGGCCCGAGGGGTCTTCACGATGGCGCGGGCTCCATCGTGTCAGCTCCACGCCACCGGCGTCACGTGACCTCGGGGGGATCTCAGGGTGTTACCGGGGGATCCCCCACAACGAGGCTACGCGCCGATCGGCGTTCCGGCGACGCCACGGTCGGGCCGGTCGTGAGCAGCCCGGCCGGCACACGCCCGCCCGGCGCGGCGAGCGGCAGGGCCGGGACAGGAAAGACCGCCCAAGGAAGCCGAAAGCCCGCACACCCCACGCCGCCCGGCCGGCCTGAAGAGGGCCGCCGGGAAAGGGAACCGCCTGAGGAGCGCCGCCGGGCGCCGGCCCCACCCCGCCCCCGGGGAGAAAGGCCGGCGATGACTCAGGCGGCGTAGATCACGTCGCGCTCGCGCTTGCGGCGCGTGCGCAGGGTGGCCTTGAGCGGCGTGTCCTGGCGCACCGACACCGACACGGTGCCGTCGGTGGTCACCTGGCGCACCGGTGCCGCGTCCTTCGCCTGCTGCGCTGCCTGCGCCCCGGCGGACGCGGCCTTCATCGCGGCGGTGGCGGCCTTCACCGGCGTTTCCGGCGCCGATGCGGCGGCCGAGCCGGTCGACTGGGTGGGCGCGGTCTCCACGGGCACGAGCACGCCCTGCATGCCCTCCGCGAGCGCGAGGGTGTCGCTCACCTCGCCGAGCACCTCGGACAGGCGTGCGCCCAGGGCCTCGCAGATGGCGGCGAGCAGCTCGCTCGACGCCTCCTTCTGGCCGCGTTCGATCTCGGAGAGATATCCGAGGCTGACGTTGGCGGCGGTCGACACCTCACGCAGCGTGCGGTGCTGTCCCTGCCGACGCGCCCGAAGTGCGTCACCGATAACCCGGCGTAGCAGGACCATGGCACCTCCTCCTGCGGCGGGGCCGCCGGCAGCCGCCGGAGGCTTCCCGCAACCGTACCCGTTGCGGGCCACGCCGACATCCCGCCCCGCCGAATTCCGGGACGCCCGGGAAGCGCCGACTGCCCGCGGCGTAACTGACAACGATCATGACGTACGGGGAACGCGGACGCTCACGCCGATGTTCCCTCGCCGGATTGCCGCAGCTCATCGACCAGAAGCGAGAGGGCGGAGGTCATCGTCTCGTGCCGGATGTCGTCCCTGGAGCCGGCCAGCTTGAGCTCCTGGACGGTGGTGCGGGTGGGGCCCGCCACGGCGACGAAAACCATCCCGACGGGTTTACCGTCCTGCGGCTCGGGACCCGCGACACCGGTGGTGGCGAGACCCCAGTCGGCCCCGCAGCGCCCGCGTGCGCCCTCGGCGAGGGCCTTGGCGACGTCCGGGTCGACCGGGCCGCGGTCGGCGAGCAGGTCCTCCGGTACGCCCGCGAGCGAGTGCTTGAGCTCTGTCGCGTACACGACGAGCCCGCCGCGGAAGACCGAGCTGACCCCCGGGATCTCCACGACGGTGGCGGCGAGGAGCCCGCCGGTCAGCGACTCCGCCACCGCCAGGGTCTGCCGGCGTTCGACGAGTGCGTGTACGGCGGCTGCCGCGGCTACCCCGGTGTCCATGTCCCTCCTTGTGTTCGTGAGACACCGTCATATGCCCACATTCCACGCGAGTAGTCGGCCGGCTCACAGCCGGCGAATGACGATTCCCGGCTTGACCTGCGAGGCGAGGGAAAGGCGTGCGATGTCATCCGGATCGCTGGTGAACACGATGGCGCCACGGCTGAGCGCGAGGGCGACCACGACCGCGTCGACCACGTCCTTCGTCCCCGCCTTACCGCACAACACGCCGGCCGCCTTGGCCAGCTCCGATCCGACGGGGACGACTTCGCAGCTCTGCAGGAACCGGCCGAGCTGAACCTGACGGCGTGGATGGCGCCAGGCCTGGCTGACCACCACGGCCGGCACGAGAATCTGCCGCCCCTCCTCGATCGCGAGATGATGGATCGCCCACATCCTCCGGTCGTTGCCGTCGATCGCGATCAGTGCGCCGGCGTCGTAGACGTAGGGGAAGCTCACGCGGCCGCCGTCGCGGAACCGCTGTGTGCTTGGCTGTCGGCTGCGGCCATCTCCGCCTTGGCGGCGGCGAGTTCCTCCGCCGTGAAGGCGCCTTGTTCGGCTTGCCATTCGGCGACCAGTCGCTGCCCGATCCGCCGCCGCAGTTCCCTCTCGGCCGCACTCGCCACGAGCCTGGACAGCGGAATCCCATCCTCGAGCGCGGCTACCCCGAGAGCTTCGACAAGTTCCTCAGGAAGGGTGACCGTGACCTTCTTCGTCGCCATACGGGCACCATACATCGGTATGGCGATCGTATGGCAGGTCACCTTATCGGCCGGCTAGCCTCCGGCGGTGGCCTTCCGGCGGATGCGCACCGCCTGCAGGACGTAGTCGGCGCCGGTGATGAGGGTGACGATCAGGGCGGCCACCATGAGCCAGACGCCGATGACGTCGAACGGCTCGGGCACCGGCCACAGGAACCAGGCGATGGCCGCGATCTGCAGGGCGGTCTTCAGCTTGCCGCCCCGGCTGGCCGGGATGATGCCGTAGCGGATCACCCAGAACCGCAGCGCCGTCACTCCCCATTCGCGGAGCAGGATCAACCCCGTCACCCACCACGACAAGGTCCCGTACGCCGACAGCAGAACCAGCGCGCTGCCGGTGAGGGCCTTGTCGGCGATGGGGTCGGCCACCTTGCCGAACGAGGTGACGAGCTCGTACCGGCGGGCGATCCAGCCGTCCGCGAAGTCCGTCGCCGACGCGACGCAGAAGGTCAGGCACGCCGCGATGCGCCAGGCCGACTCCGTCATCTCGGACACGGCGACGACCACGACGAAGACCGGGACGAGCACGATGCGGACGGCCGTCAGCAGGTTGGCCGGGTTGTTGAGCGGGACCCGCCGGGAGGCGGCGACCGGCACCGGCTCGTCGGTCATGGCCGTGCGGTCCGGACCAGGGGGGCCGCCGAGATCATCTCGATCGGTACGGCGACCAGGTCGACGCCCTCGGTGGCGGTGACCCGGGCGCGCACGAGGTCGCCCGGTCGCAGCGCCGCCACATCGACCTGGGCGTCGCCGGCCACCAGGGTGGTGGAGCCGTCGACCTCGGGGGCCTGGTGTTCCGCCCGGCCCTCCACCTCGCCCGCGTCCACCGAGTCGACCATGACCTCGACCAGGGAGCCGAGGCGGTCCTCGGCGCGCTGGGCGCACAGCTCGTCGGCCAGGTCGCTGATCCGGGCGTACCGGCGTTTGATCGTGTCCTCGCGCACCTTGCCGGGCAGACCGGCGGCCTCGGTGCCGTCCTCGTCGCTGTAGTCGAAGACGCCGATGGCGTCGAGGCGGGCGTCGGTCAGGAAGCGGACCAGCTCCTCGACGTCCTGCTTCGTCTCGCCGGGGAAGCCGACGATGAAGTTGCTGCGCGCGCCGGCCTCGGGGGCGAGCGCCCGCGCCGAGGCGAGCAGCTCCAGGAAGCGCTCGGTCGAGCCGAAGCGGCGCATGCGGCGCAGCACCGGCTCGCTGGAGTGCTGGAACGACAGGTCGTAGTACGCCGCGACGCCGGGCGTGGTGGCGATCACCTCGACCAGGCCCGGCCGCGTCTCGGCGGGCTGCAGGTAGCTGGCCCGCACCCGCACGATCCCGTCCACGGCGGCGAGCTGCGGCAGCAGCTTCTCGAGCGCGCGCGGGTCGCCGAGGTCCTTGCCGTAGGAGGTGCTGTTCTCGCTGACCAGCACCAGCTCGCGGACGCCGGTCTTCGCCAGCCATTCCGCCTCGGCGAGCAGCTCCTGCGGGTCGCGGGACACGAACGCCCCGCGGAAGGCCGGGATCGCGCAGAAAGAGCACCGCCGGTCGCAGCCGCTGGCGAGCTTGAGGCTGGCGACCGGCCCGGTGTCGAGCCGGCGCCGCAGCACCGTACGCAGGTGGGCGGGCGTGTGCTCGTCGACGGTGGCGTGCCCGGGGACGACGACCTTGGCCGCCTGCCGGTTGACAGGGGTCAATGGCAGCAGCTCACGCCGGTCGCGCGGGGTGTGGGAGTCGAACCGCTCCCCCGCCAGCACGCCGTCGAGCCGGGCGGCGATGTCGGTGTAGTCGTCGAAGCCCAGCACGGCCTGGGCCTCGGGAAGGCTCTCGGCCAGCTCCCGCCCGTACCGTTCGGCCATGCAGCCGGCCGCGACCACCTTGGCGCCGGTGTCGGCGGCGGCGAGCAGCGTCTCGATCGAGTCCTGCTTCGCCTTCTCGACGAAGCCGCAGGTGTTGACGACCACCACGTCGGCGCCCTCAGCGTCCGTGCTGACCTGCCAACCTCCCGCGTCGAGGCGCGCGGCGAGCTCCTCGGAGTCGACCTCGTTACGGGCACAGCCGAGGGTCAGGAGAGCGACGCGGCGGGGGGAAGGAGTCACGGACACCCGACAAGGTTACCGGCACTCCGCGCTCAGTCGTCGAGGCGGAGGGTGGCGAGCGTCGCCTCCAGCTCGTCCGGCTTGACCAGCACCTCGCGGGCCTTCGAGCCCTCCGAGGGGCCCACGATGCCGCGGGTCTCCATCAGGTCCATCAGGCGGCCCGCCTTGGCGAAGCCGACGCGCAGCTTGCGCTGCAGCATCGAGGTGGAGCCGAACTGCGAGGTGACGACCAGCTCGATCGCCTGGAGCAGCACGTCCAGATCGTCGCCGATCTCCTCGTCGATCTCCTTCTTCTTGTTGGCGACCGGGGTGGTGACGTCCTCGCGGAACTCGGGCTCCCGCTGGTCCTTGCAGAACTTGACGACCTGGGCGATCTCCTTCTCGTCGACCCAGGCGCCCTGGATGCGGATCGGCTTGGAGGCGCCCATCGGCAGGAACAGGCCGTCGCCGCGGCCCAGCAGCTTCTCCGCGCCGGGCTGGTCGAGGATGACCCGGGAGTCGGCCAGCGAGCTGGTGGCGAACGCCAGGCGGGACGGGACGTTGGCCTTGATCAGGCCGGTCACCACGTCGACCGAGGGTCGCTGGGTGGCCAGCACCAGGTGGATGCCGGCCGCGCGGGCCAGCTGGGTGATGCGGACGACCGAGTCCTCCACGTCGCGCGGCGCGACCATCATGAGGTCGGCCAGCTCGTCGACGATCACCAGCAGATACGGGTACGGCTTCATGACCCGCTCGCTGCCGGGCGGGGCGACGATCTCGCCGTTGCGCACCTTGCGGTTGAAGTCGTCGACGTGGCGTACGCCGTTGGCCGCCAGGTCGTCGTAGCGCATGTCCATCTCGCGGACGACCCATTCGAGGGCGTCGGCGGCCTTCTTCGGGTTGGTGACGATCGGCGTGACGAGGTGCGGGATGCCCTCGTACGCGGTCATCTCCACCCGCTTCGGGTCGACCAGCAGCAACCGCACCTCGTCCGGGGTGGCCCGGGTCAGCAGGGACACCAGCAGCGAGTTGAGGCACGACGACTTACCGGCACCGGTGGCGCCCGCGATCAGGATGTGCGGCATCTTCGCCAGGTTGGCGACGACGAACCCGCCCTCGATGTCCTTGCCGAGCGCGACCAGCATCGGGTGGTGGTCGGCCGTGGCGGCGCGCGAGCGCAGCACGTCGCCGAGGGAGACGTTCTCGGGGTCGGTGTTCGGGATCTCCACGCCGACGGCGCTCTTGCCGGGGATCGGCGAGAGGATGCGCACGTCGGGCGACTTCACCGCGTACGCGATGTTGCGCGACAGCTGGGTGATCCGCTCGACCTTGACGCCCGGCCCGACCTCGACCTCGTAGCGGGTGACCGTCGGTCCCCGGGTGAAGCCGGTGACCTGCGCGTCGATGTTGAACTGGTCGAAGACGCCGGTGAGCGCCGCCATGATCTCGTCGTTGGCGCGGCTGCGGGACTTGGGTGGCGTGCCCTTGCCGAGCAGGTTCGGCGGCGGCAGGCGGTAGTCGCCGGGCACCGAGTTGATGTCGAGCTGCTCGGCGCGGGTGGGCAGCGGCGAGTGCTCCGGCGGCTCCGGGGCCTTGCGGCCGGCGGGCAGCTTGGCGCCGCGCGGCAGGGCGACCGTGTCGTGCAGGATCTCGTCCTCCGCGGCCTCCCCGCCCTCGTCCTCGCCCGGGGCCAGGCCGATGTCGGCGAGCGAGCCCTGGCGGCGCCGGGCGGGCCGGCGGCGCTTCGGCTCCTCGTCCTGGTCTTCGTCGCCGTCGTCGCCGAGGTCGGCCAGGCCGGGCTCGGGCAGCGGCGCGCGGGCGGTCGACCGGCCCAGCAGCACGTCGGTGAGGAGCAGGAGCCGCTCGGGGATCTTGTTGATCGGCGTCGCGGTGATGACCAGCAGGCCGAAGACGAACAGCAGGATCAGCAACGGTACGGCCACCCACGCGGTGACCGCCCGCTCGAGCAGCGAGCCCACGCCGTACCCGAGGAGCCCGCCGGCGCCGGTGAGCTCGTCCTCGGCGGGATGCCGGCTGATGTGCAGCAGGCTCGCCGTGGCGATCACCAGGGCGCTCCAGCCGACCACGGACCGGCCCCGGTGCTCGGGGTCGGCCGGCTTGCGCATGAAGCGGACGGCGCCGTACAGCAGGAGCAGCGGGAGCAGGACGCCCAGGCCGCCCAGGAAGAGCCGGACGGCGTCGGCGAGCCACGTGCCGACCGGGCCGGCGGAGCCCGCCCAGACCGCCACCCCGACGAGGATGGCGAGGCCGAGCATGAGCAGGCCGGCGCCGTCGCGGCGGTGCTCGGGATCGATCTCCTTGGCGGTGGCGGCCTGCCGGCCGACGCCGCGGGCGACCCAGCCGACGCTGTGGGCCAGGCCCATCCAGACGGCGCTGACCCCGCGGCCGACGCCGCCGGCGACGGCCGAGCCGACGCTGGGACGCGCCCGGGTGGCACTGCGTGCCCGGGTGCGCGCGGGAGGGGACTTGCGGGCCGGGGCGGCGGCGGCCTTGCGGACGGGCTGGCGCACCGGCTGCCGGGCACGCGCCGACGCGGAGCCGCCCTTGGACGCGGCACGGCCCCGGCTCGCCGGAGGAGTACGGCCCGCCATGTCCCTTACCGTAACGGTGCGGCGCCCGCGAGCCTGCGCGCCGCACCGTGACCAGGTTTCGCTTTTTCCCCGATTAGGATGATCACCATGTCCGCGCCCCTGCAGCCGCTGAGCCACGACCTGATCGTCTCGGCGCTCAACGCCCGCGAGTTCGCCCACTTCGTCGACGAGGACGGCGACGTCGGCGGCAACTGGCAGGGCTGCCTCGTGTACTTCTTCCGGCTCGGCAAGAACCAGGAGATCTTCCAGGTCCGGGCGCTGACCCATCCCGCGTTCAGCACCGACGACGTGCCCCGGCTGTACGCCTTCTGCAACGCCTGGAACCACGACCGGCTCTGGCCCAAGGCGTACGTGCACACCGGTGACGACGGGGTGGTGCACGTGGTGGGCGAGGTGGGCGCCGACTTCGAGCACGGCGTCACGCCCGAGCAGCTAGACCAGGTGATGGTCTGCGGCATCGCCACCGGCATCGAGCTGGCGGAGGCGGTTGCGGCGCTGAAGTAGCGCGAAGCCGGTCCACGAGATCAGGACGAGGGCGGCGACGACGAGCTGGGCGACCCACTCGTAGCCGTGCGGGTAGAAGACGCCCGCGGCGTGGTTGTCGAGGAAGCCGCCTTCCAGCGGCGGCTTGCCGAGGCCCTCCCGCCCACGGTCCTCCAGCCAGGTGAGCGGGCAGTAGAGCTTGGCCACGACGATGACCAGCAGCCAGAGCGCGGACACGGCCTGCAGCCAGATCAACCGGGGCCAGCGCCAGGCCAGGAAGCCGCCGAAGATGCCGAACGCCAGGAACGCGAAGTGCGCCCCGACGGCGGCCACGATCAGCAGCGAGTAACCCACATCTCCAAAGGTAGACACAGTGCTGCCCGCGCAGGACGGAGGATGACCTACGCGGGCAGCACGTCTTGGGGACCGTCAGTTCAGCCCGAGGATCTGTCCGAGCGGACCGCGGTGCCTGTGGCCATGGCCCCGACCGTTGCCGTTGCCGTTGCCGTTGTTGCCGGGCGGCTGCGTCGCCTCGGCGGGCGGAGGCGTGGTGGCCTCGGCGGGAGGCTGGGTCGCGTCGCCGCCGGTGTCGCCACCGCCGTTGCCGCCACCGCCGGCCGTGGTGAGCAGCGTCAGGTTGTTGCGCTGGAGGATCTCGTTGACCGGCTGGAAGAACGTCTCGCCGCCGACCTTGCAGTCGCCGGAGCCGCCCGAGGTGACACCCTGCGCCTGGTCACCCGAGAGCCACGGGCCGCCCGAGTCGCCGCCTTCGGCGCAGACATCGGTACGGGTGAGGCCGGTGACCGTACCCTCCGGGTAGTTGACCGTCTGGTTCTTGGCCAGGATCGTCCCGCAGAAGGTGCCGGTGGTGGAGCCGGACCGGCAGACCGCCGCGCCGACGGGCGCCTCGGTCGAGCCGCCGACCGGCAGCGCGTTGCCGTCGAAGTCGTCCACGAACGGCTGGAGCCGCACGTCGGCCTCGGTCTGGACGAAGCCCATGTCGGCGTTGCCCGGGAAGACCGACGCCTCCACCTCGCCCTGGGCCTGGTTGTCGAGGTCGGTGGTCGGGGTGCCCGCCTGGCCGCAGTGACCGGCGGTGATGAACCCGCCCTCGACCGCGAAACCGATGGAGCAGCGCGCCTGGGCATTGCCCAGGTTGATGAAGTACGGCTGGGCGCCGATCACGTCGGCGAGCGGGTGCGGCGTCGACCTCACCGTGACGACCCGCACCGCGGAGCCCGGTACGCCCGCGTCCTGGGCCAGGTCCTCGGCCCGGTCGGCGTCACCCGGCAGCGCCTGCACCACGACCTGGTTCGACGCCACGTCGACGTACCAGCCGGGCAGGTCACGGTCGGACTTCGTCGCCGCCGCGTCGAGCGCGCGCTTCGCCGCGTCCAGCTGGGCCACGCTGCGCTGCACCAGCTTGGGCTGGGCGCCGGCGGCGCGGACGTCGTCGGCCAGGCTCGCGTCGGTGATCGCGACGTTCAGCGTGGTGCCGTCCTTGCCCAGCCAGGAACCGCCGTACGCGTCACCCGAGGCACTGCGCAGCTGAGCGCTCACACCGCTGGCCCACTCGGCCCGCTGCACCCGGGCGGTGGCCTGGTCGGCGCTGAGGCCGAGGTCGCGCTTCATCGCGGCTAGCAGCTGCGGAGCCACCCCGTCCGCGGACTGCGCGGCAGGACGCCGGGACGGGGTGGTACCCGCCATGGACGGCAGGGTGAAGGCCACCGCTGCTCCCGCCGCCGTCACCGTCGCCGCGATCGCGACGACCGTTCTGCGCTGCATTCGGTACTCCCCTCGCATCGCGGTGCCGTGGGGGCGGCACCGTGCTCATCGATACGAAGGGGAGCCGGGAACAGTTCAATGCAAGTGTCAGACCTCGACGACGGTCGGGACGATCATGGGGCGGCGGCGGTACGCGTCGTTGACCCAGCGGCCCACCGTACGGCGCACGACCTGCTGCAACTGGTGGGTGTCGGTGATCCCCTCCTCCGCCGAGCGGTGCAGCGCGGCGGTGAGCAACGGGATCACCGGGTTGAACGCCTCCGGATCCTCGGAGAAGCCCTTCGCCATGACGCTGGGCTCGCCGACGACCTTGCCGGTGACGGAGTCGATGACCACGGTGGCGGAGATGAAGCCGCCGTCGCCGAGGATGCGCCGCTCCGTCAGCAGGGACTCGCTCACGTCGCCGACGGCGAGGCCGTCCACGTACACGTAGCGGTTCTTGACCCGGCCGACGTGCCGGGCGTGACCCTCGACCAGGTCCACGACGTCGCCGTCCTCGCAGAGCACGACCCGGTCGGGCGCGACGCCCGACTCGATGCCGAGCTGGGCGTGGGCGCGCAGGTGCCGCCACTCGCCGTGCACGGGCATCAGGTTGCTCGGGCGTACGACGTTGAGCAGGTAGAGCAGCTCACCGGCCGGGGCGTGCCCGGAGACGTGCACCTTGGCGGTGTCCTTGTGCACCACCGTGGCGCCCGCGCGGGCCAGCTGGTTGATGACCCGGTAGACCGACGTCTCGTTGCCCGGCACCAGCGAGCTGGCCAGCACCACGGTGTCGCCGGGGGCGATGGTGATGTGCCGGTGGTCGCCGGTCGACATCCGGCCGAGCGCGCTCATCGGCTCGCCCTGCGACCCGGTCGACATGAAGACGATCTCGTCCGGCGGCAGGCTCGTCGCCTCGTCCAGGCTGACCAGCAGGCCGTCCGGGATGCGCAGGAGGCCGAGGTCGCGGGCGATGCCCATGTTGCGGACCATCGAGCGGCCGATCAGCGCCACCTTGCGCTCGTACTCGTACGCCGCGTCCATGACCTGCTGCACCCGGTGCACGTGGGAGGCGAAGCTCGCCACGATGATCCGGCCGCGGGCCTTGCCGAAGATCGAGTTGAGCACCGGGCCGATGTCACGCTCCGGCGTCACGAACCCGGGGATCTCCGCGTTGGTGGAGTCCGACAGCAGCAGGTCCACGCCCTCGGCGCCGAGCCGGGCGAACCCGGCCAGGTCGGTGATGCGCCCGTCCAGCGGCACCTGGTCCATCTTGAAGTCGCCGGTGTGCAGCACCAGGCCAGCCGGCGTCCGCACGGCGACGGCGAGCGCATCCGGGATGGAGTGGTTGACGGCGAAGAACTCGCACTCGAACGGGCCCAACCGCTCCCGGCCGCCCTCCCGCACGGTCAGCGTGTACGGGTCCAGCCGCCGCTCGGCCAGCTTCGCCTCGACGAGCGCGAGCGTGAACTCGGACCCGACCAGCGGGATGTCCGGCTTCAGCGCCAGCAGGTACGGCACCGCGCCGATGTGGTCCTCGTGCCCGTGGGTGAGCACGATGGCCTGGACGTCCTCCAGCCGGTCCCGGATCGGGTCGAAGTCCGGCAGGATCAGGTCGACGCCCGGCTGCTCCACGTCGGGGAACAGCACGCCGCAGTCGACGATCAGCAGCTTGCCGTCGTACTCGTAGACCGTCATGTTGCGGCCGATGGCGCCGAGTCCACCGAGCGGTATGACACGCAGGGCGCCCTCGGGAAGCGGCGGAGGCGGATCCAGCTCGACGTGCGCTTGGCTCATGTGTTTCTTTCCGTTGTCAGAGTTCCACGCCGGCCGCTTGGGCGTCCTGGCGCAGCTGGTTCAGTTCCGCTTCGGTGGCGTCCACCAGCGGCGATCGCACCGGGCCGGCCGGGAGGCCCAGGGCGCGCAGGCCGGCCTTCACGAGAATCGTGCCCTGGGTGCGGAAGATCCCGGTGAACAACGGCAACAACTGCCGGTGCAGGGCGAGCGCCCCGGCGACGTCGCCGCGCTCGTACGCCTCGATCATGTCCAGAGTCCGCGCCCCGATGAAGTGCGTCGAGGTGCCGACGACCCCGACCGCCCCCACGGACAGCAGCGGCAGGATGGCCGCGTCCTCGCCGGAGTAGAACGCCAGGCCGGTCCGTCGCATGACGTCGGAGCTGGCGGCGATGTCGCCCTTGGCATCCTTGACGCCGACGATGTTCGGGTGCTCGGCCAGCCGGACGAGCGTCTCGGTGGCGATCGGCACACCGGAGCGGTGCGGGATGTCGTAGAGCAGCACGGGCAGCCCGGTGGCGTCGGCCACGGTCGTGAAGTGCTTGAGCAGCCCGGCCTGCGGCGGCTTGTTGTAGTACGGAGTGACCAGGAGCAGCCCGTGGGCACCGGCCTTCTCGGCGGCGCGGGCCAGCTCCACCGTGTGGGCGGTGTTGTTGGTGCCGACCCCGGCGATGATCCGCGCCCGGTCCCCGACCGCCTCGCCGACGACCCGGATGAGGGTCTCCTTCTCGGCGTCGGTGGTCGTGGGCGACTCCCCGCCGGTGCCGCTGAGCACGAGGGCGTCATGACGCTGCACGTCGACCAGGTGGGTGGCGAGCGCCGCGGCCCCGTCGGCATCGAGCGAGCCGTCCGCGGCGAACGGGGTCACCATGGCCGTGATCAACCGGCCGAAGGGCCGCGCGGGGTCGTGCGTCATACCGAACAACTTATCGGACGCTGCTTCGCGCCGCCGTGGGGCAGTCAGACGGCGAACGCGGTGAAGGGCGCCCAGGGCAGGTTGCGCAGGACGCTGAACACGGCCCAGGCCGCGATGAAGACCCCGATGACGCCCGGGGACAGGCTCAGCTGCGGGATCTTCCAGCCGAACAGGCGCTTCCCGGCCCAGGCGACGTACATGTACAGCAGGAACGGCACCGCGAAGACGAACAGCGCGTGGTGCCGGGCCGCCGCCGGGAGGTCGCCGTGCAGCAGATACCAGGCGGCGCGGGTGCCGCCGCAGCCCGGACAGGTGAAGCCGGTCGTGTACTTGAGCAGACAGCTCGGCGCCGCCCCGGCGTTCGCGTCGGCGGGGTGGGTGGCCAGCGTGTAGCCGACCGCGCCGGCCATGCAGACGAGCATCGCGGTGGGCGCCGCCCAGAGCGGCGAGCTGTGCCATGTGCGCTGGATGAAGCGGGTGACCCGGTCCTGCTGCGGCGGCGGCTGCGGATACGGATACCCGGCCCACGCCGGAACCTGCTCGGGCAGAGGCGAGTGCGACGCGTCGGGCTGCGAGGTCACACTGCTCATGGCGGCCACGGTACACCGGCCGGGCTCTTCGCTAGGAGCCCGCTTTCAGGGCCGACGTCAGCGGTCCGGCGAAGTCCCCCCGCTCCGGTGGCGCGATGGCGCTCAGCCCCAGCCACGCCGCGAGCCGGCGCAGCTCCGCCGCCAGCGCCTCCGCCGTCTCGTCCTGGTCCGCGGCCGGTTCGAGCCAGGCCGCCGGGATCTGCAGGACGCCCGCCTTCCGGTCGGCCTTGAGGTCGAGACGGGCCGCGAACCGGTCGCCGAGCAGGAACGGCAGCACGTAGTAGCCGTACAACCGCTGGGCGGCCGGGACGTAGATCTCGATGCGGTAGTTCATGGCGAACAGCCGCTCGGTGCGCCCGCGTTCCCAGATGAGCGGGTCGAAGGGGCTCACCAGGGTCGACGCGCGCACCCAGCGCGGGAGGCGGGCCTCGTGGTGCAGGTAGGCCTGGTTCTTCCAGCCCTTGACCGTCACCGGCAGCAGGACCTTGTCCTCGACCAGCTCGGCCAGCGCCCGCTTGAAGCCGGCGACCGGCAGACGGAAGTAGTCGCGCAGCTCCGGCTCGGCCGCCACGCCCAGCGCCCGCGCGGACATCTCGACCAGCGCGCGGAACGCCTCCTCCGGGGCGGGGGTGGGTGTCTCGAGGACTCTGCGGGGCAGCACGCGCTCGGTGAGGTCGTAGCGGCGGGCGAACGAGGTGGTGCGCTCGGCCGCGGTGACCTGGCCGGTGTAGAACAGCCACTCCAGCGCCTGCTTGACCGCCGACCAGTTCCAGCCCCAGTGGTCCTTGGTGCGCGGGACGTCGTGCTCGATCTGAGCAGCCGTCAGCGGTCCCCGGTCGCGGACGTCGGCCAGCACGCGCTCGACCAGCTCGGGCTGCTGGGTCGCGATGCGGACCATGCCGCCCCACGCGTACTCCTTGGCGCGCTCCATGCGCCAGCGGAACAGCGGCTGGAGGTCCACCGTGATCAGGGAAGCCTCATGGCCCCAGAACTCGAAGAGCTCCCGGGGGTCGCGGTAGGCGGCACGCTCCAGCAGCCCCGGATCGTACGGCCCCAGCCGGCTGTAGAGCGGCATGTAGTGCGCGCGCTGGAGCACGTTGACGGAGTCCATCTGGATCAGGTGCATGCGACGCAGCACCCGCCGCAGGTGGCGGCGATCGGTCGTGCCGCCGGGTGCGGGGTCGGCGAAACCCTGCGCGGCCAGCGCTATCCGGCGGGCCTGCGCGACGGAGAGAGATTCGGGAACGGCCATCGACCGAGACCCTAAATTATGGGTACGACAAGAACGCCGCGGCTGACGATGATGGGCGCATGCTCGAGATCCGCCCGCAGACCGACGCCGACATCGACGAGGTCGCCGCCCTGCACCTGCGCACCTGGCAGGTCGGGTACGCCGGCATCCTCCCCGCCGACTACCTCGCCGGCCTCGAGCACGAGGAGTTCGCGAGGCGTCGCAAGTACGGCACGACGCTGGTGGCGATCGACGACGACACCATCGCAGGGTTCGCCGCCGTCGGGCCGGACCGCGACGACGCCGGGCACGGCGAGCTCTACGCCCTCTACGTCGCCCCCGAACGGTGGAACACCGGTGCCGGCCGGGCGCTCATCGAGGCCGCCGGGAAGGAGCTGGCGGGGGCGTACCCGGACCTGCGCCTCTGGGTCCTCGAGGAGAACCACCGCGCGCGGCGGTTCTACGAGCGCGCCGGGTTGCGCGCCACCGGTGAGCGGGAGCTCTGGCGGCCGCACGGCATGAGCGTGGATCTGCCCGAAGTGCGGTACGCCAAGCCTCTGTAGGCTGCCTCGCATGGCACTCGGCTTCGTCCGTCCGGCCCGTCCCGAGGACGCCGGTGAGATCGCGCGCATCCAGCTGTCGACGTGGCGTACGGCGTACCGGCGGATGTTCCCGGCGCACGTGCTCGCGAACCTGGACGAGGCGTACCTGGCCCGGGGTTGGTCCGAGGCGATCGGGTCCGCGCCGTCGCCGCGGCACCGGGTGCTGATCGCCGTGGAGCAGAGCGAGTCGGCGCAGACGGTGGTCGGTTTCGCGGCCGCCGGCCCGGCCGACGAGCAGGCGCTGGCGCCGGAGGAGCCGCCGCTGGCGGACGGCGTCGCGGCGGTCACCGACCTGCTGGTCGAGCCGCGCTGGGGCCGGCGGGGGCACGGCAGCCGGCTGCTGGCCGCGACGGTCGACCTGTGGCGGGAGGACGGCTTCACCTCCGCGGTCGCGTGGGCGTACGACGCCGACGAGGCGATGAAGAAGTTCCTGACCTCGACCGGCTGGGAGCACGACGGCGCCACCCGCGCCCTGGACGTGGACGACATGCTGGTCAACCAGCTCCGCCTGCACGTCTCGCTGCATCAGTCCTGAGCCATGCAGCCGCTGCTGCACGACCTCGTCGTCGCCGTCGCGGCGCCCACGTCGGTGCTCTGCGGCGCCGACGGGCAGATCCGGGCGACCGGCGTCCAGGGCCTCTTCCACGCCGACGCGCGGGTCCTGTCGGAGGCGGTGCTGCGGCTCGACGGCGAGGAGCCCGAGCCGATCGGTCACGCCCCGGTTTCGGCCGGCAGCACGCACTTCATCGCGGTGGTGCGCCGGCCCGACGGCCCGACGGTGCACGTGCGGCGGACACGGATTCTCTCGCCCGCGCGGATGGAGGAGCGGATCACGCTCGAGGCGTCCGAACCGGTGACCGCCACCGTGACCCTCGACCTGGCCTCCGACCTCGCCCCGATGGCGGTGGTGCGGTCCGGCGGTCGCGGCACGCCTCTGCCGCCGCGTCCCGGCGACGGGTCGCTGAGCTGGTCGCGCGAGGGGATCACGGTCACGGCCGTCCATGACGGCACCGCGCCGGGCAGCAGGCTGAGCTGGGCGGTGACGCTCACTCCGGGCGAGACCCGGGACCTGACACTGAAGGTACGGGTGGACGACCCGTCCGCGGTGATCTCGGCACCGGTACGCGACCACGACTGGAGCCCGGCCCGCGTGACCTCGGGCGATCGACGGCTGGGCCGCCTCGTCGCCCGCTCCCTCGACGACCTGCGCGGTCTGCGGCTCGCCGACGGCGACGACACCTACCTGGCCGCCGGGGTGCCGTGGTACCTGACCCTGTTCGGGCGCGACAGCATCTGGGCGGCCCGGATGCTGCTGCCGCTGGGCACCGGCCCGGCCGTGGGCACCCTCCGCGCGCTCGCGCGCCGCCAGGGCCTGCGGCACGACCCGGTCACCGGCGAGGCGCCCGGCAAGATCATGCACGAGTTGCGGCGGGACGACCGGCACGGGCTCCCGGCCGCCTACTACGGGACGGTCGACGCCACGCCGCTGTGGATCAGCCTGCTGCACGACGCCTGGCGGTGGGGCCTGCCCGCGGACCGGGTCGCCGAGCTGCTGCCGCACCTGGACGCGGCGCTGGGATGGCTCGGCGGGTTCGGCGGCGGCTTCCTCGACTACCTGGACGCGAGCGGGCGCGGCCTCGTCCATCAGGGATGGAAGGACTCCGCAGACGCGATCCGGTTCCGCGACGGGCGCCTGGCCGAGCCGCCGATCGCCCTGGCCGAGGTGCAGGGCTACGCGTACAGGGCGGCCCTCGACGCCGCCGCGCTGCTGGACGCGTTCGAGCGTCCTGACGGCGATCGGTGGCGGGAGTACGCCGCCGCCCTCGCCACGCGGTTCCGGGAGCGGTTCTGGACCGGCGACGGCTACCCCGCCCTCGCGCTGGATCGCGACGGGCGCCCGGTGGACGCGCTGACCAGCAATATCGGGCACCTGCTCGGCACCGGCCTGCTGTCGCCGGGCGAGGAGCGGCCGGTGGTCGACGCGCTCAGCTCGGAGGCGATGGCCGGCGGCTACGGGCTGCGGACCATGTCCACGGCCGACCGCGGGTTCGCGCCGCTGTCGTACCACTGCGGTTCGGTGTGGGCCCACGACACCGCGATCGTGGCCGCCGGGATGGCTCGCGCGGGCTTCGGCCCGGAAGCCGCGACGGTGATCGACGGCCTGCTGACCGCCGCCGAGGCATTCGACTACCGGCTGCCCGAGCTGCACTCCGGACATCCGCGGGCGGCGCTGAGCCGGCCGATGCCCTACCCGGCGGCCTGCCGCCCACAGGCCTGGTCCGCGGCGGCCTCGGTGCTCATGCTCCAGGCCGTCCTGGGGCTCGAGCCGGACGTGCCGGGCGGGCGGGTACGGCTGGATCCGATCCCGGGGCTGCCGTTCGGCACCCTGGAGGTCTCCGGGCTCGTGATCGGCGGGGCCCCGGCCGGCGTCACGGTGGACGCGGCCGGCGCGGCGATCACCGCGCTGCCGCCGGGGCTCTCAGTCCAGTAGCGCGTCGAGGCCGACGGTCAGGCCGGGGCGGCTGCCGACCTGCCGCACCGCGAGCAGGACGCCGGGCATGAACGAGACCCGGTCCAGGCTGTCGTGGCGGATGGTCAGCGTCTCTCCCGCCGTACCGAAGAGGACCTCCTGATGCGCGACCAGGCCGGCCGCCCGCACCGCATGGATCCGCACCCCGTCGATGTCGGTGCCGCGGGCGCCGGCCATCTCCTCCTTGGTGGCGTCCGGCATCGGGCCCAGCCCCGCCTCGGCGCGGGCCGCGCCGATCAGCCGGGCCGTGTGACTGGCCGTGCCGCTCGGGGCGTCGAGCTTGCGCGGGTGATGCTGCTCGATGATCTCGGCCGACTCGAAGTAGCGGGCCGCGCGCGCCGCGAACTGCATCATCAGCACGGCGCCGATGCCGAAGTTGGGGGCGATGAGCACGCCGACGCCGGGCTTGCCGGACAGCCACGAGCGCACCTGCTCGAGCCGCTGCTCGGTGAAGCCACTGACGCCGACGACCACGTGGATGCCCTCGTCGATCGCCCACCGCAGGTTGTCCATCACCACGTCGGGGGTGGTGAAGTCGACGAGCACCCGGGCCCCGGCCTCGGCGGCGTCGACCAGCTTGTCGCCCCGATGAAGCCGCGCCACGAGGTCGAGGTCGTCGGCGCCGTCGACGGCCTTGCACACCTCGAGGCCCATGCGGCCGCGGGCGCCGAGGACGCCCACCCGGATCGGTTCACGCGCGTCAGTCACGCGATGAACTTACTGCACGCCGGCGCCAGGCCCGCTCGGCCGCCCCGACCAGCAGGAAGACCGCTCCCACGTACGCCCACCCGACCAGCACGTCGATCACGTAGTGCTCGCCCGAATAGACCAGGGTGAAGGTCATGGCCAGCGGGTACGCCAGCAGCAGCGGCCACCACCGCCGCCCCACCATCGGCAGGAAGAACGCCACAGCCATCAACGCGTACGCCGTGTGCAGCGACGGCATCGCGGCCACCGGGTTGGACGCCTCGACCTGCAACGCGTTGAGAGTGTTGCCGGCGCTGTGCAGGCCGATCGCGTTCCACCCGTTGGTGGAGATCCGCTCGACGTGGTCGGTGAGGTAGCCGAACTTCGCGGCCCACCACGGCGGCGCGGCCGGATAGAGGAAGTACGTGACCAGGCCGGCGACGCTGAGGGTGAACCAGCGGCGCATGAAGCGCGCCCACTGCTCCCGGCGCCGCAGCCAGAGGACCACGCCGATGGTCGGCACCGCGAGGAAGTGGGAGACGTAGACGAGCGAGACCACGACCTCCCACCACTGCACCACCCCGCGCTGATAGAGGTGTTGCTGAAGCCAGACGGTCGGGACGTGACCGCCGAACAGGGTCCGGTCGGTGTTGATCAGCTCAGTGACGTGCGGGGCGAACAGGTCGTCGGCGTAGCCGCGGGAGACGTTGTAGACGACCAGCAGCAACGAGATCGGCAGCCAGTCGCGCAGGAACAGCAGGTGCTGCTTCCACGGCAGGTCGCTGCGCCACGCGATGGTGGCCAGCCACAGCCAGCCGAACGCGATCAGCGGGTCGCTGGTCGGCACGCCGATGAAGTACGTGCCGACCGCGAACAACGCCGCCCAGACGAGCATGCCGATGACCCGGCGCTTGCGGCTGGGCGCCGGCGCCGACTCGTCGACGGGGGGCGGGGGGCTGAGGATGGTCACGGCGTCCCAGGCTAGCGGGCGGACGGAAACGCGCCGTCGTCGAACGGGCCGACCACGGCCAGTGACATCGGGCGGGTGAGCAGCTCGGCGGCGAGCGCGTTGACCTCGTCGAGGGTGACGGCGTCGACCCGGGCGAGCAGCTCGTCGACGCTCATCATGTCGCCGTAGAGCAGCTCGGACTTGGCCAGCCGGCTCATCCGCGAGCCGGTGTCCTCCAGGCCCAGGACGTACGTGCCCTTGGCCATGCCCTTGCCCCGGGCCAGCTCGGTCGCGCTGATGCCCTCCGCGGCGACCGCGGCGAGCTCGGAGCGGATCAGGTCGAGGACCTCCTCGGCCTTGCCCGGCGCGCACCCGGCGTAGACCGCGAAGACGCCCGCGTCGGCGTACTGGCTGCCGTAGGAGTAGACCGAGTACGCGAGGCCGCGCTTCTCCCGGATCTCCTGGAACAGCCGGCTCGACATGCCACCGCCGAGCACGTTGTTGAGCACGCCCTGGGCGAAGCGGCGCTCGTCGTCGCGGCCGAGGCCCTCGCAGCCGAGCACGAGGTGGGCCTGCTCGGTGTCGCGGTGGCGGACCACGGTGGTGGGCGGCTTGACCCGGTGCCGCTTCGAGCCGTCCCGGACGGCGGCCGGGGTGCCGGGGGTGTCCAGCGGCGTGCCCGCCAGCGCGGCCCGGACCAGGCGCACGACCTTGCCGTGGTCGAGGTTGCCGGCCGCGGTGATGACGATCTGCGGCGCCCGGTAACGGGCCCGGTAGAAGCGGTTGATCTGGCCGCGGGTCATCGGCGAGATGGTCGCCTCGGTGCCGGAGATCAGCCGGCCGAGCGGGGTGCCGGGGCCGAACATCGCCTCGGTGAAGACGTCGTGCACCTCGTCGCCGGGCTCGTCGTCGTGCATGGCGATCTCTTCGAGGATCACGCCGCGCTCGGTCTCCACGTCGGCCGGGTCGAGCACCGAGTTGGCGACCGCGTCGCAGAGCACGTCCACGGCCAGCGGCAGGTCGGCGTCGAGCACCCGCGCGTAGTAGCAGGTGTACTCCTTCGTGGTGAAGGCGTTCGTCTCCCCGCCGACGGCCTCGATCTCCGCGGAGATGTCCAGGGCCGTACGCTTCTCCGTGCCCTTGAAGAGCAGGTGCTCGAGGAAGTGCGAGGCCCCGGACAGCACGGACGTCTCGTCGCGCGATCCCACCCCCACCCACACCCCGAGCGAGGCGCTACGGGTGGTGGGAATCGACTCGGTGATGATGCGCAGACCGCTGGGCAGGACTGTGCGGCGCACGCCGTCCTGAAGGGTCTTGGTAATGGCACGGGCCGGCCTTTCGGCCGGCCCGCGGTTATTCGCTGTCATGTGGTGACTTAGCCGCGGTCGCCACCGCGGTCGCCACCACGGTCACCGCTCGGACGCGACCGGCGCCGGCGCGGCTGGTCGCCGCCCTCGCCACGGTCACCGCGGGGGGCACGCTCCTCGCGGGGCTTGTCCGACGCCGCGGGAGCGGCACCCTCGGGAGCCGCCTCGCCCTCGGGGCGGACCTTGTCGAGGTAGATCTTGCCGCGGTTGTCGATGTCCGCGATCGAGACCTCGACCTTGTCGCCGACGTTGAGGAAGTCCTCGACCTTCTCGACGCGCTTGCCGTCGCCCACCTTGGAGATGTGCAGCAGGCCGTCGCGGCCGGGCAGCAGCGAGATGAACGCGCCGAACGCGGCCGTCTTCACCACCGTGCCGAGGAACTTGTCGCCGACCTTCGGCAGGGTCGGGTTGGCGATGGCGTTGATCCGCTCCACCGCCGCCTCGGCCGCCGGGCCGTTGGTCGCGCCGACGTAGATCGTGCCGTCGTCCTCGATGGAGATGTCGGCGCCGGTCTCGTCCTGGATCGCGTTGATCGTCTGGCCCTTGGGGCCGATGACCATGCCGATCTTGTCGACCGGGATCTTCACGCTGGTGACCCGAGGCGCGTACTCGCTCATCTCGGCCGGGCTGTTGATCGCCTGGTCCATGACCTCGAGGATCGTGGCCCGCGCGTCGTGCGCCTGCTGCAGGGCGCCCGCCAGCACGTCGGACGGGATGCCGTCGAGCTTGGTGTCGAGCTGCAGCGCGGTGACGAACTCGCTCGTGCCGGCGACCTTGAAGTCCATGTCGCCGAACGCGTCCTCGGCGCCGAGGATGTCGGTCAGCGCGACGTACTGCGTCTTGCCGTCGACCTCGTCGGAGATCAGGCCCATCGCGATGCCGGCGACCGGCGCCTTCAGCGGCACACCGGCGCTCAGCAGCGACAGCGTCGAGGCGCAGACCGAGCCCATCGACGTCGAGCCGTTGGAGCCCAGCGCCTCGGAGACCTGGCGGATCGCGTACGGGAACTCCTCGCGCGACGGCAGCACGGGCACCAGGGCCCGCTCGGCCAGCGCGCCGTGGCCGATCTCGCGGCGCTTCGGCGAACCCACCCGGCCGGTCTCACCGGTCGAGTACGGCGGGAAGTTGTAGTTGTGCATGTAGCGCTTGGACTTCTCGGGCGCGAGGGTGTCCAGCGCCTGCTCCATGCGCAGCATGTTCAGCGTGGTGACGCCCATGATCTGCGTCTCGCCGCGCTCGAACAGCGCCGAGCCGTGCACCCGCGGCAGGATGCCGACCTCGGCTGTCAGCGGCCGGATGTCGCGCGGGCCACGGCCGTCGATGCGGATCTGCTCGCGCAGCACCCGCTGGCGGACCTCGGACTTGGTGACCGAGCGGAACGCCGCGCTGATCTCCTTCTCGCGGCCCTCGAAGCGCTCGTCGAGCAGCTCGTGCGCCTTGGTCTTGACCCGGTCGAGGGCCTCCTCGCGCTCCTGCTTGCCGGCGATCTTCAGCGCCTCGGCGGTCTCCTCGCGGACGGCCTCGACCACGGCGGCGTACACGTCGTCCTGGTAGTCGAGGAAGACCGGGAACTCCTGGACCGGCTTGGCGGCGACCTCGGCCAGCTCGCTCTGCGCGCGGCAGAGCTCGCGGATGGCCGGCTTGGCGGCCTCGAGACCGCTGGCGACGACCTCCTCGGTCGGCGCGGTGGCGCCGGCCTGGATCAGCTTGATCGCGTGCGGGGTGGCCTCCGCCTCGACCATCATGATCGCGACGTCACCGTCGGCGGTGACCCGCCCGGCGACGACCATGTCGAAGGTGGCGCGCTCGAGCTCCTCGAGGGTCGGGAAGGCGACCCACTGGCCCTCGACGTGCGCGATCCGGGTCGAGCCGACCGGGCCGCTGAACGGCAGGCCGGAGAGCTTGGTCGACATCGAGGCGCCGTTCATGGCGACGACGTCGTACGGGTGCTGCGGGTCGAGCGCGAGGACGGTCTCGACGACCTGGACCTCGTTGCGCAGGCCCTTGGTGAACGACGGGCGCAGCGGCCGGTCGATCAGGCGGCAGGTGAGGATCGCGTCCTCGCTCGGGCGGCCCTCGCGGCGGAAGAACGAGCCGGGGATGCGGCCGGCCGCGTACATCCGCTCCTCGACGTCGACCGTGAGCGGGAAGAAGTCGAAGTGCTCCTTGGGCGCCTTGCTGGCCGTGGTGGCCGACAGGACGGTGGTCTCGCCCAGCTGGACGATGACCGAGCCGGCGGCCTGCTTGGCGAGGCGGCCGGTGGAGAAGACGACCTCGCGGGTGCCGAACGACCCGTTGTCGATGACGGCGGTGCGAGTTTCGGTGCCGAGAGCTTTCTGCTCTGTCATGTGGTGCGGTACTCCTTCGTCGAGGACCCGGCGGTCTCTACAGCGCGGTTACAGCGTGGCCGGTCTTCGATCGAAGTGCCCGGGATTCAGCCCGGGAACCACTACCGAGGACCGGTGCCGTCTGACTGTGGCCGCGCGGGTCCGTGGGTTGGTGCAGTACGGGGGAGCGGCCACCGCGGCCACTCCCCCGTCAGGTCATCGGCGCAGGCCGAGACGCTCGATCAGCGTCCGGTAGCGCGCGATGTCCTTCTTCTGTACGTAGTTGAGCAGTCGGCGGCGACGACCCACCAGCAGCAGCAGACCACGACGGCTGTGGTGGTCGTGCTTGTGCACCTTCAGGTGCTCGGTGAGGTCGGCGATCCGCTTGGTGAGCATCGCGACCTGAACCTCGGGAGAGCCGGTGTCGCCCTCCACGGTCGCGTACTCGCCCATGATCTTGGTCTTGGTCTCTTGATCGAGCGCCATGATCTCCGTGATTCTGTGTTGCCGGTGAGTCGGTTTCCCCGCGGCCCGCGGCGTCGGGCAGGCAGGCGGGACCGTGGATCGAATAAGCCGATCCGCGCTCAACCCTACCAGCAGGTCAGCGGAGGAGCGCGCGGGTCTCCTCGACGTCCTGCCGGATCTGGGCCACCAGCGGCTCGATGCTGGTATATACGCGCTGCTCGCGCAGGTGGGCCACGAAGTCCAGGCTCACCCGCTCGCCGTACAGGTCACCGTCGAAGTCGAGAACGTACGCCTCGACCCGGCGCTCCCGGCCGGAGAACGTGGGGTTGGTGCCGACCGACACCGAGGCGGGCAGGGCGCCGCCGTGCTCGCCGCCGCGGATGAGGCGGGCCGCGTAGACGCCGTCGGCCGGGATGGCCGCGTACCGGTGGCACATCAGGTTGGCCGTCGGGAAGCCCAGCTCGCGGCCACGCTGGTCGCCGCGCACCACCACGCCGGCCAGCCGGTGCGGGCGCCCGAGCGCGTCCGCCGCGGCCTTCACGTCGCCGGCGTCGACGCAGCTGCGGATGTACGTGGACGAGAAGACCAGCCCGTCCTCCGTCACCAGCGGCGCCTCCTCGACGGAGAAGCCGAAGGTGCGGCCCAGCCGGGCCAGCAGGGCGAGGTCGCCGGCCGCCTTGTGGCCGAAGCGGAAGTTGTCGCCCTCGACGACCACCGCGGCGTGCAGCGCGTCGACCAGCACGTCGTGCACGAACTCCTCCGGACCGAGGTGCGAGAACGCCGGGGTGAAGGGCACCACGCAGAGCGCGTCCACGCCGAGCTGCTCGATCAGCTCGGCCTTGCGGACCGCCTCGGTGAGCACGGCGGGATGCGAGCCGGGGCGGACCACCTCGGCCGGGTGCGGGTCGAACGTCACCACCACCGACTGCAGGCCGAGGTCGCGGGCGCGCTTCACGGCGTACCCGATGATGGCCTGATGCCCGCGGTGGACCCCGTCGAAGACGCCGATGGTGACCACCGACCGGCCGAACCCACCCGGCACCGCTTCGTAGCCGCGCCACCGCTGCATCTTCCGCGCCTCCCCCTGTGCGTCCCGGGCGTAAGAGTATCGGTCTGCGCGACTGCCTGAAACGCTACAGTTGATGCCGATATGCGCGTCGACTGGAGTGCCGTCATCCTGCTCGCGGCGGAGTTCACCTTCGCCGTTCTCTTCGCGCGGGCACTGTTCGGCTACCTGCGCCGACGTGACCCGCTGCAGCGCGATGTAACGCTCGTCTTCGCCCCGTGCGCCGTGCTCTTCGGGCTGGACATCGCGCGCCAGCTCACCGACGAGACCATGCCGGTGTGGGTGAACTCCGTCTCACTCGCTCTGCTGCTGGCGCAGCCCTACCTGACCGTGCGCCTCGCGGGCCGGGTCCGATCGGTGCCGCCCTGGCTGCACGTCGTCCTGCTGGTGACCTACGTCGCCGTCACCGCGCCGCTGTTCTTCCTCGGCCGCCCGCTGCCGCAGAGCTGGGTGCTGCCGGCGGTGGGGTACTTCCTCGTCACCGAGGTGATCGCGGCCGCCCTGCTCTACGGCAAGGCCCGCTCCCGCACCGGCGCGAACCGTGCACGGCTGATCATCGCCGCCTGGGCCACCCTCACCTTCGGCATCATGATCGTCCTGCTCGGCATCAGCGGGTTGCCCGCCGTCGTGAACCGCATGCTGGCGCTGGTCTCCGGGCTCGGCTACCTGATCGCCTTCGAGCCGCCCCGCTGGCTGCGCCGGGCCTTCGGCGCCTCCGCCGCCCAGAAGGTCACCGAGCGGCTGCTGCGGGCCCAGGTCAGCACGCCGGAACAGGTCTGGCAGATGTACGCCCAGATCATGCGCGAGCAGACCGGGGCGGACGCGGTGGCCGTCCTGATGCCGCGCAGCGACGGCCTGCTGGTGCCCGCCGCCTACGCCGGGCCGGCCGAGCGCATCCCGGAGGAGCTGCGGTCCGCCGACCTGACGGCGCTGATCCGGGCCGGGCGCCCGGCCCGGCTGCGCGAGGGGAACCCGGCGCTGGTCCAGCACTTCGGCAACGATCTGGGCGACGATTTCGTCACCGTCCTGAGCATGCCGGTGCCGCCCGAGGCCGAGGGCGCGGTGCTGCTGTTCAACCGGCACCGGACCCTGTTCAGCGACGACGACCTGCGGCTGCTCGCCCTGCTCGGCGGGCAGGCCGGCATTCTCGCCGAGCGGCAGGCCGTCATGGCCGCGCAGAGCCGGATGGCGAGCGAGCTCAGCGCCTCGGTGGAGGCGCTCACCCGGGCCAGCCAGGCGAAGAGCGCGTTCCTGGCCAACATGAGCCACGAGCTGCGGACGCCGCTCAACGCGATCATCGGCTTCAGCGACCTCATGCGGATGGAGGAGCCGGACGGCGACCGGCGCCGGGTGCCCGCCGAGTGGGTCGACCACATCCACACCAGCGGCCGGCACCTGCTCGGCCTGATCAACGACATCCTCGACCTGGCCAAGGTGGAGGCCGGGCGGCTCGAGCTGCGGCTGGCCCCGCTGCGCGTCGACACCGCCGTCGAGGAGCTGCTCACCGGCCTGAGCCCGCTGATCACGACCAACGACCTGACCGTGGTCACCCACCTCGCACCGGCCACCGCGACGGCCGACCGGCTGCGCTTCCGGCAGATCGTCGAGAACCTGCTCTCGAACGCCATCAAGTTCACCCCGCGCGGCGGCCGGATCACGGTCACGACGACGGCCGACAGCGAGAGGGTGACCGTCACGGTCGCGGACACCGGCGTCGGCATCGCGCCGGAGGACCAGCAGAAGGTCTTCGAGGAGTTCCAGCAGGTCGGCGACCCCGACCGGCAACGCGCGGGCACCGGCCTCGGGCTCGCCCTCACCAAGCGCCTGGTCGAGGCGCACGAGGGCGAGATCTCGCTGACGTCGGTGCCGGGTGAGGGCAGTGCCTTCACCGTACGGCTGCCCGCCGCGCCCGTGATCAGCTCGTCCGCCCCCGAGGGCCCCGGCGCGGGCGCCCGGGTGCTGCTGGTCGAGGACGACCCGCAGGCGGCGGAGCTCATGCGGACCCAGCTCGACAGCGCCGGCTACCGCGTCGACGTGGCGGGAAGCGGCGAGGCGGGGCTCACCGCGGCCGGAGCGCACCCGCCGGACGCGATCGTGCTCGACGTGGCGCTGCCCGGCATGGACGGCTTCGAGGTGCTCCGGCGGCTCAAGGCCGACGAGCGGCTGGCCGGCATCCCGGTGTTCTTCGCCACCATCATCGACGAGCGGCAGGCCGGCCTGGCGCTCGGCGCCGACGACTACTTCGTGAAGCCGGTCGACCAGGCGGCGCTGCTCGGGGCGCTGGCCCGGACGATCGCCTGCCGCCCGGCGCCCCGCGTGCTCGTGGTCGACCACGACGACACCATCCGGAAAGCCATCGAGGACGGCCTGCGCGCCGGCGGAGCCGACGTGGTCGCCGTCGCGGACGGCCGGGACGGGCTCGCCAAGAGCCGCGAGGGCCACTTCGACCTCATCGTCTGCGACATGCAGGCCCGCGAGGTCGACGGCTTCAGCATGCTGGCGGCGCTCGAGCAGGACCCGGCGACAAAGCAGACGCCGGTGCTGGGCCTCACCCCGGGTGCCGGCGACGCATCGATGGTGGCCACGGCCATCGCAGGCGGCGTGGTCGCCACCGCGATGGCCGGCGGGGCCGGCTCGGACAAGCTCGCCCCGCTGCTCGGCGTACGCAACGACGTGGAGAAGGAGAAGCCGTGACGGCCGAGAACCCGCGCATCCTGCTGGTCGAGGACGAGGAACTGAACCGCACCCTGGTCAAAGCGGTTCTCGCGCGGGCCGACATCGAGGCCGTCCGCGACGCCGAGGTGATCGACGCCCCCAACCTGGCGGCGGCGCGCAGCCGGCTCGGCGAGCGCGCGGTCGACCTCGTCCTGCTCGACATGAACCTGCCGGACGGCCACGGGCTGACGCTCGCCGGCGAGCTCGCCGCGGGCACGGCGGGCGGGGGCCACAAGCGCCCGGCCGTGGTGGCGGTGACGGCGAGCGTGCTGCCCCAGGACCGGGCGGCGGCCCTGGAGGCGGGCTGCGACGGCTTCCTGGACAAGCCGTACGCGGCGGCCGACCTCGTCGCCGTCGTCGCTCAGCACCTTCCGGGCCGCTCCTAGGCCGGCCGCAGCACGATCTCGGCGCGGGCCCGGCCGCCGCGCTCCGACACGACGGCCAGCACGTCACCGTCCGGGGCGAAAACCGCGTACGGTCCCTCGATGCCGACCGGCTCGAGCGGCCCCCCGTGGCTCAGCACGCGGGCCTCCTCCGGTGTCGCCTCGCGGTGCGGGAAGGCCCGCCGGGCGGCCTGGGCCATCGGCAACGACACCACGTCCGGCGCGCGCTTCTCGAGCTGCTCCAACGTGGCCGCCTCGTCGAGCGTCATGCCGCCCACGGCCGTACGCCGCAGCGCCGTCAGGTGCCCGCCCACGCCCAGCCCGCGGCCGAGATCCCGGGCAATGGCCCGGATGTACGTGCCACTCGAGCACGTCACGTCGACGTCCACGTCGACGACCTCGCCCGGGCGCCGGATGTCGAAGACGTCCAGGCGGTGCACGGTGACCCGGCGCGCGGCCAGCTCGACCGCCTCACCGTCCCGCACCCGCTTGTACGCGCGCTCCCCGTTCACCTTGATCGCACTCACCGCGCTCGGCACCTGGTCGATCTCGCCGGTCTGCGCGGCCAGCCCGTCGCGGATCGCCTCATCGGTGACATCGTCCGTGGCCGCGGTCGCCGTCACGTCGCCCTCGGCGTCGTCGGTCACGGTCGACTGACCCAGCCGGATCGTGGCCCGGTAACTCTTCTCGGACCCGATCACGTACGTGAGCAGCCGCGTCGCCCGGTTGACCCCGATCACCAGCACCCCCGTGGCCATCGGGTCGAGGGTGCCGCCGTGCCCCACCCGCCGGGTCTTCGCCAGCCGCCGGATCCGGGCGACGACGTCATGGGAGGTCATCCCGGCCGGCTTGTCCACAACGATGAGACCGTCCACGTTCACGGGCTCCACCCAACCAGACCGCCGTCAGCGGGTGACGCCCAGGACCGCCCATCGCGCGCTGCGCCAGCGGGCGAGCAGGGCGACGAGGCGGACCAGCGTGAACATCGCCAGGCCGGCCCAGATGCCGGGCAGGCCCCAGCCGAACGCGTATGCGAGCCAGATGAGCGGCAGGAAGCCGCCCAGCGCGCCCACCAGGGTCATGCTGCGCAGGTAGCCGACGTCGCCCGCACCGATCATCACCCCGTCGAGGGCGTAGACCACCCCGGCGAACGGCAGCAGCGCCACGAACCACGGCCACACCACGGCGGCCTGCTCGTGCACGGCCCGGTCACCCGTGAAGAGCCCGGGGATCACCCCGGCGCCCGCCGCGGCCAGCACCGCGAAGCCCAGCCCGGCGACCCCGCCGACGACGGTCACCCGGCGCGCCACCTCGCGGGCGGCCCGTTCGTCGCCCGCGCCGAGCGCCGCCCCCACGAGCGACTGGGCGGCGATCGCCACCGCATCGAGCGCCAGAGCGGCGAAGAACCACAGCTGCAGGGCGATCTGATGGGCGCCGACCGCGGCCACCCCGAACCGGGCGGCCACCGCGGTCGCCGACAGCCAGCACGCCTGGAAGGCCGCACCGCGGATGAGCAGGTCCCGCCCCAGGACGATCTGGTTGCCGATGATCGACGGCACCGGGCGCAGCGGGGCGTGCTCGCGCACCACCGCCCACAGGAAGAGACCGCCGGAGACCGACTGGGCGACGACGTTGGCGACCGCCGAACCGGTCAGGCCCCACCCCAGCGGATAGACCAGCACCGGGCAGAGCACGGCGGAGAGCACGTTGGCACCGAGCACGAAGTACAGCGGCCGGCGGGTGTCCTGCACCCCGCGCATCCAGCCGTTGCCGGCCGCGGCGAGCAGCAGCCCGGGGGCGCCGAGCACGGCGATGCGCAACCAGCCGGCGGCGGCACCGGCGGCCTGCGGGTCGCTCGCGAGAGCGCGGGTCAGCGGGTCGGCGAAGATCTGGGCGAGGACGACGAGCAGGACGCCGGTCGTCAGAGCGAGCCACGACGCCTGGACGCCCTCCGCCACGGCCGCGGTGCGGTCGCCGGCACCGAACCGGCGGGCGGCGCGCCCGGTCGTCCCGTACGCCATCAGCGTGCCGAACCAGACGGCGAGGGAGATCACGGTGCCACCGACGGCGACCGCGGCGAGCGGCACGCGGCCGAGGTGGCCCACGACGGCGGTGTCGACGAGCACGTAGAGCGGCTCGGCGGCCAGCACGACCAGGGCGGGAAGGGCCAGCGCGGCGATGCGCCGGGTGAGGGAGCTGTCGGCGATCACGGCGGACGGGCTCATGAAAGCCCATGATGCCCGCCTCGCCGTAAGGATCGCAAACGCAGGGCGGCAGTTACCTACTGACGCGTGTCCAGGGACGTCTGCAGGGCGCGGCGGGCCTGCTCGCGGGCGTCGTCGGACGGCTGGGGCTTCGGCTTGGCAGCCATGGTCAAGGTCCTTCCACAGGTGGGGTCGAGCGGTGCGTCGCGAGGACCGGTCCGGGATCGCCGGACGTCAGGCGGGGCAACGCGGCCCGGACGGGTGCATCCGGGTGGCTCGAGGTCTCCGCGGCGGGTCGAGGTCGTGACCGTGCAAAAACCAAATCACCGTTCAGTCCAAACTATCGTTCAGTCTCGCTGCGTGCCCCCGGTATCCCGTACTGCGAGAACCCGATCAACGACAAAAGGCCGGCCCACCGGCCGGCCTTTCCCCCTGCGGCTGCTAGATCAGATGCCGGTCCAGCTCTTCACGTACGGCCACGACGACGTCACCGGGCGTCCCGTAGCCGGTGAAGCCCGCCGCGAGCCGGTGCCCGCCTCCGCCGAGCGCCACGGCCACGCCGCTCACGTCGACCGCACCCTTGCTGCGCAGCGACACCGCCCACTCGCCGTCACCGAGCTGCTTCACCACCACCGACACGTCGACCTCGGCCACGCACCGCACCGGGTCGATGAGCGCATCCAGCACGTAAGGCCGCTGCTCGTGCCGTACCAGGTCCTCGAGCGTCGCGTACGTCCACACCATGCCGTGCCCACCGGCCGCCGTGGGATCGAGCTGAGCACGCCCCAGCACGTCGGCGAACAACTTCATGGCACCGAACGGCCGGCTGTCGAAGATGCGCCGCGAGATGTCCCCGGGCCGCAGCCCGGTCGCGATGAGCCGGGCGGCCATCTCGTGCACCCGCGGCGTGGTCATGTCGAAACGGAACGAGCCGGTGTCGGTCGCCAGCGCCACGTACAGGCACTCGGCGATCTCCGCGTCGAGCGGCACGTCCAGCCGGTCCAGCAGCTCCTCGGCGACCACGGACGTGGCGGCCGCGGTGGCATCGACCAGGTGCACGCCGCCGAAGCGGGTGTTCGAGGCATGGTGATCGAGCACGACCGCGGCGCCGGCGGTGTCCAGCCGGTCGACCAGGCCGCCCAGCCGCGACTCCGACGCCACGTCGAAGACCACCATCAGATCCGGATCCGGGTACGCCTCGGCCTCGGGCACCAGCAGATCCAGGCCGGGCAGGCCGGTGAACGGGTCCGGGATCTCGAACGGGCCGGGGAAGGTCGCCTGCAGATCGCGTACGCCCAGCCGGCGCAGGCCCAGCGCGAAGCCCAGCATGCTCCCGAGCGCGTCACCGTCGGGGTTGACGTGGCACACCAGCAGCACCCGGCCGCCCGGGGCCAGCTCGCGAACCGTCCGCACCGCGGCGGCCCACTCGGCCTCCGCGATGCTGACCGGCACCACCGCGCCCGGATGCCCGCCGGCGTCCCGCACCCCCGCCGTGGCGACGGCGTCGGTCACCGTTTCTCCTCGGCGCTCACCCGGTCGTCGGCGCCCTCGTCGTCCTCGTCGTCATCCGACTTGTACGGGTCGGGATCCCCGGCATACTGCTTCCCGGCGGCCAGCCGCTGCACCTCGGCGTCCCGATGCCGCGCCGCGGCGAGCAGGTCGTCGATCTCCTTCGCGTGATCGAGCACGTTGTCGAGCACGAAGGTCAGGCTGGGCGAGTGCCGCAGCCCGAGCGCATGCCCGACGCGGCTGCGCAGCATCCCCTTGGCACTCTCCAGAGCGGCGGCGGTCGAGGCCTGCTCGGTCTGGTCACCCAGCACGGTGTAGTACACGTGAGCGTCCCGCAGGTCCCCCGTGATCCGGGCGTCGGTGACCGTCACCATGCCGAGCCGGGGATCCTTGATCTCGCGCACCAGCGAGGCCACCAGCTCCCGCACCCGCTCCGCGTGCCGTCGCGTCTTGGCCGGGTCCGACATATCGCCCACCTCCGACAACCGTGCCTACGGGGTAAGACCAACCCCCGCCCAACGCTGAGAGCCTACCCATGACCGCCCTACCCCGAACGTCCCGCCGGTCCGTCCCGCCCCCCGGTCCGGCGCCGCAACCCCTCGAACTCCCCCACGACAACCGCCCGGTCAGGGCCTGCGGCCGCTCCGGTCCCGCTGCCCGGGCGTCAGGAGCGGCGCCGCCTGCCAGACCGGCAGCCGGGCGGTGACGCCGTTCCAGTCAGGCGGGTCACCGGCGAGACGCTGCCGGGCGTCGTCGCGGTCGCGCTCCTGCGCTCTCCGCGCCGCCGCCAGGCCACGGCGCGTCTTCGCCCTACGCCATCGGTTAAGCCAGACCATGCCTGCCCTCCCGCAATCGTTGCCCTTCCTCGGCAACGATCGTCGTCGGGCAATCACGGAACGTGAAGACTTGCGGTGTCCGCTGGGCTTGTCGTCTCGTCCGCCGGCCGGCGGACAGCGGGCTACGGGCGGAAGGCTTCGTACTGTTCGAGCAGGTCGCACGCCTCGGACACGCCGGCAAGCCGCACACCGGCGACGACCTCGGACACCCGCCACCAGTTCGACGGCACGATCCGGCCGGATCCGATCGCCTGACTCGTCACTGCGGCAGCCTCATCAGGCTTGTCCGCAGCGAGCAGCGCCAGACCCAGGTCGAGCCTGGCCGAGGCGATCCGCCGCGGCCGGGTGCCTTCCTCCTCGAGGTCGGTGATGACCTCCCGCGCCACCGCCTCCGCCGCCGGGTCACCGGCCCACGCCAGCGTCGTAGCTGCGTACGAGCGCGCCTTCGCCGGGTCGTACTGGTAGTGGTGCTCGGGGTTCTCCGGATGGGGCCGGTGCTCCGCGAGGCGCTCGACCCGGTCGAGGGTGCGGCGGGTCTGTGCCCGGTCGCCGAGCCTCGCCCACGCCCGACCTTCCTGGGCAGAAGCTTGGACGAAGGCTGACGTGTCGCGCGGAGCGACTTCCTGAGCGTGCTGGGACAGCTCCAGCGCCTGCCGGTGATCGCCCGAGGTGAGGACCTTCCATGCCTTCGTCTCGAGGCACCAAGCGGCGATCTCCGGATGCTCGGCCTGCTCGGCCAGCTGGGCGGCGGTGGTCAAGTAGGCGTCCGCGCGAAGCGACTGCCGGAGGTCGACGTGGAGGGTGGCGCGCAAGAGCGACAGCCAGCCACCGACAACCAGTAACCGCCGGTGCTGTGCCAGGGTCTTGCGGGCATCGACCAGGGCGCAGACGTACTCGAGATGCCGACGGACTCGGGGAAGGAGCTCGGCCGGAACGGTAGTGGCGTATGCCATGGCCAGGGCGTCGACGGCCCGTTCGAGACGGTCGAGGGTCTCCGGCCCGACGTCTGAGGCGGTGACGCGGCGGGCGAGCTCGAGCGCTTCGACCTCGGACTCGACATCTTCCGCCGCGGCAGGCCGCAGGCTCGCGACCAGGCGACCGCCGGCCGCGAGAGCCTCGTCGAGGCGCCTGGCGATGGCTTCCGTGGCTGGCTTGCGCCCGGTTTCCAGCTCGTGCAGATAGGACTTGCCGTAGTGCACGGCTGCGGCGAGCTCGCGGAGCGAGAGGCCGCGACGGGTCCGGAGGCGGCGGAGCTGGTCAGCGAACTGATCCACGACGTCACGTCCCTGGTAGCGGTCAGGGGTGCGGCGGCCGCTGTACCCGGCCGCTTCCGTCTCCGAGGCTATCGGTCCGCTCAGTCGTCGTCGCCGTAGAGGCGGCGGCGGACCGAGAGCAGCTCGATCTCCGGCCGCCCGGCGACCTGGTTCTCGCACGTGTCGATGACCGCCCGGGCCTGGGCCGGCTCGGCCGCCACCACCGCGACCCCGATCTGGGCGCGCCCGTGGAGGTCGTGCATGCCCACCTCGGCGACGCTGACCTCGAACTTGCGGAGCATGGCGATGATCGGCCGGACGTAGGAGCGCTTCTGCTTGAGTGAGCGGGAGTCACCGGGCAGGAGCAGGTCAAAGAGCGCAGTCTCCGTATACATCAGGCAGCAGACTACGCCCGCCGGCCGGCACGATCACCCGGGTTTCCGGGCCACCAGGACGTCGCGTTCGATGCCCTGGTCGACGCGGTGGCTGAGGTCGTCGTGGGCGACGATCTCCAGGCCGTTGGCGATGAGGATGTCCTCCGCCAGCTCGCGCTTCGCGACCTTGGTGTTCCAGGACAGGCCCATCGCGCCGCCGGGGCGCAGGAGGGGGAGCCATACCGGGACGGCCCGTTCGAGGAGGTCGAGGGGGCGGCGGGACATGCCGCCCTCGTCGTCATGGCTGCCGTGGGCGATGCCGTACGGGAGGTCGGCGACCAGGACGTCGGCGCAGTTGGCGCGCAGCAGGCCGTCGAGCTGGGTCGTGTCGGTGTGCAGGAGCGTGACCTTCTGGACCGCTCCGGACTTGTGCTCCTCCTTGCTCGCCGCCAGCGTGACCTCGAGGCGGCGGGCGGCGCGGCGGCCCTGGCGGCGTACCGGGACCAGGTCTGCGGTGTGCTTGAGCCGTTTGCGCTTGAGCCAGGTCTGCAGGAAGAGCTTGTACGCCTCCACGTCCTTGCCGTCGATCTCGATGCCGAGCGCGTCGTAGCCGTACATGAGGGCCTGGTTGAGCGTGGTGCCGCGGCCGGCGAGCGGGTCGCAGACGGTGAGGTGGCCGTCGAGCATCCGGGGTGCGGACGCCGAGGCGAGGAGGGTGAGGTTGAGCAGGAGCCTGGTGAACTGCTCGTTGGTCTTGCCGGCGTACTTGGGGATGGTGATCAGGTCGCTGTCGTAGCGCGCCAGCGGGTGCAGTTCGACGGGGCGCAGCAGGTCGTCCTCGACGCGTTCGAAGAGGGCGTAGCCGGCGGAGAGGTTGGACAGGTACGCGATGTCCCTCGCGCCGAGTTCACCGTCGAAGGTGACGTAGCCGACGCCGCCGATGGTGGTCTCCGTGATCGCCTCGAGGGGGGCCGACAGCGCCGGGGCGAAGGCGGCCAGTTCGGCGCGGGAGAGGCGGCCGGCCTGGTCGGCGTAGACGCGGTTGGCGGAGGGGGCGAGGAGCAGGGCGTAGCGGGACATCCCAGTAGTAAAGACAACGGCCCCCGGTGCCGGAGCACCGGGGGCCGACGTCATGCCGGGGGCATCAGGCCCGCGGCTTCTCGCGCATCTCGAAGGTCTCGATCACGTCGCCGATCTGCGGCGTGCCGAAGCCTTGGAGCGTCAGACCACACTCGAAGCCCTCGCGGACCTCGGTGGCGTCGTCCTTGAACCGCTTCAGCGAGCTGATCGTGACGTTCTCCGCCACCACGACACCCTCGCGCAGGATGCGCGCCTTGGCGTTGCGGCGGATGAGGCCCGACCGGACCATACAGCCCGCGATGAGACCGATCTTGGACGAGCGGAAGACCTCGCGGATCTCCGCCGTGCCCAGCTCGACCTCTTCGAACTCGGGCTTGAGCAGGCCCTTGAGCGCCGCCTCGATCTCCTCGATGGCCTGGTAGATCACGCTGTAGTAGCGGATCTCCACGCCGGCGCGGTCGGCCATCTCCTTGACCTTGTTCGAGGCCCGGACATTGAAGCCGATGATCGTCGCGATCTGCTCCGACGAGGCCGACGCCAGGTTGACGTCGCTCTCGGTGATCGCACCGACGCCGCGGTGGATGACCTTGAGCTGGATCTCGTCCGGAATCTCGATCTTGAACAGCGCGTCCTCGAGGGCCTCCACCGAACCGGAGGAGTCACCCTTGATGAGCAGCGTGAGCGAGGTCTTCTCGCCCTCCTTGAGCTGCTCCATGAGCGTCTCGAGGGTGGCCCGGCCGCGCGAGTTGGCGAAGCTCGCCGCGCGGCGGCGTGCCTGCCGCTGCTCGGCGATCTGCCGCACCGTGCGGTCGTCCTCGGCGGCGAGGAACGTGTCACCCGCGCCCGGCACCGAGGTCAGACCCAGCACCAGGACCGGACGAGCCGGCTCCGCCTCGGCCACGGTCTGGCCGTTCTCGTCGAGCATGGCGCGGACGCGGCCGTGCGCGCCGCCCGCCACGATCGAGTCGCCGGCCCGCAACGTGCCCTTCTGCACCAGGACGGTGGCGACCGCACCGCGGCCCTTGTCCAGGTGCGACTCCACCACGACACCCTGAGCCGGCCCGTCGATCGGAGCGGTGAGCTCCAGCGACGCGTCGGCGGTCAGCAGGACGGCCTCGAGCAGGTCGTCGATGCCGATGCCGGGCTTCGCCGCGACGTTGACGAACATCGTGTCGCCGCCGTACTCCTCGGCGAGCAGGCCGTAGTCGGCCAGCTGCTGGCGGACCTTCTCCGGGTTGGCGTCCGGCTTGTCGACCTTGTTGACCGCGACCACGATCGGCACCTCGGCCGCCTTGGCGTGGTTCAACGCCTCCACCGTCTGCGGCATGACGCCGTCGTCGGCGGCCACCACCAGGATGACGATGTCCGTCGCCTGGGCGCCACGGGCACGCATGGCGGTGAACGCCTCGTGACCCGGGGTGTCCAGGAAGGTGATGGCGCGGTCTTCGCCGTTGTGCTCGTACTGCACCTGGTAGGCGCCGATGTGCTGGGTGATGCCACCCGCCTCGCCGGCGACCACGTTGGTCTTGCGAATCGCGTCGAGCAGCTTCGTCTTACCGTGGTCGACGTGACCCATGACGGTCACGACCGGCGGCCGGGTGACGAGGCGGTCCTCGGCGACGTCGGCATCGAGGTCGATGTTGAACTGCGCGAGCAGCTCGCGGTCCTCGTCCTCGGGGCTGACGATCTGCACGTTGAAGCCCAGGTGCTCGCCGAGCAGCAGCAGCGTGTCGTCGGAGCACGACTGCGTCGCCGTCACCATCTCGCCCAGGTTGAACATCTCCTGGACCAGCGAGCCGGGGTTGGCGTTGATCTTGTCGGCGAAGTCGGACAGCGACGCGCCGCGCGACAGCCTGATCTCCTGGCCGTTGCCGCGGGGCGCGCCCGACGACATCGCCGGAGCCGACAGGTTGTCGAACTCTTGACGCCGCTGCTTCTTCGACTTGCGGCCACGGGTCGGCCGGCCGCCCGGACGCCCGAAGGCACCCGCGGCACCGCCGCCACGGCCACGGCCGCCACCACCGGGACGACCCGGGGCACCGGCACCGACCGGTCCACCGCCGCCACCACCGGGGCCGCCGCGGTAGCCACCGCCACCGCCGCCACCGCCGCCGGGACCGCCGCGGAAGCCACCGCCACCGCCGCCGCCCCCACCGGGACCGCCGCGGAAGCCGCCACCGCCACCGCCGCCACCGGGACGGAAGCCGCCACCGGCACCGCCACGGCCGCCGCCACCGCCCGGACCACCGGGACGGCCCGCACCGGGACCACCCGGGCGACCGGGACGCTGCGCGGGCATGGACGCGGGGCTGGGCCGCGGCGGCATCGAGGCAGGGCTCGGCCGCGGCGGCATGCCCGCCTGGTTGGGACGGGGCATCGCCGAGGGCGTCGGCCGCGCTGCGCCGCTTCCTCCGGAGACGCCGAACGGGTTGTTACCGGGGCCACGCGCCGGCGGGCGCGGGCTGCCGCCCGGGCCGGGACGACCCGGCGTCGGCGTGCCCGGCGCGCCGGGACGAGCGGCCGCGGGCGAACCGGGACGCGGCGGAACCGTGCCCGGGCCCGGCGGGCGCGGGCGCGAGGCGCCGTCGGCCGGGGGCTGCTGCGCCCGGCGCTCGGCGTCGCGGGTCCGTGCGGCCTGGGCCGCCTTCACCGCTGCCTCCTGCTCGGCCTTGAGCGCCGAGGCGCGCGCCTCGGCGGCCGCCACCTCGATGTCGTGGGCACTGGCCGGCTTGGCCACCGGGCCGGGCGTGGGGCCCGGACGGCCGGGGACCGGCGGTTTGGGCCGGGCCAGCGAGCCGGGGCTCGGCGCCGGGGACGCGGGCGCGCTGGGCGCTCCCGCAGCCGGGGCGGCCGGCCGGCGCGGCGGCTGCGGCCGTGCGGTCGTGGGCGTGGGACGGGGCGCACTGGGTGCTGCGGGGGCGCTCGGCGCGGCCGCGGCGGGAGCCGCCGGAGCAGCACCGCCCTGGGCGTCGAGGGCACCACGCAGCCGCCGGGCCACCGGGGCCTCGACCGTGCTCGATGCGGATTTGACGAACTCGCCCATCTCCTTGAGCTTGGCGAGAACGGTCTTGCTGTCGACCCCGAGCTCCTTCGCGAGCTCGTGTACGCGGGCCTTACCTGGCACTGCACTCCTCACTTCGAGGTCGTGCGAGCCAAACCCGCAGCGACCTCACTCCTGCACTTGAAGCCTGGTCATTTCAGGGACTTCATCGTGTGCTCATGTCGGTCGTCCTACCTTGCTGGGTCGTGACGAAGCTCTGACGCGTCGTCATCGGTTGTTCCGCGCGGCACGGCCGCACGGATGTGTTCGGCAAGCAAGCCGGTGTCAGCAACACCGGTGAGACGCAGCGCACGCCCGAAGGCGCGACGCCGCTCCGCCTGCGCGAAACAGGCCGGATCAAGATGCAGGTGCGCTCCCCGACCCGGCAGCCGGCGGCCCGGATCGGGCTCCAGCCGGAGATCATCCCCGGCCTTCACCGCGACGAACCGCAGCAATTGAGAGGCCGGCACGCGTGAGCGACACCCGATGCACGTTCGCACCGGACCGACCGCTGAAAAGTCTACCCCTCCGGCGCGTGGTCCGCGTATCCGGTCAGCTTCCGGTCTCGGCGGCATCCCGCTCCGCGGCCGCGGCCGGCTCGTTGTCGGGACGGATGTCGATGCGCCATCCGGTCAACCGGGCGGCGAGCCGGGCGTTCTGCCCCTCCCGGCCGATGGCCAGGGAGAGCTGGAAGTCCGGAACGGTCACCCGTGCGGTACGCGCGGCGGCGTCCACAACCTCGACACGCAGGGCTTTCGCCGGCGAGAGGGCGTTGCCCACGAACTGCGCGGGATCGTCCGACCAGTCGATGATGTCGATCTTCTCGCCGTGCAGCTCGCTCATGACGGCCCGCACCCGCTGGCCCATCGGCCCGATGCAGGCGCCCTTGGCGTTGACGCCCGCCACCGTCGAGCGGACCGCGATCTTCGTACGGTGACCAGACTCACGTGCGATGGCGGCGATCTCCACCGTGCCGTCGGCGATCTCGGGCACCTCGAGCGCGAAGAGCTTCTTCACCAGCGCCGGGTGCGAGCGCGACAGGGTGATCTGCGGCCCGCGGAAGCCCTTGGCGACGTGCACCACGATCGCCCGGATCCGCGACCCGTGGTCGTACGTCTCCCCCGGCACCTGCTCGGCCTGCGGCAGCACCGCCTCGAGCTTGCCGAGGTCGACGATGACGATGCCCTTCTCGGCCCGCGCGGCGTCGGCCTGCACGATGCCGGTGACCAGGTCACCGTCGCGGCCGGCGTACTCGCCGAAGTGCGCCTCGTCGGTGGCCTCGCGCAGCCGCTGCAGGATCACCTGCTTGGCGGTCATCGCCGCGATCCGGCCGAAGTCGTGCGGGGTGTCGTCCCACTCGCGGACGATCGTGCCCTCGGAGTCGAGCTCCTGCGCGAACACGGAGGCCGCGCCGGTCTTGCGGTCGATCTCCACCCGGGCGTGGCTCTCCGCCCCGTCCGTGTGCCGGTACGCGGTCAGCAGCGCCGTCTCGATCGCCGCGAGGATCGTCTCGAACGGGATCTCCCGCTCGCGCTCCAGGGCGCGCAGCGCCGCGAGGTCGATGTTCACTTTCCCTCGCCCTCCCCATCCTCGTCGTCATCTTCATCGTCGTCGGGGTCGTCCTCGTCCTCGTCCGGGAAGACCGCCTCGTCGAGCCGTTTGAACTCGATCTGCACCTTGCCCGGCCCGAGCTCCGCGTACGCGATCTCGCTCGCCGTGCCGTCGACGTCCAGGACGATCCCGAGGTCGTCGGCCGCCGTGATGCGGCCGGTCAGCGACCGCCCGCCGGCGGGGACGGTGACCAGCCGCCCGACGTTGCGCCGCCAGTGCCGGGGCAGGGTCAGCGGCCGGTCCACCCCGGGCGACCCGACCTCGAGCTGGTACTCGCCCGCGAGCACCTCGCCGTCGTTCTCGTCCGCCGCGTCGAGCGCCGCCGAGATCTCGCGGGAGACCACGGCCACGTCGTCGAGGCTGATCCCGCCGTCGGCGTCGACAAGCACCCGCACGAGGTGGCGCCTTCCGGCACGGGACAGGTTCACCTCTTCGAGGTCGTACCCGGCGGCCGCGACGACCGGCTCGATCACCGCGCGGACCCGGGCCCGGGCGGCCACGAGGTCGATGCGCGGGGCAGCGGGCGCGCGTGTCTCGTCGGAGGCGTCCCGCCCCCGGTTCCCGGAGCGGCGGTTCGCCGGCCGGGCGCCGGCGCGACCACGCTGCGTCATCGGGCCCAACCCTTCTGCTCGAGTACGGCGGGTGGCACGCCGCCCGCCGGCCGATCGCCGGGAACACCGGCATGCCACCGGGGCCGAATTCCCCGGCGGCTGACGCAGAGCGTAACGCGCCGCGCCCGCGGCCCCGCCGCCGCCGCACCGAATCCGCGCCATACGCAGGTCAACGGCCACCGGCCGGGGCACGGGCGCGGATGGTGTTGACTGGCGGGCGTGAAAAGACGTCAGCTGCTGGGGACGGCTGTGGGTGTTTCCGCGCTCGCTGGATGCGGGCTCCTCGACGACGACCCGAAGCCGCCACCGCCTCCCGACGCCCTGCAGCCCGTGCTGGACGAGGCACGGCAGCTCGCCGCCGCGTACGACCGCGCGATCCTCGCCGAGCCCGCGCTCCAGCAGCGGCTGGCCCCGCTGGCCGAGGACCACCGCGCGCACGCCGCCGAGCTGGCGAAGCTCATCGGCGCCGCGCTGCCGTCAGCCGCCGCCAGCGCGCCGCCGGCGGAGGCGAAGTCCGTGGCCGCCCTGCGCAAGGCGGAGCAGGCGGCGCAGAAGACGGCTGCGGCTGCCTGCCGGACCGCCCCCTCGGAGCGGGCGGCGCTGGTCGGTTCGATCGCCGCGGCACGGGCCACGCATGCCGAGGCCCTGCGGTGAACGCGCAGCTGGCGGCCGCTCTCGCGGCGGAGGAGGCGGCGATCTACGCGTACGGGATCCTCGGGGTGAAGCTGACCGCCCGCCGTGACCGGACCGAGGCTCGGGCGGCGGAGGCGGTCCATCGGGACCGCCGCGACGTGCTGGTGACCAAGCTGGCGTCGCTGCAGGCGAGCGCGGCACCGGCGCCGGCCGGCTACCAGCTGCCGTTCGAGGTGACCGACCGGGACACCGCCCTCAAGCTGGCGGTCCAGGTGGAAGACGGGGTGGCCCAGGCGTGGCGGGCGGTCCTGCCGGTGACCGAGGGCGGCGACCGGTCGGCGGCCCTGAGCGCATTGACCGACGCCGCGGTCCGGGCCACCCGGTGGCGGCGCCTCGGCTCGGTCACGCCGGCGACGCTGGCCTGGCCGGGACGCCCCTGAGTCCGGATCCCGCAAGGCTTCCCCCCACGGGTCGCGTACCCGAGAATCAAGCCGTGTCGCAGGACGAGATCGACCTGGCCAACCCCCGGTGGTATCTGGCCACGAGGTTGCGTGACGTCATCCTGCGGCGGTGGTCGGCCGAGGTGCAGGCGGTCGGCGTGCACGGATCCATGGCGCACGGCGACGACACCGACACGAGCGACGTCAACCTCGTCGTCGTCACGTACAGGCAGGGCGCCGGTCCCCGCGCGGCCCTGCGCCGCGTCGACGGCATCCTCGTCGATCTGAGTGTCATGTCCGGCGAGGAGGCCACGCGCCGGTCCCGCGAGCTGACGCCGCGCTGGCCGCTGGAGGCCGACCGCTACCTCACCACCCGCGACCTGTTCGACCCGCGGGGCTGGTTCGGCGGCCAGCGCGACGGTCACCTCGCCAAGCTCGCCGAGACGCGGCCCGGCGAGTTCAGCGCGCTGGCCCGGCGCAACTGGTGCGTGGCGTCCGCGGCGCACGCCCGCGCGGTGCGGCTCGCCGAGTGGTACGAGACCGACGCCGCCCTCGTGCTGATCGCCGAGGCCCGGCTGCACGCCGCGATGGTCGCCGGGCTGCTCACCCGCACGTACTTCCGCAACCGTGCCGACGCGGTGAAACGCACCGGGCTGGCGGGCGCGGACATGACCGAGCTGGGGGCGGTGCTGAAGTCGCAGGCCGAGGAGCTGACCGCGCGCGGCCGCCCGGTCGACGGCCCGCTCGCGGCGCTCTTCGAGGCCTAGCTCACTCCCACGCCGATCAGCGTGCCGACCACGTAGGTCGCGCCCGCAGCCGCGGCGCCCAGCAGCAACTGACGCAGCCCGCTCAGCAGCCATCCCTGGCTGGTGAAGCGGGCGACGACCACCCCGGCCGCGAACAGCCCCAGCCCGCCCGCGGCCAGCGCGAGGGCGAGGCTGTCGAAGCCCATCAGGTACGTCAGCAGGGGGATCACCGCGCCGACCGAGAAGCACCCGAACGAGGAGAACGCCGCGGTCCACGGGCTCGGCAGCTCGCCCGGCACGACGCCGAGCTCCTCCTGCGCGTGCACCCGCAGCGCCTGCTCCGGGTTGCGTTCGAGCACGTCGGCCACCTGCCGGGCCAGCTCCTCGGGCAGGCCGCGGGCGGTCCACGCGCCGACCAGCTCCTCGGTCTCGCCCTCCGGGTTCACCCGCAGCTCGTGCAGCTCCTTGGCGAGCTCGGCGGCGATCTGGTCGTTCTGGGTGCGCACGCTGGTGTACTCGCCGAGGCCCATCGAGATCGCCCCGGCCACCAGGCCGGCCACCCCGGTGAGGATCAGCGTGTGCCGGCTCATGCCACCGCCGCCGACGCCCGCGATCAGGGCGATGTTGGTCACCAGGCCGTCCATGGCCCCGAACGTCGCCGCCCGCAGCCAGCCGCCCGAGACGTCGGCGTGGTGGTGCTCCACCGCCGTCACGGAAGCGTCAGGATCTCGTACCCGTCCTCCGTCACCACCAGCGTGTGCTCGAACTGGGCCGTCCATCTCCGGTCCTTGGTGACGACCGTCCAGCCGTCGTTCCACATCTCGTACTCGTGGGTGCCGAGGGTGATCATCGGCTCGATGGTGAAGGTCATGCCGGGCTCCATCACCGTGTCGAGCCGCGGGTTGTCGTAGTGCGGGATGTAGAGCCCGCTGTGGAAGGTCTCGCCGATGCCGTGGCCGGTGAAGTCGCGCACCACGCCGTAGCCGAAGCGGCGGGCGTACGCCTCGATGACCCGTCCGATGGCGTTGATCCGCCGGCCCGGCGCGACCGCCCGGATCCCCCGCATCATCGCCTCGTGGGTGCGCTCGACCAGCAGCCGCGCCTCCTCGCTCACCTCACCGACGCAGAAGGTGGCGTCGGTGTCGCCGTGCACACCCCCGATGTACGCGGTGACGTCGACGTTGACGATGTCGCCGTCCTCGAGCACCGTGCTGTCCGGGATGCCGTGGCAGATGACCTCGTTGAGGGACGTGCAGCACGACTTCGGGAAGCCCTTGTAACCCAGCGTCGACGGGTAGGCCCCGTTGTCGATCAAGAACTCGTGCACCACCCGGTCGATCTCGTCCGTGGTGACGCCCGGCTTGCAGTGCTCGCCGGCGAGCTGGGTGGCCTGGGCGGCGATCCGCCCGGCGATCCGCATCTTCTCGATCGTCTCCGGCGTCTGCACGTGGGAACCGCGCCACTCTTTCGGGCGCTTCTTGCCCACGTACTCGGGACGGACGATCTCGGGCGGCACCGCCCGCCAAGGCGACTGCTTACCCGGGGTGAGCGGGGCACGAACGGTCATGCAGCCAGCCTATCGCCGCCGACGCGACGGTTCCGCGGAGCGTGCACCGGTTGTTGCCGCTCCTGGGCCCCTGTGTAATCGTGTCTCCGTGGATCAAGACGGCCCCGAGAACATCTTCTCGGCCACCACGTCGGTGGCCGACGACCGGGTCACCGTGGTGGTGACCGGCGAGGTCGACATGTCGACGGCGGACGGCATGTTCCGGGCCGCGACCGACGAGGAGGCCGGCCGGGTCACGCTCGACCTGCGCGGCGTCACGTTCTTCGACTCGGCGGCCATCCATACCCTCATCCGGCTCGCCGAGCGCTACCCCGCGGCCCTCGAGGTCATACCGTCGCCGCAGGTGCGGCGGGTGCTGGACATCTCCGGGCTCAGCGGCCAGCCCTGGCTGGTCACGAGCGACTGAGCAGCCGGCGCAGGGTCACCGACGTCCCGGACTCGGACCGCACCACCGTCAGCTCCGACAGGGCGCCGATCAGAGCCAGGCCGCGGCCCCGGAAGCCGGCCCCGGTGGCCGGGCGCCAGCTGCCCGTGTCGCGCACGGTGGCGGTCACGGCGTCCTCGTCGAGCGAGACCTCCACCGTGATCACCGGCTCGGCCGGGGCGATCGGGTGCTCGACGGCGTTCGCCGCGGCCTCCGACACCGCCAGCATCAGGTCGAAGATGTCGTTCTCGGGGACGCCGTTCGCGGTGAGGAAGTCCTCCAGGCGGCGGCGCAGCACGCTCAGCCGGGTCGGGTCGGCCGGCAACCGCAGCACGAACTCGCGCGGCTCGGTCGCCTGCAGCGCGAGCAGGGCGATGTCGTCACGGCGGGACAGCCGGGCGGCCTTCGTGAGCAGGTCGTCGAGCAGGTCCTCGACGTGGTCGGCCGGTTTCGCGAGGTCGGCACGCACCTGCGCCAGGCCGACGTCGATGCCCTGCCGCCGGTCCTCCACGAGCCCGTCGGTGTAGAGCAGAAGCCGGTCGCCCGGCGCCAGCTCGGTGTGCAACGTCGGGTAGTCCGAGCCGGGAAGGGCACCGATCGGGGGGCCCAGCGCGGAGGTGTAGAGGAACTCGCCCTCCTCCCCCGGTTTGGCGAGGACCGGCGACGGGTGCCCCGCCGCCGAGTAGTGCAGGTCCCGGGTACGCGGATCGAAGCGTACGCACACCACGGTCGCGAACTGCCGCCGGCCGAGGTTGTCCACCAACCGGTTCAGCCGGGTCAGCGCCTCCCCGCAGTCGAAACCCTCGAGGATGTACGCCCGCAGCGCGTTGCGCAGCTGTCCCATGCCCGCGGCGGCCTGCACACCCTTGCCGACCACGTCCCCGATGACCAGGACGAGCTGGTCGCCGGGGGCCGCGATGACGTCGTACCAGTCGCCGCCGACCTCGGCCTCGCTGCTGCCGGGCAGGTAGCGGCTCGCCACGATGGCGCCCGGCAACCGCGGCAGCGACTGCGGCAGCAGGCTGTGCTGCAGCGTGCTCGCGATGCGGTGCTCGGCCTCGTAGAGCCGGGCGTTCTCCAGGCGCAGGCCGATGAGGCGGGCGAGCTGGGTGAGCAGCACCGGCTCGACCGGGCCGTCCGGGCCGGCCCAGACCTTCAGCTGGCCCAGGGTCGCGCCGGAGGTGTCGGGCAGCGCCAGCACCTCGTCCGGCTCCGCGGCGAACGGCGCACCGCCGTCCAGCTCCGCCCGGGCGCCCGGCGCGGTCACCACGACCCGGCCGGCCGAGGTCATCGCGAGGACGTGCCGGGCCGCGACGTCCAGCACCTCGGCGGTGGTCCGCACGGTGTTGACGGCCGCGGCCGCGTCGACCAGGCCGCGCAGCCGGCTGATGATCTGCCGGCGCAGCTGCCCGAGCTCGAGGTTGGCCCTCACGCGTGCGGTGAGGTCGCGCGCCGAGAACGGTTTCACCAGGTAGTCGTCGGCGCCGGCGGCCAGTCCCTCGACCGACGACTCCTCGCCGGCACGGGCGGACAGCACCACGATCGGGACGTCCCGGGTACGCTCGTCCGCCCGCAACGCCTTGATCAGACCGAACCCGTCGAGCCGGGGCATCATCACGTCGGTGAGCACGAGGTCGAACGGGTCGCGGCGGGCCAGCTCGAGCGCGTCCTGCCCGTCGACGGCGGTGGTGACCTCCCAGGACGGCCGCAGCAACCGGGCCACGTGGTCCCGCAGGTCGGCGTTGTCGTCGACGAGCAGCACCCGGCCCTGCCGCGCGTCCTCGACCTTGCCGTGGACCGTCGCGGCTCCCGCCTCGCCCCCGGTGTCGCCGAGCCACCAGTGCGCCTCCTCGACGTACAGGCGGGCCTGGTCGTCGTCGGCCCCGGCGGTGCGCTCGTCGAGGATGCGGTCGGCGGGCAGGTGGGCGGTGCCGAACGGGACGGTGACCGTGAAGGTGCTCCCGACGCCGAGCTCGCTCTGCGCGTGCGCGGTGCCGCCGTGCAGCTCGGCCAGCTCGCGGACCAGGGCCAGGCCGATGCCCGTACCCTCGTGGCTGCGCGACCAGGACCCGGTGACCCGGTGGAAACGGTCGAAGAGCAGTTGCTGTTCGTCGGCGCTGACGCCGACGCCGGTGTCCTTCACCTCGAGCACTGCGGAGCCGTGCCGCTCGGACAGACGCACCGTGACGCCACCGGAGGGCGTGAACTTCACGGCGTTGGAGAGCAGGTTGAAGACGATCTTCTCCCACATCTCCCGGTCGACGTGGACGGGCGCGCTCAGCGGCGGGCAGTCGACGTCCAGGCGCAGCCCGGCCCGCTCGGCCGCCGACCGGAACGTGCTGGCGAGCCGGGCGGTGTAGTCCGCCAGGTCGGTCGGCCGGTAGGCGGCGCGCAGCCGTCCCGATTCCAGCCGGGAGAAGTCGAGCACGGTGTTGACCAGCTTCAGCAGCCGCAGTCCGTTGCGCTGCATCGGCTCCAGCCGCTCGCGCTGCTCGTCGCTGAGGCCGGCGCTCGCGAGCAGGTCCTCCAGCGGGCCGAGGATCAGCGTCAGCGGCGTCCGGAACTCGTGGCTGACGTTCGAGAAGAAGTTCGTCTTCGCCGCGTCGAGGGCGGCCAGCTCCGCGGCCCGCTTCCTTTCCTGCTCGTACGTCCGCAGGTTCGTCACCGCCCGCGAGATCTGCGAGGTGGCCAGATCGAGGAAGTCCCGGTAGCCGTCGTCCAGGGCCAGGTTCCGGCTCACCCCGACGACCAACGCGCCGACGTCGCTGCTGCCCACCCCGACCGGCAGCACCAGGGCCTCGGGCGCGGCCGGCCCCGGCGGCGCGGACGTGATGGCGGACAGGGCGAGGGTGCCCGGCCGGTCGGTCCGCATGACCTCCTCGACCGCGTCCAGCGCTTCGCCGGCCAGCGGCAGGCAGGCGGCTTCCGGCACGCCCGAGACCCCGGCGAGGCTCAGGCCGTCCCGGCCGGCGGGATCGTCGAGGTACAGCGCCGCGAACGGCACATCGGCCCTGTTCTCCCCGAGGATCTCCGCGGCCTGGGCGCCGAGCGCGGCCTGGTCCGGCGAGCCGGCCAGGCGGGAGCCGAGCTGGCTGAGGGTACGGACGCGGCGATCGGCCAGTACCCGCCGGGTGGTGTCGCTGACGATGCAGAACACGCCGCCCATGGTGCCGTCGGTGAGCCGGATCGGGTCGTACGAGATGTCGAAGTAGGTCTCCTCGAGGAAGCCGTACCGCTCCAGCATGAAGGGGTGGTCGGCGGCGTAGTACGACTCGTCGGCGGCGGCCACGCCGTCGAAGAGCTCCTGCAGCACCGACCAGGTCTCGGCCCACATCTCGCGCCCCGGGCGCCCCAGGTGGCCGGGATGCTTGGAGCCCATCGTGGTGATGTAGGCGTCGTTGTAGAGGGCGCAGTAGTCCGGCCCCCAGAACAGCACGATCTGCGCCTTGGAAGCGAGCATCGTCGCGACGGCGTTCACGAGTTCCGGCGGCCAGTCCGCGGGCGGCCCGAGCGGGGTCGTCGACCCGTCCAGGGCGCGCATACGGCTGCCCATCTCGCCACCGCGCTCGAACGCCGTCCGGAGCCGCTCCGGCAAGGCGCCGCCCATGCATCCTCCGGTGCTGTCGATCGAACGAGACCTGCACCGTAACGGTAGCTAGCCTTGCCCGCGTGACAACCCCGGGCCTCGACCTGGCACTGACGGCATCACCCCTGCTCCGGCTGCCGCCGGCCGCCGAGGAGCTGCTCCGCGCGCTCGACGCGCCGCCGCGGCTCGGCGCGCACCTGCGAGCGGTCCACGACGTCGCCTGGACGCTGACCGACCGGCTGGGCCGGCTGCGTCCGGACCTCGACTTCGACACGACGGCGGTGCTCTTCGGCGCGGCGACCCACGACATCGGCAAGATCATCCACGTCGAGGAGCTCTCCGGTCCGGGCCACCGGCACGAGGCCGCGGGCCGCGACCTGCTGATCCAGTACGGCGTACCGGCCCACCTGGCCCGTTTCGCGGGGACGCACGGGTCCTGGACCGACCCGGACGTCGGTCTGGACGACCTGCTCGTCAGCCTGGCCGACAAGATCTGGAAGGCGGCGCGGGTGCAGACGCTCGAGGAACGGGTGAGCGAGTTCCTGGGCGGGGCTCCGTGGGAGGCGTTCCTGGTGCTCGACGACCTCCTCCAGGAGCTGGCGGCCGGCGCGGACGAGCGGCTCGCCTTCCAGGCCTCGTACCCGACCTAGCGCTCAGGCGGCGAGCGTCGTGCGGGACAGGCCCGAGCGGTCCGCGGCGGCTTCCACCAGCGCGGCGAAGACCCGCAGGTCGCCCGTGCGTTCGGGATGCCATTGCACGCCCAGGGCGAAGTGCCGGTCGCGGTCCTCGAGGATCTCCACGATCCGGTCGTCGGGGCACCATCCGCTGATCGCGAACGTGCCGGGGTCGTCGACCGCCTGGTGGTGGAACGAGTTCACGGTGAGCCGCGCCCCGAGCAGCCCCATCGCGCGCGAGCCCCGCTGCAGCACGACGTCGTGACGCCCGAACGCGGAGGCGTCGGCGGCGAGCGGGTCTGTGCCGGTGGCCGCCCGGTGCCGGTCGTGACCGACCAGGTCGGGCAGGTGCTGGTGCAGGGAACCGCCGGTCGCCACCGCCATGACCTGCATGCCCCGGCACACCCCGAGCACCGGCACGTCGGCCTCGAGCGCGGCCCGCATCAGCATCAGCTCGGAGGCGTCGCGGACCGGGTCGGTGTCGGTGAGGGGATGCGGATCGGCGCCCCAGTGCGACGGGTCGACGTCGCCGCCGCCGGCGAACACGATTCCGTCCAGCGACTCGAGCACGTCGGTGCCCGGATCGTCCGGGGTGATGAGGACTGCGCGCCCACCCGTGGCGTGCACCGCCTTGATATAGGACATCGGCAACATTCCGGCCAGCACGTCGTTGCCGTTGTACCGCACGTTCTCGGCGTACGAGGTCAGTCCGATCAAGGGCCTGCGCATGGGGTGCGTCCTCTCGGTCTCCAGGTCTCCGCTATCGGCGGGCGAGTGCGAAGCCTTAGCCGGATTCCCGGCGGCAAGTAGGGGCCATTCGACATCGGTTCCGCGGCCTGTTCAGGTTCTCTATCCGCCTGCCGCCCGCGGCAATCTGTTGATCACCGATGTTTTCCGGCCGGCCTCGACGCCGGCGTTCTCACAGGGGGGTGGGTGACTACCGCCTGCCAGGCGGTTCATCGTGGCACCGGCTTTCGCGACGTCGTCGTCGGCTCTGCCGCAGTGGCGTTCACTCCATTCCCAACACTATCCCCGAACCTCAATTCCGGCGATTCGGAGCGTTCACCCCATCGGGTCACGAATTGCCACTCGATGCGCGGCGGCGGCCACCAGGGCACCGAACAAACGCTTGTCTCTCACGACTTCCGGATGCCATTGCACGCCGAGCACGAAAGTCCGCCGCGGATCCTCGACGGCTTCGATGCTGCCATCGTCCGTACGCCCGCTCACCACGAGCGACCCGGCGTCGGCCACGCCCTGATGGTGGTAGCACCGCACGGACCTGTCATCACCCATGAGCGCCGCGATCCGGCTGCCCGCGGTGAACGTGGCGTCCTGGTGCCCGTACACGGCCGGGGCCGGCCGGTGCCGCTCGTGCCCGAGCACGTCGGGAAGGTGCTGGTGCAGCGACCCACCGGCGGCGACCGCCAGCAGCTGCATCCCCCGGCAGACGCCCAGCACGGGCAGATCGGCGGCGAGTGCGGCCCGGGCGAGCAGCAGTTCGGCGGAGTCACGCTCGGGACGGGTGACGGTCAGCGGCTCGGGTTCGGCGCCGTACAGCTCCGGACCCAGGTCGGCGCCCCCGCTGAGCACCAGGCCGTCGAGCACGCGGACGACGTCGGCGTCGAGGTCGTCCGGCGGCAGCAGGACCGCCCGGCCGCCGGCACCGCTCACCGCGGCGACGTAGTCGTGCGGGATCAGCGCGGTGGGCAGGTCGTGCCAGACCCCCCAGGTGGCCGGCTCCACATAGGTGGTGATGCCGATGACGGGACGCATCACCCCAACCTAACCACCCCCTGGTACGGATCAAGTCGGCCGACCGGCCGCACATACGAGCGCGCGGCGCCGCCTCGTCTCGAGGCTGGCGCCGCGCTCGGGCCCATGCGACCCACCGGCGCAGCGATCGAAGCGTGCACCGGCGGGGACTCGACCCCTGCGACCGGCGTGAGCTGGTCGTGAACGATCGGTGCCCGCGCCGCGATGCGGCTAAACAATCCTTTCGGCGATGGATGTGCCATCTCCACACAGCACGATGTCCCGATCAAGGCGGGAGATGCACTTGGTGCCAACTGTGGCCGGGGACTCAGAGCGAACCGCTTCCGGCCGACAGAGGGGAAGAGGGCATCGGACAGCGATCAGAGGGAGCACCATGGGTCTGTTCCGGCGGCGGACCGGCACCTCCGGGCTGCACAAGGTCGTGGAGGAGATGGGCATCGAGCAGGTGCTGGCGAACGCGCCGGCCAGCCTGCTGATCACGGACCGGGACGGCACGATCGTCTATCGCAACGCGGCGGCGCTGGCCGTCGCCTCGAAGGTGGCCGGCGACCTGAACGACACGGTCCTGGACCAGCTGCGCCAGCGGCTCAAGAGCGCGATCAGCGAGGCGCCGTCGTTCCCGTACACCAAGGCGTTCCACGTTCACGCCGACGGGCGCGACTCGTGGGCCGAGGTGACCATCAACCAGCTCGGGGAGGGCTACCTCGCGACCTGGTCGGAGATCACGGACGAATACCAGCGCCGGGTGGTGCTCACCGAGACGGCGGAGCAGTTGACCGCCGCCGTCGAGTCGTTCGAGGAGGTGATCTCCGGGCTCACCAGCGACACCGACGAGGTCTCCGCCCGCGCCGAGGCGGTGGCCAGCGGCACCGAGCAGCTCACCGCGAGCATCCGCAACATCTCGGCGAGCACGTCCACCGCGGCCACCAACACCGGTACGGCGGTCCAGTCCGCCGGGACCGCCAACGAGCGCATCACCGAGCTGGGCGAGTCGAGCACGCAGATCGGCGCCGTCGGCGAGCTGATCAAGTCGATCGCCGAGCAGACGAACCTGCTCGCGCTCAACGCGACGATCGAGGCGGCCCGCGCGGGCGAGGCCGGCAAGGGCTTCGCGGTCGTCGCCGGGGAGGTCAAGGACCTCGCCCAGCGCACCAGCGAGGCCACCGGCCAGATCGCCGAGATGATCAACGCCATCCAGTCCGACAGCGTCGGCGCGGCCGGCTCGATCGAGGAGATCGTCCGGCTCATCGGGCAGATCGAGGGCGAACAGAGCAGCATCGCCAGCGCGGTCGAGGAGCAGAGCGCGACCGCGTCCGAGATCAGCTCCAGCGTCTCCGCCGTCGCCCAGGCGGCCTACTCGTCGGCGCGCGCCGTCGTGGACCTCAAGACGGCGGTGTCCCTGCTCTCCGAGAAGGCGGCACGGCTCAGGGAGCTCGTCTAGCGCGGATCACAGGGGCGTCACGTACGCCCCTGTGATCCCCCCGTCGACCACGAACTGCGACGCCGTCATAAACGACGCGTCGTCGCTGGCGAGGAACGCGACCGCCGCCGCGATCTCCTCCGGTTCGGCGAAGCGGCCCATCGGCACGTGCACGAGCCGCCGCGCCGCGCGCTCGGGATCCTTGGCGAACAGCTCCATGAGCAACGGCGTCGCCACCGGCCCGGGGCACAGCGCGTTGATGCGGATGCCCTCGCGGGCGAACTGCACGCCGAGCTCCCGTGTCATCGCCAGCACGCCACCCTTGCTCGCCGTGTACGCGATCTGCGACGTGGCCGCACCCAGCAACGCCACGAACGACGCGGTGTTGATGATCGAGCCCTTGCCCTGACGCTGCATGTGCGGGATCGCGTACTTGCAGCAGAGGAAGACGCTGGTGGTGTTGATCTTGAGCACCCGTTCCCAGGCGTCGAGCCCGGTGACGAGGATGGAGTCGTCGTCCGGCGGGGAGATGCCCGCGTTGTTGAACGCGATGTCGACCCTGCCGTGCCGCTCCGCCACCCCGTCGAAGAGGGCACGCACCGACTCCTCGTCGCTGACGTCACAGGCCACGAACTCGCCGCCCACCTCGTCGGCCGCGGCCTTGCCCGCCTCCGCCGAGATGTCGGCACACACGACCCTGGCACCCTCGGCGGCGAACCGCCGTGCGGTCGCCAGCCCGATGCCACTGCCGGCCCCGGTGATGACGGCGACCCGATCCTGCAAACGCTCCACTGCCGGCCCTCTCAGCTGTCCGTCGCGATGAACACGTTCTTGACGTCGGTGAAGCTGAGCAGCGCGTCGGGCCCCAGCTCGCGGCCGAGCCCGGACTGCTTCATCCCCCCGAACGGCGTCCAGTAGCGCACCGAGGAGTGCGAGTTGACGCTCAGGTTGCCGGTCTCCACGGCCCGCGCCATCCGCAACGCCCGGCCGAGGTCGCGGGTCCAGATGGAGCCGGAGAGCCCGTACTCGGTGTCGTTGGCCAGCTCGATCGCCTCGGCCTCGTCGGCGAACGGCATCACCGACAGCACCGGCCCGAAGACCTCCTCGCGCCAGTGCCGGTCGCTCGACGAGCGGGCGAGCAGCACGGTCGGCGGGAACCACCAGCCGTCGCCCGCCGGCGCCTCACCGGTGAACGCCACCTCGGCCTCGCCGGTGTAGGACGCCACCTTGTCCCGGTGGGCGGCGGAGATGAGCGGTCCCATCTCCGCGGTGTCGAGGCTCGGATCCTGGACGCGGAACGCCTTGACGGCGGGCTCCAGCAGCGACAGGAAGCGCTCGTACACCGACTCCTGCACCAGCAGCCGGGACCGCGCGCAGCAGTCCTGCCCGGCGTTGTCGAACACTCCGCCCGGCGCGGTCGCGGCGGCCCGCTCCAGATCGGCGTCGGCGAAGACGATATTGGCGCTCTTTCCGCCCAGCTCGAGCGTCACCCGCTTCACCTGGTCGGCGCACCCGGCCATGATCGACTTTCCGACCTCGGTGGACCCGGTGAAGCACACCTTGCGAACGGCCGGGTGCGTCACGAACCGCTGCCCGACGACGCTGCCCTTGCCCGGCAGCACGGTGAAGACGTCCTGCGGCAGGCCGGCCTCCAGCGCCAGCTCACCGAGCCGGATCGCGGTCAGCGGGGTCAGCTCGGCCGGCTTGAGCACCACGGTGTTGCCCGCGGCCAGCGCCGGCGCGAATCCCCACCCGGCGATCGGCATGGGGAAGTTCCACGGCACGATGATCCCCACGACACCCAGCGGCTCGTGGATCGTCACGTCGAGGCCGCCCGGCACCGGGATCTGCCGCCCGGACAGCCGCTCGGGCGCGCCCGCGTAGTAGTCGAGCACGTCCCGGACGTTGCCGGCCTCCCAGCGCGCGTTGCCGATGGTGTGCCCGGCGTTGCGCACCTCGAGCTCGGCGAGCTCCTCGATGTGGTCGTCCACCACCGCGGCGAAGCGCCGCAGCAACCGCGCCCGGTCCCCGGGCGCCATCTGGCGCCAGGCCGGGAAGGCCCGCTGCGCCCGCTCGATCGCGGCGTCGGTCTCGGCCGGCCCGTTCGACGGTACGGCCCGCAGCACGCCCCCGGTCGCAGGATTGACAACTTCTGTGCTGTCCACGCCCCCACCTCCCCCAGGACTATCACACGCGGGTGTCGTCACAGGCGCTCGAAGCCGCGGCGTAGCTCCCAGTCGGTGACAGCCGCATCGAACGCGGCCAGCTCCACACGGGCCATGTTCGCGTAGTGGGCGACCACGTCCTCGCCGAACGCCGCTGCGCCGACCGGTCCCCGCTCCCAGAGGTCCAGCGCGTCCCGCAGCGTCGTGGGGACCCGCGGCGCGCTGCCGTCGTCGTACGCGTTGCCCCGGAACTCGTCCTCGAGCGTCAGCTCGTTCTCGATACCGTGCAGCGCACCGGCGATGAGCGCCGCGACGGCCAGATACGGGTTCACGTCGCCGCCCGGCACCCTGTTCTCCACGCGCATGCCCTGACCGTGCCCTGCTATCCGGAGCGCGCAGGTGCGGTTGTCGACGCCCCAGCGCAGGGCGGTCGGCGCGAACGAACCGGGCTGGTAGCGCTTGTACGAGTTGATGTTCGGCGCGAACAGCAGGCTGAACTCGCGCATCGTGGCGAGCAGCCCGGCGAGCACCCGCTGGCCGGTCTCCGACAGGTGCGCCGGCCCGTCACCGAGCATCGCCGAGCGGCCGTCCTCGCCGCGCAGCGAGAAGTGGATGTGGCAGGAGTTGCCCTCCCGCTCGTTCGGCTTGGCCATGAAGGTGAGCGCCATGCCCTCCTGGGCGGCGATCTCCTTGGCGCCGTTCTTGTAGATCACGTGGTGGTCGGCGGCGGTGAGCGCGTCCGCATACCGGAAGGCGATCTCGTGCTGGCCGAAGTTGCACTCGCCCTTGGCGCTCTCGGGAACCAGCCCGGCGCCGGCCATCTCGTTGCGGATGCGGCGCAGCAGGGGCTCGACACGGGCGGTGCCGAGCAGCGAGTAATCCACGTTGTACTGGTTCGCCGGGATGAGGTTGCGGTAGTTCTTCGCGAAGGCCTGCTCGTAGGAGTCCTTGAAGAGCACGAACTCCAGTTCGGTCCCCGCGTACGCGGTGAGGCCGTGCGCGGCGAGCCGGTCGAGCTGGCGGCGCAGGATCTGGCGGGGGGAGGCATACACGGGCTGGCCGTCGGTGGTCTCGAGGTCCGCGAGGACCATGGCCGTGCCGGGCTGCCACGGCACCGGCCGCAGGGTGGTGAAGTCGGGCTTCATGACAAAGTCGCCGTAGCCGCTGTTCCAAGAGCTCATGGCGTACCCGTCGACGGTGTTCATGTCCACGTCGACGGCCAGCAGATAGTTGCAGCCCTCGCTGCCGCCGGAGACCACCTCGTCCATGAAGTAGCGGCCGTGCAGCCGTTTGCCCTGCAGGCGGCCCTGCATGTCGGTCAGGGCCAGCAGCACGGTGTCGATGCTGCCGTTGGTGACGGCGACGTCGAGGTCCTCGAGATCCATGGGTGCAGTCCTATCGCATGGGGCCGACAAAATCGCGGGGACCGGGCGGAATGCCCGGTCCCCGTCCGACGATCACTCCGGTGGGGCCGGCATGGTCTGCTCGCCGTGCGCCGCCTTCTCGATCAGGTTCTGCTTCGGTCCGGTGAACCACTTCCGGGCGCTGGCCAGCCACCAGACGGTGGCCGCACCGACCACGACCGCCACGGCGATGATCGTGTAGTTGAAGTTGCTCACGGTGATGGGGCTGGCCGTCGGCAGGACGAACAGCACGCAGATCACGATGACCCAGACGATGGCGATCCAGCCGATCGGCGCGCTCCACCGGCCCAGGTTCCACGGTCCCGGCTGGAAGTCGGGGCTCAACCGGCGCAGCAGCACCGGGCCGACGTACGCGATGTAGAGACCGATGACGGCGATCGAGGTGGCCGCCAGGTAGGCGGTGTTGTTCCACAGCGACGGCAGCACCAGCAGCGTGCTCATCGTCACGCAGAGCCAGATGGAGTTGGTAGGCGTACCGGTGCGGGGGTTGACCTGCTTCCACAGCCGGGAGCCGGGCAGCGCGCCGTCGCGGGCGAAGGCGTACGCCATGCGCGAGTTGGCGGTGACCGAGGCCATGCCGCAGAACCACTGCGCCACCATGCAGATGAACAGCAGGAAGGTGCCGGTGTTGTGGCCGACGGCGTCGATGAAGATCTGCGCCGGCGGCAGGTTCAGGGGAGTCTTGAGCTGCGCTGTGTAGTCCTGGATCGACCAGGTGATCGCGAAGAGCAGGATGAAGCCGGCGATCACGGAGACCACCACGGACATCACGATGCCGCGCGGTGCGGCGCGTGACGCGTCGTGGGTCTCCTCGGCGACGTGCGCCGACGCGTCGTAGCCGGTGTACGTGTACTGCGCCATCAGCAGTCCGATGAGGACCGCGTACGCGCCCGCACCGGCGAACGTGAACCCGGTCTCGTTACGGACCTCGAAGAACACCTCGGAGATCGGCTTGTGGTTGTCCGGCACGACGGCCAGCAGCACCACGATCACCGCGACGCCCACCAGGTGCCACCACGCGCTGACGTCCGACAGCAGCCGGACCAGGCTGACGCCGAACGTGTTCAGCAGGCCGTGCACCAGGATGATGACCAGGAAGACCAGGAAGGTGCGACCGGTGGTGACCTCGATGTCGAACGTCAGGCTGAGGAACGCCGACGTGGTGATGGCCGCCCCGAAGTCGATCGCGGCGGTCACGGCGACCTCGCCGAGGAAGTTGAACCAGCCGACGAACCACGCCCACGCCGCCTTGTTGCGCTTGGCGAGAGCGGCGGCCCACCAGTAGAGCGCGCCGGCGGTCGGGTAGGCGGAGCAGACCTCCGCCATCGCCAGGGCCACGAAGGTGACCATGACGCCGACGAAGAGCCAGCCGAGGGTGATGGCGAGCGGTCCGCCGGCGTTCATGGCGATCCCGTACGAGGTGATCGCGCCGGCGAGGATCGAGATGATGGAGAACGAGACCGCGAAGTTCGAGAAGCCGGACAGTCGGCGGTGCAGTTCCTGCTGGTAGCCGAGCTGGGCGAGCCGTTCTTCGTCGGTGCTGGGGACAGGGTCAGCGCTCATGCAGGCTCCCTAGACCGAGGGGCGACTGTGACCTGGGCCACCGCCGTTCGGTGATGATCTACCCGCGGTGTTACAGCCGTCAATGAGCGGCGTTAATTGCGTTGCCGGGCGCGAATTGCAGGCCGCACACTCGTACGCATGACAGGGCAAACGCAAGCGTGGCGCACACGCGCGGCCCTGCCGGTGTTCTGACGCCCTCTGCGGCGCGCGAGCCCTCGGCAGGCATCGCGAACACCCGGGAGCCTTCCGGCAAGGAGCTCCCCCTCCCGCGGCGGCGCGGGGCGCGGTCACCTCTCTCTCGACACAGCTCGCGCTGTGCCATGCGCCCGCCCCGCGCCGCCGCCCCTCAGGGGCGACACGCCGCGAAAATCTACAGCGGCGAGTCTAGAAATTGACACGTGATCGGCCTAACATCGGGGGAGTCGGCGACGCACAGCCGACACGCAACTGGCACAGAACCTGAGTTGGTTAAGGAGGACGAGATACCGCAGCAACGCGTAATCGCCACGTCCCCGAATCGACAAGAGGTGATCGCAGCCGATGCCCTTCACTCAGGCCAACCGCTAGCGGCACGCAGGCGGACAGGCCTAGCCGACGACGGTCGGCATCAGAATTGAACATCCAGGGCCCCGGTTACCCGCCGGGGCCCTGGACTGTGCCCCCCTGGCGAAAGGCAGCATGAGCACCGCGTTCGACGACGCCGACTTCCCGGCGTACACCATGGGGCGGGCCGCCGACATGATCGGCGTGACGCCCGCCTTCCTGCGCAGCCTCGGCGCTGCCGGCCTGATCGCGCCGGAGCGCTCCCTGGGCGGCCACCGCCGCTACTCCCGGCACCAGCTCCAGCTGGCCGTCCGCGTCCGCCAGCTGCTCGACGAGGGCATCCTGCTGACGGCCGCCTGCCGCATCGTCACCCTGGAGGACCGCCTGGCGGCCGCCCACCGCCGGATCATCGAGCTCGGCGGCACCCTCACCCCCGACGACGATGCGAACGTACCGACCCAGACACACCCGGACATCGCCACGCCGAAGTACTACCGTTAGGCACCCCTAGCTCACCGCAGCAAGACTCGAGTCCCACAGGAGCCGGGCGCGCTCGGCACGCGTGGAACGGCCCGTCGCGACGAACGGGCGACGCCACGCGAAGTAGCCGCCCGGCACCAGCGCCTCCGGCTCCCGCGCCAGCCAGACCAGCGTGTCGGCACCCTGGACCGGCGTCCCGAACACCACCGGTAACAGGCCGGCCAGCGAGAACACCGGACTGCGCCGGCCGAAGCGGCTCCGGATCAGGCCCGGGAAGAAACAGGTCGGCACTATTCCGTACGGAGCCCAGCGCCGTGCCGCCTCCAGCGTGAAGAGGACGTTCGCCTGCTTGCTGGCCCCGTACGCGAGCCATCGGCTGAGCTGACGGCGACCCGGACGCCGCACGTCCAGCGTGCCCCACGCCTCGGCCGCGGAGCCGGTGGTGATCAGCCGGGCCGGACCGTCGGCGCCGGCCGCCGCGCGGAGCCGTTCCAGCAGCAGGTGGGCCAGCAGGAAGCCGGCGAGATGGTTGGTCTGCAGGGTGGGATCGAAGCCGTCCACGGTCGGCCGGCGTACGGAAGTCAGCTGCCCGGCGTTGTTGACCAGCACATGGATCCGCTCGTGGTCCGCCGCGATCCGCTCCCCCACCGCCCGCACCTCGTCCAGCACGGCGAAGTCGGCACGATAGGCCGCCGGCGTGCGCCCCCGGACCGCACGCACCGCCTCGACCGCCCGCTGGAGGCGCCCCTGGTCCCGCCCCAGCAGCACCACCTCGTCGCCGCCGCGCGCCAGCTCGACCGCCGCCGCCAGGCCGATGCCGGAGCTGGCTCCCGTGATCACCACCGTGCGCTCCACCCGCTCATTCGATCACGATCGCTAGCTTGGGATCATGACACCCGACGTGACCCGCGCTCGGGGGGCCGCCGCCGGCTTCGCGGTCCCCGTGGGCGCGCTGATCATGGTGATCGCGCTGGTCGCCACACCCGGTCCGTGGTGGCAGGGGTACGTGAGTGAGGCGGGCACCGCCGCTGCGCCGTGGGCGACGGCGTACCGGGCGGGCCTTGTCCTGCTCGGTGCCGGAGTGGCCCTGCTGGGGCTGGCGCTGCGCCCCTCCTCGCGCGCCGTCGCTGCGCTGCTGGGCGGTGCCGCCGTTCTCGCGGCCACCTCGGGAACGGTGCCCTGCACGGATCGGTGCCCCCTGCCACCCTTCGAGCCGACGACCTGGGGCGACGTCGTCCATACCGCCGCCAGCATCGTGGGGATGGTGCTGCTGGCGGGCGCCATGGCGGTCGTGGCGGGCTCCTCGGCCTTCCGGGGCGCTCAGCGCCGCCTGGCGGTCATCGCGGTAACGCTCACCGTGCCGCTGGGCGGCGCACTGGGTCTGACCATGCTTTTCGTGGGTCGCGGCCCGCTCGGCTCGATCGTGGAGCGCATCCTGCTCGCGGTCGCCGTGAGCTGGCTCACCGGCACAGCCATCTTGACGGTCCTACGTAATTCCGTAAGAGTGGAGCCATGGACGCCACCCCGCCGGATCCCCTCGAGCGCCGAGTCACCGAGCTCGAACGCCGCTTCGCGGAGCTGATCAGCAAGGAGGGGGGCGGCGGGCCGGTTCCGGAACGGCAACGACCACCCGACGTCTTCTGGGCGCTGGAAGGCCTGCGCGAGCGGATCGGCGACGACAACGCCGGCGCGGTGCTCTTCACCGGCGCCGTCAACCTGCCGACCGGCGAACACTACGAATGGCAGTACGGCACGGCTGTCGACGACATGTTCGAGGCGGACTGGTCGGACTGGGCCGGGACGCTCGGGGCCCTGGGCCATCCCGTCCGGCTGTTGCTGTTGCGCCGGGTGCTCGCCGGCGCCCGCACGGCCACCGAGCTCGTCGCCGACGAGGCTCTCGGCACCACCGGCCAGCTCTACCACCACCTGCGCCAGCTGGTCAGCGCCGGATGGCTCCGATCCTCCGCCCGCGGGCAGTACGCCGTGCCCGGCGACCGCGTGGTGCCCCTTCTCGTCGTCCTGTCCGGAGCCAAACGATGACGCTGACCGTCGACGCCCTCAGCCGCAGCTTCGGGGAGCGGCAGGTGCTCAAGGACGTCACGTTCTCCGTCGCGCCCGGACGCATGACCGGCTTCGTCGGTGCCAACGGCGCCGGCAAGACCACCACCATGCGCATCATGCTCGGCGTGCTCGCCGCCGACGACGGCCGGGTGACCTGGCGGGGCGAACCGCTGACCCGCGAGGGCCGGCGGCGGTTCGGCTACATGCCCGAGGAGCGCGGGCTGTATCCGAAGATGACGGCCGCCGACCAGGTCACCTACCTCGGCCGGCTGCACGGCATGACCGCCGCCGACGCCCGGCGCTCCACCGCGGCCCTGCTCGATCGCCTGGGCCTCGGTGAACGCGCGGGTGACCGGGTCGAGAAGCTCTCGCTCGGCAACCAGCAGCGGGTGCAGATCGCCGCAGCCCTCGTGCACGACCCGGAGGTGCTCGTGCTCGACGAACCCTTCTCCGGTCTGGATCCCCTCGCGGTGGACGTGGTCGTCGGCGTGCTGCGCGAGCGCGCCGCCGCCGGTGCGCCGGTGCTGTTCTCCAGCCACCAGCTCGACGTCGTGGAGCGGCTCTGCGACGACCTGGTGATCATCGCCGACGGCACCATCCGTGCCGCCGGCTCCCGGGAGCAGCTGCGGGCCGCCCACGCCCTCCCCCGCTTCGCCATCGAGGTCGACGGCAATCCCGGATGGCTGCGCGACGTTCCGGGGGTCACCCTGCTCGACCTCGGCGAGCGGCGTGCGGTCTTCGACCTCGAGCCCGGCACGGACGACCAGGAGGTCCTGCGAGCGGCCCTCGCCCGCGGACCGGTCCGGTCCTTCGGAGCCGTCGCACCCTCGCTGACCGAGATCTTCCGTGAGGTGACCCGGTGACCACCCTGCACGCCGCCAAGCTGGTCGCCGCGCGCGAGACGCGGGCCAAGCTGCGCGACAAGACCTTCCTCTTCAGCACGGTGTTCTTCCTGCTCATCACGGTCGCCACCACAGTGCTGCCGGCCCTGCTCGCCGGCGGCCCGACCAAGGTCGCGGTCGCCGACAGCGCCGTGGCGGGCGCCCTGCGGGACGCGGGCCTCGATGTCCGGCTCGTGCCCGACCAGGCGACCGCCGAACGCCTCATCCGAGCCGACGAGGTCGAGGCAGCCGTCGTGGCCGGCCCCACCGTGCTCGCGCTCGACGAGGTGCCCTCCGATGTGGTCGACGCGCTGAGCACCGCGCCGCCCGTGCGCCTGCTCGAGCCGGACGACGTCAACCCGTTCCTGAAGATCATCGTGCCGATGGCGCTGGCGTTGCTGTTCTTCTTCACGTCCTTCACCTTCGGCATGCAGATCGCCCAGAGCGTCACCGAGGAGAAGCAGACCCGCATCGTGGAGATTCTGGTGGCGAGCATCCCGGTGCGCGCCCTGCTGGCGGGCAAGGTGGCCGCGCTGACCCTGCTCGCCTTCGGCCAGATCGCCCTGATCGCCGTCGTGGCCACGGTCGGCATGCGCGTCGCCGACGTGGACCCGGCCGTGGTGAGCCTGGTCGGCCCGGCGATCGGCTGGTTCCTGCCGTACTTCGCCCTCGGCTTCGTGATGCTGGCGACGTTGTGGGCCGGCGTCGGCGCCCTCGCCGCCCGCCAGGAGGACATCGCGGGTGCGTCGATGCCCCTGCAGATGGCGGTCATGCTGCCGTTCTTCGCGGTGCTCTTCCTGACCGACAACGAGGCGGCGATGCGCGTCCTGTCCTATGTGCCGCTGTCGTCCCCGATCGCCATGCCGGTCCGGCTCTTCAACGAGGATGCCGCGGCATGGGAGCCGATCGCGTCACTGGTACTGCTGGCCGTCTCGGCAGCCGTGTTCCTGGCGGTGGGAGCGCGGATCTACGAGGGATCGCTACTGAGAACGAACGGGCGCACGTCGTTCACGGCGGCCTGGCGCAGCCGCTCCATGACGGGCTGACGTGGCAGCCGGACCGAACCCTCAGACCAGCGGACCGCCGGTGTTGCGGCTCAACCGGTGGAGCACCTTGAGGGTCGTCACGGATCACCGATGCGTGCTCATGGAGGCTGACGCCGGCGGCCGAAGGACTACCTGCGCCGGCAGCTGACGGTGACCCGTGAGGCGCTGGTCTGGAAGCTCGACGGCCTGTCCGAGTACGACATCCGGCGTCCCCTGACGGTGACCGGGACCAACCTTCTCGGGCTGGTCAAACACCTGGCGACCTGGGAGGCCAGATACCTCGGTGAGATCTTCGGCCGCCCGTTTTCGGAACCGCTGCCCCGCTGGCAGGATGCGGACGGCAGTGACCTGTGGGTCACACCGGACGAGACTCGCGGACAGATCATCGGCTTCTACCAGCGGGCCTGGAAGCATGCTGACGCGACGATCACGGAGCTTCCCCTTGACGCCGCCGGCCACGTGCCGTGGTGGCCGAACCCCGACGTGAAGCTGTTCACCATGATCGTCCAACTCCTGCAGGACACCACCCGGCATGCCGGACACGCTGACATCCTGCGTGAGCAGCTCGACGGCCGGACCGGGGTGACCGCTGAGTACGAGGAGCAGATCGACACGGCGGCCCGCGCCGCACACCGGACGAAGATCGAACGGGCCGCGCAGGCAGCGGCCGGAAATGCCCCTGGTGGCGCAACTCGGTTCTGTCCCCCGAATGGTGATTGATCTCCGCTCAGTGCGTGGAGCTCAGGCGCGGGCACCCCGCATTGCGTCCAGCAGCGCCTTGCGTACGGGATCGTGCGTCAGCGGAGGCAGCTTCTCGGGCCGGAACCAGCGGATCTCGTCGTGTTCTTCGGGGGCAGTGTTCGACGGTGTGCCCTCCCAGTCCTCGACAATCCAGGCGCTGAAGTGCACCGATTCTTCTCCCCGGCCTACCTGCAGCCGACACAGATGAATCGCCGAGTCTCGTCTTATCCGCACGTCCAGTTCCTCGTGCAGCTCTCTGGCGAGCGCAGCTAGTTCTGTCTCGCCCGTCTCCACGTGTCCGCCGGCCAGGTCCCACACGTTCGGGTAGACCGGGCGGTTCGGACCTCGGTGGACGAGCAGGATGTGACCTTCGCGGACCAACGCCCCGACGACGATCCGAATCATGGGCGGGATTGTGGCATGACCCTCCGACATGAACGTCCGGACAGCAGACGGCTGCCGCATCTTGCCGGCGTAGAGGTCAACGAGCTCACCGAGAACGACGGCGTCGTCCTTCACGTCGTGGCGCGCCCCACCCCGTCGGTACACTGCCCGGACGCGACCCACATGCGGCCGGCTGGGCCGCAAGCCCGACGTCCCGCACCAGCTGCGCGGGCTTCGACGTCAAGCGACGCGGCGGACGATGGACAGCAGCGACTGTTCCACGTCCTCGATGGGGCGGTCCGGCTGGAAGACCAGCCAGTCGACCGCCACCACCAGCCCGATGCCGAAGAGCGCCGACGACGCCACCCGCACGTCCAAGTCTGCCGGCAGGTCGCCGGAGTCCACCCCGGCCTGCACCGTCTCCGCGATCACGCCGATGGCCTGCTCGCGCAGGAGCACCAGCGTCTGCTGCCACTCGCGGTTCGTGCGCCACATCTCCGAGAGCAGGAGCTGGGCGAAGGCTCGGTAGCGCCGGATGTACTGGAGCTGAGCGCGTACCAGTGCTGCCACCGCCTCGCGGGGCGGCAGGCCTGCCACCGCCGCCCGGAAGTCGTCGGTGAGCAGGCCGATGCCGTGCCTCAGGAGCTCCTCGAAGAGGGCCGTCTTCGAGGCGAAGTTGTAGTAGACAGTGCCCTTGGCGACATGGGCTCGCAGCGCGATGTCGTCCACCGTCGTCGCCGAGAAGCCCTGTTCGGCGATCAGCTCCACGGCTGCCTCGTACAGGCGCTGGCGGGTGTCCTCGCGCCTGCGGGTCCGTCCGTCCACGATTGTCAGATCACCAGCTCCGGATGCAGGTCGGACGAGGACAGGCGGCGTTTGCCCCGGGCCACCGCCACGGTCAGCGCCAGGGCGCCGACGCCGTACCCGAGCAGCGCCAGCACGCCGGTCACCACCGTACCCGCCGGGCCGCCGTCGATCGTGTGGCGCAACGCCTCCACGACGTACGTCATGGGAAGCAGCGGGTGAATCATCTGGAAGAACGACGGCGTCGTCTGCACCGGATACGTGCCGCCCGACGACGTGAGCTGCAGCATCAGCACGGCCAGCGACACGATCCGGCCGGCCGGGCCGAGCGCCGCGCCGAGCAGCTGCATGATCGCCGCGAACGCCCCGGCGGTCAGCGGGAGCAGGCCCAGCGTCAGCAGCGGATGCACCGGCCCCAGACCGAGCGCGAACACCACCACCAGGAAGAGCACGATCGCCTGCACCAGGCCCACGGCGAACGCGGGCAGGAAACCGGCCAGCGCCACCCGGTACGCCGGCGCGCCCGAGACCACGTACCGCCGGTTCAGCGGGCGCAGGACCATGTAGGTGATCATTGCGCCGACCCACAGCGCCAGCGCGAGGAAGTACGGGGCGAACCCCACGCCGTAGGTGGCAGCCGCGTGGCGAACGTCCCGGTGGAGATGCACCGGATCGCTGAGCAGGTCGGCCCGGTCCGACGGGTCGTCACCGAAGCCGGGAATCTGCTTCGCCCCGTCGCTCAGCCCCGACGCGAGCCTGGCCGCCCCGCCTTCCAGATCCCCGAGACCGCTGGAGAGCTGGCGACCTCCGGCCGACAGAGCGCCGAGACCACCGTCCAGCTTGCGCGCCCCGGAGGCGAGCTGGAAGATCCCGCCCCGCAGCTGCGCCGCCCCCGTCGCGGCGTCCGACGCCCCGCTGTTGAGTTGCTGCGCCCCGGTCGCGAGCTGACCCAGACCGGCCGCCAGCTCGTCGACCCGCGCCCGGGCGGCAGCCACATCGTCCGCCAGATGCGGAGCCGCCGCGGCGACCTTGCGCGCGGTGACCGCGACGTCCTTCAGCCGCTTGCTCAACGCGTTCAGATCCGAGTCGTCGATCATCGCCTGCACCCGCTCGGCCGCCGCGACAAGCCGGTCTGCCTGCGCCCGCGCCTCACCGACGCCCGGAGTCTCCGGCGGCAGCCCGTAGACGAAAGCCCGCACCTTCCTCGCCTCGGCCACCGCGTTGTCCGCGGCCTCATCCAGCCGGCCGACATTCCGGGACAGCACCTCGGCACCCGCGGCCACCTGGTTCGCGGCGTCCTCGATCAGCTCGGCTTTGTCCCGCAACACCGGCTCGACCCGGTCAGCGGCGGCGTCCACGACAGTCGCGAGCTGCCGTCCACCCGCCGCGGCCTGCTGCGTACCGGTGGCCAGCTGAGCCGCCCCCGCCTGCAACGCGGCCAACCCGTCAGCAAGGTCGTCCGCGCCCTGCGCGGCCGACCCGAGCCCTCCGGCGAGCTGGCCGGCGCCCTTCTCCGCGTCGGAGAGGCCACCCTTCAGCCGGTTGGCCCCCTGGTGCGCAGTCCCCAGGCCGTCATCGATCTGGTGCGCGCCGTCCGCCGCATCGCTCGTCTTCTGCTTGATGTCGGTGAACGCGATCAGCATCTTGTCGAAGTAGCCGGCCTGCGCGGTCTGCGCGGCGGCGGCCCTGACCTCGGCGAAGACGGTCCGCGAGAAGACCCCGGAAAGATAGTTCGTTGCATCGTCGTTGATGACCAGCATCTGCGCGGGTTTGGGCGCGGAATCGGCATCCGGCCCGGTGGTCAGATTCGCGGAGAAGTCCCGGGGAATCCGCAGCGACAACTGATAACGCCCATCGGCGAGCCCGGCCTCAGCACCGCGCTCATCGGTGACATGCCAGTCGAAGACCTCGCGGTCCTTGAGCTTCTCGGCAAGGTCCCGCCCGGCATGCACCTCGGTGCCGTCGCTGGCCGTGGCCGTCCGGTCCTCGACGACAAGCGCCGCGGGAACATGGTTGAGCCGCCCATAAGGATCCCAGAAAGCGGCGAGATAAAGGGCGCCGTAGAGAAGAGGAATGACGCAGATGACGACGAGAGCGGCTGCGGGCAGGCGGCCGCGCAGAAAGCGGCGCAGCTCGTAGCCGGCGAGCGAGAGGGTAGGCAATCCGGTCACTTCTGCTCTCCGCCCCGCTTGTCGTCGCCCCGGTGGGACACCTCGGACGCGGCCTGCTTCCCGGTCGCTTCCGACCGGCCGTCCTCGGCCTCCGGCTCGGTCGCCTCGGCCGTGTCCACCTCTCGGTCCTCCCCGGCTTCCGGCTCGCGGGCCTTCGGCTCGGATGTCTGCGCCTCGGACACGTCCGGCTCGGCGTCCTGCACTTTCAGCGCGCCGGCTCGCGGCCCCGCATCCTCGGATCCGACCGCTTGGACCTCGGCTCGACCCGCTCCGGCCTCTGCCGGCGCACCCGCCGACCACATCACCGCGGACGTATCCGATTCGGCGGGCTCCGGAGCCACCACGGCCTGCCCACCGAGCCGGACCACCGTGGACACCCGCGTCTCGTCGACCTCCCGAGCGGAGACCAGCACCGCCACCCCGCGCGCCGCCGTCTCTCCGATGAGCCGCCAGAGCGCCTCGCGCTCCCCCGCGTCGAGCCCCTCGTCGACCCCGTCGAGCGCCACCACCTGCGGCTGCGAGATCTGGGCGAGAACCAACCCCAGAACCTGCCTCTCGTACGGGCTGAGCTCCCACCCCCGCTTCCCGGGATCGAGCCCGTGCCACGCCACCTCCCCGCCGAACCGCCGCCCGGCGAGCAGACTCCGCTCCCGCACGTGCTCGGCCACGGTCAGCACCGACTCAGGCTCCGAGACGCCGGGCACATGCCCGAGCGCCGCCGTACCAGCGATGTCCACGCGCCCGGCCGACAGCTTGAAACGCTGAGCGAGCGCGAGCAGTGCAGTCGTACGCCCGCTCCCAGGCGGCCCGACGATCGCGACGACATCACCCGCCGAAACCGCGACATCGAGGTCACGGAAGAGCCAACGACGCCTACTGCGAACACCCGCGGCTTGAGCACTGAGAACCGACATGGAGGAAGCCCTACTTTGAACTGACTGGTCAGTTCAAAAACATACTCGTCATGCCGATCGATGGAGAGCCCAGGTGGCGGACCTCACCTCACACCTCACCGGTCCCAGCAGAAGCACCACCCCCAAACTTGAGGGAAATCCCACCCATCGCCCGGGGGCAGGCCCGGTAGACCGCCCCCCGCCCACACGGCAGGATCAAGCCATGGTGACGCGATGGGGCATGACCGTTCCGCTGGCCGGAATCCCGCTGGCCGACCACGCCGCGGTCTTCGCGGCGCTGACCGACGCCGGGTTCACCGACTTCTGGTCCAGCGAAGTGAACGGCACAGATGCGTTCACCCCCCTGACCCTCGCCTCGGCCTGGCAGCCCGAAGCCCGCCTCGGCACCGCCATCACTCCGGTCTACACCCGCGGCCCGGGCCTGCTGGCGATGACCGCCGCCGCCCTCGCCGAGGCCGCCCCGGGCCGCTTCCAGCTCGGCATCGGCGCCTCCTCTCCGGTGGTGGTCGGCGACTGGAACGCGGCCGACTTCACCCAGCCGTTCGCCCGCAGCCGCGACATGCTCCGGTTCCTGCGCGCCGCCCTGGCCGGCGAGACAGTCGACCAGTCGTACGAGACGTTCCAGGTGCGCCGCTTCCGCCTCGAGCGCCCACCGGCGACCCCGCCCGGCCTTCTGCTCGCCGCCCTGCGCCCCGGCATGCTCCGCCTCGCCGCCGCGGAAGCCGACGGCGTGATCCTCAACTGGCTGGCCGCGGGCGACGTCCCGCAAGCCCTGGCCGAGGCGAAGACCGACAACCCGGACTTCGACGTGGTGGCCCGCATCTTCGTCTGCCCCACCGAGGACGCCGCGTACGCCCGCACCGTCGGCCGCCGCATGATCGCCGCCTACCTCACGGTCCCGGCATATCTCGAGTTCCACCGCTGGCTGGGCCGCGAACCCGTCCTCGCTCCGATGTGGAAGGCCTGGGCCGCGGGCGACCGCAAGGCCGCCCTGGCCGCCATCCCCGACGAGGTCGTCGACGACCTGATCGTCCACGGCACCCCGGAACAATGCCGCGCCCACGTCACCCGGTACGCCGAAGCCGGCGTCAAGGTCCCGGTCATGGCCCTGCTCCCGACCCCGGACCTCGAAAAGGGCGGCCCCGCAGCCCTGACAGCCCTCATCAGCGGCCTCAGCCGCCCGTAACCTCGGTCCCCCCGGCCCACCAGGAGCCGGTCAACCCACGCGCACGCGGGGCGCAGGCGACCACCGAGCCGCCGCTCAGAACAGCACCGTCGCGAAGCTTCCCTGCTGCACGAACCCGCACCGCGCATAGACCCGCCGGGCCGCCGCGTTGTAGTCGTTCACGTACAAGCTCACCGTCGGCGCCACCCGTCGCAGCGCGTCACTCAGGACTGCCGCCATCGCGCCCGCGGCCAGGCCTCGTCCGCGGTACTCCGGGTCGACCCAGACGCCCTGCACCTGCGTGGTTCGCCGGGTGACGATCGCCAGCTCCGCCTTGAAGATCACGCGGTCGCCGACGAAGCGTGCGTACGCCCGCTTGCCGCGTACCAGTTCGGCGATGCGCCGTTTGTAGCCGCGACCGCCGTCGTCGAGCAGCGGTGAGACGCCCACCTCTTCGGTGTACATGGCCACCGCCGCCGGGAACAGCTGGTCGACTTCCTTGGCGTTGACGAGGCGGACGGCGGGGTCGGGGGCGATCGGCGCCTCCCGGTCGGCGACCAGCAGGGGCTGCTGGGGGCGTACGTCGCGGGCCGGCCCCCAGTGGCCCCCTAGGCGGTCCCACAGGTCCAGCACCGCGTCGGCGCGACCGATGATCGAGGAGCAGATGCGCGGGTCGGCGCCGAGCAGGTCCGCGAACGCCGCGACTGCCGCGGGGGTGGCGCACACGGGCACCAGGTGCGCGCCCGACCAGCACAGGCTTTCGACCCGGCGGCCCGGCCCGTACCCGTAGATGCGCCCGTCGGAACGCCACCAGTTGAGCCCGTGCGCCGCCACACGCTCGGCGATCTGGGCGCCGGCGTAGGGGTCTTGGTCGAGGATCCGCTCGACCGTCGCCCGCTCGGGCTCGCCGAGTTGGCGTATGGGCACCGTCAGCACAGCTATCAGATTGCCAGATGCGGGGCCCAGCACACCCGACGCTCCCCGCCCGAATCCAGAAACCCTTGCGCCCGACACGTTGCCGATATATCGTCTAACTATCGACAACAGATCGGAGATAGTCATGAGGCACGAACACATGCGTCGTCTGCACGAGGCCCGTATGCGCGGGTTCGGTTTCCCGGCCGGCTTCCCGTTCGGCCAGGGCGGCCCCGGCTTCGGCGGCCCGGGCTGGGGACACGAGGGCCCCGGCGGTCGCGGCCATCGCCGCGGCGGTCGAGGCAGCCGCCCCAACGTCCGGCCGGCCCTGCTCGCCCTCCTCCTGGAGCGCCCGATGCACGGCTACGAGATGATCCAGGAACTGGAGAGCCGCACCGGCGGCATCTGGCGCCCGAGCCCGGGATCGGTCTACCCGACCCTCCAGCTCCTCGAGGACGAAGGCCTGATCGAAGCGGAGGCCACCGGCGGCCGCAAGCGCTTCTCCCTGACCGAGGCCGGTCGCGCCGAGGCACAGACCGCGGCGGAGAACCCGCCCTGGGCGCAGTACAGCGACGACACCATGTCGCAGGTCCAGGACTTCCGCGATGCCGCCATCGGCATCATGAGCGCCCTGCGCCAGGTCGGCTTCAACGGCACCCCGGAGCAGCGCCAGCGAGCCCTCGAGATCCTCAACGAGACGAAGCGCAAGCTCTACGCCATCCTCGCCGACAGCGAGTAACCCGCGGATAAAGGGCGCACCGCTCAGGTGCGCCCTTTCTGCATTCTCATTCGAAGGTACGGCGCGACGAGTCCCCAACCGCAACACCGTCCCCTCCCCGCACACGGCTGTCGACAGCCGGCACATCGACGACCTTCCACGAACCGCCACAAAGAGGTCACATGGCGTAAAGCCACCGTTGGCTCCCATCGCCGCCACTGGAGTCATGCGGACCAGCACCCTCCTGATCGCGGTCACCATCCCCGCCCTGCTGGCTACCTCCCCCACCCTCGCCTCCCGGCACACGACCGGGGAAGTCTCGACAGCGGCGTTCGAATCGCGCCGGGCGCAACCGTCGTGCCCGATCGTGATCGCTCACCGAGCCGCCCCCGCCGACGCCCCCGAGAACACCGCCCCCGGTATCGGGGTGGCGAAGTCGCTGGGCGCCGGCACCGTCGAGATCGACATCCGGTTCAACAAGAGCAACTTCGCCTTCGCCATGCACGACGAGAACGTCGCGGCGACCACGAACGGCACCGGCCGCGTGCAGGACCTCTGGCTGTCCGACCTGCAGAAGCTGACCGCCGCCGACTACACCCCCTGGCGGACCGACCCCCGGTACGGCGGCTTCCGCCCCGACGGCACCCCGAAGGTCCGGCCGCCCTACACCTACGAGTTCCTGGATGCCGCGAAGAAGGCGGGCGTGAAGCTGCTGCTCGACGTGAAAGTCACCCCGACGAAGGCGCAAGCCGACTCGTTCGTCGGATACATGGACCGCCCCGAGTTCCGCATGCGGGACCGCGTCGTCTGGATGCCGAACAGCGAGTCAGGCCTGCGCACCATGCGCGGCTGGTACCCGAACCTGACCTACTACCTGCTCGAGCGCCCAGCCGCTGGCTTCATGCGCACCGGCGACTCCCTCAAGGCCATGGGCGCGACGACCTACGCAGTCCCGATCGGCGAGGTCCGCTCGGCCGCGTTCGTGAACTACTACCACTCCTACGGCCTGAAGGTGTCCACCTGGACCACGGACAACCCCACCCTCGACACCCCAGCGAACTGGATCAAGGCCCGCACCTACGCCGTCGACTACCTGACAACAAACCACCCGGACAAAGCCCTCGCCGCTCAAGGCGGCCCCACCTGCTGATCCCATCGAAACCCGGCCTCACCACCCAAGGCAGCTCACCGCTGAACCGGCGGAATCGTGACCCAGGCGCATTCGGCAGACTCGCGTGCCCTCCCCGCACCAGCCCACCGCCCGGCAGCCCGCACCAGCCCACCGCCCGGGCAGCCCGCACCAGCCCATCCATCCGCGAAGCGCACCGCCCGGCACCCACGGTGGGCCGGCAGCGCAGTGGGCCGCTGTGTGCGGGCTCGACCCGGTGTTGCGGTTGTCCAGTCTGTCGCGCCGTACCCGAAAGCGAAGCCCGGAAAGCGCAACCGAACCGCTTTCAACGCACCGCCCCATGGGTCAGATGCCGGAAAACCCAGCCCTCAGTGCACCGTCACCTGGGGGCCGGGGAGCAGCTCGCGGAGCTCGTCGGGAAGCTCGGCGCCCATCTCGTCGGCGAGGCGCAGGGCCTCCTCGACCAGCGTCTCCACGATGATCGATTCGGGGACCGTCTTGATGACCTTGCCCTTGACGAAGATCTGGCCCTTGCCGTTGCCGGACGCCACGCCGAGGTCGGCCTCGCGGGCCTCGCCGGGGCCGTTGACCACGCAGCCCATGACGGCGACGCGCAGCGGCACCGGGAACCCTTCGAGGGCAGCGGTGACCTGCTCGGCGAGGGTGTAGACGTCGACCTGGGCGCGGCCGCACGAGGGGCAGGAGACGATCTCGAGGCCTCGTTCGCGCAGGCCGAGGGACTCGAGGATGGCCTGGCCGACCTTGATCTCCTCGACCGGCGGGGCGGAGAGGGAGACGCGGATGGTGTCGCCGATGCCCTCCGCGAGCAGGGCGCCGAACGCGACCGCGCTCTTGATCGTGCCCTGGAAGGCCGGGCCCGCTTCGGTGACGCCGAGGTGCAGCGGGTAGTCGCACTGCTCGGCGAGCTGGCGGTAGGCGCGGATCATGACGACCGGGTCGTTGTGCTTGACCGAGATCTTGATGTCGCGGAAGCCGTGCTCCTCGAAGAGGGAGCATTCCCAGAGCGCCGACTCGACGAGGGCTTCGGCGGTGGCTTTGCCGTACTTCTCCAGCAGGCGCTTGTCGAGCGAGCCCGCGTTGACGCCGATGCGGATCGGGGTGCCCGCGTCGGAGGCCGCCTTGGCGATCTCCTTGACCTTGTCGTCGAACTGGCGGATGTTGCCGGGGTTGACCCGGACGGCCGCGCAGCCGGCGTCGATCGCCGCGAAGACGTACTTGGGCTGGAAGTGGATGTCGGCGATCACCGGGATCTGCGACTTCTTGGCGATCGCGGGGAGCGCCTCGACGTCGTCCTGGGAGGGGACCGCGACGCGGACGATCTGGCAGCCCGAGGCGGTGAGCTCGGCGATCTGCTGCAGGGTCGCGTTGACGTCGGACGTGAGCGTGGTGGTCATCGACTGGACGCTGACCGGGGCGCCGCCGCCGACCAGGACGCCGCCGACGTTGATCTGCCGGCTGTGGCGGCGGGGCGCCAGCGGCGGCGGGGGTACGGCGGGCATGCCGAGACTGACTGCGGTCATTTCACACTCACCTGGAGAAGATCGAGATCGGGTTGACGACGTCGGCGGTGATCGTCAGCAGCGTGAAGGCGCCACCGATCAGGATGACGGCGTAGGTCAACGGCATGAGCTTGTAGTAGTCGACGCGGCCCGGGTCGGGCTTCTTCAACCGAGCGTAGATCCACGAGCGGACGCGCTCGTACCAGGCGATCGCGATGTGACCGCCGTCCACCGGCAGCAGCGGCAGCAGGTTGAAGAGGCCGATGAAGACGTTGAGCGAGATGAAGATCATGAGGAAGATCTCGGGTACGCCGCGCTCGATCGCCTCGCCGCCGAGCCGGCTGGCGCCGACCACGCTGATCGGGGTGTCCGGGTCGCGCTCGTCGCCGGTGATCGAGTGCCACAGGGCGGGGACCTTCTCCGGGATCCGCTTCATCGCGGCGAAGGACGCCTTCACCAGCGTCCAGCCGTAGTCGAAGCTGGCGCCGACGCCGTCGACCGGCCCGTAGGTGACCAGCCCCGGCATGTCGAGCTGGGGACCGACGCCCGCGACGGCCACCTGCCTGACCTCGCCGTCGGGGTCGTCGAGCGGCGCGCGCTGGGCGGCGATGAGCTTGACCGTGGCGGTGCCGGCCACACCGTCGCGGGTGTACGCGAACGGCACCTCGCCCGGCTGCAGGGACCGGATCGCGTCGGTGAGCTGCCCGTAGTTCTCGATCGGCTTGCCCGCGACGCTGGTGATCAGGTCACCGCTCTTGAGGCCGGCCACGGCGGCGGGCGCCTTGGGGTCGGTCGGCGCGCAGCCCTGCTGGTCGGTGATGACGACCTGCACGCACTCGCCGACCGAGATCTTCGCCGGGATCGCACGCTCCTCGGCGGCGGTCTTCGGCAGGTCGGGGTTGGGCAGGCCCACGAAGACCGCGGCGAACCAGGTCGCGACGATCGCCAGCATGAAGTGCGTGATCGAGCCGGCGGACATGACGATGGTGCGCTTCCACACCGGGAACCGCCACATGGCCCGCGGCTGGTCCTGCGGCTCGACGTCGTCGTCCTGCGGCGTCATGCCGACGATCTTGCAGAAGCCGCCGAGCGGGATGGCCTTGAGCCCGTACTCGGTCTCGCCGCGCTTGAAGGAGAAGATCGTCGGCCCGAAGCCGACGAAGTACTTGGTGACCTTCATGCCGAACCGCTTGGCCGTGATCATGTGGCCCAGCTCGTGCAGGCTCACCGAGATCAGGATCGCGAGCGCGAACGCCGCCGTCCCCAACCAGTACAGCATCAGGCTCCTTCAGCCGCAGTCGCGATCATCCGCTGTGCCTGGGACCGCGCCCAGGACTCCGCGGCAAGCACCTCTTCGACGGTACCCGGTTCGTCGAGGTCCGGAGCCGCCGCGAGCACCGCCGCCAGGGTGTCGACGATGCCCAGAAAAGGTAGCCGACCGGCCACGAAGGCGGCCACACACTCTTCGTTCGCGGCGTTGTAGATCGCCGGACGGCAGCGGCCCGCCCGGCCGGCCTCCTTGGCCAGCTCGACCGCGGGGAAGGCCTCGGCGTCCAGGGGCCGCAGCTCCCAGTTGTGCGCGAGCGTCCAGTCGACGGCCGCGGCGGCGTCCGGCACCCGGTCCGGCCAGGCCAGCGCCAGCGCGATCGGCAGGCGCATGTCGGGCGGGCTGGCCTGGGCGAGGGTGGAGCCGTCGGAGAACTCGACGAGCGAGTGCAGCACCGACTGCGGGTGCACCATCACCTCGATGGCGTCGTACGGCACGTCGAACAGCTCGTGCGCCTCTATCACCTCCAGCCCCTTGTTCACCATCGTCGCGGAGTTGATGGTGACGACGGGCCCCATGTCCCACGTCGGGTGCTTGAGCGCCTCCTCGGGCGTGACGTTCGTCAACTCCTCCCGCCGGCGGTCCCGGAACGCTCCCCCGCTGGCGGTCAGGACCAGCCGCCGCACCTCCCGCTCGGCGCCGCCCCGCAGGCACTGGGCCAGCGCCGAATGCTCGGAGTCGACGGGAACGATCTGCCCCGGCCGCGTCACCGCGGCCCTGACCAGCGGGCCGCCGGCCACGAGCGACTCCTTGTTGGCGAGCGCGAGCGTACGCCCGGAGCCCAGCGCCGCCAGCGTCGGAGCAAGCCCCAGGCTCCCCACCACACCGTTGAGCACCACGTCGCACGGCCACTGAGCGAGCTCGGTCATGGCATCCGGCCCGGCCACGATCTTGGGCAGCTTGAAGTCGCCGGTGGCCCACCCCCGCTTCTGCGCCTCGGCGTAGAACGCGAGCTGCAGATCCTGCACGACGCTGGAGCGGGCAACCCCGACCACGTCGACGCCGAGCTCGAGCGCCTGCCCGGCGAGCAGCTCGACGTTGCCCCCGCCGGCACCGAGCGCGACCACGCGGAACTTGTCCGGGTTGCGCCGGACAATGTCGATGGCCTGGGTACCGATGGAACCGGTGGAACCGAGCAGCACGAGCTCACGCATGACAGCCATCTTCCCGGACGCCCGCACCCCTCCTCCGCTCAGCCTTCCTCACCGAGCAGGTCGACCGGATCGACGGAGAATGCGAACGGCTCCCGCATGTCGAAGGTTTCGCCGGCGGCAGCGACAGTGACCGGCTGGTACTGCCCTTCTCGCAATTCATGCAGCACGATGCCCGGCACCCGGTTGCGGAATTCGATGCGGAGGAAATAGGGAACGCCGGCTGCGGCATACTCTCGCGGCCGGTCGATGAGGTCCTTGCGACGGTTGCTGCTGGAGACGATCTCGCCGAGGAGCACCGCCTCGGCGATCGGCATCGTCTTCTTGCCACCGCCGGACCGCCGGAGCACCACGATGTCCGGTATGAACAGGTCATCGCCGGAGAGGACGTTGACCTCGAGGTAGGCCCAGAGTCCTACCGCGCGGGCAGCCCGTTTCAGCCGATAGGTCAGCTCGAGCTCGATGTCTTGATGGTCGTAGTTGGCGTGTGGGGTCACGACGACGCTCCCGCGGACTACTTCGACCTTGGGGCCGTTGTTCTCCGGCAGCAGGTCGAGGGCCAGTTGGGCGGTCCACGGCTCGGTCAGAATGCCGAGATTGTCGAACGACGGTTCACGGGCGGGCAGGGCCAACGGACTCACCTCCTCGCGGTGCATCGTGCCGAAGTCAGCGTACCGTCGCATGCCTTCTTCGCTGGGCTGTGGACAACCGGGCAGTGTGGGTATCTGGGTGGTCATGGGAGACCTGCGCCGGCGGCTGGCCGTGCCGTTCCGCCTGCTGCGGGGGCGGGATCTCGCGCTGCATGCCGCCGCCGTCACGTTCTACGCCGGGATCGCCGTCGTGCCCGTCGCGCTGCTCGCTGTCTGGATCACCGGGCTGGTCGCCGGGCCGGGGCGGGTGCGCCGCCTCACCGGGCAGGCCATCGCCGCGCTGCCGGACGCGATCGGTGCCCCGCAGGCCCTCTCCCGGCTGATCGACGCCGGCCTGCACCTGACCCCCGCGCTCGCTCTCGCCAGCCTGTTGCCCGCGACCCTGTACGGCGAGGGCCTGCGCCGCGCCTTCGTGAGCTTGCGGGAGCCGGGTGAGTCACTGGTGGGCTGGCGCGGGCGGCTGTTGTGGCTGCCCCTTCTCGCCGCGTCGCCCGCGCTGCTGCTGGCCCTGTTCATGGCGCTGCCGGTGACGAGCGGCTTGTGGGTCCGCGGCGGCTGGTACGCGGTGGCCGGCGTCGTCCTGTCCTTCCTGGCGGCCTGGCTCGTGCTCACCCCCGTGGTGGTCTGGGTCTACCGCGGGGTGGCGCCCGGCCGCCCGGAGTGGCTGTCGACCGTCCTGGTGGGCTCGTTCACCGCCGCCAACCTCTCCGGTTTCCTGCACGGGTTCGTGCTCTTCTGCTCCCTGCCGCTGGACCTGGGAGTGCCGTTCGGCGGGTTCACGGAGATCGGCGGCGTAGTGGCGGTGGGCCTGTGGCTCTACCTGTTCCACGTGATCCTGCTGGCGGGCTTCGCGGCCACCCAGAGCGCCAGCGCCTATCAGCGCGCCAGGCAGTCGTCGGGTGAAGTCAGGACGCCGTGATGTTGATCAGCGTCGGACGCGTCCCGGTCACGTGTTCAGCTTGGCAGCTTCCGCCGGCGCCGGCGTGCGGACCGGGGAAGCCGGAGCCGACGGCGCCTCGTGGATGCCGTAGCGGCTGTAGAAGCGGCCCAGGATGCCCGGCGCCCACCAGTTCCAGCGGCCCAGCAGGCGCATCGTGGCCGGGACCAGCAGTGCTCGGACCAGGGTCGCGTCCACGACGATCGCCACGATCATGCCGACGCCGATGGTCTTGATCACGGTCACGCCGCCGGTGGCGAAGCCACCCACCACGGTGATCAGCAGCAGTGCGGCGGCCGTGATGATGCCGCCGGTGTGCTGCAGGCCGGTGGCCACCGCGCTGGTGTTGTCGCCCGTGGCGTCCCACTCCTCGCGGACCCGGGAGAGCAGGAACACCTCGTAGTCGGTGGCCAGCCCGAAGAGCACGGCCAGCACCAGGATCATGTTGCTGGGCTCGATGAACCCGGTGGACTCGAAGCGCAGCACGTTCTCGAAGTGGCCCTCCTGGAAGATCCAGACGACGACGCCGAAGGACGCGCCGATCGAGACGAGGTTCATGAGGACGGCCTTGATCGGCAGCAGGATCGAGCCGAACGCCAGGAACAGCAGGACCATGGTGGCCGCCGCCATGATCAACGCCATCCACGGCAGCCGGCCGGCGAGGCTCTCCAGCAGGTCGAGGTCGATGGCCGGGCGGCCGCCGACGAGCACCTCCGCGCCGGCCGGCGGGGGCAGGTCGCGGATGCCGGAGACGATCTGCCGCGCGTCGGCGCCGGACAGGTCCGGCGGGTAGGTCACCGTGATGAGGGTCGCGGCACCCTTCTGCGCCGTCACGGTGGCGCCCGTGACGTCGGGGAGCGCGGCGATGCGTTCGGGCAGTCCTGTGGCCGCACCGGTGACCACGACCGTGATCGGTTCCTGGCCGCCGCCCGGGAACCGGCTGTCGAGCGTCTCGCCGACGACCCGGGCCGGGGAGCCGGGCGGCAGGACGCGCTCGTCGAAGCCGCCGAACTCGACGCGCAGGAAGGGCGCCGCGAAGGCCACGAGCACGACGAGCACGCCTACCACGTACAGGATGGGGCGCTTCATGACGCTGTGCGCGACCGTGGCCCATCCGCCGCTCTGACCGGCGCGCTTGCGCGACGGGAGCGGGATGCGCAGCTTGTCGATGCGGTGCCCGAGCAGGGACAGCGCCGCGGGCAGCACGGTGAGGGCGGCCAGCATGGCGACCAGCACGGCGGCCATGCCGCCGATGGCCAGGCCGCCGAGGAACGGCTGCGGGAAGATCAGCAGGCTGGAGAGCGCGAGCACGATCGTCAGCCCCGAGACCATGACGGTACGCCCGGCCGTCGCCACCGTGGTCCGGATGGCGGCCGGCACGTCATTGCCGTGCTCCAGCTCCTCGCGGAAGCGGCTCACGACGAAGAGCGAGTAGTCGACGGCCATGCCGAGCCCGAGCAGGGTGATGACGTTGATCGCGAAGACGGAGATGTCGGTGAGGTAGGTCAGCGCGCGCACCGCGAGGAACGCCCCGAGGATCGCGATGCCGCCGATGACCAGCGGGGACAGGGCGGCGATGAGGCCTCGGAAGATCAGCACGAGGAGCACGAAGAGCACCGGCAGGGAGAAGATCTCCGCGCGGGTGATGTCCTTCTTGGTCTGGCTGTTGGCCTGGTCGGTGAAGGCCACCAGGCCGCCCACCTCGGTACGCAGGCCCGGGGCGGCGAAGTCGGGCTCGATGCGGTGGTACGCGGCCAGCTTCCCGTCCTCGTCGCCCGCCTTGAGGTACACCGCCGCGTACGTGGCGCGCTTGTCGGTGCTGACCAGCGCCGGCGACGCCTGTGGGTCGACGTAGCTCGCGACCTGCTCGACGTCGGGCCGCGCACGGATCCGGCTGACGGCGGCGGACACGCCCTGCCGGAACGCGCTGTCGTCGACGGTCGCGGTGTCGCTGGACCACAGCACCACCAGGTCGGGGTCGCGCGTGCCGAGCTGCTGCGCGATGGCCGCGGCGGCGCGGTTGGACTCGCTGTCCGGGTCGTCGTACCCGCCGCCGGTGAGCACGCCGAAGACCCCGGCTCCCCAGGTCGCACCCGCCATGACCAGCGCCAGCGCGGCGGCGACGACCCACCAGCGCAGCCGCACGACCGCCCTGCCCCACCAGCCGAACATCGTGAGCCTCCCGCGCCAGCCGTTAGAGTCGCCACAGATCAACCAGGAATCAGTGAACGTTGTTTACCCTGGCAAACATCGTTTACTGACGTCAATGGAGCCGAGTATGACGACGACCACGCCCGGCCGGCGCGAGCGGCTGCGCGCGGAGACCGTCACGGAGATCAAGGACTCCGCGCGGCGCCTGCTGGTCGCCGGTGGGCCCACGGCCGTTTCGCTGCGTGCCATCGCCCGCGACGTGGGCATGACCGCGCCGGCGCTGTACCGCTACTTCGCCAGCCTCGACGCGCTCGTCCTGGCGATCGTCACCGACCTGTTCGAGGACCTGCGGCACGCCGTGGAAGACGTCGCGGCGGCACATGCCGACGAGGAACCTCTTACCCGTGTCGGACATATGGCACGCCAGTTCCGGCGCTGGGCGCTGGCCCACCCCGCCGAGTTCGCGCTGATGTTCGGCAGCCCGGTGCCCGGTGTCACCCAGTTCGCCGAGCAGTGCACGCCGCTCACTGACGCCGGCGCCCGCCTCGGCGAGACGTTCTTCGAGGTCCTCGGCGAGCACTACGCGCGTCACCCGTTCGGCGGGGAGCCGCACGACCTGCCCGATCCGGCGCTGCGCGAGCTGTTCCAGCCGTACCTCGAGACCTTCGGCGACCGCTTCCCGCTGCCGGTCATCTACCTGTTCGTGGCGGCCTGGACCCGGCTCTACGGGCTGGTGGCCATGGAGGTCTTCGGCCATCTGGCCTGGGCGATGACGGACATCGAGCCACTGTTCGAGGTCGAGTTGGCCGAAACCGTCCGCCGGCTGTCGCGCTAAGCTTCGCGCCCATGAACGCTCTGCCGGAACGCGCCGACGTGGTGATCATCGGGTCGGGCCACAACGGCCTGGTCTCCGCCGTGCTGCTGGCCCGCGCCGGCCTCGACGTCGTCGTGCTCGAGGCCGCCGACGTGCTGGGCGGCGCCACCCGCACGGAGCATCCGTTCGCCAAGGTGCCCGGCCTCGGCCAGTCCACCGGGTCGTACCTGCTGGGCCTGATGCCGCCCGAGCTGCTGGCCACTCTCGACGTCGACATTCCGGTGCTGCGCCGCGACCCGCACTACTTCCTGCCCACGCCGGGCGGCCCCGGCTCGCCGTACCTGCTCTTCGGCACCGACCGCGAGGCCACCCGCGCGCAGATGGAGCGGTTCTTCTCGCCCCGCGACGTCGCCGCGGACGAGGCCATGCAGGTCGAGATCGCCGCGCTGCGCGCCGACCTCGCCCCCGCCTGGCTGCAGGAGCCGGCGTCCGTCGAGGAGATCGCCGACCGGCACATCCGCCCGCAGCTGCAGAGCACCTTCATCGACCTGGTCCGCGGCTCGGTCGCCGACTACCTCCAGCGCTTCGGCTTCAAGAGTGAACTGCTGATGAGCATGTACGCGGTGACCGACGGCCTCTCCGGCCTGAACGCCGGCCCCGACGACCCGGGCACCGGCCACAACTTCCTGGTCCACAACATGTGCCGCCTGCCCGGCGCGGACGGCACGTGGATGGTCGCGGCGGGCGGCATGGGTGCCGTCTCCCAGACCTTCGCGTCCGCGGCGCGGTCCGCAGGAGCCCAGATCTTCACCGGTACGCCCGTGAGCGCGGTGACCGTCTCCCAGGGCTCGGCGACCGGCGTGGCCCTGGCCGACGGCCGCACCATCACGTCGCGGGTCGTGCTCGGCTCCTGCGACCCGTACCAGCTGATGTCCCTGGTGCCCGACGGCGCGCTGCCCGAGGCCCTCACCTCGCGGATGGCGGCGGTCAAGCGCACCGGCACGACGCTCAAGCTCAACCTCGCACTGTCCGGCCTGCCGCGCTTCTCGTGCCTGCCCGAGGACGCCGCGTCGCCGTTCGGCTCGACCATCCACCTGCTGCCCGGCTCGGCGGGCCTGGCCGGTCTCGCGGAGTCGGACTCCCCGATGGCGGCCCTGCGGGCGATGTGGGCGGACGTGCAGGCCGGCCGCCTGCCCGAGGAACCGACCATCGAGTGGTACCTGCACACCACCGTCGACCCGTCGCTGCAGGACGAGGCGGGCCACCACTCGTCGGCGCTGTTCGTGCAGTCGGTGCCGTACGAGCTCACGGGCACCACCTGGGACGAGGCGCTGCCCGGCTACGTCAACCGGCTGCTGGAGATCTGTGAGCGCTACGCGCCCGGCACGTCGGCGCTGGTGGCCGACACGATGCCGCTGACGCCGAGGGACATCGAGCGGCACTTCGGCATCACCGGCGGCCACATCCACCACGTCGACAACACCGTGGCGTTCGACGAGCGCATGCCGTACTTCACCGGCCTGGACGGCCTCTACGCCGGCTCGGCGGGCGCCCACCCGGCGGGCAGCGTGATCGGCGCCGCCGGCCACAACGCCGCCCGGCGCATCCTGAAGGATCTGGGCCGCTAAGGCGGCGACAAGGTCTCGCCGCGAGGCGTCAAGAACGCGCCAAGACCGTCGCCGCGGAGCCTGGAGCGTGGCTTCACTGGGTGCGTGCTGACTTCTCTGAAGCGCCTGGTGGTGGGCCGCCCGCTGCGCAGCGACCGGCTGGGCGAGACGTTGTTGCCGAAGAAGCTGGCCCTGCCGGTCTTCGCGTCCGATCCGCTGTCGTCGGTGGCGTACGCGACGCAGGAGATCCTGCTGGTGCTGACGCTGGGCGGGCTCGCGTACCTGTTCCTGGCGCCCTGGGTCGCGCTGGCCGTGGTGGTGCTGCTGGCGGTGGTCGTGGCCTCCTACCGCCAGGTGGTGCGCGCCTACCCCAGCGGCGGCGGATCGTACGAGGTCGCGTCGCGCAACCTGGGCCGGTCGGCGGGGCTGGTGGTGGCCGCGGCGCTGCTGGTGGACTACATCATGACGGTGGCCGTGTCGGTGGCCGCCGGGGTCGACAACATCATCTCGGCCGTGCCGGCGCTGAACCCGCACCGCGTCCTGGTCAACGTGCTGTTCGTCGTGGCGCTGACCGCGATGAACCTGCGGGGCGTCCGGGAGTCGGGCAAGGCCTTCGCCTGGCCGACGTACCTGTTCATCGCCGGTGTGCTGACGCTGATCGCGGTCGGGCTGGGCCGGGCGGTGGCGGGCGACGCACCGGTGGCCGAGTCGGCGGCCTGGCAGATCCGGCCGCAGCACGGCGGGCTGACCGGGCTCGCGGTGACGCTGCTGGCCCTGCGGGCGTTCGCGTCCGGCTGCACGGCGCTGACCGGGGTGGAGGCGATCTCCAACGGGGTGCCGGCGTTCCGGCCGCCCAAGGCCGACAACGCCGCCCGGACGATGCTGGCCATGGGCGCCATCGCGATCACCATGTTCGCAGGCATCACCGCGCTCGCCCTGATCGCCCACGTCCGCGTCGCCGAGAACACCTGCGACCTCGTCGGGTTCCCGGGCGACTGCGCCGCAGCGCCGCAGCGGACGGTGATCGCCCAGCTCGCGGCCGCGGTGTTCGGGGACGGCAGCGCGGGGTTCTTCTTCATGCAGGCGACGACCGCCCTGATCCTCATCCTCGCGGCCAACACCGCCTTCAACGGCTTCCCCCTGCTCGGCGCGATCCTGGCCGAGGACCGCTACCTGCCCCGGCAGTTGCACACGCGCGGCGACCGGCTGGCGTTCTCCAACGGCATCGTGCTGCTCGCGCTGGTGGCCGGGGCGCTGATCTGGGCGTACGACGGGTCGGTCACCAAGCTGATCCAGCTCTACATCCTCGGCGTGTTCACGTCGTTCACCCTCAGCCAGGCCGGGATGGTGCGGCACTGGAACCGGGCGCTGGCAGCCGAACCGGATCCGGCCGCGCGCCGCCGGCTGCACCGCTCCCGGGCCGTCAACGCGCTGGGCTGCGGGTTCACCGGGCTCGTCCTGGTCATCGTGCTGGCCACCAAGTTCACCCACGGCGCCTATCTCGTGGTGATCGCCGTACCGGTGCTGTACGCCTTGATGCGAGCGGTCCGGGCGCACTACGACCGGGTCGGCGCGGAGCTCGAGCCGGAGCCGGGCGGCGTCGTCATGCCGTCGCGGGTGCACGCCGTCGTCCTGGTCTCCCGGGTGCACCGGCCGACGCTGCAGGCTCTGGCGTACGCACGGGCCACCCGCCCCGACACCCTCACCGCTGTCACGGTCGCCATCAGCGACGACGAGGTGGAGCGGTTGCGGCGGGAGTGGGCCGACCGGGAGCTGCCGGTGCCGCTGACGGTGCTGGACTCCCCGTACCGTGAGATCACCGATCCGGTCCTCGACCATGTCGGCCGGTTGCGCGCCGAAGGGCCGCGTGACCTGGTGGTCGTCTACATCCCCGAGTACGTGGTCGGCCGGTGGTGGGAGCAGCTGCTGCACAACCAGAGCGCCCTGCGGCTCAAGGCGCGGCTGCTGTTCCAGCGGCGTGTCATGGTGGTCAGCGTGCCCTGGCAGTTGGACTCGAGCTCGCGACGGCAGCACCGCGAGAATTCCCGGCGTCCGCTGGTGTCGGCCGGAGACCGCGACACATGAGCGGGCGGAACCCGGCGACCCGATGGCGGCGCACCGCGGTGGGCGCCGCGGTGGCCGTCGCCGGGCTGGCCGTCACCACCGCCGTCCTGGTGCCCGCGCGGACGCATCTGTCGCTGGCGAGTGTGGTGCTGCTCTACGTCGTGCCCGTGCTGGGCGCCGCGGCGACCGGCGGCTGGGCACCCGCGGTGGCAACCGTCGTCGCAGCCGACCTGCTCGTCAACTATCTCTTCGTCCCGCCGTTCCACACGTTCACGGTCGACACCGGCGACAACGTCGTCGTGCTCGGCGTGTACCTCTGCGTCGCCGCGGCGATCAGCGTCGCCGTCGACCTGGCAGCCCGGCACCGGGCCGCGGCGAGCCGCCGGGAGGTCGAGGCCGCCCTGCTGGCGCGGGCCACCGGCGAGCCGGTCGGCGACTCGCTGGTCGCGCTGCTGCGACAGGTCCGGGACTCGTACCGGATGGACACGGTGGCGCTGGTGGACGGCGAGCACGCGGTCGAGCGGGTCGGGCCGGTCCCGGCGGGCGCTCCCGTGCTGTCCGTCGCGGCCGGCGACGGTCTGCGCCTGCTCGCGTGGGGTCCGAAGCTGTTCGCCGAGGATCACCGGGCCCTCGCCCGGCTGGCCACGGCGGCAGCGCGCACGCTGGAGACGCAGCGGCTGGCCGGGCAGGCGGCCCGCGCGGAGGAGCTGGCCCACATCGACCGCGTCCGGGCGGCCCTGCTCGGCGCCGTGGGCCACGACCTGCGCACCCCGCTCGCCGGGATCAAGGCCGCGGTGTCGAGCCTGCGCCAGCCCGATGTGCAGTTCTCCCCCGCCGACCGGGCAGAGCTGCTGGCCACCGTCGAGGAGTCGGCCGACCGGCTCACCGCCGTGGTGGAGAACCTGCTGTCGCTGAGCCGCCTGCAGGCCGGCATGCTGTCGGTCGATGCCCGGCCCACCGCGCTGGATGCCGTGGTCGCCCGTGCGGTCCTCGGCTGCGACACCGGCGGCGTGGACGTGGCAGTCGACGTGCCCGACGACCTGCCGCTCGCCGTGGCCGACGGCGGCCTCCTCGAGCGGGTCCTGGCCAACCTGATCACCAACGCCTGCGCGGCGGCGCGACCCGGCCAGGCGGTGGAGGTTCGCGGCGTCCGCGACGGCGCGGAGCTCCATCTGCGGGTGATCGACCACGGACCCGGTATCCCGCCCGCCGAGCGCGACCGGGTATTCACGCCCTTCCAGCGTCTGGACGATCACACCAGCGGGGGTCTCGGGCTGGGTCTGGCCATCGCTCGCGGGTTCACCGAGGCGCAGGGCGGCACTCTCACCCCGTCGGACACCCCGGGTGGCGGGCTCACGATGACCGTCGCGCTGGCTGCGGCGGACGTGCGAGGGTGACCGGCGTGGCCCGCATCCTGCTCGTCGACGACGACGCCCAGCTGCTGCGGGCCTTGCGGATCAACCTCACCGCCCGCGGGTACGAGGTGATCACCGCGGCCGACGGCTCCGGGGCGCTCACCGCCGCCGCCCGCACCCCGCCCGACCTGGCCGTCATCGACCTGGGCCTGCCCGACCTGGACGGCGTCACCGTCGTCGAGGGACTCCGGGGCTGGACGAGCCTGCCGGTGATCGTGCTGTCCGCACGCGACGCCGAGGCGGCCAAAGTCGCCGCGCTGGACGCCGGCGCCGACGACTACGTCACCAAGCCGTTCGGCATGGACGAGCTGCTCGCCCGCATCCGCGCCGCCCTGCGCCGGGCGGCACCCGCGTCCCTCAGCGGCGACGCCACCATCACCACCGCGGCGTTCACGATCGACCTGGCCGCCAAGCGGCTCACCACGGCGGCGGGCGAGGTACGCCTCACCCCGACCGAGTGGCACCTGCTCGAGATCCTCGCTCGGAACCCGGGCAAGGTCATCGACCATCGCCGGCTCCTGCGCGAGGTGTGGGGCCCGGCCTACGGCAACGAGACCAACTACCTGCGCGTCCACTTCGCCAACCTGCGCCGCAAGATCGAGCCGGACCCGGCCCGGCCGCGCTTCATCGTGACCGAGCCGGGACTGGGCTACCGCTTCACGCCCTGATCCTCGGGTTTGGGGCGCAACCATGCACGCACGCCGCCGGGGTGGGCCGGGCGTTCCGGGCGCCCCGCGCCCGTGCCCGGCGCGCCCCGGCCCTCGGCGGGAGCAGCGGACTGTACCCACCACCCCGCTACGACATCCTGCTCTTACGGGTTTGACTTCTCGGCTCGGATCTTGTGACCCACGCTCGTGAGACACCTCCCGCTCGGGAGGTCGAACTTCCAGCCGTGCAGCTGGCAGGTCAGGACGTTCCCCTCGACGATGCCGAAGCGGCTCAGGTCGGCCTTGAGGTGCGGGCAGCGGCGCTGGACCGTCCACTCGCCGAACTGGGTGTCCTCGGCCTCGACCGCCTTCTCGTGCTCGTCGTACCAGCCCTCCGCGTATTGCAGGCGCTCCTCGCTGAGGCACTTGAAGAACGCGTAGACGAACTCGTTGTACTGGCCGATGCGGGCCGCGGAGAAGCGGCAGGAGAGGAACAGCGAGTTCACCCAGTCACCCTCGTCGATGAAGATGAGGTGCTCGACCAGCTCGCGCTGGGTCCGGAAGCGGTAGCGGACCTTCTCGTCGGCGTAGGGGCGGACCTGCTTGCCGGGGAAGTCCACGACGATCGACTCGACCGCGTCGCCGTCGTAGCTGACCAGGTCGAAGCGGACCGGGCCGCCGACGCCCTTGGCCAGGTAGATCGACTCCTCGAGCAGGGGCTCGATGCGCTTCTTCAGCTCGCCCAGCACGTCGATCTCGGGGTGCCGCCAGGAGGCCTTCTCGGCGGCGATGATCGGCGCCTTGCGCTCGCGCATCTCCTCGAGGTGGGCCTTCTTGTTGGCGAAGAACTCGTCGACGTCGGTGGGGTGCGTGGTCTCGATGCTGTCGGTGGTGAGCTCGGACACGCTGCCGGGGAGCAGCACGACGCCGTTGGTGCCGCCGACCTTCGCGTACTCGGTCATGAAGACCGACTGGTCGGGGAAGATGTTGCCCTCGTCGCCGAAGATGTCGTTGAACTGCCACAGCTCGTCGTCGAGGAAGCACGGGGGGCCGGCGATCGGGAAGACGTGGTCGGCCTTCAGGTCGTCGATGTAGCGCCAGGTGCGGTCGAACTGCCGGTCCCGCTTCTGCTTGCCGAACGCGGTCTTGGCCGACTGGGGCAGCTCGTAGACCATGGGGTACCAGATCGCGCCGGAGAACTGGAGCATGTGCGCGTGCACGTGGCCCAGCTCGGCGAACGTCGACAGGTCGGTGGGGCGGGCGTCGTTCTGGTTGAGCACCCGGACGCCGTCGTGCTCGACCCAGAGCGAGGAGTCGCCGATCGGCCCGTCGGTGGGGCTGATCAGCGCCTGGATCATGATCTTGAGGCCGCCGTCGAGCTCGTGCACCTCGTTGCTCTTCGTCTTGAAAAAGCTGGTGAAGCCGAGCTCGCGCAGCTCGTCCTCGAGCTGGCTGGTCGGATACTCCGGGAGGAGCACCGTGGCCTTCTTGCTGATGAAGTGCTTGAGGTGCTCGGCGTCGAAGTGGTCCCGGTGCAGGTGTGACACGTAGAGGTAGTCGACGTCGCCCAGCGTCTCCCAGTCGAGCAGGGAGTTGTCGGGGAACGGGAACCACGACGCGAAGTACGCCGGGTTGACCCACGGGTCGCACAGGATGCTGCCCGCGCCCGTGTCGATCCGCATGCTGGCATGCCCAGTGCCCGTGATCCGCACCGTGTCACTCCCTCGGCTTTCGAAATTCCGACGGCATCGAAGGTACCGGGTACGGGTTGGTGAGCCGCGCCCGGAGCCGCCGTGCGAGACTGGCGTCGACGTTCGCACCGCTTCCTCGAGGAGGACCGAGTCGTGGCAGAAGAGCCGGTTTACGCGCCTGACCAGCTCAAGCCGGGCAACCGCAAGTGGGCCCGGATCGGTGCGCTGGGATCGGCCGCGATCATGTTGCTCTACCTGTGGGGCAACCACGAGGGCAACACCGAGAACATCTGGCTCATCGGTACGGCGTTGCTGCTGGTCGGCATCGTCCTGGTCGATGTGGTGCTGCGCCGCAACGGCCTCAAGGCCAACGACCAGTAAAGACGCCGGCGGCCCGCTTCCGTGCTGGAAGCGGGCCGTTCTGTGCTCAGCGGTGGCGCAGCAGGATGTCCTTGACCTCGCGCAGCGCGGCGTCGACCTCGGCCTCGAAGTAGCCACCCGGAACCAGCCCGAACTGCAGCGTGTCGAGCTCGTTCTCGGGCACCGGCATCGGGCCGCGGCCGCTCATGGCCTGCAGGATGCTCTCGAACAGCCGGTCGACCTGCTGGGGGTCGTACCCGCTGCCGAAGCGCCGCGGCTGGAACGTGCGGCGCAGCTGGTCCACCCGGTAGAGCTCGGGACTACCTCCGCCGCCGGGGCCGCCGCCCATCGGAGGACCACCCATGGGCGGTCCACCCATCGGGGGTCCGCTCATCGGGGGCCCGCTCATCGGGGCCGGCCCGCCGAAGCCACCGCGCTCCCGCTCCGGCATGCGGATCTCGGCGGTCATGTCCGCCTTACCGTGCCGGCCCGGCTCGAACTGCTCGTAGCCGCCCGTGTCGTAGCCCTGCGGGGCCGGGGGACGCTGCTGGCCGCCGTAGCTGGGCTCCTCGTAGCGACCGTACGGGTCCGGGCCGGGCATCTGCCGCTGCGGCATCTGCTGCGGCTGCATGCGGTCTTCCTGCGCGTACGGGTCTCGGGCGTACTGGTCGTCGCGCGCGTAGTCGTCCCGGGCGAACTGGCGGTCGTCGCGCACCGGGGCGGGCAGGCGCTCGGTCGGCGGCGCGGAGCGCCCCAGCGCCTGGCTCATCCGGTCGGGGGGCATGGCGCTGCCCCGCATGGGCTCGGGCTGCATCCGGGCGTCGGCGGCCCGGCCGCCGCCGCGGTCCTCGAACTCCGCCAGCTGCCGCTCGACCCGGTCCAGGTGCAGGTCGACCTGCCACTCGTCATAGCCGCCGAAACGCACCCGGAAGACGACGTCGTGCACCTCCTGGGCGCCGACGGGAGCACCGACCTGCTCGCCGGCGAGGGTGGCCTCCACCCGGTCGAGGAAGGCGTCCACCTCGTCAACCTTGTAGCCGCGGCGCAGTGCGCGACGGCGGAAACGCTGCCCCTGACTCGTCACAACGTCTCCCAAATTCGCGTCCGCTGGGAACTGAGCCCAGTCATCGTGCCACCTCCGCGTCGGCGGCGGCGCCCCCTGCGTCCACCACCGTCAGCTCACTTGCGGCCAGCTGGCCGCACGCACCGTCGATCTCCCTGCCCCGGGTATCGCGGACCGTGGTCGCGACGCCCGCCTCCCGCAGCCGGCGGACGAACTCGCGCTCGACCGGCTTGGGGCTGGCGTCCCACTTGCTGCCCGGCGTGGGGTTGAGCGGGATCAGGTTCACATGCGCCAGCTTGCCGTGCAGCAGCCTGCCAAGCAGGTCGGCGCGCCAGGGCTGATCGTTTACGTCCCTGATCAGGGCGTATTCGATGGAGATCCGACGACCGGTCTGCGCCGCGTAGTCGAACGCGGCATCGAGCACCTCGGCCACCTTCCAACGCTGGTTGACGGGCACTAGCTCATCGCGCAGATCATCATCGGGGGCGTGCAGGGACAACGCAAGGGTCACGGACAGCTCTTCGGCGATCAACCGCCGCATTGCGGGCACCAGGCCCACGGTGGAGACCGTGATGTGCCGTTGCGACAGCCCGAGGCCCTCCGGCGCGGACGCGGTGAGGCGCCGCACGGCCTGGATCACCCGGGGATAGTTGGCCAGCGGCTCACCCATGCCCATGAACACGACGCGGGACAGCCGCGGCGGGGAGCCGGTGACCGCGCCGGAGGCGGCGACGCCCGCCAGATAGACGACCTGGTCGACGATCTCGGCCACGGACAGGTTGCGGGTGAGACCGGCCTGCCCGGTGGCGCAGAAGGGGCACGCCATGCCGCAGCCCGCCTGGCTGGACACGCAGGCCGTGACCCGGTCCGGGTACCCCATCAGGACGCTCTCGACCATCGCGCCGTCGTGCAGCTTCCACAGCGTCTTGCGGGTGGCGCCGTCGTCGCAGGCGAGCTCCCGCTGCGGTGTCAGCAGCGTGGGCAACAGGTCCTCGGCGAGCCGGGCCCGTGCGGCGGCGGGCAGGTCGGTCATGGCCTCCGGGTCGCGCACGAGCCGGCCGAAGTAGTGGGTGGAGAGCTGCTTGGCGCGGAACGCGGGCTCACCCAGGTCGGAGACGGCGGCGCGGCGCTCGGCCAGATCCAGGTCGGCGAGGTGGCGCGGGGGCATGGCGGGACGGCGGCGGGTTGGCACCGCGTCCGGGGTGTCAGGGCTGGTCGGGATGACCGGAAGAATCGTCATGGCGTATCCAGTCTCCCACGTCGCATCCGCATCCCTACCCCGGCGGCGCGATGAGGGAGAGCAGCAGATATGCCGCCGGGACGGCGAAGAGGATCGAGTCCAGCCGGTCCATGAGCCCGCCGTGGCCGGGCAGCAGGTTGCTCATGTCCTTGATGCCGATGTCGCGCTTGAGCATCGACTCGGCCAGGTCGCCGACCACCGCGGCGACCGAGATCACGGCGCCGAACAGCAGTCCCCAGCCGATGGCGACGTCGAGCAGGAAGTACAGCAGGAGGGCGCTGCCGACCGCGCTCGCCGTCACCGAACCGGCGAAGCCCTCCCAGGACTTCTTGGGGCTGATGGTCGGAGCCATGGGGTGCTTGCCGAAGAAGACGCCGGCCGCGTAGCCGCCGGTGTCGGAGAGCACCACTGCGAGCAGCGCGCACAGCACGCGCTTTGCGCCGTCGTCCTCCGGCTCGAAGAGCAGGACGCCGAAGCTGAGAAGGAAGGGCACGTAGACAGTGATGAGGGCGGCCGCCGCCAGGTCACGGCGGAAGCCTGCCTTGTGCTCGCTGAACCGCCAGACCAGCACCGCAAGCAGCGTCGCGAGCAGGCCGAGTTGAAGTGCGTCCGGTCCCTCGAACCACGTCAGACCGACCATCAACAGCCCGCCGCCCAGCAGCGGGACCAGCGGGGGCCGGGCTCCGGTGACCTTGAGCGCCCGCACCATCTCCCAGATGCCGACGCCCGCGGCGAGCGCGATCACACCCAGGAAGGCGGTCCTCCAGAAGATCATCGACGCCAGGACGGCGAGAACCAGGCCGGTGCCGACCCCGATCGCGGCGGGCAGGTTGCGTCCCGCCCGGCTGCCCTGCTTCGGTGGCACCGGCTTCCCGTCCCGTCCCGCACGGCGCTTACCCGGTCCGCGGCGGGTCGCCTCCGCTGTCGTCAACTCCCACTCCGCCTGCGAGGTCGAGGTGGCGGCGGTGGGCGCCGCCCAGGACGGTTCCGGCGGCTGCGCCGGCCAGATGGACCCCGCTCCGGCCGACCGCGGCGCCGGGGCACCGGCATGCGGCGCCGGGACGTCGGAGGGATCAGACGCCCGGCTGCCGGATTGCCCGCCGCGGGGCTCGGGGTACGACATCAGACCTCGAGCAGCTCGGCTTCCTTGTGCTTGACCAGCTCGTCGACGACCGCCACGTAGCGGTGCGTGAGGTCGTCCAGCTCCTTCTCGGCGCGCCGGCCGTCGTCCTCGCCGGCGTCGCCGTCCTTGACCAGGCGGTCGAGCTGCTCCTTGGCCTTGCGGCGCACGTTGCGGATCGCCACGCGCCCCTCCTCGGCCTTGTGCCGCGCCACCTTGATCATCTCGCGGCGCCGCTCCTCGGTCATCTGCGGCAGGTGGATGCGCAGCTGGGTGCCCTCGTTGTTGGGGTTCACCCCGAGGTCCGAGTCACGGATCGCCCGCTCGATCGGGCCGAGCTGGGACTGGTCGTACGGCTTGACGATGACCATGCGCGGCTCGGGCACCCCGACGGACGCCATCTGGGTCACCGGGGTGGGCGCGCCGTAGTAGTCGACAACGATCTTGGAGAACATCGCCGGCGTGGCACGGCCCGTACGGATCGCGGCGAACTCCTCCTTGGCGTGCTCGACCGCGCTCTCCATCTTCTCTTCGGCCTCGAAGAGGATCTCGTCGATCACCGCTCCGTCGCCTCCTTGCTTCTACTGGACATCCGATGGTGGTGGTGGCGCGGGATCACGTGGTGATCAAGGTACCGATCTTCTCACCGCTGACGGCTCGGACGATGGTGTCGTCACCCTGGGCCCCGAAGACGAGCATGGGCAGGCCGTTCTCCTCGCAGAGGCTGAAAGCGGCCTGGTCGGCCACCCGAAGGCCCTGCTGCAGCACGCCGGCGAAGGTGATGTGCTCGATCTTGCGGGCCGCGGGGTTCGTCCGGGGGTCCGCGGTGTAGACGCCGTCGACGCCGTTCTTGCTCATCAGCACCAGGTCGGCGTGGATCTCCAGGGCGCGCTGCGCCGTGACCGTGTCCGTGGAGAAGTACGGCATGCCGGCACCGGCGCCGAAGATGACGACCCGGCCCTTCTCGAGGTGACGGATCGCGCGCAGCGGGATGTACGGCTCCGCGACCTGGGCCATCGTGATCGCGGTCTGCACCCGCGTCTCGATGCCCTCCTTCTCGAGGAAGTCCTGCAGGGCGAGGCAGTTCATGACCGTGCCGAGCATGCCCATGTAGTCGGCGCGGTTGCGGTCCATGCCGCGCTTCTGCAGCTCGGCGCCGCGGAAGAAGTTGCCGCCGCCGACGACGACGGCGATCTGGACGCCGCGCCGGGTCACGGTGGCGATCTGCCGGGCGATGCCCTGCACCACGTCGGGGTCGACGCCCACGGCGCCACCGCCGAAGACCTCGCCGGAAAGCTTGAGGACGACCCTCCGGGGTCGTTCGGGCCGCGGCACCGCAACCTCGCCCACCGCGACAGTCTGCTCGGTCACCATCGTCATGCCGACCCCGCCCTTCCTTCGCTAACCCGAGACCTTATGTGACGGGGAGGCCGGGCGCTTGTCTCGCGTCCCGGCCTCCCGCGCAATGCGCGCCCTGAGCGCCTTACTCCTGGCCGACCTCGAACCGGACGAAGCGCGTGACCTCGATACCGGCCTCGGCGGCGACCTGCTTGACGGTCTTCTTGTTGTCGGTGACCGACGGCTGCTCGAGCAGGACGAAGTCCTTGAAGAAGGAGTTCACCCGGCCCTCGACGATCTTGGGCAGGGCCTGCTCCGGCTTGCCCTCCTCGCGCGCGGTCTCCTCGGCGATGCGGCGCTCGTTCTCGACCGTCTCGGCCGGGACCTCGTCGCGGGTGAGGAACTTCGGCCGCATGGCGGCGATCTGCATGCCGACCGCGCGGGCGTCGTCGACGCCGGCCTCGTCGTCCTTGCCGGTGTACTGCACCAGGACGCCCACCTGCGGCGGCAGGTCCTGAGCCTTGCGGTGCAGGTAGACCGCGACGGTGCCGTCGAGCTCGGCGAAGCGGTTCACCACGATCTTCTCGCCGATCTTGGCGGAGAAATCCTGGATGACGTCGGCGACGGCGCGGCCGTCGTCGAGCTTGGAGCCGAGCAGCGCGGCGGCGTCGGCCGCCTTGGTCTTCGAGCCGTGCTCGACCAGCGTCTGGCCCAGCGCGACGAAGTCCGGGGTCTTGGCGACGAAGTCGGTCTCGCAGTTGAGCTCGAGCAGCGCGGTGCCGAAGTGGCTGACGATGCCGTTGGCGGCGGTCCGGCCGGCGCGCTTGCCGACGTCCTTGGCACCCTTGATGCGCAGGAACTCGACGGCCTTGTCGAAGTCACCGTCCGACTCGTCGAGCGCCTTCTTGCAGTCCATCATGCCGGCGCCGGTGAGGTCGCGGAGCTTCTTCACGTCCGCGGCGGTGTAGTTGGCCATGACTCTCTCTTCGATCCTGGAAGGTCTCGGGACTGCAGGTGCCGGCCGCCGTCTCCGGCGGCCGGCTCCTGAGGATTACTCCGCGGCGGTCGCGACGGGCTCGGCGGCGGCCGGCTCAGCGGCGGCCGGCTCAGCGGCGGCCGGCTCGGCGTCCGCAGCCTTCTTCTCGGCGCCCTCGTAGAGGTCACGCTCCCACTCGGGCAGCGGCTCGCCGGCGGCGACGGTGGCCTCGGGCTTCTCGTCGGCGCCACCCCGGCCGCGGCCGGAGCGGGCGATCAGACCGTCGGCGACCGCGGCGGCGACGACCTTGGTCAGCAGCTCGGCCGAGCGGATCGCGTCGTCGTTGCCCGGGATCGGGAAGTCGACCTCGTCCGGGTCGCAGTTGGTGTCGAGCACCGCGATGACCGGAATGCCCAGCTTGCGGGCCTCGTCGACGGCGATGTGCTCCTTCTTGGTGTCGACGACCCAGATCGCCGACGGCACCTTCGTCATGTCCCGCAGACCGCCGAGGGTCTTGGTGAGCTTGGTCTTCTCACGGAACAGCTGGAGGGTCTCCTTCTTGGTGTACCCGGCGGCGGTGCCGGTCAGGTCACCCAGGGCCTCAAGCTCCTTCATGCGCTGCAGGCGCTTGTACACCGTCTGGAAGTTGGTGAGCATGCCGCCCAGCCAGCGGTGGTTGACGTACGGCTGGCCGACGCGGGTCGCCTGCTCGGCGATCGCCTCCTGAGCCTGCTTCTTGGTGCCGACGAAGAGGATGTGGCCACCCTCGGCGACGGTGTCCCGCACGAAGCTGTACGCCTTCTCGATGTAGTCGAGGGTCTGGCGCAGGTCGATGATGTAGATACCGTTGCGCTCGGTGAAGATGAAGCGCTTCATCTTCGGGTTCCAGCGCCGGGTCTGGTGCCCGAAGTGGACACCGCTCTCCAGCAGCTGACGCATGGTCACGACGGCCATGGTGAATTGCTCCCCTGTTTCCCTGGTTGTCACGCTCACCGGCGGTGGGCGTCCTGGCGCCCGGTCGCCGGCCCGGGATGGACCCGAGGACTCGGGACCAGGGAGGGCCGTCGCTGACGGCTCATCATCGACACGGCACTGATCGACGAAGCACGTTGCAGAGGGCGCGCGAGGTCGACCGCACGAGGCGGTCGCCGCCGACAAGCATACGCCGTGCGCCGGGAGGTTCGCTTCCGGGCTGTTCTGCGGTTCAGGCCACGCCCAGGCCGGCGGCGAGAAGCAGGATCAAACCCACCGGAAGGTACGCCAGAGGCGGACGCAACCAGGCATCGCGACCCGGTGCACGTCCCCCGGCGGCGAGGGAGTACAGCCCCATACCGGTCAGCGGCAGCCCGAGCACCAGCAGAACAGCCGGCACCACACCGCGGGCCACCGGGTCGTCGATGAACGCGACCTGGACGAGCAACAGGACGGCGGGGACGAGCAGGACGGCGGTGACGACCGCGAAGACCAGGGACGAAACCGGGCGACGGGCGCTGTAGCTCGCGACCGGCTCCGGCGCGGCGGTCGCTCCGTAGGTCGCGGCATCGGCACCCGTGGGCCGGATCGTGGGGTACTCCGGCCCCCGCACCGGAATCCGTAGCGACCCGGAATCAGTCGATGACGTCGAGTAACTGCCAGACGTCGTCACCGGATCGGGGGACGAGTAGCCGGAGGGGCGCTGCTCGGGAAGGCGGAAGGCGCCACTGGGACGCTCGTGCACCCCCGACTCGTAGGGGTTCGCAGCCGGGCCCTGAGCTGCGTCCTCGGAGGCGCGCCGGCTCGTGTACCAGCTCGGCTCCGGCTCTTCGGCGTACCGACGATGTCCGTCCACGATTTCGCACCGTAGGGGACCCGGACGCGGGATGCCACCGCTGAGCCCTTATCACCCCTGAGTGATCACCGTACGGTTATCCACAGTAGCGCTGCGTCCACAGCCCCCACCACGGCGCCCGCAACTCGGCCAGGGTGAGGCCCATGACGAACCAGAGAAGGGCGATCGGCGCGTACGGCGAACGCCTCGCCGAACACCACCTCAGCCAACAGGGCCTCGTGATCCTGGCCCGCAACTGGCGCTGCTCCGCCGGCGAGATCGACCTGATCCTCCGCGACGGCGACGACCTGGTCTTCTGCGAAGTGAAGACCCGCCGCAGCGAGACTTACGGCGCACCGGCGGAAGCCCTCAGCCGGGCCAAGGTCCAGCGCCTGCGCAGGCTGGCGGCACGATGGCTGGCGGAGAACACGGTACGGCCGCGCGAGGTTCGCTTCGACGTGGTGGCGGTGACACCGCAACCGAAAGGGCCGGCCCAGATCGAACACCTCCGCGCGGCGTTCTGAATGAGCTACGCCCGAGTCCTCTGCGTCGGCCTCGTCGGCATGGCCGGCCACGTGGTGGAGGTGGAAGCAGACCTGTCCATGGGGCTGCCGGCCGTCGTCCTGACCGGGCTTCCCGACGCGGCCCTCAACGAGGCGCGGGACCGCGTGCGAGCTGCGGTGGTGAACTCAGGCCAACGATGGCCCAACCGCCGCATCACCGTGAACCTGCTACCGGCCACCCTGCCGAAGCAGGGCAGCGCCTTCGATGCCGCCATCGCGTGCGCTCTGCTCGCCGGTGCGGGCGAGCTCCCCCTGAGCCCGCTGGAGGGGGTGGTCGTTCTCGGAGAGCTCGGCCTCGACGGCACGGTGCGTCCGGTGCGGGGAATACTCCCCATGGTCGCCGCCGCGGCGGCAGCCGGCCTGACGCGAGTGATCGTGCCGCTGGAGAACGCGCGCGAAGCCACGATGGTTCCCGGGGTTGCGGTGGAGGCGGCGGACTCCCTACGCCGGCTCGTCGCCTTCCTCCGAGGCGAACACGGTCTCCTCCCGCCTCCCCCGCACGTTCCCGCCGCCGAACCTCGCGGCCCGGATCTGGCGGACATCGTGGGCCAAGACCTCGGCCGTTATGCGATCGAGGTTGCCGCTGCGGGCGGACACCACGTCTCGATGCTGGGCCCACCCGGCGCCGGCAAGACGATGCTGGCAGAGCGACTACCGTCGGTCCTGCCCGAGCTGGACGACGCCTCGGCGCTCGAGGTCACGGCCCTGCAGTCGATCGCCGGGGTGCTCCCGCCCGACGGGCGACTCGTCCGGCGCCCCCCGTTCCAGGCGCCTCACCACAGCGCGAGTCTCGCGGCGCTCGTGGGCGGCGGCTCCGGCCTTGCCCGGCCGGGCGCGATATCACTCGCCCACCGCGGCGTCCTCTTCCTCGACGAAGCTCCGGAGTTCGCCAACGCGACCCTGCAGGCCCTGCGGCAACCCCTCGAGAGCGGTCGCATCGTGCTCGCAAGGGCCCGCGGGAACACCGAATACCCGGCTCGCGTCCAAGTTGTCCTCGCCGCGAACCCGTGCCCGTGTGCCACCCCCGCCGGTGAGCAGTACTGCCAATGCACCGCTCTGGTCCGCCGCCGCTACCTGAGCCGGATCTCCGGACCGCTTCTCGACCGCATCGACATTCAGATCCAACTGCAGCCGATCCGCGCTGCCCAGCTGATGACGACCGAGATGGCGGCCGAACCCTCCGCAGTCGTCGCGCAGCGCGTCGCCAACGCCAGAGCCGCAGCCGCATCCCGATGGGCGGCCGACGGATGGCTGCTCAACGCCGAGGTACCGGGACCACAACTGCGAAGGCCGCCGTGGCGCTTGCCGCTCAAAGCAACCGCAGCCTTGCGCGCGGGCCTGGACCGGGGCTCGCTGTCCGCACGCGGGTTCGACCGGATCCTCCGGCTCGCGTGGACCATCGCCGACCTCGACGGACGGCAGCGACCGAGCGGCTCCGACGTGGACGAGGCCGCCCAACTGAGGATGGGAGACGCACATGCTCGACAAGGCGAGCGCTGACCGCACGCTCCACCGACCGTCGCCCCCCGGCCCCCGACGATCAGGAGGCGGCGGGATGAGCAGCTCACGGCCGGGAAGCGACATGGATCGCCTGGCGCGGGTGGCTCTGACCTGGCTCGCCGAGCCCGGCAACCGCGTGGTCTGGCACCTCGTGCAGCTCCACGGCGCGGTGGAGACTTTGGACAGGTTGATCGGCGGCGACATTCCCGAAGCGGCTTTGCGTACGGCGGTCGCCTCGCGCTCCGGCTCCGGGGATCCGCGGCGAGTCGCCGAGGTGGCATTGCGCCGTGCCGAGCGGCTCGGGGCGCGGGTGGTCGTGCCGGCTGACGCCGAGTGGCCCACCCGTGTGGAGGCGCTGAGGCACCTTGAGCTGGATGTCGCCGGGCGGGTCAACCGGGACGTGCGTCCGCCGTTGTGCCTGTGGGTGCGTGGATCACGGCCGCTGAGCGACGCGTTCGAGCAGTCCGTCGCGATCGTCGGGGCGCGCGCCGCGACGCCGTACGGGCTGCACGTCACTGCCGACCTCGGGTACGGGCTCGCCGAGCAGGAGTGGACCGTGGTCTCCGGCGGCGCGTTCGGCATCGACGCCGCGGCGCATCGGGCGGCCCTGGCGGCGGGCGGCTTCACGGTCGCCGTGCTGGCGTGCGGGGTCGACCGGCCGTACCCGATGGGTAACGCCGCCATTTTCGAGCAGATAGCGGAGAGCGGCCTGCTCATGAGCGAATGGCCGCCGGGCGCGGAGCCGCTACGGCACCGCTTTCTCATCCGTAACCGGGTCATCGCGGCAGCCACCGCGGGCACCGTCGTGGTGGAGGCGGCGGCACGAAGCGGCGCCGTTCAGACGATGAGCCGCGTGGTGGCCCTGAACAGGCACGCCATGGTGGTGCCCGGACCGGTCACCTCGGCGATGTCCGTGGGATGCCACGAGCTGCTCCGCCGACACCCGGCGGCCCGGCTGGTGACCAATGTGGCGCACGTCCTCGACGAGGTCGGCAGGATCGGTGAGTACCTGGCTGAGCCGGCCCGGGCCCGCAACCACGTCCGCGACGAGCTCGACGAGGAGTCGGCTCTGGTGCTGGAGGCGGTGCCGCATCGCGGCTGCGCCGGGCCTGAGCAACTGGCGGCCAGGGCGGGGCTGGGATTGCGTACGGTGCTGCGGCGCCTGTCCTTGCTGGAGATGAAGGGCCTGGTGGTGCGCAGGGAGGGCGGCATTGCCCTGGCATCGCTGGCTCGCGCATCCGTGGCGCGGACGGACGTCTCTTCGCCGAGCTCGGCGTGACGTTGGTTGCTCGGGCCCGGTCTTACTCGGCGTCGTCGACGTCGCGGCGGTGCGCCTTCATCCACGCCTCGACGTCCTCGGTGAGCCAGACCTTGCCCTGTGCCAGATCGGCGACGGGCGCGGGAAAGTCGGCCCGGCTCGTGATCTGGTACGCCCGCTGCCGGCTCACCATGCCCAGACGGACCCGGATCTCGTGCGCACCCATGAGTTTGATGCCCTTCGCCACATGATCGACCGTAGACCTATGACTATTAGTCATGAGTCAACTTGATGAAAGACAGCTAGTCATGAGTCAACTAAGGTAAGCCGCATGACCAGCCCACCCCGGCGCAGCTCAGCACAGGTCACGCCCACCCACCCACGAGCACCGGCGGCATACTCCATGACGCATCCGGGGGTGCGGGTGGCATGGTCCCTTGCCAGACCGCGATCGGCAACTGTCGCCGTGGCGAACAGGCTTCGGGGGTTGACGAACAGCTCTCGATCGCCGGTCAGCAGGTTTCCTGCACTTCACAGCGCCCCTGCACCGACACACCTGAGCACTTCAGGGCCCCATAACAGCACTCCCCCGCAAGACGACACCTCCGCAGTGCCCGGCAGCGTCCATGTGGACACGAGACAGACGCCCCACGCCGGGGAGACAGGGCTGACTACTCGCCCGTCCCCGGCCGGCGGTCGCGACGAGCCATATTCCGTCAGGCGACCTCTCGTGGATCTGGCTGCCCCGGCCGCCGCCCGCTGCCTCTTGTGGTCCTGACCGGACCCCAGCGCGTATCGCCATCGCTTCCTCTTTCGGCACTCGAAGCCGTTCCGCATAGCCGCCCGGCCAATCGGTTGTCGCGGCGGCCGGCGAGTGCCGATCGGCCTCGACGGCCACGAACCGGCAGACAGCTTCGCCTGCTCAACCGCCGGAACCGTCTCCGTCGGTCATAGCGCGGGCGTATATCGCGCCGGCCTCCCCTGCCGTAGAGCCGAATCCCCAGCTATCGCGGACTTACTGACATCGCGAGCGGCTCACGGCCACCCACTGCCGGGTCACCCGCGCCCGTTCTCCCCACATCTCTCGAAAGGAAGGCAGTCCGTTCATGACTGCGCACACTGTGGACAGTGCCCCGCTCGAACGCTTCGGTTACCGCCAGGAGCTGCGACGCACCCTGAGCTCCGGTGACCTGGTGATCTACGGGCTGATCTACATGGTCGTGATAGCGCCCATGGGCATCTTCGGTTCGGTGTTCCAGGCGTCCGGTGGGATGGTCGCTCTGGCGTACGCGATCGGCATGGTCGCGATGATGGTGACCGCATCGTCCTACGGTCTGATGGCTCAGGCGTATCCGATGGCCGGTTCCGTCTACACGTACGCCGGGCGGGCGATCGCTCCCTGGGTCGGGTTCCTGGCCGGCTGGACGATTCTTCTCGACTACGTCCTCGTTCCCGGGCTGCTGTCACTGATCGCCGCCGCGTCGATGGCGTCGGTGGTCCCGGCCGTGCCGGTGTGGGCGTGGATCGTCGTTTTCGTCGTCGTCAACGCCGTACTGAATCTCTTCGGTATCAAGACGACCCGGTTGCTCAACAAGATGTTCCTGATCGGGCAGCTCGCGATTCTGGCGATCTACGTGGGTGCCGCGATCATGGCGTTGGCCACCGGGCGCGGCCGTGGGTTCTCGTGGGAGCCGATCTACAGCAGCAGCCAGTTCCAGTGGGGTGTGCTTGCCACGGCCGCGTCGGTGGCGACGCTCTCCTTCCTCGGCTTCGATGCGCTGTCCACGTTGGCCGAGGATGCCGAGGGTGGCCCGCGGCAGGTCAGCCGCGCCATGGTCGCCGCGCTCGGGATCACCGGCCTGGTGTTCATCGCGCAGACGTTCCTGGCCGCGTTGCTGGTCGAGGATCCCGGCGGGCTCATCGCTCAGGGAGATCCGGCGGGCACGGCGTTCTTCGAGACCGCCCGCGTCGCTGCCGGGTCGTGGCTGGCCACGCTGACCGCCCTCGCCACCGCGTTGGCGTGGGGGCTGGCGAACAACATGGTCGCCCAGGTCGGCACCTCACGCCTGCTGTACGCGATGGCGCGGGACCGCCAACTGCCCGCATTCCTGGCACGGGTGTCGATCCGGCGTTCCGTACCGGCGAACGGCATCCTGCTCACCGCGGCGGTCTCCCTGGCGCTCGGCCTCACCATGGCGTCGCGGGACGACGGCATATCGCTGCTCGCCAGCCTGGTGAACTTCGGCGCGATCCTGTCGTTCATCGTGGTGCACCTGTCCGTTCTCGCCTACCGGATCAGGGTGGGCCGGAGGGCGGGTGGGGCCGTACGCACCGTCCTGCTGCCCGTGGTGGGTGTGCTGATCTTGAGCGGGATCATCGTCAACGCGAACATCCTGGCTCAGCGCGCGGGACTGGCGTGGCTCGGTGTGGGCGTACTGATTCTGCTGGTCCTCATCGCGACCGGACGCCGTCCGTACCTGGCCGGGCTCGACCGGGCAGGTCACCGTGCTTGACGACATGTCGTTCATCCCGGCGGTGGACACCACGGTGGGTTACACCTTCGGCGGCAGGGCGCCGATCGCACGGGTCCTGCCCGGCGAGCCGGTGCGGCTGCGCACGCTCGACTGCTTCGCCGGCAATGTGCGCTCCGTCGAGGATCTGCCCAGCAGGGTCTGCACGATGCCGTACCTGAATCCGGTGACCGGGCCGCTGTACGTTCTAGGCGCCCGGCCCGGGGACACGCTGGCCGTGCACCTGGTCTCGCTGACGCCGGTGGGCGGGGTCGGGTTCTCCTCGACGTTCCCGCACTTCGGGGCCCTGACCGGCACCCGTAGCACGGCCATGCTGCATCCGCCGCTGACCGAGCGCGTCTGGGAGTACACGATCGACCACCGGCGGGCGACCGTGCGGTACGCCGCCCGGGGCAGCAGCTACCACACCGATCTGCCGCTCGTACCGATGCTCGGCACCATCGGTGTCGCCCCCGCCGCCGGTGAGGTGCGCGCCTCGATCGTTCCCGGCGACCACGGGGGCAACCTCGACAGTCCGCTGATGCGCGCCGGCACCACCCTCTACCTGCCGGTCAATGTGCCGGGCGCACTCCTCGCGCTCGGCGACGGGCATGCGCGCCAGGGCGACGGCGAGCTGTGCGGGGTCGCCGTGGAGGTGCCGATGGACGTGACGCTGGTGGTCGACGTGCTCACCGGCGTACCGACGCTTTCTCCCCGGATGGAGACCGACGCGGCCGTCATGTCGGTCGGCATCGCCCGGCCGTTGGAAGACGCCTACCGGATGGCCCACGCCGACCTGGTCCAGCACGTCACCGCGCTGACCGGCCTGGACATCCTCGACGCCTATCAGCTCGTCTCCCAGGCCGGCCGCGCCCACGTCGGCAATGTGGTCGACGCGGAGTACACGATCGTCGCGGCCGTCGGCAAACGGTTGCTGCGGGACAGCCAGCCTTACGAAGGTACGCACCAGCGCCTCCGAGCCGTCGCAGCCACGATCAGCACTCTCCCGCCGGCCGAGGCGGTGGTGTGATGATCTACGACCTGCCCTCGGTGCGCGACCAGCTGTGGCTGCTCGCCCACGACGAGACCCGCGACCTGCGCCCACGACTCGACGTCCGAGCCCTCAGCGTCGGCCTGACCGGCGCGACCGTGGTGGATCTGCTGCTCCAGAACCGCGTCCACCTCCAGGCGGGCCGGCTCCGGCTGCACGGCTACCACCCGTCCCCCGTCGCCGACCCGATCGCCGCCTCAATCCTGCTCACCGTCCGCGACCAGCACGAACCCCGGCTCGCCGACGTGCTCCGAAACCCCACCCACCTGTACGACCGCACGGTGGCGGCCCTGATCGCGGCCGGAACCCTCGTCGAGCACCGCCGAATTCTGCGAGGCAGCCGCTACCGCCTCGCCGAGGACGCCCTGGCCACCTGGGTCCGCTCCCAGTTCACCCGGCGCCTCTACAGAAGCGACATCCGCGACGGCGCCCTCGACGCCCTCTGCGCCCTGGTCTGGGCCCTGAACCTGCACAGCGCCCTCCTGCTGCCCTACAGCACCGCGGAGGCCGACGACATCCTGCGCACCATCACCGAACAGATTCCGGTACGCGCGGGAACCGTCTCCCACCTCGCCGTCATCCCGCACCTCGCGGGACTGGTCCGCCACGCCATAGGCGACCTGGCCACCGCCCCTTTCTGACCCGCCCCTCCCTGCCCCCGCTCCGCCCGACCCGAGGACTGCCGCACATGGATCCCGTCGAGAACCGGCCGACCGTCGACTCCACCGTGGCCCACCCGGCCCGGCGCTACAACTACTGGCTCGGCGGCAAGGACAACTTCAAAGCCGACCGAGAATCCGCGGACGCCATCGAGGCGATCTATCCGTACGTCCGCGTCAGCGCCATCCAGAACCGCCTGTTCCTGCAACGCGTCGTGCGCTACCTGGCACAGGAAGCCGGCATCCGCCAGTTCCTCGACATCGGCACGGGCCTCCCCACCGCCGACAACACCCACGAGGTCGCCCAGGCCATCGACCCCACCGCCCGCATCGTCTACGTGGACAACGACCCGCTCGTCCTCGTCCACGCCCGCGCCCTGCTGACCAGCGACCCCCGCGGCAGAACGGCATACGTGGACGCCGACCTGCGCACCCCGGAACGAATCCTGGCCGACGCCGACCTGACCGGCACGCTCACCTTCGACGAGCCGATAGCCCTGCTCCTCATCGCGGTCCTGCACTTCATCCCGGACACCGAGCAGGCGTACGCCATCGTCAGAACCCTCACGAACGCCCTGGCCCCGGGCAGTTACCTGGCCATCTCCCACGGCACCGGCGACTACCTGCCCCGAGGCACAGCGGAGGCATTGTCGACGAGAGGCTACGACTTCACGTTGCGCAGCCGGGCACAGATCGAGCGCTTCTTCGACGGCTTCGACCTGGTGCCTCCGGGGGTCGAGGTCGTCAGCCGGTGGCGCAATCCGGATTCCGATACGCCGCCTCTCGAAGAGGTCGCTGGTTATGGCGCACTCGGTCGAAAGCCGTTGGGTTGAGCGGTGGTGGCTCGCCTCCGGTGGACTTGCTCTTGCCCGCTCCGGCAGAACCGAGCATTCGTTCTCGTCGCTGTGAACCTGAACCTCCGCGCGACCTCCAGCGCAAGCGCACCCGACCTCCGCGCCGCGTCTCAGTGCGAGCGCACCGGACCTCCGCGCCGCCTCTCAATGCGAGCGCACCCGACGTCCGCGCCGCCTCTCGGTGCGAGCGCAGCCGGGGCCGCACCGCTTTTGGTGCGAGCGCACCCGGACCTCCGCGCAGCTTCCAACGCAAGCGCACCGGACCTCCGCGCAGCTTCCAACGCAAGCGCACCGGACCTCCGCGCAGCTTCCAACGCAAGCGCACCGGACCTCCGCGCAGCTTCCAACGCAAGC
>NZ_JBFAPM010000006.1:131421-384907 GCF_040676695.1 Actinoplanes sp. NPDC049548
AGCGCACCGGACCTCCGCGCAGCTCTCAGCGCAAGCGCACCGGACCTCCCGGGCGGCCTTCAAGGCAGGCGCATCCGACCTTCCCGCGCCCCTCGGAGTCGGTGAACCGGGCAGTCTGTGAACGCTTCCCGAAGCGCGCTCGGCGCAGCTGCCGGATGACATGTCCGGCAGCGTGGACGGCGGTCGGGACCTCCTGGGACAGCCGACCGCCGCTCGCCACCCGATCAAGCTCGGCCTTCTCAGCGTGGCAGTCTGATCATACCGATGTCTCCCCGTACGTACAATGCTATGGAGCATCGTGACCACGTACGGTGTCCCACATGATCGATCCCTCGGCCGACCGCGCGGTCTTCCGCCAGCTCGCCGATCTTCTGCGCAACCAGATCGAGTCCGGCGAGCTCGCGCCGGGCGAGCCGCTGCCGAGCGAACTGCGGCTGGCCCAGGAGTACGGCATCAGCCGCACCACCGTCCGGCAGGCGATCGGCCAGCTCCGCACCGAGGGCCTGGTGACCGTCGACCGCCCACGAGGGACATTCGTCCGCGTCCCGGAACCGACGGAAGTCGTCACCCTCGGCCGCGGCGAGAAGGCCGGCGCCCGCATGCCGACCGACGCCGAACGCCGCACATACCGCCTCGGCGAAGGCGTCCCGGTCCTCGTCGTGACGGCTGCCGACGGCACAGTCACGGTGTACCCCGCCGACCGCGTGCAGCTGACCCGCCCCTGACGCTCCACGGCCCACCCCCACGGACCAGCCGCTCCCAGCCTCCCGCTCCCGACGTCCCGATCGTCACCTCCCGCCGCCCGGCCACCCCACCTCCCCGCCTTCCGGAGGCCCGGCCTCCCTTCCACCGGGCCACCCGGCCTCCCGGCGGCGCGGCCACCACGCCACCCGGCCTCCTCGCCTCCCGTGGGCCCGGCCACCCCGCCTCCCGACCTCCCCGCCTCCCGGCCTCGCCGCCTCCCGGCCCCCGATCGTCACCTCCCGCCGCCCGGCCTCCCGCCTCCGCCGAAGACTCCCAAGCTGCGCGACCGCCAATGAGTCGATGACCGACGACCGGCGTCCACCCGACGCGCACTGACGCTTCGCGCCTACGCGCACGCATCAACAGCTCAAACGGCCTGATTCCGGCGGCGAGGATGTGTATCCGTGGAGGCCGTCGCGGCGCTCGCCGTGCCGACCGCGCCCTTATTTGCGGGTGCGGCGGCGGTAACCGTGTCTTGCATCCCAGGACTCGATCACGAGGTGGTCCGCCGGGTTGCCGACGTAGGTGACCGAGACCTCGCTCACGTCCACACGGAAGTAGCCGGCGCCTTCATGCGGATCGCCCTCCGGCCGCGGCATCTCGATGGCGGTGCCGGCAAGCTTCGCGTCGCCGGGCCACTGCTCCGGGTGGTCGGCCGGGGGTTCCAGGGTGGGACTGTGGATCGCGACGCGGGGGTCGCGGCGGATGTCGAGCAGCTTCATCGAGCCGCTCATGGAGCCGAATGTGATCTCCCCGGCCTCGAACTTCAGCTCAGTGCCGCTGATTCGCGGGGACCCGTCGCGCCGCAGGGTCGCAATCGTCTTGTTGGTGCCGGCGTCGAAGAGGGACCGCACTTTGGCGGCGAACGTCGGGTTGTCGTCCTCGATCTGCTGCCAACTCGCCATGGCTCGACCCTAGGACCGGGGTCCGACAATAACGGGCCGGGACGAGGCCATCGGGAGGGCCCGCAGACAGGAATCTCCGCGGACGATGGCACCCCGGACGTCCCCGGCCCGCCACCGCAGGTCCCGCAAGGCCCTGTCCGCGGACGCGGACGCCGCCGGACGCCGACGCCGCCCCACACGAACCCCACCGCATCCCGACGCCGCCCCACACGAACCCCACCGGATCCCGACGCCGCCCCACGCGAACGCCGCCGACACGGACATTGCCTCGGAGGAAGGCGGACGGCGTCAGACGGCGCTCTGAAGGAAGCCCTCGAAGAGAAACCGCAAGGCGGCTCAGCAGGAAGCCCGAGGCGCGTCAGAGAAGCCGCGCACCTCAGAAGAAGTCGTACCGCTCCTTGGCGACCGTGAACCCATGCCCCGACGCCTCGTTCTCGCACCGCATACCCGCACTCCCGCTGTCGCAGCGGAAGTCGCCGGCCCGCAGCGCCTGCCCGTACTCGAGAATGTCGTTAGCCCCTAGCACGGTGTCTCCGGCGCAGGTGAAGTTCGCCTGTCCCGTCTTGCCCACCGCGACACCGAAGCCCCAGTCGAGCTCGCAATCCGCCGGCGCGGGTCCGGCCGACCAGTTCTTCTTCGCGAGGTCGCAACGCGCCCCGTCCACGGAGAGATAGCAGCCGATGTTGCGTGACGGCGACACGAAGGCGGCCTCGGTGACGACCTGCGGCGATGCGACCGGCGACGCCGAGGGCGCCGAGGAGGCCGAGGAAGCCGAGGAAGCCGGAGCATCTCCCAATCCGGCATTCGAAGCAGCCGTCGGTGTGACCGCCGGATCGGTACGCGAACCGGACGAACTCGAGCACCCGGCGAGCGCCACAGCCACCGCCACGAGCCCTACACCCGCCCGCAAGCGCGCAACCCCACCAGCCAACCCACCGCCGCGCACCCGCGAAGCACCCCCGGCCGAAGCACCACGTTCAACCCCGGCCGAAGCACCACCTTCATCCCACGAACCGCCACGTCGACCACTCACCGCATCAACCGCCAACCCGCCGCCGCGCACGCGCGCACCCCTCATCACTGCCCACCAGCACTACCAATATTTCCGACATGTCCGGCAGGCGACCCCTCCGGCTTCGAGGCCGGCGCGACTGATGGGATCGTGTGCAGCAGCCATGCCACCTCCAAAGGCGGAATGATAGGTCCGTGGAGCAAGATCGCAGCACCACCCGAGCAGCTCATGAGGCACTTCCGCCGGCCCTGCGCCAAGCCGTGGACGACTTCGGCCTGCACCTCGCCCGGATCGAGAATCGCTCCGCGCACACCGTACGGGCGTATGTCGGTGACGTGGTTTCCTTGCTCGATCATGCGGCCGCCGCCGGGTGCGCCTCTCCCGGTGATCTCGACATCGCGGTCCTGCGGGGATGGCTGGCGCGGCGCATGGCCGAGGGTGCCGCCCGCACCTCTCAGGCTCGGCGGGCCGCGGCTGCGCGCACGTTCACCGCGTGGGCTCATCGGACCGGGCTCTGCGCGGCCGATGTGGGGGCGCCGCTCGCCAGTCCCAGGGCGCATCGCGATCTGCCGTCGGTGTTGCGCGCCGATCAGGCGGCGGAGCTGGTCGTCACCACGGCAGACCTCCATTCGGTACGCGACAGAGCAGTCCTGGAGCTCCTCTACGCGACCGGCGTACGGGTCAGCGAGCTCTGCGGCCTGGACATCACCGACGTCGACGAGGCGCGGCGGGTGGTCCGCGTCTTCGGCAAGGGCGCCAAGGAGCGCGCGGTCCCGTACGGCGTGCCGGCGCAGCGGGCGCTCGACGACTGGCTGCGGCACGGGCGTCCGAAGCTGGTCCGCCCCGGCAGCGGCGATGCCCTGTTCCTCGGCGCGCGCGGTGGACGGCTGCAGCAGACGGCCGTACGCCGGATCGTCGACGCCGCGGCCCGGGCTGCCGGCCTTCCGCACACGAGCCCGCACGACCTGCGCCACTCGGCAGCCACCCACCTGCTGGACGGGGGCGCCGACCTGCGGGCGGTGCAGGAACTGCTGGGGCACGCGTCGCTGTCGAGCACCCAGATCTACACCCACGTGTCGAGCGAACGGCTCCGCGAGGCGTTCAAGCAGGCCCACCCCCGCGCTTGACCACACGGTGCTCGAGACCGGTGGGAGGAGCGGCGGCGGACGGGTGGTCGGGCTGTGGATCACGGCACGATGCAGCGTGTGGTGACGTACGATCGCAGCGTGAGCGCCGGAGATCCGCCCCCGCCCATCCCGGGAGCGCGGCTCCTCTTCTCCCTCGACGCCGCCACCGCCTATCTCAACCACGGCTCCTTCGGCGCCGTGCCGATCAGCGTGCAGCGGGCTCAGCAGCGGTTGCGGGACGAGACCGAGCGCAACCCCATGTCGTTCTTCCTGCCGCCCGGGCTCACCGACCGGATCGTCCATACCCGACGGCACCTGGCGCAGTTCCTCGGGGCCGATCCGGACGGCAGCGCGCTGGTGCCGAACACCACCGCGGGCGTCTCGCTGGTGCTGCAGTCGGTGCGCCTTCAGTCCGGTGACGAGGTCCTGCTGACCGATCACGGGTACGGCGCGAACGCGTTGGCCACCCGGCGCCAGTGTCGGCGGGCGGGTGCCACGGCGCGGACCGTCGCGGTGCCCGTCGACGCCGGTGCGGCCGAGGTGGTGGCGCGGGTCCGGGGCGCGTTGCGGCCCGGGCGTACGAAGCTTCTCATCGTCGACCAGCTGACCTCGCCCACCGCCAAGGTGCTGCCGGTGCGGGAGATCGCCGCCGCGGCACGCGAGCATGACATCCCCGTTCTCGTCGATGCCGCCCATGTGCCCGGCATGCTGCCCGTCGAGGTGGACCGGATCGGCGCCGACTTCTGGGTGGGGAACCTGCACAAGTGGGCGTACGCGCCTCGAGGCACGGCGCTGCTGGTCGTCGCCCCGGCCTGGCGGCGCCGGATGGAACCGCTCGTCGTCTCGTGGGAGCAGGACTCCGGCTATCCGCTGTCGGTGGAGTTCCAGGGCACGTTGGACTACACGTCGTGGCTGGCCGCGCCGACGGGGCTCTTCACGCTGCGCACGCTCGGCGTCGACACCGTGCGGCGGCACAATGCGGCGCTGGCTGCGTACGGTCAGCGGGTCGTCGGTGCCGCCATCGGCCTCGCGCCCACCGACCTGCCGGATCCGGGCGCCGCGGAGGCGTCGATGCGGGTTCTGCCGTTGCCGTCGGGCATCGCCACGACGCACCCGGAGGCGTACGCCCTGCGCCAGGCGATCGCGGAGAAGCTGGCGACCGAGGTGGCGGTGAACGCGTGGGGCGGGCGCGGATGGCTCCGGCTGAGCGCTCAGGTCTACAACCGAGCCGAAGAGTACGACCGCCTGGCGCAGCACCTCCCGGAGCTGCTCAGCAACGCGCGCTGACCCCCGGGCCGCACTCACAGCGGCAGGAGGCGGACGCGGCCGAGTCCCACCAGCGCGAGTGGATCGAGGTAGGCGGCTCCGCGGCGCAGGCCCCAGTGCAGGCAGGCCGCCGCCGGGCAGCCGGGGTGCCCCGGTGCCAGCCGGCCGATCTCCTGGCCGGCGGTGACCGTGTCGCCGATGCTCAGCTGTGCCGGAAGCAGGGGCTCGTAGGTCGTCCGAAGGCCGTCGGCGTGGGAGATGCTGACCACGCCGCGGCCCGCGACGGTGCCGCTGAAGACGACGGTTCCGGGCCCGGCGGAGCGCACGGGTGTGCCGGGCGCGGCGGCGAGGTCGACGCCGCGATGGCCGGTCAGCCAGGGCTGGGCGGGTGGGTCGAAGCGCCGCGTCACGTGGGGATCGGGCACCGGCCAGGTGAAGGACAGGGACAGCAGGAGTGCCAGCAGCAGAGCCATGCCCTGGATGGTCCCGGATCCGGCCTCCGGCCCGCTCAGGCCCTGTGGATAACGGTCAGCCGCCGAAGTTCGCGTCGTCCGGCAGCGAGATGTCCGGCTTCTCCAGCTCCTCCACGTTGACGTCCTTGAACGTCATCACCCGCACGTTCTTGACGAAGCGCGCCGGGCGATACATGTCCCAGACCCACGCGTCGTGCATCTCGACCTCGAAGTACACCTCGCCGTCGGAGTTGCGCACGTGCAGGTCCACCTGGTTCGCCAGGTAGAAGCGGCGTTCCGTCTCCACCACGTACGAGAACTGGCGGACGATGTCGCGGTACTCCCGGTAGAGCTGCAGCTCCATCTCGGTCTCGTACTTCTCGAGATCCTCTGCGCTCATCGCTTCTCGCCCTCCATGGCCTCATCTTCCCCCACCGGCACCGGCGGCCGAGGCTGCTCGCCCGACGCCACGCCGACGGTACCCTCCAGCTCCGGCCAGAGCATCAGCGGCTCGGCGGAAGCCGGCTCCGAAAGAGAACCGGGACGCGCCGCCGCCGGGCGCCGCGCACGCGGCGGGCGGTTGCCCCGGCCGGAGGCGGCCGCCACGTTCACATATGAGAACCGGTGCTCGGCGCAGGGCCCATGCGCCGTCAGCGCCGCGCTGTGCTCCTCGGTGATGTAGCCCTTGTGCACCGCGAACCCGTAGTCCGGGAACCGCCCGTCCAGCTCCACCATCAGCCGGTCCCGGGTGACCTTCGCCAGCACGCTGGCCGCCGCCACGCAGGCCGCCACCCGGTCGCCCTTCCACACCGCCAGACCCGGTGCGCCCAGCCCGTCGACCGGAAAGCCGTCGGTGAGCACGTAGTCCGGGGCCGCCGTCAGCGACGCCAGCGCCCGGCGCATCGCCGCGAGGTTGCACACGTGGAGGCCGCGCGCGTCCACCTCCGCGGGCGGGATGATCACGACCGACCAGGCCAGCGCCCGCTTCACGACCTCGTCGTAGACCCGCTCGCGGGCCGCCGGGGTCAGCAGCTTGGAGTCGGCCAGTTCCTCGATCTCGCCGCGCTTGCCCTCGGGCAGGATGGCGGCGCCGGCGACGAGCGGTCCGGCGCAGGCGCCGCGGCCGGCCTCGTCCGCCCCGGCGACGTTGCGGAAGCCGCGGCGCTGCAGCGCCCGCTCCAGGGCGTAGAGACCGCCTTCGCGCCGGACGACCGTACGGGGAGGTGCCAGCATCAGAGCCGCCGGAGCAGGTCGGCGAGGTCGAGGGGGTAGATCTCCTCGTCCGAGGCGTCGATCTCGGCCGGGGACCACCAGCGGTGCTCGGTGATGGTCTCGCGCTCGCCGGCGTCGAAGCCGTCGAAGGTCACGTCCCAGTGCGGCACGCGGTGCAGGAAGAAGTGCTGGGACTGCCGGTACTGCCGGGTGTCGTAGCTGAACTCGGTCACCTCGTGGTGTACGGGCTCGCCCAGCTCTTCGGGGTCCACGCGCAGCCCGGTCTCCTCGTACAGCTCGCGTGCGGCCCCCTGAGCGGGCGTCTCGCCCTCGCCGAGGCCTCCGCCGGGGGTGAACCACCACCGGGTGCCCGCCCGCGCCGGGTCACCGCCGCGGAGCAGCAGCGCACGCTCGTCGGCGTCGATGAGCAGCACCCGGGCGGCGCGCCGGTCGATGTACGTCACGTCTCCAGCCTATTGCGCCGGACATCGATCTTGAGCCCAGCCCCCAGGGTCCACCGCTACTTGGCGGCGGCCGGGTCGGGGATGCCGTCGAACTGCTCGGGCACCGGGAGCCAGGTGGCCCGGTCGACCGGCCAGAAGATGGTGAAGGCCCGGCCCACGATCGAGTCGGCCTTGATCGTGGCCTCCTCGATGTTCTCGGTCTGCTCCCAGTGCTCCAGGGAGTCGCCGGAGGCGGAGCGGTGGTCGCCCATCACCCAGAGGCGGTCCTTGGGCACGGTGATGTCGAAGGGCTCGTCGGCGGCCGGGTCCTGGTTGCCGTCGGCGTCCTTGTAGATGTACGGCTCGTCCAGCGGGTGACCGTTGATGATCAGGCGCTGCTGGCCGTCGCAGCAGACCACGTGGTCGCCGCCGACGCCGATGATGCGCTTGATGAAGTCCTCGCCCTCGGTGCCGCTCTGCCAGTCGCTGGGCGCCTTGAACACGACGATCTCGCCGCGGCGGGGCTCGCGGAAGTCGTAGACGAGCTTGTTGACCAGCACCCGGTCCCAGACGTTGAGCGTGTGCTCCATCGACGGGGAGGGGATGTAGAAGGTCTGCAGGACGAAGGCCCGAACCAGGACGGCGACGAGGATCGCCACGCCCAGCAGGATGGGAAGCTCGCGCCAGAAGGAACCACGGCGCTGCTCGCCGGTCTGCTCGTCAATCACGAACGGAGCCTACGTCGCCGCGGCCGCAACCACAGTCCGGAACGCGCGGATACGCCGACACTTAGCAGGAACGGCAACATTGCGGCCGTGGTGGCCGGATCGGGTCCCCGGGCCGGCTGCGGGCCGAGCGGTGCGGCGCCGACCGGGTGCGCGGCGGCGTACGCCTTCCAGTTGTCGGGGACGGAGAGGCTGGTGAAGCGGCTCGTCGGCCAGACAACGATGAAGGCGCGGCCGATCACGTTGTCGATCGGGACCGGGCCCTGACAGCGGGCGTCCTGGGAGACCAGCCGGTGGTCGCCCATGACGAACATCTCACCGGCGGGCACGGTCACCTCGGCGAAGCGCCGGCTGCTGCACTGCCGGGGGTTGGGAGGCGCGTCGAGGGGGGAGTTCTCCTGCACGTACGGCTCGTCGATGGGCTGGCCGTTGACCGTGATCCGGCCCTGCTCGTCACAGCACGCGACCTTGTCGCCGGGCAGGCCGATCACCCGTTTGATGAAGTCGCGCTCACCCGGGCGGCTGACGCCGACGAGGTCGCCGATGGTGCGGCCCAGCTTGGCGCCGAAGGTGTTGCTGATGGGCTGGGAGGGCTGCTCGGGGGCCCAGTTGTCGGTGCCGCGGAAGACGACGATCTCCCCGCGGACCGGGTCGCGCATGTCGTAGACGACCTTGTTCACGAGCACCCGGTCGCCGACGAGCAGGGTGTTCTCCATGGAGCCGGACGGGATGAAGAATGCCTGCACGAGGAAGGTACGGATGAGCACCGCGAGGCAGAACGCCACGACGAGCAGCAGCGGCAGCTCCTGCCAGAGCGGCATCTCCTTGCGCCGGATCACCCGGCCGCGGCGCCGCCCGGAGGAGGAGCCCCGGTACCCCTGCATCGGTTCCACGCTACGCATCTCCCGCCGCCTATCCGGTGCACTGCCCCGGATACAGCACTACCGCCCGCAGTGCCCCGCAGGGAACAGGTCGGGCGGTAGTGCGAATGGCCCACCAGCGCGGCGGACGCCGCAATGGCACTGATTCCCATCCGTCACTGGCGCAAGCCTAGTTCGCATGCGCAGTAAACGTCAGTCCGAGTGAATACGGCCCCGGACCGTCACGGGGTTCAGCTGACGGTCTGCTTCTCGCGCAGCTCCTTGATCTTGGCCTTCTTGCCACGGAGCTCACGCAGGTAGTACAGCTTGGCGCGGCGCACGTCACCGCGGGTCACGACCTCGATGCGGTCGATCGCCGGGCTGTTGAGCGGGTAGGTGCGCTCGACCCCGACGCCGAAGCTGATCTTCCGGATCTTGAAGGTCTCGCGCAGGCCACCGCCCTGGCGGCTGATCACGACGCCCTGGAAGACCTGGACGCGGGAGCGGTTGCCCTCGACGACCCGGGCGTGGACCTTGAGCGTGTCCCCGGCGCGGAAGTCGGGAATGTCGGTGCGCTGCGACTGGGCGTCGAGAGCGTCCAGCGTGTTCATCGCTGCATCCTCGGGTAACTCATAGCGCACCGGGAGTTCGATGCGCGAATGGGTGATTCTGATCTTCCGCAACTGAGGAAGATCCTCGTCCGCCCGCCACGGCGTGGGAGCGAACGGCAACCTCCCTACTTTGCCACACCCGACCCCGGGACCCGAAATCCGGCCTCCTCGATCGCCGCGCGGTCGCGCTTGTCGAGGCGATCCGGCGGGTACGCGTCGAAGAGGTCCGGCCGTCGCGCGGCGGTCCGCAGCAGCGACTGCTCCCGGCGCCAGCGCGCGATCCGGCCATGATCGCCGGAGCGCAGCACCTCCGGGACGTCCATCCCCCGCCACGACGCCGGCTTGGTGTAGACCGGCGCCTCCAGCAGGCCGGCCGCGTGCGACTCCTCCGTCAGCGACTCGGCGTTGCCCAGCACGCCGGGCAGGAGCCGGGTGATCGCCTCGAGCATCACGATGACCGCAACCTCGCCGCCGAACAGGACGTAGTCCCCCAGAGACACCTCACGGACCGGCATCCGGGTCGCAGCATCGTCGATGACCCGCTGGTCGATGCCCTCGTACCGGCCGCACGCGAAGATCAGATGCGGAAGCGCGGCCAGGGAGACAGCGTCGGCCTGAGTGAACGGCTTGCCGACCGGGGAGGGCACCACCAGCGTCGCCCCCGGCGACGCGACTTCCGAAAGAGCGGCGGCCCACGGCTCGGGGCGCATCACCATGCCGGGCCCCCCACCGTACGGGGTGTCGTCGACGGTGCGATGCACGTCGGAGGTCCACGTGCGCAGATCGTGCACGGACAGGTCCAGGATCCCGGCGCCCCGCGCCTTGCCGATCAGCGACAGGTCCAGCGGGGAGAAGTAGTCCGGGAAGATCGAGATGACGTCGACGCGCACGGCGGGAAACCTTCTAGAGGTCGAGCAGGCCCTCGGGCAGGTCGACGACGACGCGGCCGGCGGCCAGATCGACGGTCGGCACGATCGAGCTGACGAACGGGATGAGCGCGGTGCCGCCCGCGGCCTTGCGGAGCACGATCAGGTCCGAGGCGGGTGCGTGGTCGATGCGGTCGACCGTGCCCAGCTCGGCGCCGTCGACGCCGACCACCGAGAGCCCGATGAGCTGGTGGTCGTGGAACTCGTCCGGATCGTCCGGCGGCGCCACGTCCGCGCTGTCGACCTGCAGGAACACGCCGCGGAGCGCCTCGGCGACATTGCGGTCGTGCACGCCCTCGAACTGGGCGATGATCTTGCCCTGGTGCCAGCGGAGCGACTCCAGGGTCAGCTTGTCCGGCACCCGGTAGGGGACGCCGGCGGCGGGCGCCGGGCCGGTGCTCACCCTGCGGTCCCGTGGGACCTCGGTGGCGAACACCGCCCCGGCGACGAATCTCGCCTCTGGCTCATCGGTCCGGACGGTCACCATGACCTCCCCACGGATGCCGTGGGGCTTACCGATCTGGCCGACAACCAGCAACATCGCGCGACGGATGCCTCAGTACGCGTCGACGATGTCGACGCGGATGCCGCGCCCACCGATCGACCCGATGACCTGACGCAGCGCCTTGGCCGTCCGCCCGCCCCGACCGATGACCGTTCCCAGGTCCTCGGGGTGCACGCGGACCTCGAGCCGCTTGCCGCGGCGCGAGTCGACCAGCCGCACCCGGACGTCGTCCGGGTTGTCGACGATGCCCTTGACGAGGTGCTCCAGCGCGGGCCGGAGCGCCCCGTCAGCTCGCGTCGGCGCCGGCACCGGCCGGGTCCTCTGCGGTCTCGGCGACGGCCTCGCGGTTGGGCTCGGCCGGGTCGGCGGCCTTGGTCTGCGCCGGCTTGGCCTCGGCGGCCTCGGGCGCGGCGGCGACCTTGGTGGCCTTCTTCGCGGGCTTGGCCGGGGTGTCGGCGACACCGGCGGCAGCCTTGGCCTCGGCCTCGTAGGCGGCCTGGCGGTTGGCCTTCTCCGGCGCGACGAGCAGCGGCGGCGGGGCCGGCAGGCCCTTGAACTGCTGCCAGTCACCGGTCTTCTCGAGGATGCGCTGCACGGCCTCGCTCGGCTGCGCGCCGACCGAGAGCCAGTACTGCACGCGCTCGCTCTTGACCTCGATCACCGACGGGTCGTGCTTCGGCTGGTAGATGCCGACGTACTCGATGGCACGGCCGTCACGCTTGGTGCGCGAGTCGGCGACGACGATGCGGTACTGCGGGTTGCGGATCTTGCCCATCCGCAGGAGCCGGATCTTAACGGCCACGGTTGTTTCGCTCCTGATGATCACGAGGGTGAGCCGACGGAACCCACGTGGGGATGCGGGACCGATGTCTCGTGGACTGGCAACGCGCTCAGGGTTAGAGGGCGCCTCACGCGTGCCGGATACCAGCTAGCCATTCTGCCAGACGAACGGCGCGCCCTCACAATCGGGCCGGAACAGCTCAGCGAAGCCGCGGGAACGAGGCCCGGATTCCGTCCGAGAGGGCCCGGAAGGCCGGCTCCGGTGGGTCGACGGCCAGCACGGAGCCGTCCCGCGGTACGACGAGCTGCGCGTCGATGATCAGGTTCGCGTCCCGGGCGGCCACCTGGAAGGCGCCGTCCCCGTCGGAGTGGCTGAAAGCCTCCTCGCCGAGACCCGCCACGTCCCGCACGTCCTTCTCGGCGTAGATGGAACCCGCGGCGTCACCGCGGAGCGTGGAGAAGTAGAGCTGCGCGACGGGAGCGTACGGATAACGCGTGACGGTCATCTCGCCGACCGCGCGCGGCGTGACGCCGTCGGACCTGGTGACGGAGAAGCGGCAGCGGTGGATGACCGCTTCACCGGCCGAAGCGGCATCGGAGGGCCGGTCGGCGGCGGTGGGTGTCCCGACCGGCCCCGGCAGCGCCCTGAGGATCGGCTGGAGGTCCACCACGGGGCAGATGTCGCGGACCAGTGCGGGATACGGGGCGCCCACAAGGCCCCGGACGGCGTGGTAGGCGTAGGCGCCGCCGGCGAGGACGGCCAGCAGGGCGAGCCAGGAGGCGGTGCGGCGAGGGGGGCGCGGGATCGGATCCCAGGCGGGCGGCACTTCCGCGACGAGGGTGGATGGGACAGTCACCCGCGCAGGCTACGGACCTCGGCGGCCGTCGCGCTGCCCCGAGTGATCAAGAACGCGGGACGGGCGGGCGGTCCCAGCCGTCCGGGACGCGGGTGGGGACCGGCCAGGACGGGTCCGGCTGGAAGTCGGTCCAGGTGCCGTCGAAGGGGAAGTCGCCCGCCTCGATGTGCTTGGTCACACGCAGGCCCTCCGCGCGGACCGCGGCCTCGTCGCGGACCCAGTAGTGGGAGGGGAAGGCGAGGCGCTCGGTGAACTCGTCCTCGTCCTTCCACTGCCAGGTGCGGTCCGGGCGTACGACGATGTCGAGGTCCTGGTCGATCACATCGACGCCGGCCACGTCACCGTCGTCCCAGCGCAGGGCGCGCTCCTCGAGGTTGACGTACCAGGTGGTGAAGGTGCCCTGGTCGTCGCGGAAGAACCAGACCGAGTGGTCGGCGTCCGGCGGGATGAACTTGAGCAGGCCCGGGCCCTGCCAGACGGCCGGGACGACCCGGTGGCTCAGCCCGATCCACTCGGCGAACGGCATGTCGCGGATGCCGCGGCCGTCGGTGGCCTCCTCCACGACCACCGCCGAGCCGCGGGCCAGCCAGAGCAGCAGCCCGCGCTCGTCGTCCGAGATCACCCGGCACGGCCGTACGGAGGCCAGCCGGGGACCGTCGATGTTGCGGTAGAGGACCAGGCGCCCCGGGGCGAACATCAGTACGCGCGCGCCAGGATCGCCATGACGCCCGGTTCGTCGTCCGACTCGGGCACCGAGCCGTCCGGGTTGACCAGGCAGCGGACGGTGACCGCCTTGCCGTTCGCCTCGGTCTCGCCGTCGGTGCCGACCGCCGACCACGGCACCCGGGCCCAGCCGGTCTGGGCGGCCTCGATCGCATCGCCCAGGGTCTTCACGTCGACCGTGCGCTCCTCGCGCAGGGCCAGGGCGCTGTCGAAGAGGCGCTGCTGGTCGGCCTGCAGAGCGGCGGTCACCTCACCGACGACCGCGCCGAGCGCGACCGGCGTCTTCGTGCCGTCGACGCGCCGGGCCACCACCGCGTTGCCGGCGGCCAGGTCGCGCGGGCCCACCTCGATGCGGACCGGGATGCCCTGCAGCTCGGCGTCGACCGCCCGGCGCCCGAACGGCACGTCGGCGCGGTCGTCGAGCTTCACCCGTACCCCCGCGGCCTTGAGCTCGTCGCGCAGCCTGACCGCCGCTTCCGTGACGCCCTCGCCGGCCTTGACCACCATGATCTGGGCCTGGATCGGCGCGAGCCGCGGCGGGAGCCGCAGGCCGCTGTCGTCGCCGTGCACCATGATCAGGCCGCCGATCATGCGGGTGGTGCTGCCCCAGGACGTGGTCCACGCGTGCTCGACGGTGCCGGCCTGGGAGGTGTACGTGATGTCGAACGCCTTGGCGAAGTTCTGGCCGAGCTCGTGCGACGTACCCATCTGCAGGGCCTTGCCGTCGCCCATCATGGCCTCGAGCGTCATGGTGTTGGTGGCGCCGGCGAACCGCTCGCCCTTGGTCTTGCGGCCCGGCACCACCGGGATGGCCAGCAGGTTGACCATGAAGTCCTCGTAGACCGAGTGCAGGATCCGGCGCGCGTAGTCGCGGGCGTCGGCCTCGGTGGCGTGCGCGGTGTGGCCCTCCTGCCAGAGGAACTCGGTGGTCCGCAGAAACGTGCGGGGCCGCAGCTCCCAGCGCACCACGTTGGCCCACTGGTTGAGCAGCAGCGGCAGGTCGCGGTACGAGTCGATCCACTTCGCCATGAACTCGCCGAAGATCGTCTCGCTGGTGGGGCGGACCACGATCGGCTCGGCCAGCTCCTTGCCGCCGGCGTGGGTGACGACGGCGAGCTCCGGCGAGAAGCCCTCGACGTGCTGTGCCTCGCGGCTCAGGTAGCTCTCCGGGATGAAGAGCGGGAAGTACGCGTTCTGCGCCTCCGCCTCCTTGATCCGCGCGTCCATCTCGGCCTGCATGCGCTCCCAGATCGCGTACGCGGCCGGCCGGATCACCATCGTCCCGCGCACCGGGCCGTTGTCGGCCATCTGAGCCTTGGCGATGAGGTCCTGGTACCAGCGGGGGAAGTCCTCCGCACGGGGAGTGAGCACGCGAGCCATGAGGCAGCATCCTAGCCGCGCCCGCCGCGACCACCGGGGCGGGCGTCCCGTGTCCTGTGGATGACGGTACGGGCGCGCCCACCGCCTGGCAGGCGCGCCCGGTCTTTAGGCAACGAGCGCCGTCAGCGCCCGCCCCCGCCGCGACCCCTGCTGTGGGTGGAGGACGAGGATGATGTGTTGCCGGTGTGCAGAGAACCGGCGCGCGACTGCACCGGGCTCAGCTGCTCGACGAACTGCGACCCGCCGGCTCCGCGTCCGGCCGGGGCCGGCGGCCGGGGTCGCGCCGGCGCCGTCGGCTGGTACGCCGCCCGGGCAACCTCGGAATTGACCCGCTGGGTGAACGCGTCGTGCGCAGCCGCAGGGCGGTTCGAGTGCGCTGCGAGCCGGGTCAGCTGCCCCTGTTCGTAGGTCATGGAAACTCCGTACATGCGGCCGCCGCCACCGTTCACGTGCATGTTGGCGAACGCGTCGGCGACCTGCTGCATGGCCCGCTCGCCCGGCGCGATCCGGGGCCTCTGCTGCTGGGACGGCTGCTGGGATCCTGACCCGCCGCCACTGTTACTGCTGGACATTTCTCCTCCTCGTGAGAAACGCGGACGTGACGCCCGTAGAACGGCTGCGTGGATCTTCGGTTCACCAGCGCCGCCGACCCACGCTCATCGTTGCCCGCGAGTCCCCGAAGGCCGTCCTTCAGCGCAGCAAGGAGGCGGGCCGTGAACCGTGCCTGCACCCGGTGTCCCGGCACTCAGCGGCCGCGGCCACCGCGACGGGTGGACCCTGCACTCTGCGCGTTGCCGGTGGACGGCGACGGGGCTGCAACGACCTGGGATCCGCCGGCACCATGGCCGGCCTGCGGCTGGTGCGCCGCCTGGGACACCGCGTGGTTGATCCGTCTCGCTGCCTCGGCCTGCCGGGCGGCGGGGAGGTTCGAGTCCACGTTGAGGCTGGTGACGACGCCACCCGGCTGGACGCTCATCGCCACGCTGACGAATCGGCCGGCTCCGGCTGTCATCTGCTGGAGCGTGTTGCGGACCTCCTGCATCGCTTGCTCTTCGGGCCGCACATTCGGGTCCTGTTGGTGCGGCGGGGTGGTCTCGCGCGACGAACCGGCGTACACGGCCCGGGTCGAGGCGTTGTCGTCGGACGGGGATTCCGGTGGCATGGCTCTCCAGGTGCAGCGATGCGAATGGGACGCGCATACAACGCGATCCCGGGCGCATCGGTTCAGCGCACGACGCGGCCCTTGAGGACGATGCGCTGCGGCGCCCGGACCACGCGCAGGTCGGCGCGGGGGTCCTCGGGGTAGACGACCAGGTCGGCCAGCCCTCCCTCGACGAGGCCGGGGAAGCCGAGCCACTCCCGGGCCCGCCAGGACGCCGCCGCGAGGACGTCGGCCGCCGGAATGCCCGCCTCGTGCAGGAGCAGCATCTCCTCGGCCGCGAGCCCGTGCCGGATGCTGCCGCCGGCGTCCGTGCCGACGTAGACGGGGACACCGGCCTCGTGGGCGGCGACCACCACCTGCGGGAACCGGTCGCGCAGGGCCAGCATGTGGTCGGCGTACCCGGGGAACTTGGGTCTGGCCTGGTCGGCGATGCCACCGAAGGTCCGGATGTTGATCATCGTGGGAACCAGCGCGGTGCCCCGGCGGGCCATCTCGTCGATCAGGTCCAGGGACAGGCCGGTGCCGTGCTCGACCGAGTCGACGCCCGCCCGGACCATCTGCGCCACGCCCTCCTCGGAGAACGTGTGCACGGCGGCCCGGGCACCCGCGGCGTGCGCGGCCTCGACGGCGGCGGCCATGGTGGCGGGGTCCCAGGAGGGCGCGAGGTCGCCGACGGACCGGTCGATCCAGTCCCCCACGATCTTGACCCAGCCGGTGCCGGCCTTGGCCTGCGCGGTGACGGTCTCCACGACGTCCGCGGCGTCGACCTCGATGCCGATCTCGCGCAGGTAGCGCCGGGGCGGGGCGACGTGCCGGCCGGCCCGGACCAGGCGGGGGATCTCCGGCTCGTCGTCCAGCTCCGGGTACGGGTACGGCGATCCGGCGTCGCGCAGGGCGAGCACGCCGGCGTCACGGTCCTTCGACGCCAGGTCGCGGGCCTCGTCCAGGCTCTCGATCGGCGTCGCGCCGTACCGGATGCCCAGGTGGCAGTGGGCGTCGACCAGGCCGGGCACGATCCAGCCGGAGTCGCTGACCGTCTCGGCGTCCCGGACCGGCTCGAACGTGATCCGGTCCCCGACCAGCCACAGGTCCCGGACCTCACCGTCCGGCAGCAGCGTCCCGCGCACATGCAACGTCATGACTGAAGTCGTACCCGATGCGCGTGAACCACCGCCGCCCAGCCCCCGTTGGATGGCCATGCCGGGACAGCCGCGTCAGACGAACACCTGGACCGCCTGGGCACGGACCACGGTCACCGACCTCTTCGCCTATCAGCGGTCCGACGGCTCCCGGGTCGCCCGCTCGACGATCGACGACACTGTCGCCCTGGGCAGCGTGGCGAGCTCGGCCGGCAGCCTCGTCGCCGACGGCCTGAAGGACCACTGGGAGGCCGGCCGGGTCGCCGACGCGAAGAGCGCCTCGTCCTGGGGCCAGGCCCTCACCGGCCTGTACGAGGTCGGCGCCACGGTCTACCGCGGCTACCAGGGTCTCGAGCACCTCGGCGAGCACAAGATCAATAACCTGGCGAAGACCCTGGCCGCCGCGGCGGGCGTCGTCAAGGCGGTCACCGACGGCTACACCGACGCCGAGAAGGAGGCCAACCCGCGCGTCAAGCAGGCGGAGAGCGTCGCCAACTACGTGGCGGCCGCGGCGATGATGCTCGACCTCGCGACGCGGGTCAACACCCAGCGGCTGCAGAAGCGGAGGGAAGACATCGCCTCGCGGACGAGCTCCCCCACCGGATCGGTGCAGGGCGACCCCGAGCAGCGGCCGGTGGGCCCGGTGGCCACCGCCGCCTCCCTGCCACAGGGGAACCAGCCCACCGCCCCGATACCGCTGACTCAACGGCGGAACACCGCGCCCGCCAGGTCCGCGGGGCGCGGCCGCTGAGCGTTACCGCTTGTCGTCGTCGCGCTTGGGGTTGGACAGCTTGTTGAAGTCGAGCTTCGGCAGCTTGAAGCCCGGCGGCAGCCCCTGGCCACCCGCGAGCGCGTTCGGGTCCATCCCCGGGGGAAGCTGAGGCATGCCACCCGGGAAACCGGCCGGCATGCCGCCACCCACCCGGGGCCGGTTGCCACCCTTGGTGCCCTTGCGCTTGTTCTTCGGGCTCTTGGTCGCCTTGCGGCGGCCGGCGCCCGGCAGGCCCATCATGCCGCCCATCTGCTTCATCATCTTCTGCGCGTCGGCGAAGCGGTTGAGCAGCTGGTTGACGTCCATGACGGTCACGCCGGAGCCGTTGGCGATGCGGGCCCGGCGGGAGCCGTTGATGATCTTCGGGTTGGTGCGCTCGGCCGGGGTCATCGAGCGGATGATCGCCGTCACCCGGTCGAAGTGGCTGTCGTCGAGCTCGGCCAGCTGGTCCTTCATCTGGCCCATGCCCGGCATCATGCCGAGGATGTTCGCGATCGGGCCCATCCGGCGCACCGCGATGAGCTGGTCGAGGAAGTCCTCCAGGGTGAACTGCTCGCCACCGAGCAGCTTGGAGGTCATCTTCTCCTTCTGGTCCTCGTCGAAGGCCTGCTCGGCCTGCTCGATGAGGGTCAGCACGTCGCCCATGCCGAGGATGCGGCTGGCCATCCGGTCGGGGTGGAAGACGTCGAAGTCCTCGAGCTTCTCGCCCGTGGACGCGAAGAGGATCGGCTCGCCGGTGACGTGCCGGACCGACAGGGCGGCACCGCCGCGGGCGTCGCCGTCGAGCTTCGACAGGACCACGCCGGTGATGCCGACGCCGTCGCGGAAGGCCTCGGCGGTGGTGACCGCGTCCTGGCCGACCATGGCGTCGATGACGAAGATGGTCTCGTCCGGGTCGACCGCGTCGCGGATGTCGCGGGCCTGCTGCATCATCTCGGCGTCGATGCCGAGGCGGCCGGCGGTGTCGACGATCACGATGTCCTTGGCCGTACGCCGGGCGTGCTCGATCGAGTCCTTGGCGACCTGCACCGGGTTGCCCACGCCGTTGCCGGGCTCGGGGGCGTAGACGTCGACGCCGGCCCGGCCCGCGAGGACCTGGAGCTGGTTGACGGCGTTCGGGCGCTGCAGGTCACAGGCGGCCAGCAGCGGCTGGTGTCCCTGGGCCTTGAGCCAGCGGGACAGCTTGCCCGCCAGCGTCGTCTTACCGGAGCCCTGCAGGCCGGCCAGCATGATCACGGTCGGCGGCTGCTTGGCGAACTGCAGCCGCCGCCCCTCGCCGCCGAGGACGGTGATGAGCTCCTCGTGGACGATCTTGATGATCTGCTGCGCCGGGTTGAGCGCCTGCGACACCTCGGCGCCGCGGGCGCGTTCCTTGAGGTTCGCGATGAACGCCTTGACGACCGGCAGCGCGACGTCCGCCTCCAGCAGCGCGAGGCGGATCTCCCGCGCGGTGGCGTCGATGTCGGCGTCGGTGAGCCGGCCCTTGCCCCGGAGCTTGGTGAAGATCCCGGAGAGGCGGTCGCTCAAGGTGTCAAACACGGCACAACTTCCCGTTGGTCAGTAGGGAGGAGATGACCGCAAGCCTAGCCGCCCGCCGGAACGCTCACCGGTTGCGCATCCGGTACGTCTTCGCGGCCGCCTCGATCCGCCGCTGGGTGCGGGTGCCGGGCGCGAGCCCTTTCTTGGCCTTGCCGTACAGGTAGACGCCGCCGCCGACCACGATCGCGCCCACGATCAGGTACGCCAGCGCGCCCACGAGCACGTGCAGCAGCGAGACGGCGATCCATCCCACCACGATCACGCCGGCGATCATCGCCACCAGATAAGCCACTGCCTTGCCCATGTCGTCCTCCTCGAAGAGCCCGTTGTCCACCATGCGCCAGCGGTGCAAGTGAGCACATCAGGGCGCACCCGTAGGGGTGGGTCACGGCCGTTCTCCCCCGCCACGTCGGTAAATCGCGTATACCGCAGATATCAGGCGTAACGCTCCATAGCTCTGATGTCCGGAAAGCCGACATCGACCGCAACCATCCGGCGCATGTCGCCGTTGAGGCACAGGAACCGATCGGCCCCGAACGACATCCGGCGGAAGGACGAGCTCGTGCCCCTACGGCGGATCCTGCGACTGGCGCCCTGGGAAGTGCGGTCGCGCGTACTCAAGACCGTGCAGCGCCGGGTGCTGCCGAGGGTCGCGGAACAGCGCCGGCTCGGCGTCGCCAGGCGGCTCGTGTCGCTCGCCCCGGCACCGCGGCTGCCGCTCATGCGCGGTGCCGCCCGGGCGGAGACCCTCCGGGTCCGCACCGGCCGGGGCTGGGTCACGGCCCGCAAGGATCCGGCGGCCAGCCCCGCGGGCGTACGCCGGCAGAACCTCGACCGGGTCGTCGCGGCCCTCGACGAGGCGGGCATCGACTGGTTCCGGATCCCCACCAAGGCGCTGCGCACGACCGCGGTGGCCGTACGCGTCACCGACCGCCCCGCCGTGGTCCGCCTCCTCGAGGAGATCACCGCCGACGGCCTGCTCGACATCGTGAAGCCCCGCAAGGCGAAGCACCGGCGCCGGGCCGAGATCCTCAAGGCGTCCTGGCCGGTCACCGACCCGCAGGGCAGCCTGCTGCTCGGCCCCGAGCTCGGTTGCGAGATCGAGTTCTGGACCGAGCGCGACGACGTCCTGCAGGGCCCGCGCGGCAACCCCATCGCCGACGTTATCGCCCTGGACGAGCCGATCGTGTCCGCGCCCGAGCCCGCGTTCGGCCCGTTCAGCTCGCCCGCCGACCGGACCGCGTACCGGACCCGCGAGATCTTCACCCTGCCCAGCCCGGACCGGATCAGCTTCCCGATCGACGTGGTCTACACGTGGGTCGACGGTGGCGACCCGCAGTGGCAGGCGCGCAAGGCGGCCGCCCTGGCACAGAACCACTGGCTGGGCGACGCGAGCCGGCTCGCCACGAACAACGCCCGCTACACGTCCCGCGACGAGCTGCGCTACTCGCTGCGCGCCCTGCACTGCTTCGCGCCCTGGGTCAACCACATCTACCTGGTCACCGACGACCAGGTGCCCGACTGGCTGGACACCTCACAGCCGGGCCTGACCCTGGTCAGCCATCGGGAGATCTTCGGCGACACCGGCACGCTGCCCACCTTCAACTCGCAGGCCATCGAGTCGCGGCTGCACCGCATCCCCGGGCTCAGCGAGCACTTCCTCTACCTCAACGACGACGTGTTCCTGGGCCGGCCGGTCTCCCCCGAGCTGTTCTTCACCCCCGGCGGCCTGACCCGCTTCTTCCCGTCGAGCGCGCAGGTCGACTCGGCACCGCGGCGCCCCGACGACCCGCCCGCGGACTCGGCGGGCAAGAACAACCGGGAGCTCATCCGGACGGCGTTCGGCCGGGTGCTGACCCGCAAGATGATGCACACGCCGCACCCGTCGCGGCGCAGCGTCATCGCCGAGATCGAGCAGCGCTTCGCCGAGCACGTCGAAGCCACGGCGTCGCACCAGTTCCGGCACCCCGACGACGTCTCGCTGCTGTCGTCGCTGCAGCAGTACTACGCCTACCTGACCGGGCGGGCCGCGCCGGGGACCATCGCGTACGCGTACGCGGACCTCGCCAACCCGACGACGCCGCTGAAGCTCGCCGGCCTGCTGCGGCACCGCAACCTCGACGCGTTCTGCCTCAACGACACCGACTCGGACGACACGGTCGCCGCCGAGCAGGCGGCGCTGCTCGCCGAGTTCCTGCCGGCGTACCTGCCGTTCGCGTCGCCGTACGAGCTGACCGGCCCGCGACCCGCACCCGCCGTGCTCGCCCAGGTGGACCGGGGACCGGCGCTGGCACCCGGCAAGACGCCGGAGGTCGCCGTACCGGCGCAACCGGCGAAGAACGGCGGGCCGGCCGCCACCAACACGCCCGTCGCCTGACGGGTTCCGCGCAAAGGAGATCTCTCTCGTGAGCTTCGACGTCGTCATCCTCGGCCTCGGGTACGTGGGGCTGCCCCTGGCCCAGCAGGCCATCCGGGCCGGCATGACCGTGCTCGGCTTCGACGTCAACCCGGCGGTGGTCGACGCGCTCGGCGCGGGCCGCTCGCACGTGGACGACCTGTCCGACGCCGACGTGGCCGAGATGCTCGCCGGCGGGTTCCGCACCACCGCCGACGAGACCCGGATCGCCGAGGCGGACACCGCGGTCATCTGCGTGCCGACGCCGCTGTCCGAGGGCGACGGCCCGGACCTGCGCGCGGTCGTCGGCGCCACCGAGGCGGTCGGGCGCAACCTGCGCCCCGGCATGCTGGTCGTCCTCGAGTCCACGACCTACCCCGGTACGACCGACGACGTCGTCCGCCCGCTGCTGGAGAAGCTGTCCGGGCTGACCGCGGGCATCGACTTCCACGTCGCGTTCTCGCCCGAGCGCATCGACCCGGGCAACGAGCGGTTCGGCGCGCACAACACCCCGAAGGTCGTCGGCGGGTACACCACCGACTGCACCGACCGGGTCGCGGCGTTCTACGGGCGGTTCATCGAGACCGTCGTGCGCACCCGCGGCACCCGGGAGGCGGAGACCGCGAAGCTGCTGGAGAACACGTACCGGCACGTCAACATCGCGCTGGTCAACGAGATGGCCCGGTTCTGCCACGAGCTCGACATCGACCTCTGGGACGTCATCCACGCCGCGTCCACCAAGCCGTTCGGCTTCCAGGCGTTCTACCCGGGTCCCGGCGTCGGCGGCCACTGCATCCCGATCGACCCGAACTACCTGAGCCACAACGTCCGCAGCAAGCTCGGCTACCCGTTCCGCTTCGTGGAGCTGGCCCAGGAGATCAACGCCACGATGCCCGCGTACGTGGCCCGCCGCGCGCAGAACCTGCTCAACGCCGACGGCGTGGCGGTGCACGGCGCGAAGATCCTGCTGCTCGGCGTCACGTACAAGCCGAACATCGCCGACCAGCGGGAGTCGCCCGCCACGCCGCTGGCGCGCCACCTGACCGCCCTCGGCGCCGTCCTCACCTTCCACGACCCGTACGTCACCGAGTGGAGCGTGCCGCGCACCGACGACCTCGAGGGTGCCGCCGCCGCGGCCGACCTGGTCATCCTGGTGCAGCACCACCGCGAGTACGACGCCGACCACCTCGCCGGCATCGCCAAGCGCTTCTTCGACACCCGGGGCGTCACCACCAGCCGGGAGGCGCACCGGCTGTGACCGAGATGAGCATCGCGCCCGTCGCGCCCTCGCCCCGGCAGACCCCGCGGTCCGGCGGTCCGGTCCCGGGTGCCACGCCCGCCCCGGCCGCCGGCCCGCCCCGGCACCGCCGCGACATCGAGGGGCTGCGTGCGGTCGCGGTGCTCCTCGTGGTCGCGTACCACTGCGGCCTCCCGGTCGTCACCGGCGGCTACGTCGGGGTCGACGTCTTCTTCGTGATCTCCGGCTTCCTCATCACCGGCCTGCTGCTGCGGGAGGCGCGCAGCAAGGGCACGGTGTCGATCCCCCGCTTCTACGCGCGCCGTGCCCTGCGGCTGCTGCCCGCCTCGACCGTCGTGGTGGTGGCCACGGTGGCGGGTGCCGCGCTGTGGCTGCCGCCGCTGCGGCTGAGCGGCGTCCTGTCCGACGCGCTGCACACCACGATCTACGCGATGAACTACCGGCTCGCCGCGGTCGGCACCGACTACCTGCAGGCGGACGCGGAACCGTCGCCGCTGCAGCACTTCTGGTCGCTCGCGGTGGAGGAGCAGTTCTACCTCGTCTGGCCGCTGCTCATCATCGTCTTCGCCAGGAGGCGAGGGCTGGGAACCGTGCTGTCGCTGCTGACCGCCGGCTCGCTCGCCGTCGCGCTGTGGCAGACGCGCGAGAACGCCGGGTGGGCGTACTTCGGGATCCACACCCGCGCCTGGGAGCTCGGCGTCGGCGCCCTGCTCGCGGTGACCGCGCTGAAGCTGCCGCGCTGGTGCATCCCGGCCGGCCTGGTCGCCGTCGGCGCGTCCGCGGTCGTCTACACCGCCGAGACCCCGTTCCCCGGGTACGCCGCCCTCCTACCGGTCCTCGGCACCGCCGCGGTCATCGCCGGCGGCACCGGACGTCCGGCCGGCGTCCTCGGGCTGCCCCTGCTGCAGGGCATCGGCCGGCTCTCGTACTCGTGGTACCTGTGGCACTGGCCGGCGCTGATGCTGGCGCCGCACGCGATCGGCCGTCCCCTGGCCACCTGGGAGAACATCGTCGTCGCCCTCGGCGCGCTGGTGCTGGCCGCGCTGACCTTCGCCCTGGTCGAGAACCCGGTACGCCACCTGCGCGCCCTGCGGGACCGGCCGTGGCGTGGCATCGGGGTCGGCGCCGGCATCTCCGTACTCGCCGCGGTCCTGTGCGTGGCCATCACCTTCACCGCCACCCATCTGGGCGGCACGACCACGTACCGCGCCGCCGTCCTCGACCCGGCTACCTTCGACTCGAAGGACCTGAGCCGGCAGATCGCGGCGAGCGTGGCCGCGCCGGCCGTACCGGTGAACCTGACGCCGAAGCTGACCAGGGCGAGCAAGGACAAGCCGCGCTACTACACCGAGGGCTGCAACGGCGCGTTCGACGACCCCGAGGTCAAGAAGCCGTGCACATACGGCGACCCGTCGTCGGACACCACAGTGGTGCTGTTCGGCGACTCGCACGCCGGCCACTGGTTCCCCGCCTTCGATGCGGTCGCGCAGCAGCAGCGGTGGAAGCTCGTGATCGTCTCCAAGAGCGCGTGCACCGCGGCGGACAGCCTGATCTTCCTCCCGCAGCTCAAGCGCGAGTTCACCGAGTGCGTGCAGTGGCGCAAGGACGCGTGGCGGTACATCCGCTCGCTGCACCCGGCGAAGATCCTGATGGCGTCGACGTATCCGAGCAGCGAGCTGCTGCATGTGCCCGGGACCCAGGACGAGGCGTGGGTGGCCGGCTGGGAGCGGTCCATCCGGGCGGTCTCCGCGCCCGGCACCGAGGTCTACTTCATGAACGACACCCCGTGGATGACCGGAAGCGTGCCCGACTGCCTGTCGGAGCACCTCGACGACGTCGGCGCGTGCGGCCGGTCCCGCGAGACGGCGCTGGCCAAGCCGGCCCGCCGCAGGCTGATCGCCGCGGCGGCGCAGCGGGCGGGCGCGACGGTCATCGACCCGACGCCGTGGTTCTGCACCGCGACGACGTGCCCGCCGGTGGTCGGCAACCTGCTGGTCTACCGCGACCAGCACCACGTCACGACCGCGTACAGCCGGCTGCTGGCTCCGGAGCTGGCCGCTCAGCTGCGGTGAACGTCCAGCGCGAGTTCAGCGCGTAGTTGACGACGGGGATACAGACGATGGCGACGGCCTGCACGAAGGCATAGGGCAGGCCCAGCACCGAGGTTCCCGTACCCACGATGACGGTGTTGACGGTCCAGGCCACGGCGGTGACGGCGAGGAAGCGCGCCGCCCCCGTCCCGTGGCCGACCGTGGACCGGAAGACCCAGTTGCGCTGCAACGTGTACGACACCACGATGCTCGCGGCGAACCCCACGGTGGTCGCCACGACGGGCCACAGCCCCGCGCCGTCGTGCAGCGCGAGGGCCACGCCGAGATGGGTGACCGTGCTCGCGGCGCCGCTGACGCCGTAGCGCAGCAGGCGGCCCGGGTCAGAGCTCCGCACGCTCGGTCCGCTGCCCGACGATGACCGGCTCGTCGAGGCCGTCTGCCGGCGTGGTGCGCGCCTGGACGAGGTAGCGCGGGCGGCCCCGGACCTCCTCGTGGATGCGGGCCAGGTACTCGCCGATCACCCCGAGCCCGAGCAGGATGAACGTTCCCATCACGAGCAGCACCAGGATCACGGTCGGGAAGCCCGCGAGGGATCCGCCGCGCATCCACCGCACCAGCGTCTGCACCCCGAGGACGAGCGAGAACGCGGCGAAGCCGAAGCCGACGACCGTCACGAGGTGCAGCGGCGCGGAGGTGAAGGACGTGAGCCCGTTGACGGCGAGCCGGCACAGCGACCGGAAGGTCCATCGGGTCGCGCCGCCCTCGCGGTGGTCGATGTCGACCTCCACCGTCGTACGCCGGAACCCGATCCAGCTCGAGGTGCCCCGGAAGAACGACGAGTGCTCGGGCAGCCGCAGCAGCGCGTCGCACGCCGGGCGGCTCAGCAGCCGGAAGTCGGTGGCGTTGACCAGGTCCACGGTGGTGAGCCGGGTGAACGTCGCGTTGAACACCTTCGCGGCCAGCCGGGCCGCCGGCGACTGACCGGTCCGGTTGCGCTTGACGCCCTCGACGACGTCCGCGCCGTCACGCCAGCACTGCACCATCGCGGGGATCGCTGTCGGCGGATGCTGCAGGTCGGCGTCGATGACCACCACGACATCGCCCGAGGAGTGCTCGAGCCCGGCGAGGACCGCCGACTCCTTGCCGAAGTTGCGGGAGAGCCGGACGCCGCGCACGCGCGGGTCCAAGCTGTGTTGCGCGCACACCCGTGGCCAGGAGTCGTCGGCGGAGCCGTCGTCGACGAGGACCAGCTCGTAGCGCAGCCCCGCCGCCGCGAGCACGGCGCCGGTGCGCTGCACGAACCGGTCCACCCCGTGACCCTCGTTGAAGACCGGCGCGACGACCGACACGAGCGGGTCGGCGGGCCGGGTCACGTCTGGTCCGGGCGGCAGAACGGGCGGCCGTACAGCTGCCTGGTGGCCATGTCGATCGTCACCTCGAGACGGTCGGCCGGTGGCAAGGTGCCGGGAACATCGACACGAACGACCCGTGAGGACGAAAGATCTGGGTACAGCGCGCGGAACTCCGCCTCCAAGCCGCACCGGCGGGCGTTGCCGGCCGGCGTCCGGTCGAAGACGGCGAACTCGTGGGCGATGGCGTTGTTGACCACCGAGGAGGGGCGGCCCGCGGTGTCCGCGGCGTACCGTCCGTTCGCGGCAGCCGACCCGGCAGCGGTGAGGACCAACAGCGCCAACAGGGCGGCCGGGGTATGCCGCCATCTGGCGACGGCGAGGACGCAACCAAGCAGCACCGGCGCGCCGGCGGCCGCCGTGACGCCGCTGTCGCGCCAGCCGAGGCCCCACCGGCCGGCGCTCGCCGCGGCCTGCATGTCGCCGTTCGCCGCCGCGAGCACCGCGCCGAGGACGAGTATGGTGCCCGCGCTGACCGCCACGGCCGCCACCGCCCGGCGGTCGACCGGCGGCAGCTGGCGCAGATCCGTGGCGGTGCCCACGGCGAGCAGGGCGAGCGTCAGCAGGGCGAGCGCTGGCAGCAGGCCCACGACCCACGAGCCGTGCGTGCCGCGGGTCGCTTCGTGCCATTGCAGCGGGGGAAGCCACGCGACCATCCGGTGTACCCAGGCGAGGCCGAGATCGGGTCCGAGCACGACATCCGAGCCGCGGTAGCAGTCTCCGGCGCCGCAGGCCCGCGCGATCAGCCACCGCACGGGGACGAAGACCGGCAAGAATCCGAGCCACAGCAGCGCCACCATCCGCGTCGCCCGGTTGCCGAGCAGGGAGCGCAGATGAAGGCCGAGGACGAAGACGCCCCGGGCCACGACGGTGACAGCGGCGATCGGCAGCGCCAGGTAGGCGATCTCGTTGAACACGGCCAGCGCGGCACCCGACAGCACGGCGGCCACGGCCGGCACCACCCCCAGCGGCCGTCCGTCCGTGCGGAGCGCGCGGCAACACACTGCGGCGACTCCGAGGACCAACGCAGTGGAGAGGAAATACAGACCGCCGAATAGCACGGTGGTGCTCGTACCGCCAGCCGCCACGAGCGCGGCGCCGACGCCGTAGGGGACCAGCACGGTCAGCACCGACGGGGGCGTGCGGAACAGGCGTCCGCGCGCGATGATGCTCTCCGTCAGCAGCATCGCCGCGGCAGTCAGCACCATCGCGGCCAGCATCGCCACCACGCGCAGGGCGATGTTCGCGGGCAGCTGCACGACCTCCATCAGCAAGTAGGCCGCTCCGTCGACACCGCGCTCCAGCAGCCGGCCGAGCGGCCGGAAGTTCCCTGCCTCGAGATAGAGTGGCACGGTCCGGAACGGCTCGGCGAGCTGGCGCAACGGGTGCGCGCGTAAGCCCCCGCCGTGCCAGTAGAGGTTGAAGCGGTGGTCCGCGGTCGGCGCGAGCGTCAGCAACGGCAGCAGCACGACCAGGGGCACCAGGGCCGCCCGAAGCAGCGCACGCCGCCATGGCCGCCCGGCCGGCTCAGCCCGCTCCACCCGCACGGCGGCCGCTCGCGTCGCCACCTGCGCGGGGATGTCCAGGGTCTCGGAACTCACCTCAGCCCAACGATGTCCGGAATGTCGCAGTAACGCGAAGGCTCGCAACCGGTTCGCAACCGGGCGACCACCAGTGCCGCAACCCCTGTCGAGCAGGCACCCGGGCGGCAACTCAGCACTCACGGCAAGGCACCTGAACAGGCATCAGCGACCTCCGCAGGCCTTCCGAAGGGAATGGCGTACCTGGCGAACAAGCGCCGGTGCGGAGTTCTCCGAAAGGTTGTCCCGTGCAGAAGACCCTGGTCCGTCGCCTCGCCACCCTCGCGCTGATCCCCGCCGCCGCCCTGATCGGCCTGGTCACCCTCGCCGCCCCGGCCGAGGCCGCGGTGGTCTCGACCTCCACGCTGCAGTCGCAGGTCGTCGCGCTGTCGAACCAGGCGCGCGTCAAGGCCGGCTGCAAGGCGCTGCGCGTCAACGCGGACCTGCTCTGGGCCGCCCGCGGGCACAGCAAGTACATGGCCACCACCGGCCGGTTCAGCCACACCGGCTCGCGCAACTCCACGTTCATCACGCGGGCCCGCGCCGCCGGCTACACCGCCGCGCGCAGCGAGAACATCGCCTGGGGCTACCGCACCGCCCGCGAGGTCGTCAACGGCTGGCTGGCGTCGCCGGGCCACCGTCGCAACCTGCTCGACTGCGGTGCCAAGACGTTCGCCGTCGGCGTCGTCTACTCGACCAACGGCACGCCGTACTACACCCAGGACTTCGGCTCCCGCTGAAGCTTTTCCCTCCCCCGAGACCGGCCGGCATGCCCCCGCATGCCGGCCGGTCGAACTTTTACACGGGTACGGAGGCAGGCGCCCCGCTGCGCGAGTACGACAGCACCACGTGCCGCCCCAGCAGCTGCGGCTCGGCGGTGAGGCCGGCGACGTTCTCCGTCCAGCGCTGCACGGCGTCCTGCTCGTCGGCGCGGTTCGCGTCGTCGAGCACGACCGTGGCGACCGCCGCCAACCGGCTCTCCAGCGCGTGCATCGCCGGGTACCGGGCATCCGGCCCGGTGGACGCGGGCGGCCCGTCGATCAGGAGCAGGTCGATGTCGCGGACGTCGGCGAGCTTATCCACGTCGTACCAGCGGTAGGTCTTGCCGTCGACCAGCAGCTCGGTCAGCGGCGCGGTCCGCACCTCGGCCACGGCCGACAGCCCGTGCGCGTCGAGCATGTCCCGGGTCTTGCCCGCGTACTCCGCGTCGTGGTCCAGCGAGATGAGCCGGCCACCGGTCTTCTCCAGGGCGTACGCGAGCCACACCGTCGACGTGCCGCTGCCCAGCTCCACCACCAGCTGCGGCCGGCGCAGCCGGACGATGTGCAGCAGCTCCAGCAGATCCGTGGGGTTGAGCGCGAAGTCGCCGGACGACGGCATCGGCGCGCGCGGCGTGAACTCGGCGAAGAGCTGGAACATCGCCTCGATCTCCCGGCTCTGCGCGCGCAGCAGCAGGTCGTGGCCGTGCCCGTTCTGCCGCAGGCCGCGCGTGATGGTCCGGGTGACCTCCTGGTGCCGGTCGCCGGCGGTCAGCCGCTCCTTCTCCACGGTCGCCACCACCCGGCGCTGCATCTGCTCGACGACGACCCGCAGGTCGCGGTGCGCGGCCTGGTTCGCCCGGTACAGGCCGGCCATCCAGCGCGACAGGTGCAGGATGCCGAGCAGCACGGCGAGCAGCAGCACCGCGACAAGCGACGTGGCGAGGCCCTGATGCCCCGACGCGGCCGCCGTCCAGATGCCGGCGACGACCGCCAGCACCACGAAGAGGACGACCACCTGCGGACGGGTCAGGCTCTGCAGCCGTACCGCCAGCCGACCGCCGAACCGGGTCAGGCTGCTCATAGTTCCTCGAACCTCCGAATTGCGCTGTGCGGTCATGCCAGGGACAGCTCAGGTGTCCGCTGGGAGGGCGGGGTGCTGCGGGGGGCGTGGACCAGGCTCGCGATGCGGTCGACGTACCCCTGCGGGTCGTGGGCCTTGGCCACGACGGCCCGGGCGCGGCGGCTCTGCTCGGCGAAGAGCACCCGGTCCGCGGTGTAACGCTTGACGACCCCGGCGACCTCGGCCGGGGTGCAGTAGATCGCGGCGTCGCCGAACACCGCGGCGTGCCGCTCGGGCGTGATCACCACGCAGCCCTGCGCGGCCGCCGCCAGCGCCGGTCGGGAGTACGTCTCCACGGCCTCCGGGTGCGGGAAATGCAGGTAGAAGTCCAGCTGGTGGAGGAACGTCCGCAGGTCCAGGTCGACGGCCTCGAAGACCAGGTGCGCGCGCGGGCCGCCGAGACTGACCTCGGCACGCGGCCAGTCCGGCAGCCGCAGCCGCACGTCCACGTTGCGCAGGTCGTCGTAGACGAACAGCGCCTCGCGGGTGTCCCGCGGCCACACGCCCTGGTCGCACAGGTCGGTGCCGACCACCGGCAGGTCCCGGGTCGCGCCGTCGCGCACCGCCGACCACGTGCCGGCCGCGACGACCGTGGGCATGTCGTACGGCGTCAGCTCGATCGACGGGTACGCCCGCAGCGCCGTCCGGATCTCCGGGTCCTGCGGGCACCACACCGCCTCCGCCGCGAACATCCGCGTGGCCGTCCGCGTGCACGCCTCGGGGTCGTAGCGGTGGTCCAGCCCGTCGCGGCGTACCGGCGCCTGGTCGGCGACGATGAGCACCTGCCGGGGCCGCAGCAGGCACTCGTCGTCGAAGGCGAACTGCAGTGCGGCGGCGTGCCGCACGACGACCAGCGCCGCCTCGTTGACGTCGCCGGGCAGCAGCTGGGCGATGCGGCCGGCGTTGACGAGCTTCTGGATCGGCGCGGCCAGCGGGTAGCGGCGCCGGGCCATCGGGCGCAGCGACTCGATGTGCAGCACGGCGACGCGCAGCCCGCGGTCCACCAGCGCCCGCATCTCGTCGATCGCGGACAGCTGCGGCCCTTGCAGGAACCGCCAGTCGCCCGCCATCACCACGTCGTACTCCGGGCGCGGCGGGGCCTCGCCGCGGACGTACCGGAGGTGGTCGGGAGCCGCGAACGGCCGTTCGCCGCCCTCGCGCGGCAGATACGGTTTCGCCGCGCGCGCCGCGATGCGCCCGTGCCAGTACTGGTACGCCGACGAGTACGCCACCCGCGCGGGATGCATCCAGTACGCCCGGATCTCCGAGCGCGACAGCGAGCCCTGTGACAGCCGGATGAGCGCGAGCGGCTCCGACTCGACGTGGCGCACCGCGCGCTCGCCGTAGACCGCCCGCATCCGTCCGATGTACTCGGAGTCGGCGGCCTTGCGGACCTGGTCGAAGTAGCCGATCCGGTCCATCACCATCTCGCGGCGGAACAGCAGCGACGACGGGTTGAAGCGGCCCCGCCGCACCGCCGGGCGGGTGAGCACGAGCCGTTCGGTGACCGCCAGGCCGTCGGTGGTGGTGGCGACGATGCGGGAGTTCTCCAGCAGCGGGCGTACCTGCAGCTCCAGCCGGCGTGGGTGGGACCAGTCGTCGGAGTCCTGGAACGCGATGAACTCCCCCTCGGCCGCGTCGAGGCCGGCGTTGCGCCCCGCGTACGTGCCCTGGTTGTACGGCTGCTTCACCAGCCGCACCCGGGGATCCAGGGCGACGGCGCGCTGCAGCATCTCGTCGTACTCCGGCGGCGAGGCGTCGTCGACGATGACCACCTCGACGTTGCGCCACGACTGGGCGAGGATCGAGCGGACCGCGGTGATCAGGCCCTCGTCCGGGTGGAACGAGGTCACGATGACCGAGACGCGGTGCGGCTCGTCGATCGGGGCGGCGTCGGCGGTGACGGTGAGCCGGTCGAACGGCGGCAGCCCGTTGGCCGGGTCGAGCGCCGGGTAGGGCTTCGGCATCAGCCGTTGGAACGCGGCCAGCCAGGGCGCCACCGGCAGCTCGCCGTCACCGGCGAACGGATTGGCCACGTCGATCTCGAGGTCGCTGCGCACGGCTTCGCTGATTCCCGGGTACGCCCGCAGCAGCGCCCGAGCCGCCTCGGCACCCCGCCACGTGTACGTGAGCTGGGCATGCAGCCCCTGATGCGCCCCCGGCAGCGCCTGCGATCCCAGGGCGTTGCGCACCAGCTCGTAGAGGGCGAGCGCGTCCGCACGGTCCTCGGGCAGCATGTCCTGCAGCGCCAGCGTCTGCGCCAGCCCGGCCAGCACCGACGGCCGGACCCCCTGACGGATCCGTCGCAGCCACCCGAGATCACCGGCGCGCGCGGCGGCCAGCAGCTCCTCGTAGCCGGTCCCGGTGTCACGCAGCGCGGTGTACGCCAGCAGCCGCCGCATCTCGAGCGAGCGGAGCCGGATCGCGGTGGGCGGCACGGCCCGTTGCACGTGGTACCGGGCGATCCTCAGGTAGTCGTCGAGCAGACCGGCTGGTTCCCCCATGCGGCAACAGACCTCTTCATTACGCCCTGGATGTCAGTAAAGGCAACGCCGGGGCGCGGAGGAGGTGACGGGCTCAGACCACCGCCAGGACGGCCGCTTCGACCCGTGCCCGCTCACCGGCGTCCGACCAGGACCCGACGAGGTAGAAGGCGTCGACCACGTCGCCGCCGAGCGTGGAGATGCGCGCGGCCCGGACCTCGGCACCGGCCTCGTCCAGCGCGGTCGCGACCCGGTAGAGCAGGCCCGCCGAGTCGGCCGCCCGCAGCTCGAGCACCACCGCGTCGGTCGCCTCGGCGCGCAGCCACACCACGCGCGGAGCCGCACCGCCGCGGTCCGACGCCGCCCGGGCCCGCAGCCGCTGGGTGACGGACACGTCGCCGGCCGCGACCCGGCGCAGGTCCGCGGCCAGGGCGAGCGGGTCGGCCGGGGAGCCGTACCGAGGCTGGGTCCGGAACTCGACGATCGCCCGGCCGTCGACCGTGCAGGCGTCCGCGGAGACGACGTCGAGGCGGTGCATGGCCAGGCAGGCCGCCACCGAGCCGAGCAGCCCCCGGCGGTCGGCGGTGGCCACCGCGACCCGGTCGCCGTCGAGGTGCACCGCGGGCAGGTCGCCGGCGAGCAGCTCCGGGTCGGGCGCCGGCGGCTCGGGCAGCGCGCCGGTGTCCAGCGCGGTACGCACCCGGCGGACCAGCTCGGCGATCAGCCGCTCCTTCCAGTCCGACCACGCGGCGGGCCCGGTCGCGTGCGAGTCGGCGCGGGCGAGGGCGTGCAGCAGGTCCAGGGTCGTCGCGTCGCCCACGGCCTCGGCGACCGACGAGATGGTCACCGGGTCGCTCAGATCCCGGCGGGTCGCCACCTGCGGCAGCAGCAGGTGCAGGCGGACCAGCTTCTCGACCGTCGCGACGTCCGCCGGCGGCAGCCCGATCCGGGCCGCGATCTCGGCGGCGATCGGCGCGCCCACGGTGCTGTGGTCGCCGGGCAGGCCCTTGCCGACGTCGTGCAGGAACGCGCCGAGCAGCAGCAGATCGGGGCGGTCGACCTCGCGGGCGTACGCGGTCGCCTCGTAGGCCGCCTGCACGAGGTGGCGGTCCAGGGTGTACCGGTGCACCGGGTGGTGCTGCGGGAGGCTGCGCATCCGGGCCCACTCCGGCAGCCAGGCGTCGATGAGGCCGTACCGGTCGCAGGCCTCCCAGGCGGGCAGCAGCCCCGGCCCGGACCCGAGCAGGGACACCAGGGCGGCCCGGGCGGCGGGCGGCCACGGGGTGGGCAGCGGCGGGCAGAAGCTGGCGAGCCACTCGCAGGTCGCGCGCGCGATCGGCAGCCGTACGGTCGCGGCCGCCGCGGCCACCCGCAGCGAGAGCGTCGGATCCGGCACCGGCCCGATCGCGGTCCGCGCGAGCACCAGCTCGCCGTCCTGCTCGACCACGTCACGGGCGACCGGCCGCCGCGCGGGCGGACCCGGGGCGGTCCCGCGCCGGCGCCCGCTGCGGAGCCGGTCGGCGGCGCGCCACGCGTCGTCGAGGGCGTGCGCGATGGTCCGGGCGTCCCCGGCGACCCGGCGCAGCAACGCATCGCCGTCCTCGACGTCCAGCAGCTCGGCCACGGCCGTGCGCTCCTGGGCGACCAGCCGGTCCACCCGCCGGCCGACGGCGACGTGCAGGGCGTCGCGGGTATCGAGCAGTCGCAGGTCGGCAGCGCGGACCGCAGGGCGCATCGTGTCGGCGACCCCCGCCCGGCCGATGCCGCGCAGGATGGTCACGTCGCGCAGCCCGCCGGCGGCCTCCTTGAGGTCGCCCTCCAACAGGAACGCGAGCTCGCCGTGGGTGCCCCAGCGCGCGGTGGTGAGCTCCTTGAGCTGGGGAAGTAGCCGTACGGCGGTCCGCCGCCACTGGTCACCGGCGGCGGCGATGAGCTCGGCGGAGAGGGCGGCGTCCCCGGCGATGTGCCGGGCGTCGAGCAGGCCCAGCGAGACCTTCACGTCGTCATGGGCGACCGACAGGGCCTCGGGCAGCGTCCGCACCGAGTGGTCGAGGCCGAGCCGCGCGTCCCAGATCGGATACCACAGCGCGGAGGCGATCCGGTCGATGCCGGCCGTGCCGTTGTGCAGCAGCACGAGGTCCAGATCGCTGTACGGCGCGACGTCACGCCGGCCCAGGCCCCCGACCGCCACGAGGCTGACCCCGGGCAGGTGGTCCGGGAACATCCCGGCCAGCCACGCATCCAGCGCCGCCGCCCGGTGCACCCGGGCGGCGGCGCCGATGTCCTCTCGCTTCGTGGCGGTCAGAGCGCGTCGAGCCCGCGCTCGCCGGTGCGGACCCGGACCACGTCGTCGACCGACGTCACCCAGACCTTGCCGTCGCCGATCTTGCCGGTCCGCGCGGAAGCGACCACCGCGTCCACGACCTTGTCCACGTCGATCTCGTCGGTGACGACCTCGACCTTGATCTTCGGCAGGAACTCCACCGTGTACTCGGCACCCCGGTACACCTCGGTGTGGCCCTTCTGCCGCCCGTACCCCTGCACCTCGCTCACGGTGAGCCCGGCGACGCCCAGGGCGTGCAGAGCCTCCTTCACCGCGTCGAGCTGGTACGGCTTGATGACCGCGGTCACCAGCTTCATGCTCAGTCCCTCCATGTCAGAGAACTTAACCGGCGACCTTCTGGCTGACGTCGGCCTTGCCGTCAGCGTCGATCGGTGCGGAGTTGGTCAGGCCGGCCATCGCGAAGGCGCCGCCGCCACCCGAACCGCCGCTCGGGGTGAGGTCGTAGCCGGTCTCACCGTGGTCGGCGATGTCGATGCCGGAGATCTCCGCCTCCGGGGTGACCCGCAGGCTCTTGAAGGCCTTGATGGCCAGGGCGATGGCGGCCGCGATGGCGAACGAGTACAGCGTCACGACGAAGCTGCCCAGGAACTGGCGACCGAGCTGGGCCAGGCCACCGCCGTAGAAGAGGCCCTCGCTCGCGTTCAGGATCTTGCTGTCGGTGATGCCGGCGTTGACCTGCGCGGTGGCGAAGAAGCCGATCGACAGCGAGCCGATCCAGCCGCCGACGAAGTGGACGCCGACGACGTCGAGCGAGTCGTCGTAGCCGAAGCGGTACTTCAGGCCGACGGCCAGGGCGCAGAAGGCACCGGCGATCAGGCCGATGAGCACGGCCGGCAGCGGGGCGACGAAACCGCAGGCCGGAGTGATGGCGACCAGGCCGGCCACCGCGCCCGAGGAGGCACCGACCAGCGTCGGCTTGCCGTCGCGGAACCACTCCACGACGACCCAGCCGACCAGGGCGGCGGCCGTCGCGACCTGGGTGTTGATGAAGGCGAAGACGGTGGTGCCGTCGACGGTGAGCTCGGAGCCGGCGTTGAAGCCGAACCAGCCGAACCACAGCAGGCCGGCGCCGAGCGCGACGAACGGCACGTTGTGCGGGCGCATGTTCTCCCGCGGCCAGCCGATGCGCTTGCCGAGGATCAGGCAGAGCGCCAGCGCGGCGGCACCGGCGTTGATGTGCACCGCCGTACCACCGGCGAAGTCGAGGGCCCGGATCTTGGAGCCGATGAAGCCGCCGCCCCAGACCCAGTGCGCGACCGGGATGTAGACCAGCGTGAACCAGGCGAACGCGAAGATGACCCAGCCGCCGAACTTCAGGCGGTCCGACACCGCGCCGCTGATCAGCGCGACGGTGATGATGGCGAACATCATCTGGAAGCCCATGAACGCGTACGTCGGGATGCCGGTGTTCGCGCCGAAGAACAGCCATTCCTCGGTGATCGCGCTGGTGCCCGTACCGAAGTAGGTCGAGAAGTTTCCGATGATGTTGTTCAGGCCGGCGCTGCCGTTGACGCCGAAGGCCAGAGTGAAGCCGTACAGAACCCAGAGGACGGAGATGAGCCCGATGCACGAGAAGCTCATCATCATCATGTTCAGTACGCCCTTGGACCGGTTCAGGCCACCGTAGAACAGCGCCAGACCCGGAGTCATGAGCAAAACGAGCGCAGACGACAGGAGCAACCAGGCGGTATTGCCGGTGTTGATCTCCACGCTGCCTCCTCTCGGATAGGTGTCCTTCAGCGCTTGCCCACGCGGCGAGCCGTCGGGCAATGCGGGGTCGGCCCCCAGAGCAGCGTCGCGCCAGTTGACCGGTGTGAGGCGGAAGCCTTCCGGTCAGCTGTTTCACGCACGGTCTTCGGGCGATTTCCAACAGGTCACCGGTTGTTTCGTACGTGTGAAGAAACTCTCACAAGCACGAGGTGGCGTGTGGGTTTTGCCCTATTCCGTCAGCGGAGGGCGTATTCCAAGGTGTGGCGCTCGTAGTCGAGCAGCCGGAGATCCCGCATCGGGCGGCGCAGGTGGCCCTTGTGCACGATGCGGACGAAGGCCGGGTCGCCGGCGGCAGCCATCCGCCGGATGCCCTCGACGTGGTCCACGATCCGCTTGCGGATGGTCCGGACCAGGCGGTGCCGGTCGCGCGGGATCAGACCGTACGCGTCGGCGAACAGCCGCAGCCGCCGCGGCCGGTTGGGCCGCTTCCACCCCAGCGTGTACGAGTCGCGGTCGCTGAACAGCGGCACCCACGTCCAAGCCGCGTACGCCACGTCGTAGATGCGGGCGCCCGGCGAGGCGAGGTCGAAGTCGATGAGGGCGAGCGTGCCGTCCGGCCGCCACACCACGTTGTGCGGGGCGGCGTCGTGGTGGCAGATCACCTCGGTGTCCGGCGGCGGCGGCCCGAAGCTGCGCCACACCGCGCCCGGCGGAGGCTGGAAGCCGTACTGCGCGTCGTGGAACATCCGCAGCATCGTGGCGACCGTGACCAGCGCCTCCTCGGTCGTCCAGTGCGGAGCCAGCGGATACTCACCGCACTCGCCGTCGAGGTACGACAGGACCTCCCGGCCCTTCTCGTCCATCCCCAGGGCGTGCGGCGACCCGGTGAAACCCACCCGCTGAAGGTGGTTGAGCAGCGAGTGCACGGCCGGGGTCCAGGGCCCGGCGTTGCGACGGACCGTGTCACCGACCCGCGAGACCGTGCTGACGTTCCCGCCGTGCAATGGGATCTCGCGGACGGGCTCCTGCGTCACCCACGACCTCCCCTAGAAGTGCCCGCCTGCACGGGCCTGCCACTGCCGAGCCTACGCGTCGGTGCCAAGCAGGGCCTCGACGAAGGCGGCGGGCTCGAACGGCGCGAGATCGTCCGGGCCCTCGCCCAGGCCGACCAGCTTGACCGGAATCCCCAGCTTGCGCTGCACGGCGATGACGATGCCGCCCTTGGCGGTGCCGTCCAGCTTGGTGAGCACCACCCCCGTGACATCCACCACCTCGGTGAACACCCGGGCCTGCTCCAGCCCGTTCTGCCCGGTGGTGGCGTCGAGGATGAGCAGCGTCTCGTCGACCGGACCGTGCTTCTCGACCACCCGCTTGACCTTGCCGAGCTCGTCCATGAGCCCGACCTTGTTCTGCAGCCGGCCCGCGGTGTCGATGAGAACCGTGTCCACGCCCACGTCGATACCCCGCTTCACGGCGTCGAACGCGACGCTGGCCGGGTCACCGCCCTCGGGACCCCGGACGGTCTCCGCCCCCACCCGCTCACCCCAGGTGGCGAGCTGCTCGGCGGCGGCGGCCCGGAACGTGTCGGCCGCGCCGAAGAGAACGGTACGGCCGTCCGCGACGAGCACCCGGCCGATCTTGCCGCAGGTGGTGGTCTTCCCGGCGCCGTTGACGCCGACGACCAGCATGACGGCGGGCCGGCCCTCGTGCGGGACGGTGTTCAGGCTGCGGTCCAGCTCCGGCTCCAGCGCGGCGGTGAGCTCCTCGGCCAGCTGCGCCCGCACCTCGGCGACCGTACGCGTGCCCAGCACCCGCACCCGCTCCCGCAGCCGCTCGACGATGACCTGGGTGGCCTCGACGCCGACGTCCGCCGTGATCAGGCTGTCCTCGATCTCCTCCCACGCGTCCTCGTCGAGGTGGTCGCGCGACAGCACACTGAGCAGTCCCCGCCCGAAGATGTTCTGCGACCGGCTGAGCCGCGCCCGCAGCCGCACCAGCCGCCCGGCCGTCGGCTCCGGCGTCTCGATGACCGGCGCCTCGGCCACCGGCTCCTCGACCACCGGCTCCGCGGGCCGCTCGATCAGCGGCGGCAGCGCCTCGGTGTCCGGCACGGCCGGCGGGCGCTCGAGCGTGGTCGTGCCCGCCCGGCTCTCCCCCGGCAGGCCCTCGCCCGGCGGCGGAAGCTCACGCCGGCGCAGGCGCGGCACGACGAGGCCGACGGCCCCGACGATCAGCACCGCCAGCAGGATCAGGGAGGCGACCACGTATTCCATGTACGAAATCCTGACAGATGTGCCCGGCGGGCGTGGCGCCACCCGTCGGTGTCGCCGGACACGTCGGGTGACCCGGTGGTGGCCGAAAGCGCGGTGGCGGAATCCCGGGCCGCTGGGGAGGATGGAATCATGGCTCTCCCCCCGGCGGTCCGGTGACCGCGCACCTGCTCATCGGGCCGGTGCTGCGCCGTGTCGTGGGCGACAAGGCGACGATCTGGGTGGAGACCACCGAGCCGGCCCGGGTGCGGGTCGAGGCCACCGGCGGCGGCGCCGGGTCCGCCGACACCTTCTCGGCGTACGGGCACCACTACGCGATCGTGATCGTCGAGGGCCTCCCCCGCGGGGCCGCCTCCGAGTACCAGATGTGGCTCGACGACCGGCAGGTGTGGCCGCAGAAGGACTCCCCGTACCCGCCGAGCCTCATCGTGACCCGCCCCGACGACGACGCCGGCCACCCGGTGAGCATGATCTTCGGCTCCTGCCGGGAGGCCACGCCGCACGCCACCGGGCGCAAGCTGCCACCGGACGCGCTGGACGCGTACGCCCGAAGGCTGATGACCGACCCGCGCAACCCGGACCTGCGCCCCGACCTGGCCGTCCTCCTGGGCGACCAGGTCTATGCCGACAAGACCTCGACGAAGGTACGCCGCTTCCTGCGCCGCCGCCGCGCGGCCGGCCACCACGGCCCCAGGGACGAGGTCGTCTCCTTCGACGAGTACACGAAGCTCTACCTCGAGTCCTGGCGCGACCCGGAGGTCCGCTGGCTGCTCGCCACCGTGCCGAGCGTCATGATCTTCGACGACCACGAGATCATCGACGACTGGAACACCTCGGCCACCTGGCGCGCCGACATGTCGGACCAGCCCTGGTGGGCCGACCGCATCGCCGGCGGCCTCGCCTCCTACTGGGTCTACCAGCACCTCGGCAACCTCAGCCCCGACGAGCTCGCCGCCGACCCGCTGCTGGCCAAGATCACCTCGGTTCCGGACGCGACCGACCTGCTGCACGACTTCGGCCTGTCGGTCGACTCACCGACGTCCGCGGAGAACACCGACCGGCCGTACCAGTGGAGCTTCGCCCTCGACATCGGCCGCACCCGCCTCGTCATGCTGGACAACCGCTGCAACCGCGTCCTGACCCCCGGAGCCCGCGAGATGCTCCCGGCGCCGGAATGGCGCTGGTTCGTCGACCAGGCCCACGGCGACTACGACCACCTGGTGGTGGGCTCGTCGCTGCCCTGGCTGATGCCCCCGGCGATCCACCACGTCGAAGCCTGGAACGAGAAGGCCACGGACCCCACGGGGAGAGGCCTGCCGGAGGCGATGCGCCGCGCCTTCGACCTCGAACACTGGGCGGCGTTCCGGCGCTCGTTCAACGCCCTCACGGAGCTGTTCCGCCGCATCGGCGAGGGCGGCGAGGACGCCCCCCGCCACCGGGTCGGCGCAGGCGGCGCGTACGCGGCACCCGCCACGATCAGCGTGCTCTCCGGGGACGTGCACCACTCGTACGTGGCCCGGGCCGACCTGGGACCGGGCGTGCGCACCCCCGTCCACCAGCTGACCTGCTCCCCGATCCACAACCAGGTCCCGGCGCCGCTGAAGCCCCTGATGCGGCTGAGCTGGTCCCGCGTGGCAGCCAGGATGATGCGCGGCCTGGCCCGCTCGACCGGCGTGGCGAAGCCGCCGCTGACCTGGAAGAGGCTGGCCGGCCCGTACTTCGGGAACGCGGTGAGCACCCTCCGGCACAGCGGTGAGCGCGCGGAGGTGCTTCTCGAGGGCACCACCAAGGACGGCGATCTCTTCCCGGTCGCCAAGGTCCCGCTGACCGACTGACCCCTCAAGATCGATTCGCGTCCAATATCCGGCCATAGTATTGTCCCTACAGTCCTACCTCGGGACGTCAGAGTATGATGCGAGTATGACAAGGCGGATCACCGTGAGTCTCCCCGACGACGTAGCGCAATACCTCGACAAACACCCCAACAGCTCAGCGATCGTGACCGAGGCGGTGCGCTCCCACATGCAGCGCGGCGCCACCACCAGGGCAATGCTGGAAGCGGCGGGCTTCACCATCACGGACGAGGGCGTGGAGCGCTGGCGCGACAAATTGCGCCGCCCTACCGAGGCCCAGCGCGCCGAGAGCCGCCGCAGGCTCGAAGCGATCGAGTCCGGCCGCTGGCCCGATCAGGAGGACCCGGCATGACCGACCTCCCCGAGATCCGGGCCGTCCTCGACCGCTCCGCCATCCAGTCCTATGCTCACGGCCACGTCCACGTCGGCGAGGTCATCACGGAGGTCGCCGACGAGCGCGCCGCCGTTGGCATTCCGGCAACAGCCCTCCTCGACGCCCACGCCCGCTGCGTAGGCGACAAGGTCGCGCGCGCCCGCCTGGACGTGCTGATCCACCTCCCGGGCACGCAGATGCTGGACCTGACCGCCGAGTCCGCCGGCCCGATCGCGGACACGGTCGCGTTCACCGGAGGCGACCTCGCGCGCTCCCACGCGGTGTGGGCCTCCCTCACCCACGCGGCCGTCTACCTCACGGCCGAGCCGCAGGAGTCCGCGCGCCTGATCGCGGACGACAGAATCATCGTCGTCCCGGCTGAAGACGCATAACCGGGCGGAAAATGTCGGAGGGGCGGTTCAGGATGTGCTCGTGACTTCCTGGACCGCGCCTGCGGCGCAACGACAAAGCGAACCGCGTACCGGCGACGAGCGACCCATGCTCGAAGGCTGGCTCGACTGGCACAGACAGACCCTGCTCACCAAGTGCGCGGACCTGACCGTCGAGCAGCTGAAGAAGCCGGCGGTCGAGCCCTCCAACCTGACCCTCCTGGGCCTCGTCCGCCACATGTCCGAGGTGGAGCGCGCGTGGTTCCGGGCGCGGGCGGCGGGCCGGCAGCTCAGCGACATCTACTGCGACGACGACAACCCGGACGGCGACTTCGACGACGTGGCTGACGCCGACGCCGAGCGCGACTTTGCCACCTACCTCGCCGAGATCGAGGCGGCCCGCTCGGCGGCGGCGGACCTCCCCCTCGACCACGAGTTCAGCTACGACGGTCGGCCCCCGACCAGCCTGCGCTGGGTCTACCTGCACATGATCGAGGAGTACGCCCGCCACAACGGCCACGCGGACCTGCTCCGAGAACGCATCGACGGCCGGACCGGCGACTGATTTCCAGCCGCGGCGCGGGTCAGGACGGGAGGGCGAGCGCCTTGCGCAGGTAGGGCAGGTCCTGCGTGCCGGTCCAGCGGAAGCCGAGGAGCTTCGCCGCCCGGGCGCCGCGGATCACTCGGTCGTCGTCGTCCACGAAGAGCACCCACGGCGCCTCGGTGTTCAGGGCTTCGCAGGCTCGGGCGAAGTATTCCGGAGCCGGCTTGTGCACCTTGAGCTCCCAGGAGCTGACGATCACGTCGAACTCGTCGGTGAGACCGAGCGCCGCCAGGTCGTCGCGGAGGCGGTCGGTGGCGTTCGTGGCCAGGCCGACCGGGCGGCCGGCGGCCCTGGCCTCGCGGACGAAGGCGAGCGCGTCGGGGTCGACGGTGCCTCGGTGTTGCTGCCACTGGGCTACTGCCGCGGCGGCCTCGTCGGAGGGGAGCGGCAGGCGGGTGGCGACGAGGTGCATCCATTCCGCGTCGGTGATCTCACCGGCTATGGCGGGGCGGAGGAGATCCCAGGAGAAGGCCGTCTGCATCAGGATGCCCGCCGGCAGCTTGTGCTCGGCTTCCACCGCGGCCGGGACGGCGGGGTCCCAGCGGCGGACGACGCCGTCCAGGTCGATCAGCATGGCCTGGGCGGGTTGGCGCTGCATGCGGTTGACGGTCCCTTCGCGACGACGGTCGAGCGGCGAGGCGCTCCGACCGCAAGATTACGCGGACGCCGTGCCGCGCCAACCTGCCAGGGACCAGCCGTCCCGTCACGCGCTCCGCGCGAGACGGGAGCCGGCCTCAGTCCTCGGACTCCCGGTTCAGCCGCTGGCTGATCACCTGCGTCACGCCGGACCGCATCGTCACGCCGTACAGGGCGTCGGCGACCTCCATCGTGCGCTTCTGGTGGGTGATGATCAGGAGCTGGCTCTTCTCCCGGAGCTGCTGGAAGAGGGTGATCAACCGGCCGAGGTTGACGTCGTCGAGGGCCGCCTCGACCTCGTCCATGATGTAGAAGGGGCTGGGGCGGGCCCGGAAGATGGCGCAGAGCATGGCGACCGCCGTGAGGGAGCGTTCGCCACCCGAGAGCAGCGACAGGCGCTTGATCTTCTTGCCGGGCGGGCGGGCCTCGACCTCGACGCCGGTGGTCAGCATGTCCTCCGGGTCGGTGAGGACGAGCCGGCCTTCACCGCCCGGGAAGAGGACCTGGAAGACGGTCTGGAACTCGCGGGCGGTGTCCTCGAACGCCGACGTGAACACCTCGAGGATGCGGTCGTCGACGTCCTTGACCACCGTGAGCAGGTCCTTGCGGGTGGCCTTGAGGTCTTCGAGCTGGTCCGAGAGGAACTTGAAACGTTCCTCCAGCGCCGCGAACTCCTCGAGCGCCAGCGGGTTGACCTTGCCGAGCAGGGCGAGGTCGCGTTCCGCCTTGTTGGCCCGCTTCTCCTGGGTGGGGCGGTGGAACGGCACCGGGTCGGGGACCGGCTTGCCGTCCTTCTCGGCCTGGGCGACCTCGGCCTGGGTCGGCGGTACGAGCTGGTCCGGCCCGTACTCGGCGACGAGGGTGTCGACGTCGAGGGAGAAGTCCTCGGCCGCCTTGGCCTCGAGCTGTTCGATACGCATGCGCTGCTCGGCACGGGCCACCTCGTCGCGGTGGACCTCGCTGGTGAGGCGTTCGAGCTCGGTGACCAGGCGCTTGGCTGTCGCCCGTACCTCGGACAGCTCCGCTTCCCGGGCCGTACGCGCACGGGCCAGCTCGTCGCGGACCTCGACCGCCGCGGCCAGCGAGACCGCCACCCGGGCCAGGGCGGATGCCGCGCCCAGCGCGACCGCCTTGGCGATCTCGGCGCCGCGGGCGCGGGCTGCCCGGCGGGCCGCCGCCCGTTCGCGGGCCTGACGTTCGGCGTTGGCCTGGCGCAGCAGCGAGTCGGCGCGGCCGGCGATCGAGGAGACCCGTTCCTCCGCCGTGCGGACCGCGAGCCGGACCTCCATCTCGTTCTGCCGGGCCTGCGGCACGAGCGCGGCGAGCCGGTCGCGTTCCTCGGTGGACGGCTCCTCGTCGAGGGGGGTGGCTTCGGCGAGGCGCAGCCGTTCCTCGAGCTCGGCGAGCCCGGCGAGGTCGCGGTCGCGGTTCGCTTCCGCCTTCTGGCGGGAGGCGCCGAGCCGCTCGGACTCGGCCTTGGCGGAGCGGGCGGCGGCGCCGAGCTCGGCGAGGCGGCGGGCGGCGGCGTTGCGTTCGCCCTCGGCGGCGCGTTTGGCGGCCGCGGCCACGTTGACCGCTTCCTTGTGCCCGGCGACCTCGGCGCGGGCCTCGGCGAGCCGTTCCTTGAGCTCGACGATGGACTGTTCGGCGGTTTCGCGGTTGGCGCGCGCCTCGTCGACGGCGGCCTGCACCTCGATGTAGCTGGTGGCCTTGCCGGAGCCGCCGGCCGCGGCGTGGGCGCCGAGGACGTCGCCGTCGGGCGTGACCGCGCGCAGTTCGGCGTTCTGGGCGACGAGGCGGGCCGCGGCAGCCAGGTCGGGCACGAGGACGACGTCGCGGAGCGCGCGGTTGAGCGCCGGGCGGATCGTGTCGGGGCAGTCGATGACGTCCGGGGCCCAGGTGGCGCCGTCCGGGAGGGCCGGCCGCAGGGAGTCGAGGGGGCCCTGCATACCCGGCGCCGCGGGACTCGCGACGACGAGGGCGGCGCGGCCCGCGTCGGCAATCTTGAGCGTACGCATGGCCTCGACGGCCTCGTCGATCCCGGTGAGGGCGACCGCGTCGGCGAGCGCGCCCAGTGCCGCGGCGAGGGCGGCCTCGTGTCCGGGTCGGACGGTGAGCATCGAGGCGAGGCTGCCGAGCAGGCCGGGGACCTGGTCGGCCTTGCCGAGCAGCGCGCCGGCGCCGTCCTTGCGCTTGAGGCCGAGGGCGAGCGCCTCCTCGCGGGCCTTCCAGCTCGCGGCGTCCTTCTCGGCGGCGCGCTCGGCGTCGGAGAGCTCCTTGACCACGGCGGCGGCCCGGTCGTGGGCGCCGACGGCCTCGGCGTGCCGGGCGTCCAGCTCCGCGTTGTCGCGGTCGGCCTCGGTGGACTCCGCGGAGACCGCGTCGACCTCGGCCTGCGCGGCCTCGGCGCGCATGAGGGCGTCGGTGTGCGCGGCGGCGAGGCGCTCGATCTCCTCAGCGGCGCTTCCGGTACGCGCCCGGGCCGCGTTCACCTGCCCGGTCAGCTTCGCGAGGCCCTCACGCCGGTCGGCGATCGCCTTGGCGGCCGTACGCAGGGCGCCCTCGGCCGCGGCCAGCTGGCGTTCCAGCTCCTGGCGGTGCTCGACCGCCTCGGCCAGCCGCATCTGGTCCTCGGTCAGCGCCTCGCGCAGCTCCTCCTCCTGCTCCCGGACCCGTTCGGCCTCGGCGACGAGCTGGTCGGGGTCGCGGCCGGTGCGTTCCTCGTCGGGGGTGGCGGCGAGGTGGCGCAGCCGTTCGGAGGCGAGCTGCTCGGTGGAGCGGAAGCGTTCCTGCAGGGTGGAGAGCTTGTACCAGGTGTCCTGGGCGGCCTGGAGCAGCGGCGCGTCCTCGGCGTGCTGCGCCTCGAGGTCGGCGAGCCAGCGCTGGACCTCGCGGTTCTCGTCCTCGACCTGCTGGCGGCGTTCGCGCATCGCCGACTCGTCGGCGATCTCCTTGTCCAGGGTGGTCCGCAGCGTGTGCAGGTCGTCGGCGAGCAGCCGGAGCCGGGCGTCGCGCAGGTCGGCCTGGATGCCGGCGGCGCGGCGGGCGACCTCGGCCTGCTTGCCGAGCGGCTTGAGCTGGCGGCGCAGCTCGGCGGTGAGGTCGTTGAGCCGGTTGAGGTTGGTCTGCATCGCGTCGAGCTTGCGGATCGCCTTCTCTTTACGCTTGCGATGCTTGAGGACGCCGGCGGCCTCCTCGATGAAGGCGCGGCGGTCCTCGGGCTTGGCGTGCAGCATCGCGTCGAGCCGGCCCTGGCCGACGATGATGTGCATCTCGCGGCCGATGCCGGAGTCGCTCAGCAGCTCCTGGATGTCGAGCAGGCGGCAGGAGCTGCCGTTGATCTCGTACTCGCTCTCGCCGGAGCGGAACATCCGGCGGGTGATCGACACCTCGGTGTAGTCGATGGGCAGGGCGCCGTCGCCGTTGTCGATCGTGAGCGTCACCTCGGCCCGGCCGAGCGGGGCCCGGCCGGCGGTGCCGGCGAAGATGACGTCCTCCATCTTGCCGCCGCGCAGCGCCTTGGCTCCCTGCTCACCGAGGACCCAGGCGATGGCGTCGACGACGTTGGACTTGCCGGAGCCGTTGGGGCCCACCACACAGGTGATGCCCGGCTCCAGCCGCAGCGTCGTAGCGGAGGCGAAGGACTTGAAGCCCTTGACCGTCAGGCTCTTGAGGTGCACGGATCTCCGGGGGTCGCGGTTTGCTCTCGGGCAGCAGGGTACCCGCAGGTGCGGGCCGTGTCCGCGCACGCCGCGCGTCCCGGTCCGTGCGCTTCTCGAACTGTTACGACGCCTTTGTCCGGTTCAGGGCGCGCTCAGTGCTACCGGCAAGGCGCGGAAAGCGACGCCGGCCAGCAAGATTGGCACTACTGAAGGCAAAAAGATGCGCGCCGCCACAGCTGTGGAGGCGCGCTTTTCAGTGTGCGTTTGTGGTGCGAGGGGGATGAGAGACGCCCGGTCCCGGCGCCTCAAGAGGAGCTCAGGTCAGCGCCGGCTCGGTCAGCCGCATCAGATCGTCCGTCTCGGCGGCGGCAGCCGCGAGCCGGTCGTTCTCCGCCCGGAGGCGGGTGACCTCGAACTCCAGAGCCTGCACCCTGGAACGCAGTCGGGTGACCTCGTCGAGCAGGCGCCGGTCGGGCGCCGCACCTACGTGGCCGTAGAGGGCCTTCGCCATGACTTCTCCTTGTGAGACACCGCGTCTCTTTGTAAGCGCTGCCGGAAAGGCCGGCCAAACGCGCGCCCAGTGATACCGCACACCTGCTTCCCACGGGCACGCGTGGGCGCAGAGACCTGCACCCTGGACGAGCGTGAGATGCAGATTTACCCGCGCTCAGGACTCGACTGAGCACAGATGGGCGCGACTGGCGACTCTTCTATGGTGCGCCGATGACCAGGCTCCGTCAAGCCGTGGGCACCGCGCCGACCCCCGTCTACCAGTGAATCACGCCACCTTGGCATGCGGCCCGAGCTTTGATCAAGGGGTTTTCGGCGGGAAGAGTGCCTGAAGGGACCCTTATCTCTTCCTTAGCTGGTTTGCCGCGTATCCGTACGGCTGCTTACCGTCACCCGGGTCGAAACCTCTCGATCCCTGAGGACCGCGGAGGCAGGACGTGCACGGGCCAGTCGAGCACACCGGACGGGAACAGCGAGTGGACGCCGCGGGGCGGCACCGCGGACGGCAGCCGATGCCGCCGCTGGTCCTTCTGGCCCTGCCGGTCGCCGGTCTGCTCGCCGTGCTCGGCGGGGGCGCCGCCCTGCTGCCGTCAAGCCTCACCGGCCCGGGCATCGCCGCCGAGCGTCCCGAGGCCGCCGTCGCCGCCCTGGCGCCGGGTGCCGGTGGCGGGGCACCCGGCGCCGGGACGGATTCCCCACGCGTACGGGCCACGACGCCACCGGCAGCGCCGAAGGCGCCGGCGAAGGCGCCGGCGAAGACCCCGCCCAGGAAGGCCAAGCCCGCGCCCAAGAAGACGACGGCTCCGGCGAAGAAGCGGCCGCCGGAGACCACGAGCGCGCCGAAGGTGCCGGCCGGGCTGGCAGGGCAGGAGACCGAGGTCATCCGCCTGGTCAACGTCGAGCGGGACAAGGCGGGCTGCGGGTCCGTACGGCTCGACAAGAGGCTCCGCTCGGCCATCCGGCTGCACGTGCGGGAGCTGGGCACGCACGGCGACCTGTACATCAGCCACGTCAGCGACGACGGCCGGGACTTCGTCCAGCGGGCCAAGGCGCAGGGGTACGACGACCCGGGCGGCGAGAACGTGGCCCGGGGCCAGCGCGACGCGGCGGACGTCATGAAGTCGTGGATGAACAGCGAGGGCCACCGCGCCAACATTCTCAACTGTGACTTCAAGGCGATGGGGGCCGGTGCGGTCAAGGGCGTGGACGGCACGATCGTCTGGGGCCAGCTTTTCGGGCGATCGTAGGCAAAAGGCCCGATAAATCAGACAAATGGTGCGAACATCTGTCGCCTAGGTGACAGGCTCCCGTTACTTTTCGCCGCTGTCTCGTTGCAGCCTTCGTGATATCGCCCCCGACGCGCCCGCGGTGCTGACCGCATGCGCATCTGTCTGCTCACCGGGGGCGGCTATCCGTTCCGCCGGGACGCGCTGGGCGGCTGGTGCCGGACGCTCGTCGACGGCCTCGCCCGCTTCCGCTTCGACCTCGTCACCGTCTCCGACCGCGAGCCACCGGGTGGGCCGGCGTACCCGTTGCCCGCGCATGTCTCGTCCGCGCGTACGGTCGCGCTGTCGCGGGAGACGCCGCGGCGGGAGGGGCGCGACGAGCACGCCACCGCGGCCGCCGCGCGGCTGTGCCAGGGCCTGGTCACCGAGCAGGACGAGGTGTTCGCTCGGGGACTCGCCGGGCTGGCCGCCCTGGCCGACGGCGGGACGGTGGGCGCGGGGGCCCCGCTGAACGCCGTACCGCTGGCCGACGTACTCCTGGAGGCATGGCGGGCCGGGCGGTCCTCGGGCGCCGACGACCGGCTGCCGCGGCTCAGCCTCCGCGACGCGCGTACCGCCGCCACCCTGTTGCGGCACGCGGCGCGGGCGCTGGCCGTACCGTTGCCCGAAGTTGACCTTGTGCATTGTGTCGGTGGCACGACCCCGCTGCTGGCGGCCCTGGCCGGGCGATGGCGCACCGGCACGGCGCTGCTGCTCACCGAGGCGCGGGCGCCCGTCGCCAAGCTGCGCGCGCACGAGGAGCGGCTGTCACCTGCCGTGCAGACCGTGCTGCGACGGTTCCGCCGGGCCGTGGCGCGCACCGGGTACGCCGAAGCCGGTCTCATCGCCCCGCTGAGCGAGTACCACCACTCCTGGGCGCTGCGGCACGGCGCGGATCCGCGACGGCTCGTGCCGGTGCCCGCCGGCGTGGACCCGCAGGACTTCCCGTGCGCCCCGGAGGCGCGGAACCCGCCGGCGATCGTGTGGGCGGGCAACGGCGGGCCGCAGAGCGGGCTGGCCTGCGTGCTGGACGCGTTCGCGCGGGTGGCCGCGGCCGTGCCGGGCACGGTGCTGCACCTGGTCGGGGTGACCGCCGCCCACGAGGACCACTGCGCCGAGCAGATCGAGCGGACCGGGCTGGGCCGCGCGATCCGGCTGCACCCCCTGCCCGCCGACCCCCGCGACCGGTACGCCGCCGGCCACGTCGTCGTGCACGTGCCCGGCCCGTCCGACCCGCCGTACCGTTTGATCGAGGGCATGATGTCCGGCCGCGCGGTCGTCGGTGTCGATGTCGGGCCGGTCGCGGAGACGCTCGGCGACGCGGGCCTGGTCGTGCCGGACCGCGACCCGGCGGCGCTGGCGGCGGCCTGCACCGGCCTGCTCACCGCACCCGCCCGGCGGCGCGCTCTCGGCGACGCCGCCCGCCGCCGCGCGCTGGCCTGTTTCACGGCCGACCGGGTCGTCCGCGTCTACGGCGCGCTCTACACCGATCTCGCCGGGCCGCCGCCCGCTCCCGCCTACGAACTGACGCTGGCCGTTCCCGCGCCCCGCGATGCCCGGCCGGCCACCCTGCGATGGCTCGCCGGGGCCGGGGAGGACCGATGACAGCCGATCTCGCCCTGCGGGGCGGCACCCTGCGTGCGCCCGCTCTGAGCTCCACCCTGCTGCGCTGTGCGCTCTATCTCGGACCGCTCAGCGCCGCGGTGGCCGCCGCCCGGCCGCTCGCCCACCTCGCCTGGCCGGTGCCGGTCGGCACGCTGATGCTCGGCTGGAGCGTCGCCCACGCCGGGACCGGCGTCGGCGCCCTGGTCGCCCGTCGCTCCGGGCGCGGACCGGCCGTCAAGCTGGTCGCCCGGGTCTTCCTCGCGGCCGTCGTGCTGTGGGCGGGCGCGGCCGGACTCGCGCCCGCCACGCTGGTCGGACCGGACCGCATGCTCGCGGTCACGGCCGGCGTCTGCAGCCTGGTCTGCCTCGGTACGGTCACCGCCGCCCTGGTCACCCGCACCGAGGCGGCGGTCGTCCGCTGGAGCCTGCCGTGCTGGCTGCTCGCCGCGGTGAGCATCGCCGGAATGGTCGGCGACACGCTGGCACAGCGGGTTCCGGTGACCGCGCTCCTGCCGGTCACCATCGCGCTCGCCGCGGCCCGCGCGTTCCGGCCCGCCCTCGGCGCCTCGCCGGTGGGCCGGCTACGGGGATCCGACCTGCGCCACGGCGGCATGCGGCTGCTGCTCGGGGCGGCCCAGGCGGCGTGCGTGGCGCTGCTGTGGCGGGCCGGGCCACCGACCGCCACCTCCCCCGCCGTTCTGCCGCTGCTCGCCGCCGGGCCCGTTCTCGAGGCGCTGATCGGCTGGCACCGCCGGCAGGTCCAGGCCGGACTCGACGCGTCGGAGAGCGCCGAGGAGCTCCGTGCGCACCTCAGCGGCGTGACGGTGGTGACCGTCGCCGCGCTCGTACCGCCACTCGCCGCCGGGACCGCGCTGGCGGTCGCCGCGTACCAGGTGCCCGCCGGAACGGCCGGGGTGCTGATCTTCGCCGGCGGCATCCTGCTCAGCGGTGTCCTGGCCGTCACCCTGCTGCTCGGCTGGCGGGGGCGTACCGGGGTGGCCGCCCTGCTCGCCGTCGCGCCGCCGGTCGCCGCGTTCGCCGCCCCGCTCGTACCGGCCCTGCCGCCGGACCCGTTGCCCACCGTCGTCGTGATCCTGGCGGCGACCCACCTCGCCGGCCTGCTCATCGTCGCCCGCACCGCCGCAGACCCCCGGAGGACGCCGTGAAGACCCTGTTCCCCCCGTACGCGCACCCGTCGCCCGAGCTGCCCGTCGACGCCGACACCTGGGTCGTGCAGGAACGGCCGGGCCCGCGCCGCTCCGGGCACCAGCGGCTCGGCCGCGTCGACCTGGACTGGGGCGGGCGTTCCCTCGCCGACGTGCTGGCCGACGTGGACGCGTGGCGCGAGGACGGGGTCGAAGGACTGTTCCTGGACCGGGCGCCGGCCGGATCGGGCGGCGTGGGGCCGGTGGCGCTGACCGTACGGCTGGCGGCCCGCCGGGGGCTGCACCGGGTGGTGCTGAACCCGGGCGTGCCCACGCACCCGCTCTACCGCGACCTGGGCGTGAAGATCTGCACCTTCGACGGGCCGTGGTCGGCGTACCAGGGCTGGGACGGCGACGGCGTCCGGCCCGGCGACGGCCACCTCGTGCACGGCGTCCCCACCACGCTGCTCACGGCGGCCCGCCGGCTGATGGGCCGGCGCGGCGCGGGCTTCGGCCTGGCCACCGACGCGGGACCGTACGTCAGCGCAGCGGCTTCCGGGGGCGCGGCTGGCACCGGGGACAGCTGAACGACGACCGGTTCATGAACTGCTCGCGGCGGATGGCCGTGCCGCACCGGTGGCACGGCTGTCCCTCCCGCCCGTACGCGTTCAGGGACCGGTCGAAGTACCCGCTCTGCCCGTTCACGTTGACGTAGAGCGCGTCGAAGCTGGTACCGCCGGCGACGATCGCCTCCCCGAGGACGTCGCGCACGTGGCCCAGCAGCCGGCGGACGACCGGCTTGGTCAGCGCGTCGGTCGGGCGTACCCCGTGCAGCTGGGCCCGCCACAGCGCCTCGTCGGCGTAGATGTTGCCGACCCCGGAGATCAGCGTCTGGTCGAGCAGGGCCCGCTTGATCTCGGTGTGCTTGCGCCGCAGCGCCGCGACGAACCCCTCGTCGTCGAAGAGCGGATCCATCGGGTCCCGGGCGATGTGCGCGATCTCCACGGGGAGCTCGGCCCCGCCCTCGGAGACGGACAGGCCGCCGAACGTGCGCTGGTCGACGAAGCGCAGCTCCGGCCCGTCGTCGGCGAACCCGAAGCGGACCCGCAGGTGCGTCTCGTCCGGCGCCTCGGCGGGTTGCATCAGCAGCTGACCACTCATCCCCAGGTGCGCGATGATCGCGTCACCCGAGTCGAGCGGCAGCCACAGGTACTTGCCGCGGCGCGAGACGTCGCTGATGGTCCGTCCGGCGAGGACTGCGGCGAAGTGCGCATCACCGGGCAGGTGGCGGCGGATCGCGCGGGGATGGCGTACCTCGACCGCGTCGATGCGCCGGCCCGCCACCCACTTCGCCAGTCCCTGCCGGACGGTCTCGACCTCGGGAAGCTCAGGCATCAGGACCTCTTAAATGGTGTACGGCCACACGGCGACCATGTACGCGCCGTACCAGAGGCCGAAGGCGGCCCACGCGCCGATGGCCAGGATCGCGACCCTGGGGCGGGCCCGGCCGGCGGCCACGACCGACGGCAACAGCGTCAACAGTACGGGCAGCAGCAGCCGCGGCTTGGAGTGGTAGTAGCCGGCCTGGCCGTACACGAGCACCATCGCGACGACCCCGTAAACGGCCACCGGCAGCCACGGCCGGCCGGCCAGCGCGACCCCGGCGGCGGCAGCGGCGGCGAGCAGGATCAGTGCCACACTCATCGGCACCCAGCCGTCGCCAGTGGTCAGCGTCTCGTCGAGGAACGTCAGCGTGCTGCTGCCGAAGTCGAAGGCCGTGCCCCACTCGGCGGACTGGATCTTGAACCAGGCGTCGAGCTCGCCGACCCGCCACCCGACCCAGCCCAGGAAGGCCGGGACGCCGGCCAGCGCCACCCCGGCGGCGGCCAGCGGTGGCCACTTCTTCGCCGGGTCGTCCCGCACGGCCAGGGCCGCGGCGACGGCGAGGGCGACGGCGGCCGCGGCGCCGGTCGGCCGGGTCAGGGCGCAGCCGAGCCCGAGCAGACCCGCCGCCCACCACACCCTGCGGTGCGCGGCGACGAGCATCCCGGCGACGAGGGCGAGGAAGAGGCTCTCCGAGTACGCCATGGACAGCACCACGGACATCGGGGCGGTGCAGCAGATCGCGACGAGGGCCCAGCCGGCGCGGCGGCCGTACAGGGTCGTGCCGAGCAGGTGCAGCGCGACGGCCGCGCCGACGGAGGCCAGCCAGCTCACCGTGAGCGCGGCACTACCCGGGTCGAAGCCCAGGTGCGACAGCCCGCGGATGAGCATCGGGTACAGCGGGAAGAACGCCAGCTCGTTCCCGGCGAGGGCGCCGTCGGGCCCGTACGTGTAGCCGTGCGGGTAGCCGGCGGCGGCCCGCATGAACCAGCCGCCGTCCCAGACCAGCAGGTTGCTGCGCAGCCCCGCCGGCTCCTCGGTGGCCCGGTCGAGGCCGACGAGCAGGATGATCTGAACGATCCGGGACAGCGCGAGGATCCCGACCGCCACGGCGGCGCCGTGCCAGCGCCCGGCCCGGTCCCAGAGGCTCCCGCCCGCGGGGCCGGCGGTCTCGACGGCGCTGTCCGCGTCCTGAGCCGCCACGCTCACCGGCCGGCGGCGCTTCTGTCGTCGGCCGGCGCCGCGGCGGTCCTGTCGTCGGCCAGCGCGGCGGCACTTCCGTTGGTGGCCTGCGCGGCGACGCTTCCGTTGTTCGCCTGCGCGCCGGTGCGTCCGTCGTCGGCCTCTGCGGCGGCTTGGCTGTCGGCAGCCGACATGTCCGCGTGTCCGCCGCCCGCGACGGCCGGCGGCGGCGTCTCGGCCTCGGCCCGCTCGGTGAGGGTGCGCCAGGCGGCCGCCGCGGCGCGCTGCTCGGCCTGCTTCTTGCTGCGCCCGTCCGACCCGCCGTAACGCTCCCCGGCCACGACCACCCAGGCGGTGAAGGTCTTGGCGTGGTCCGGCCCGGCGTCGTCGATGACGTAGTCGGGCACACCCAGCCCGAGCGCCGCGGTCAGCTCCTGCAGGCTGGTCTTCCAGTCCAGCGCCGCGCCCCGGCCGGCCGACTCGGCCATCAGCGGGTCGAACAGGCGGTGGATGACCTCGCTCGCGGTGTCCAGGCCGTGCTCGAGGTAGATGGCTCCGAGCAGCGCCTCGAGGGTGTCGGCGAGGATGCTCGCCTTGTCCCGGCCGCCGGTCGTCTCCTCGCCCTTGCCGAGCAGCAGGTGGGGGCCGAGTCCCGCGGGGCCGAGGGTGCGGGCGACGTCGGCGAGCGCGTGCATGTTGACCACGCTGGCGCGCAGCTTGGCGAGCTGGCCCTCGGGCAGGTCGGGGTGGTTGTGGAACAGCGCCGAGGTGATCACCACGCCCAGGACCGAGTCGCCCAGGAACTCCAGGCGCTCGTTGGTCGGCAGGCCGCCGTTCTCGTACGCGTACGAGCGGTGGGTGAGCGCCCGCTCGAGCAGCTCGGGTTCGAAGGGAACGCCGAAGGCCTCTTCGAGCGGCGCGGTGGAGGGCCGGAACCGCCGCTTGTCGTTACTGCTCATGAACCACCTCTGGGGCTGTGCGGATCGGATCCCGTGATCAAGTCGGCTATGGCCGGGACGGCGGACCGGCGGTGCAGGTCGGCGGCGAACCCGATGCCCGCGGCGATGTCCGCGCCGGACGCGGCACCGTGGCAGACGACGACCGTGCCGCCGACGCCGAGCAGGACGGCCGCCCGCGGCGGGATGTCGTCGGGTTGCGGCGGGCCGACCAGCGCGTACGCGGTTTCAAGGCCCTTGAGCAGCACATTTCCGGTGAAGCCGTCGGTCACCACGACGTCGGCGGGGGCGCCGGTCACCACGTCGTTGCCCTCGATCAGGCCGGCGTAGCGGCCGCCGCCGGGCAGGTCGAGGGCGGCGAGGTGGGCGGGGGCGGCCCGGCGCAGGCGGTCGCCCTTGCCGCGCTCGGTGCCGATGGTGAGCAGGCCCACCCGCGGCGCGGCGACCCGGTGCACCACGGCGGCGTACGCGGCTCCCAGCCGGGCGTGCATCGCGAGAGTGGCCTCGTCGGGGTCGACGGAGGAACCCACGTCGAGCAGGACGAGCCGGCCGGCGGCGCTGGGCAGGACGGCGGCGAGCGGCGGCCGGCGCACCCCGGGCCAGCGGCCGAGGCCGAGCGCGGCGGAGGTGACGGTGGCGCCGGTGTTGCCGGCGGAGATCACGGCGTCGGCGCGGCCCTGGGCCACGGCGAGCACCGCCGTGCGGACGCCCGACTCGACGCTGCTGGCGTCCCGGTCGTGCGACTGCAGGCCGGTGGGGGCGGGCACGGCGCGGACCCGGTCGCGTTCGGCCGGGCCGAGGGCGCCGAGAATCGCGTCGGCCGCTTCCACCGGGCCGACGAGAAGGAGCTGGAGGGCCGGATCGGCCTGGCAGGCGCGCAGAGCGCCGTCAACCACGACGGCGGGAGCTTGGTCCCCGCCGAGGAGGTCGACGGCGATCCGCGCGGTGCCCGGCTCCCGCCGAGTGCCGGCCTCGGGGCCGGACTGCGTCGGGAGCGGGGCACCGGACGTTCGCCGCTGCTCAGGCTCGACCCGCCCGAAAGTCGGGCGTGCCACTGAAGCGAGGCTCAGACCTCGAGGACCTGACGGCCGTTGTACGTGCCGCAGACCGAGCAGGCGGTGTGCGGCAGCTTCGGCGACTTGCACTGGGGGCACGCCACGGTCGAGACCGCGGTCGCCTTCCAGTTCGCCCGGCGAGACCGGGTGTTGCTGCGCGACATCTTGCGCTTCGGGACGGCCACGGTACCTACTCCTCGTTTGTTGACAGATTGCGCAAAGCGGCCCAGCGGGGGTCGACTTCCTCGTGGCTGTGGTCAGCCGGGAGGTCGTCATAGTGCACCCCGCACTCGGGGCACAACCCTGGGCAGTCCGGCCGGCAGACCGGGTTGGTCGGCAGCGTGAGCACCACCGCGTCACGGACCGCCGGTTCCAGGTCGATGAGGTCGCCCTGCATCCGGCCCACCTCGTCCTCGTCCGTGGTCTCCTCCGTGGTGCTGTCCTCGTAGGCGTACAGCTCCGCGATGGGGACGTCGAACTGCTCCGAGATCTCGTTGAGGCAGCGCCCGCACTCGCCGGAGAGCGATCCGCGCACGTTGCCGCTGACGTACACGCCCTCGGAGACCGACGTCAGGCTCAGATCGAGCTCGAGGTCGGAGCCCTCGGGCACCGAGATCAGTTCCAGACCGAGGTCCGCCGGCGCCGGGACGACCCGCTTCAGGGCACGCGTCGCCCCAGGCTGGCGCGGGAGCTTCGTCGTGTCGACGACCAGCGGCTGCCTGGGATCGAGGTGATTCTGCGGAGACTTGGGCATCGTGAATCCTCAGCCTGTGTAGGCCGACTGGAAAGGTTACCTGAGCAGGGACCGTAGCGTCGAATCGGCCTCAGAAGGGCAGCGGGCGCTCGGTGTCCTCGCCCTGGAAGGTGCCGATCTCGCGCAGCGCGTGCATCTTGTCGCGGCCGCGCTCTATCGACGCCAGCGCCCGGGTCAGGAACTGCTCGAAGTTGGCCAGGGCGGTGTCGACGTAGTCGTCGACCTCCTCGCGCAGGCGCTGGGCCTCGGCCCGGGCCTCGGCGATGATCCGGGCGCCCTCGTGCTCGGCGGACACCGTGATCTCGTTCACCGACACGAGGCGGGCGTGTTCCGTCTCACCCTCGCTGATGATCCGGTCCGCCTCGCGCTTGCCGGCATCGATGATCTTGTCGCGCTCCTCCAGGAGAGCGACCGCCCGCCGCAGGTCACCCGGGAGCTCGGAGCGCAGCTCGTCGAGGAGGGCCACCATCTCGGCCCGGTCGAACATGAAGTTGGTCCGGGACATCGGGACCGAGCGTGCTTGTTCCACCATGGAGATGATCTCGTCGATGCGGTCGAGCGGATCCACCGGCGCCTCACTCCTGTCAGCTAGCACTCACGCTGAGTGGTGCGATCACGTTACTGCCGAACCCGTCAGTTTTGCCGCAGCCGCGTCACGAGTCGTTCCCCGACGAAGTCCGGCACGTACGACGACGCGTCCCCGCCCCACTTGACCACGTCCTTGACGAGACTGGAAGACAAGAAGGAGTACAGCGGATTCGTCGGCATGAACAGCGTCTCCACGCCGGAGAGCCCGATGTTCATCTGCGCCATCTGCAATTCGTAGTCGAAGTCGCTGACCGCGCGCAGGCCCTTGACGACCACGGCGGCCCCCTGCGCCCGGCAGAAGTCGACGAGCAGGCCGTGGAACGACTCGACCCGGACGTTGCCGTACGCGGCCGTCGCCTCGCGGAGCATCTCGATGCGCTCCTCGATGGTGAACAGGCCGGTCTTCGAGTGGTTGATCAGCACACCGACGATCAGCTCGTCGAAGAGCCGGCTGGCCCGCCCGACGATGTCGAGGTGGCCGTTGGTGACCGGATCGAAGGAGCCGGGACAGACCGCTCGTCTCATGATCGGCGACCGTACCAAAGGGTCGTCTCGCCGTAGCGGCGGCTGCGGTCCGCGGTGATGCCTTCCACCCAGCTCAGCGGCTCGCCCCGGACCGCCGTACGGGAGGAACGCTCGAACGTCACGACCGCGTCCTCGGCGAGCCACCCGTTGCCGACCAGCGCCTGCTGGACCTCGGTGATCTCGTCGTCGCTCACCGCGTAGGGCGGGTCGGCGAACACGACGTCGTACGGGCCGCCGTCGGGCGGTCCGGCGAGCACCTGGGCCACCTTGCCCGTGACCAGCCGCGCGGCGTTGCCCGCCCGCAGCGTGACGATGTTGTCGCGGATGGCCCGCGCCGCTTTCGCGTCCGACTCCACCAGCAGCGCGAACGCCGCACCGCGGGAGAGCGCCTCGAGACCGATGGCGCCGGAGCCCGCGTACAGGTCGGCGAAGCGGGCGCCGTCGAGGTCGACCATCGTGCCGAGGGCGCTGAAGTAGGCCTCACGCACCCGGTCCGCGGTGGGCCTGGTCTGCGCGCCCGGCGGGGCGGCCAGCCGGCGACCGCCGTGGGCGCCGGCGATGATCCTGGTCATACGGCCTCTCGCGGGTCATCGGGTAGCACGCTGTGACGCTACGCCACCACAAAGCACCGGCCACTGCGGAGTGAACTTTTACCCACCCCCGAAGGCCGTTTCGGCACCGAGAGCATCGACGTGGATGCAATCCGTACAGCGAAGATCTCGAATGGATATCAACCGGCTTAGGGCGCCCTGGGCAGTTTTTCAGATTCGTCTGAGTCGCTATGGTCGCTGAGCCGCCGACGTAACGCTGTCGGCTCGACGATGCGGGGAGGCGTCGTCGCTGGCCCTCGCCGACGCCCATGACCGCGCGCGACGGGCCGCCTTCCGCCTTCCTGTGCCGTACCCCCGACCCCTTCACAGGAGTAGGCGTGAACCTGCTTAAGTCCCCGCTCCAGCGCGCCACCGCCATCGCGGCCGGCGCCTTCCTCGGCCTGACCGGCGCTTTCGCGCTGACCGGCCCGGCGAGCGCCCACGCTCCCGTCATCCAGTACAAGACGTCCTGCGCCGAGGCCGACGGTTCGTGGAAGGTCGACTGGACCGTCGCCAACGACTTCGGCCTCGGGGCGACGGTGCGTGAGGTCGAGACCTCCAACCTGGCCCTCCCGGACGGCGACATCAAGGTCGGCCAGCGCGTCGACCCCAGCTACCAGAACCCCCTGAAGGGCACGAGCACCTTCCAGGGCTCGGACGCCTCGGGCTCCCTCAAGGTCACGCTCAAGTGGGATGACGAATACATCCGGGACGCGACCGCCACCGCGCCCAAGCCGGCGACATGCGACACGCCGCCGCCGCCGACCGCCTCGGCCTCGAGCAAGCCCGAGCCGACCGAGTCGACCCCGGCCCCGCCGGTGCCCACGGAGTCGACCCCGACCCAGCCGGTCCCGAGCGAGTCGACCCCGGACGAGCCGACCCCCAGCGAGTCCACGCCGGCCCCGGAGCCGACCCCCAGCTACGGCGAGGCCAAGCCGATCTTCGAGATCACCTGTGACTCGATGACCATCGGCCTGGACAACCCGGAGGACGGCGTCGAGATCCCGCTGGTGCTCGAGCCCAACAAGGGCGAGAAGAAGGTGCTCGTCGTCAAGCCGGGCGAGAAGAAGAGCGTCACGTTCGAGGCTTCCGAGGGCTTCAAGGTCAAGCTCTACCTCCAGGGCCACGAGGACGTCTCCGAGACCATCGCCTGGGAGGCTCCCGAGGGCTGTGACAGCTCCGGTGGCGGTGCCGGCGACGAGCCGTCCCTGCCGCTGACCGGTGCCGCCGCGGGCAGCATCGCCGCCGGGGCGGGTGTCCTGCTCGCCGTCGGTGCCACGGTGTTCTTCCTGGCGCGTCGCCGCAAGGTCAAGTTCACCGCCTGACCTGGGCACAGCTCCTGATCGAGGGGCGCGTCGACCGTCACGGTCGGCGCGCCCCTCGCTCGTCTGCGTCACCCTTCTCGCGGTCGCCGACACCCAGAGCATCGATGGCAACGCTTTCGGTGCAGCGATGGTCTCGGATCCACAACAAGCTCCTTAACCGGTCCTGAGCCACTTCCCAGATTCCGCTCAGTCGCTAAGGTCACTCGCGCCGACGAAACGCTATCGGCTCGACGACGTTGGGGAGGCGTCGTCCCGGCCCCCGCCGTCCCCTCGGCGGGCGCCGTCGCCTTCCTGGGTCGTGCCTCGGTATTCCAACGCCCCCAGGAGTACGCGTGAAGTTGAACTCTCCCCTCCGCCGCGCCGCGACAGTCCTCGCCGGCGCGCTCATCGGCCTGGGTGGAGCCGCGGTCGTCACCGCGCCCGCCAGCGCCCACGCCTCGTCCGTCAGCGGCAAGGCGGTCTGCGACACCGCCACCGGCACGCGGATCGTCACGTGGACGCTCACGAACGACTACCCGGCCGACGCGACCGTCGCCGAGCTCAAGACGGCCCCCACCGACGTCGAGAAGGCCGGCGAGGGCAACTTCGTCATCCCGAAGTCGGAGCGCGGGCGCGACGGCGAGCTCACCCTCACGCAGAAGGTGACCGGCGACGCCGGGGAGGCGACCATCTCCTTCAAGTCGATCTGGTCGGTCGACGGCTACGTGGACCAGAACAACACCGCCCGCGTGGACCTCAGCGAGCCGTGCGCTCCCGCCGAGACGCCCTGCGTCGAGGCCGGTGCCGCCACCTTCCACCACACCTTCGACGTCAACGGCGACGGCTCCACCGCCACGGTGACGCTCGACGACGGCGTGAAGCTGTGCGAGGGCGAGCCCGTCACGCTCGTCTCCTACTTCGCACCGAAGCCGCAGTTCTCGGTCCCGCAGTACGAGTTCGACCACGACAGCGGCTCGATCGACAACGAGCACCGCTCGGTGACGCTGAACGTCGACGTGCCGGACTGCAACACCCAGGTCGACCTCTTCTTCGGCGGCGAGGACGACATCATCGGCGAGATCACCGAGGGCGGCCCGCGCTACGGCGACAAGAAGCTGGGCAGCAACGGCGGCCTCGGCGGCCGCTCGAAGGGCCCGCAGGGCTGGTTCAACGGCGGCGAGAAGGGCTGCCAGACCCCGGCCGTCGAGCCGCTGTCGCAGTGTGACGGCACGGTCGCGCTCAACCTCAGCAACAACGGCGAGATCAGCAAGTACGCGGTCGACTTCACCGTGAAGGCCGGCGACTTCAGCAAGACCGTCACCGTCGCGGCGGGCAAGGGCGAGACGGTCACCGTCCCGGCCGGCGCCGGCACGATCACGGTCAGCGCCGAGGGCATGGACGACGTCGTCTACGACTGGGCCGCGCCCGCGGACTGCGCCCTGCCCACGGTCATCGTCGAGAACGACTGCGACACCGTGGCGATCACCGTCGAGAACCCCGAGGGCGTCACCCCGGCGACCGCGAAGATCACGTACGGCGGCAAGACCGAGACCGTCACCGTGGCGGCCGGCAAGAAGGAGAAGGTCACCTTCGAGGCCGGTGAGGCGACGTACGCGACGATCGAGTTCCCGGGCCTGAACGTCGAGCCGATCAAGGCCACCCTCGAGAAGCGGGACTGCGACGACAACGGCGGCGGGGGCGGCGGGGGCGGCGGGGGCGACAACGACGAGCCGAGCCTGCCCGTCACCGGCCCGGTCGCCGGCGGCATCGCGGGCGGCGCGGCCCTGCTCCTGATCGCCGGAGGCGTGCTGTTCTTCGTCGCCCGCCGACGCAAGATCACCTTCACCGCGTAAGGCACTGGTTGTTCAAGGGCGCGCCGAACTCCCGTCGGCGCGCCCTTTCCCTCTCCCCTGCGAAGGCGGCTCCCGTTGAGACCCCTGCTCCACCGCATCGCCGCGGTCGCGGCGATGGCCCTGATCGGCCTGACCTTCGCGGCCCCCGCGAGAGCCGCCGGACAGGAAGTCACCGTCACCGGCACCGCCACCTGCAACCCCGAGAAGGGCGAGTGGCTGGTCTCGTGGACGGTCGTCAACAGTGTTGACAAGATCGTCCTGGTCAACAAGCTCCGCACCGAGCCGGAGCCGGTGTCGGAGCTGACCAACGGCACCGAGATCCCCCGCCGTTCCCCGAGCGGCACCAATGGCAGGCGGATCTTCTCCCAGACGCTTCCCGGCGGGACACCGTCGGCCATGGTGTCCTTCGACGGCATCTGGCAGGGCGGAAAGGACACGGACAACACGGCGACCGTCGCCCTGGGCGAGTGCAAGCCTGCCGAGACGCCGTGTGTCGAGCCGGCCGAGGCCGCGTTCCACCATGAGTTCGCGGTCGCCGACGGCCGGGCGACGGCGACCGTGACGGTCGACGACGGCGTCAAGCTCTGCGCCGACGAGCCGGTCACGCTGGTCACCTACTTCGCACCGAAGCCGGAGTTCTCGGTGCCGCAGTACGAGTTCGACCACCAGAGCGCCACGATCACCAACGACCACCGTTCGGTGACGCTCGCCGCGACGCTGCCCGCCTGCAACGCCCAGGTGGACCTCTTCTTCGGCGGGGAGGACGACATCATCGGCGAGATCACCGAGGGCGGCCCGCGCTACGGCGACAAGAAGCTCGGCAGCAACGGCGGCCCCGGCGGCCGCTCGAAGGGTCCGCAAGGCTGGTACAACGGCGGCGGCCGCGGCTGTCACACGCCGGCCGTCGAGCCGGTGTCGCAATGCGACGGCACGGTGTCGCTGCACCTGAGCAACACCGGCGAGTACAGCAGGTACGCGGTCGACTTCACCGTCACGGCCGGCGACTTCACGAAGTCCGTCACGGTGGCGCCCGGCAAGGCCGAGACCGTGGTCGTCCCGGCCGGCGCGGGCCGGATCACGGTCAGCGCCGACGGCATGGACGACGTGAAGTACGAGTGGCAGCGGCCCGAGGACTGCCCGGCACCGACCGTCACCACGGAGAACGACTGCTACACGGTCACGGTGATCGTCACGAACCCGGACGGCGTCACGCCGGCCCGGGCAACGGTCCGCTACGGCGACGCCACGAAGGAACTCACCGTCGCACCCGGCGCCTCGGCGAAGGCGACCTTCCCGGCCCGGGACATCACCGAGGCCACGGTCACCATCGACGACCGGGCCCCGATCACCACCCCGATCGACAAGCCCGACTGCCCCGGCGGCGGCAACGGCGGCAGCAACGGCGGTGGCTCGACCGGCGGCGGAGACGGCGGTGGCTCGACCGGCGGCGGAGACGGCGGCGAGAACGGCGGCGGTCTTCCCGTCACCGGAGCGGCCGCCGGCGCCATCGCGGGCGGCGCGATCCTGCTGCTGCTCACCGGCGGCGCATTGTTCTACCTGGCCCGGCGCCGCCGGGTGACCTTCACTCCGTAGGAACTACAGGAACGTCGGCGGCCGGAAGCTCCCATCCGCTTCCGGCCGCCACTCGTGCACGGCCGCCACGGCCTCCACCGGAATCTCGGCATAGAGGTGCGGGAACTGCATCCCGCCCGGATCCGGCGGGTCACCGTCCTCCCACACCACCGGTACCGGCAGCAGCGCCTCGTCCAGCACCAGCAGCACGAGATCCGTACGCCCCCGGGCGAGCAGCGTCGCCGGGATGTGCACCTGCTCCGGCGTGGAGCAGTGGATGAAGCCCTGCGTCTCGAGGGACTCCGCGCGATAGCTGCCCGCCGCCCGGGCCGCCTCCCACTCGGCACGGGGGCAGAAGTGCAGGATCATCCCTTCTCCAGATACTCGGCGCGTTCCTCGTCCACCAGGGCGGCGACCGAGGCCGCGAGCGCCGGGTGCCGGGCCAGGGTCGGATCGTCGCCGACCAGCTCGGCCGCCTCGGCGCGCGCGTCGGTGATGAGCTTGCTGTCCCGCAGCAGGCTGAGCAGCCGCAGGTGGCTGTGCTTGCCGGACTGCGACGCGCCCAGCACGTCCCCTTCGCGGCGCTGTTCCAGGTCGAGCTCGGCCAGCTTGAAACCGTCCGTCGTGGACGCCACCGCGTCGAGGCGCTCGCGGGCCGGGGTTCCCTCCATCGCCTCGGTGACCAGCAGGCAGATGCCGGGCGCCGAGCCCCGGCCGACACGGCCGCGGAGCTGGTGCAGCTGCGAGACGCCGAACCGGTCCGCGTCCATGATGATCATGACGGTGGAGTTGGGTACGTCCACGCCGACCTCGATGACCGTGGTCGCCACCAGCACGTCCAGGTCACCGGCGGCGAAGCGGCGCATCACCGCGTCCTTCTCCTCGGCCGGAAGCCGCCCGTGCAGCACTCCGATGCGCAGTCCGTGCAGCGGCCCTTCCTCGAGGATCGGCGCCACCTCCGTGACGGCCAGCGGTGGCCGGCGAGCGGGTTCATTGTCGGACGGCGGCTCCCCGTCATCCTCGGCACCGGCCGCATCACCGATCCGCGGGCACACCACGTACGCCTGATGCCCGGCCTTGACCTCCTCCCGGACCCGCTGCCAGGCCCGCTCCAGGAAGGCCGGCCGTTCCGGCGGCACCACGTGCGAGGCGATCGGCGAGCGGCCCCGCGGCAGCTGGGACAGCGTGGAGGTCTCCAGATCGCCGTACACGGTCATCGCGACCGTCCGCGGGATCGGCGTGGCGGTCATGACCAGCACGTGCGGCGGCTGGGCGGCCTTGGCCCGCAGCGCGTCCCGCTGCTCGACGCCGAACCGGTGCTGCTCGTCGACGACCACCAGGCCCAGGTCGTGGAAGTCGACCCCCTCGTACAGCAGGGCGTGCGTTCCCACGACGATGCCGGCACTGCCGTCCGCCACCTTCGCGAGCGCCGCGCGCCGAGCGGCCGCACCGAGCGACCCGGTGACGAGAGTCAGCTGGGTGCCGGCCGGATCCCCGTCCAGCTCCCCTGCCCTGCCCAGCGTGCCGAGCTGGGCGCTGATGCTGCGATGGTGCTGGGTGGCGAGCACCTCGGTGGGGGCGAGGAGCGCGGCCTGCCCTCCGGCGTCGACGACCTGGAGCATGGCCCGTACCGCGACCAGGGTCTTGCCGGAACCGACCTCGCCCTGCAGCAACCGATGCATGGGATGGGCCCGCGTCAGGTCCGCGGAGATCTCCTCACCGACCCGGGCCTGCCCCTCGGTGAGCTCGTAGGGCAGGGCCGCGTCGAACGCGGCCAGAATCCCGTCGTCGCGTCGTGGCCGGGACCGTCCGGGAGCGGCGGCCGAGCGGGCCTTACGCTGCACAAGAGTCAGCTGTACGGCGAAAGCCTCGTCCCACTTCAACCTGTACTTCGCCTTGTACAGCTCCTCCTTGGAGCTCGGCCGGTGGATCTCGCGCAGGGCCGTGCCGATGCCGACCAGGTTGCGGTTCGCCCGCACCGCCCCGGGCAGCGGATCCTCGGGCGGCTCGAAGGTGTCCAGCACGGTCCGCACGCACTTGGCGATCGTCCACGTCGGCACGGCGGCCGCGGCCGGATAGACGGGAATGAGCGCCCCGGCGAACTCCTCGATCTCCTCGGCGGCCTCGTCCTGCGTCGCGTCGGCGCGCAGCAGCTGGTAGGCGGGCCCGTTGAGCTGCCGCTTACCGCGGAAATCGGTGACCTTGCCGGCGAACAACCCCCACCGCCCAATCCGCAGCTCCCGCTCACGCCACGCCTGGTTGAAGAAGGTGCAGGTCAGGCTCGCCCCCGACCCGTCCCCGATGGTGATCTCCAGCATGGTGCCGCGACGCTGGCGCATCGGGCGTACCGTGGCGCTCTTGACCTGGGCGAGCAGGGTGACCTGCTCCCCGACCTGGAGCTGCCGCAGGTCGGTGTGCTCGCCGCGCTCGTCGTAGCGCCGGGGGAAGTGGTAGATGAGGTCGCCCGCGGTGTGCAGATCCAGGTGCGTGGCCAGCGCCTTGGCGGTCCGTTCCCCGAGCACCTTGCGCAGCGGGGTGGTGGTCGTCGTCGCGGTGGTCGTGTCGCTCATTCCACTCCAACCAGGAGGTGGTACCGGGGCTGTCCGCCGGCGTAGGCCTGCACCTCGACGAAGGGCCACGCCTGAGCGACGTGCGCCCGCAGCAGCTCCTCGAGCCCGGCCGGCGCATCGGCGCCGAGCACCAGGGTGACCAGCTCACCGCCGCCGCCGAGCATCCGGTCGAGCAGCCGGCACGAGACCCCGCCCAGCGCCTCCTCCGGCCCGGCCTCCGCGGAATCGATCACATGGACCTCGCCGTCGACCAGACCGAGCAGGTCACCCGGGTGGCAGCGCCCCGCGACGGTGAGCGCCTCACGAGCCGCCGTCGTCACCTCGCCGTAGCGACAGGCGCCGGCGGCCTCGGCCATGGCGATGACGTCGTCGTCGAAGCGGCGCTGGGAGTCCCGCACGGCCAGCGCGGCGAGGGCCTGCACCGGGGAGCGGGTCGGCACGACACTGACCCGTACACCCGCGGCAGCGGCCTCCCGCGCCGCCGACACGGCGACGGCATGGGTGTTGGCATCGTTCGGCAGCAGCACCACCCGACGGGCGCCCGTCGCATCGATCGCGGCCAGCATCTCGGCGATGGACGGATTGCGGCCGACGACGACCGCGCCTTCCTCGGCGAACAGCGTGGTCAGGCCGTCCCCGGCGGCGACGACGACGGCACCCCGTTCGGCCCTCTGCGGGTCGGCCGGGCGTTCCCTCCCCGGCTCGACCGGGGCGCCCGAAGCGGGAACCGGGTGGTCGCGATCAGCGTGGTCATGGGCGGGGTGGTCGTCGGCGGCGTGGCCTCGCGCGGCCCGCTGCGCGGCGTGGTCATGACCGGCGCGGTCGTGGGCGGCGTGGTCGTGGGCGGCGTGGTCGTGGGCGGCGTGGTCATCGATCCGGTCGTCGAGCCGGCTCACCGAGATCCGGAACGGCCGCCCGGCCGCCACCCCTGCCTCGAGGGCGGCGCCGACCTGCGCGATGCCGACATGGACGTGGACGTTCCAGGTCGGCGGGTCACCCTCTCCGGTGCCCACGATGACGAGCGAGTCGCCCATCCCGGCCAGGGTGCCGCGCAGCGTTTCCACCGCCTCGGTCCCGGCATCCAGGAGATATTGCACCTCGTAGCCGACGTCGTCCGGACTGTCCGTGGCGGGAGCGGGGGCGGTGGCAACCGGTGCCTGCGCCGTCGTGCTGAGGGCCTCCACCAGGGCGTCGAGCAACACGACGAGTCCTCGGCCACCCGCGTCGACCACGCCGGCGCGGGCGAGGACCGGCAGCTGCTGCGGGGTGCGGGCCAGCGCCTCGGCCGCCGCGCGGGCCGCCTCCCGGGCTACCGCCACCAGATCGTCGGACTTGATCCGCCCTGCGCCCTCGGCCGCGGCCGCCGCCACCGACAGCACCGTGCCCTCGACCGGCCGGGCCACCGCCGCGTAGGCGGCCTCGCTCGCCCGCCGCAAGGCCTTGGCGAGCTCGCCGCCGCGCACCGACACGGCGGCGGCGAACGTGTCGGCCATCCCGCGCAGGATCTGGGAGACGATCACTCCGGAGTTGCCGCGCGCACCCAGCAGCGCACCACGGGCCATCCGGCGCATCACCCGTCCCAGGGGCGTCGCGGTGCCGGGCTCGTCCGCACCGGTCTCCTCCTGCAGAGCCTCGTGTGCCGAGGTCAGCGTGAGAACGAGGTTGGTGCCGGTGTCGCCGTCGGGCACCGGGTAGACGTTCAGTTCGTCGATCTCGTGCTGGTGGGCCCGCAGCGCGGCCAGCCCGGCGCCGCACCATCGGCGTACCGCGGCCGCGTCCAGGGTCTCCAGCACGCGAAAAGCGTACTAACCACCACCGACATTTGCGGGAGCACATGGCGGCGTCCGGGGCGATTGGCTGTGCCGGGTGGGCATCGGGTAACCTGGCCAGGTTGCCCGGGCGCAGTCTGTCCGGGGCACCCTCAGTTCGCAGCCGGGCTTCGGTCAGTCCGTCCGGCGTATCAATCCCAGGAGTACCCCGTGGCTAGCGTGTGCGACGTCTGTGGCAAGGGACCGGGCTTCGGCCACAACGTGTCCCACTCGCACCGGCGGACCAACCGCCGCTGGAACCCGAACATCCAGTCGGTGCGCACTCCGGCCGGTGGCGGCACCACCAAGAAGCTCAAGGTCTGCACCTCGTGCATCAAGGCCGGCAAGGTCGTCCGCGCCTGATACCGGCGCGCCGGTCGCCGGCGTCCCGCACTTCCCGTAGCCGCCGGGTCTTCTCGACCCGGCGGCTACGCGTGTGCCCGGGTCACAGCGTCCGTGCGTAGGACAGCACGCCCGGCTCGTCCTTGTAGAAGCCGAAGTCCTCGATCCGCTCGTAGCCGCACTTCTCGTAGAGCGCGACCGCCTCGGGCTGCTTGTCCCCCGTCTCCAGGATCACCCGCTTACGGCCGTGCTCGCGCGCGGAATCCTCGACGGCGGCCAGCACCCGGCGGGCCACCCCCCTACCCCGCGCCGCCGAGATCGTGAACATGCGCTTGAGCTCGGCGTCCTCGCCGTGTGCCCGCCAGCCCGCGCAGCCGATGAGCCGGCCGGTGGCATCCTGCGCCACGAGGAACGCGCCGTTCGGCGGCTCGAAGTCGGTCACGGCCACCGGGGTGTCGTCGCCCGAGCCGCCGTACCTGGCGCTCAGCTCGGCCATGGCGAGGCCGATGAGCTGCCGCACGGCGGGGTCGTCGAAGCGGGCCTCCCGAATGATGATCTGGTCCACGCCGCAAAGCTAACGCGGGTCAGCGGAAGTGGTCCCAGCCGGTCCCGCCCTGCCACGGCTTCCGGTCGACCGTCACGCCCGTACCCTCGTGCACGCTGCCGATGACCCGCCATTCCGGCGGCAGACTCGCCCCGGGCGGGAAGGTCGCCGCCAAGGCGTGGTCGTCGCCGCCCGCGAGGAGCCACACGTGCGGGTCCACGCCCAGCGCCGAAGCCGCATCGCGCATCTGGTCGGGCACCTCGAACGCCTCGCGGCGGACGTCGATGCCCACCACGCTCGCGGTCGCCACGTGGCCCAGGTCCTGGAGCAGTCCGTCCGAGACGTCGATCATCGAGGTGGCGCCCAGCTCGGCCGCCGCCACGCCCTGCGCGTACGGGACCGACGGCCGCCGGTACGCCTCGACGAGCACCTTCGGCGTCCGGAAGCCCCGGGACAGCACGGTGTACCCGGCCGCGGCGAAGCCCGTACGCCCGGCGAGCGCAACGGTGTCGCCCGGCTGAGCCCCGCTGCGCAGCACCGGGGCACGGCCGCCGAGGTCGCCCAGCGCCGTGACCGCGATGGTCAGCGTCGGGCTCGCCGACATGTCGCCGCCCACCACGCTCGCCCCGGTCGCGGCGGCCTCGGCGGAGAGGCCGCCGGCGAGCTCCTCGGCCCAGGCGGCGTCCAGGTCGACGGGTACGCAGAGCGCGACCAGCAGCGCGGTCGGCGTGGCACCCATCGCCGCGATGTCGGCCAGGTTGGCGGCGGCCGCCCGGTGACCGACGTCGGCCGCGCTCGACCAGTCCCGCCGGAAGTGCCGGCCTTCGACCAGAACGTCGGTCGATGCCACGGTCCGGCCGTCGGGCGCTGCCACCAGCGCGGCGTCGTCGCCCGGGCCCAGCAGGGTCGCCGGGCCGTCGCCGAGCCGCGCGACGATCCGGGCGATCAGCCCGAACTCCCCCGTCTCCGCGATGCTCACGTCCACCGTCTCCTCGATTTCCCCGTCGCGGTGCGCCCGGCCGGGCCACACCGATATCTTGAAGCCCGCCGGGCAGGAGCCAGCGATGCGTGCCACGAGGACCGCGCTCCGTACTGTAGTTTCACGTTCGGGTCGCCGGCGGCAACGGATAGGAGTCGGATCGTGGTCCAGGCATACATCCTCATCCAGACGGAGGTCGGAAAGGCCCGTGACGTGGCCGCCGCGATCGACAAAATTCAGGGAGTGGTCCGGGTCGACGCGGTCACCGGGCCCTACGACGTGGTGGTGCTCGCGGAGGGGCACAGCGTCGATGAGCTCGGTCGGATGATTGTGAGCAGAATCCAAGCGGTGCCGGGCATCACGAGGACCGTGACCTGCTCCGTGGTAAATCTCTGACATGGTCGACGTGGAGACCCGGACCGAGCCTCAGCCCCCCGCCAAGGATCCGGCGGTGCGCAGCGCAGCCCTGTGGGCGACCGTCGTGGCAGTGCCGGTGGCGGTGCTGGTCGGCCTGGTGATCTTCTTTCAGATGGTTCCCGACGACGGCCCGGTCCCCGCGGCGACGGCCACCCGGCCCGCCGTGGTGCCGAGCACGCCGGTGCAGATGGCCGCGCCGAAGCTGGCGGCCCGGCCCGCGCAGGTCTGCCTCGCGGTGACCTCGCAGCTGCCGGAGAAGGTCCGCGACCTGGTGGCCCGCAGGGTCAGCGCCGGCCCGGAGCAGAACGCCGCGTACGGCGAGCCGGCCATCACCGTGGCCTGCGGCGTGGCCCAGCCCCGGACCTGCAAGTCCCTCGACGAGACCGGGTCGGGCTGCGTACCCCTGGACAGCGAGCTGCTGAACATGAACCGCGTCTGCTGGTACGCCGAGCAGCAGGCCGACGCCACCGCTTTCACCACGATGGACCGTGAGGTCCCGGTGCGGGTGACGGTGCCCCGGCAGTACGAGCAGTCGGCACAGTGGGCGAACGAGTTCTCGGACGTCGTGGTGAAGACCGACAAGTCGATCAGCGAGGGCGTCCCCAGCGGGTGTGTCTGAGGCTCAGGCGACCGGCTGTGCGGCCCTGGCCTGGGCGGCCTTGGCGTAGCGGACCGTCCACAGCGCCAGGAGCACCATCGTGGCGATGAACAGGGCCGTCGACGCGGTGACAGCGGCCGACGTCGACAGTGCGAGCACCAGCGGGATCCGGACGATCGCGTCGAGCAGCAGGCCGGCACCCCAGGCCGCGGACATGATGCGGAACGTGCGGCGGAACCGCGGCAGCTCCTCCCACTTGCGCGCGAACTCGGCGGCCTTCGCCGGGTCGGCCTGCATCCGCAGGGCCGCGTAGTAGATCAACGGCCGGCCCACCACGCAGGAGCCGAGGAACGCCAGGCCGGCGATGCCGGTGCCGAAGGACTCCTTGATCAGCAGGAACTTCGGGCTCCCGGTGAGGAACGAGAGGCCGAGGCCCACCGCGAACACCCCGAGCATGACCGCCGCGAAGACGTCGAACTCCCGCGTACGCACGGCGATGTAGAGCACCCGGCCCAGCGCGACGACGGATCCGGCCAGCAGGGCGACGTAGTCGCTGGCGCCGAGCCAGTGCGCGACGAAGTAGGCGGCGAGGGACAGGCCGACGTCCCACAGCAGCGACGACAGGATGGTGACGAGTCCGGGCGTCTTGTTCATGAGGCAACCCTGACATGTCAGATCTGACATGTCAATGCCGATATGACGTTCTCGACATGTCGAGTTCGTCTGGTTAGACTCCCGGCATGTCCCTGCGCCACGCCCTGCTCGGCCTGCTCGTCGACACCGAGCAGAACGGCTACGACCTCACCAGACGCTTCGAGCAGACGCTCTCCGGCCACGCCTGGAGCGCCGGGCACAGCCAGATCTACCCCGAGCTCAAGCGCATGACGGCCGACGGTCTGATCGAGGTCGTCGACGAGGGATCGCGCGGCAGCAAGGTCTACGGCGTGACGCCGGCGGGCCGCGACGAGCTGCGCCGCTGGATGTTCAGCCCGCCCGGGGAGGCCCCGGCACGCAACGAGTTCGTGCTGCGGCTCTTCCTGCTGTCGTCGTTGGACCTGCCGGACCTCCGGGTCCTGGCCGAGCGCATGGCCCGGACCAGCGACGAGCAGGCCACCGAGCTGGCCGGGACCATCAAGGAGATCGAGGCGGCCACCCCGGCGGGCCAGCCGCACGGCTACGCGCGCTTCGCCGCCGAGTTCGGCCGCCGCTGGTTCGAGCTGCAACGCGACTGGGCCCGCTGGGTCCTCGGCGAGCTCGACGACCGGCCGGAGGCTGACTGACGTCAGTGCAGCCCGGTGCCGCGGTGGAGCGCGGTGCGGATGAGCCGGTCGACGACCTTCGGATACTCCAGGCCCGTCGCCGCCCACATGAGCGGGAACATCGACGTCGGCGTGAAGCCCGGCATCGTGTTGATCTCGTTGAGCAGGATCTGGTCGTCGGCGGTGACGAAGAAGTCCACGCGGGCCAGCCCGGCGCAGTCGAGCGCCGTGAACGTGCGGCAGGCGTACTCCTGGACCTGGCGCGCGACGTCCGGCTTGAGGTCCGCGGGGATCTGGTACGGGGTGCCGTCGCCGAGGTACTTCGCGTCGAAGTCGTAGAACTCGTCGCCCGAGGTGTTGACCATGATCTCGGCGAGCAGCGAGGCCTCGGGGACCCCGCCGGTCTCCCCCTCCAGCACGCCGCACTCGACCTCGCGCCCGACGATGGCCGCCTCGACGAGCACCTTCGGGTCGACCTTGCGGGCCCTGGCGACCGCCTCGTCGAGCTGGTCCCAGTCGGTGACCTTGCTGATGCCGTACGAGGAGCCGGCGCGGGACGGTTTCACGAAGACCGGGAGGCCGAGGCGGTCCTTGTCGGCCTCGGACAGTGAACAGCCGGCGCGCAGGACCGCGTACGCCCCCACGGGAATGCCCTCGGCGGCGGCGAGCTTCTTCGTGAACTCCTTGTCCATGCCGGCCGCGGAGGCGAAGACGTTGGCGCCCACGTACGGGATGCCGGCCATCTCGAGCATGCCCTGGATGGTGCCGTCCTCGCCGTAGGCGCCGTGCAGCGCCGGGAAGACGACGTCCACGCCGGACAGCACCGCCACCCCGTCGGCCGGGTCGACGACCATCAGCCCGGAGGAGGTCGGGTCGGCGGGCAGCACGACCGCCCGGCCGGACTCGACGGTGACCTCCGGCAGCCGGCTGCCCTCGATGGCGAGCTGCGCGGGGTCGTCGCCGGCCAGCACCCAGGCGCCTTCCCGGGTGATGCCGACGGGCACGACCTCGTACTGGTCGGGGTCGAGGGCGGCCAGGATGCTGCCCGCGCTCACGCACGAGATGGCGTGCTCGGTGCTGCGCCCACCGAACACGATCGCCACGCGGGTTCTGCGAGGGGTCGTCATGGAGGCCTCTCCTTGCCGGACGTCGCTACGCTGCCTGCCGCGCGGGCTGCGGGCATGCCGGGGGTGACCCTACTCTGCGTAGACCACTTTCCCGATACGCCAGGCACCGGCAGGGCGAATGAGGACACGGAGTCGATGAGACCACCACTGCACGTGATCGCCTGGCCCGGTCCGGGGCGCCTCGCGACCATGGCGCACCCCCGGGGCGGTGAGCGGCTGGCCGCCGAGATGGCCGGTCTCTCGGCCGCCGGCGTGGACGTGGTGGTGTCGGCCCTGACTCCGGGCGAGGAACGGCGGCTCGGCCTGACCGGCGCCGCAGCGGCGGCCGCCGCAGCGGGCATTCAGCATCTGGCCTGTCCGATCCCTGACCGCGGGGTGCCGGGAGACGCCGTGGCCCTGGGGGTACGCCTGGCCGCCCACGTCCGCGCCGGCCGTTTCGTGGTGGCGCAGTGCTTCGCGGGGGTCGGCCGCTCGACCCTGCTCGCCGGTGTGACGCTGGTGATGCTGGGTGTCCGGCCCGAGCGGGCTCTGCACCTGGTCGCCGAGGCGCGCGGCCTTCCAGTGCCGGGCACCGAGGCGCAGCGCATCTGGCTGTACGACTTCGCCCGCGCGCACGGAGGGTTCACCGGCGGGAATCCGGTGGGTCATGGCGTTTCCGCCGCTCCCCACGGCCCTCCCAGCCGCCTAGCGTTGCCCGCATGCACACACAGATCGTCCTCTTCGACGGCTTCGACCCGCTGGATGTGATCGCCCCGCTCGAGGTTCTGCACGCTGGGGGCGGCACGGTGGAGCTGGTCACCGCGGAGGGCCCGAGGGAGGTCCCCAGCGGCACCGCGGGCGTCTCCCTGCGCGCGGTCGCGGCCATCGCCCCCACGGACTGGCTGCTCGTTCCCGGCGCCGCCGGCGGATCCGAGGCCGAGGTCACCGCCAGGTTGGCCGCCACCCTGTCGACGCCGCTGCCGGAGCGGGTGGCGGCGGCCCTGGCCGACCCCGGGGTACGGGTGGCCACGGTCTGCGGGGGCTCCCTGATCCTCGCGATGGCCGGGCTGCTTGCCGGCCGGTCGGCGGTGACCCACCACGACGGCATGGCCGCCCTGGCCGCCGCCGGGGTGCACGCCGTGGACGCCCGGGTCGTGGACGACGGCGATCTGGTGTCGGGCGGCGGGGTCACCTCCGGCCTCGACGTGGGCCTGCATCTCGTCGAGCGGGAGCTGGGCTGCCAGGCCGCGCGGGCGTCGAGCGCCTGTTGGCGTACGAGCGCCGTGGCGTCGTATGGCGCGCTCCCGTGCCCGCGTGACCCGGCGTTCTCAGCCCGTCTTGGCGCGCCGGATGGCCACGTCGCGCATCTCCCGCTGGCAGAGGAGAGCACCCAGCACGGTGACGCCGAGCGAGACGGCCAGGGCACCCGGGTAGGGCAGGTCGCGGGTCAGCACCTCCCCGCTGCCGCCGTTACCGAGCAGTTCCTCGGCGAGCAGACCCGGCAGCACGGCCGGAACGAGCAGCGCCAGCCCGATGCCGGCGCCGAAGCGGTAGAAGCCGGCGGCGACCGCCGCGCCCGACACGAAGAACGCCAGGCAGACCGGCAGGACGTGCCCGAACTCGCCGACCGCTACGGGCGGCGACCAGGCCGGGTAGTCGGCGCTCACGGCCCCGAGCGCCTTGTCCTCCAGTCCGTGGCCGAGCGGGATGAGCACTGCCACACCGACGGACACCAGCACGCCGAAGGCCGCGCCGCCCGCGACGACCGTGCGGCGGGTGACCCCGGCCGCGACGAACTGGCGCAGGTGGAGGGTGACCAGCATGACGCCGATCACGCCGAGCCAGTATTTGACCGCCGACCCGGCCACGAACATCCACAGGCTGAAGCCCGGCTCGGTGAGGAGACCGAACGCGAGATCGACGAGGCCCAGGCCGACGACCAGGGTGGCGCCGAACCCGAGCAGGATCGGCCGGTACATCCGCAGGAGGGTGCTGAGGACCGTACGCGACGTCATTTGACTGCCTCCCCCGAGGTGAGGTGAACGAAGAGGTCCTGGATGCCGACCGGGGCGAGGCTCAGACCGGCCAGCTCGGCGCGGCGCTCCTCCTCGTCGCCCAGTTCGCCGTAGAGGGTTGCCTGACGGACGCCGCCGAGGCTCTGCGTGCCGAGCACCGTACGCCCGGACACGAACGTCTCCACCGCCTCGGCCGGACCGGTCACCGCGACGCCGCGGGACCGGAAGGTGTCGGTGTCCTCACTCACGACCAGCCGCCCGCGGTCGATGATGACGACCTCCTCGAAGAGGTCGGCCACCTCCTGGATGAGGTGGGTGGAGAGGACGATCGTGCGCGGGTGGGCGAGGTAGTCGTCCAGCAGCTCGCGGTAGAACGCACTGCGAGCGGCGGCGTCCATGCCCAGGTAGACCTCGTCGAGCAGGGTGAGTGAGGCCCGGCAGGCGAGTCCGAGGACGACGCCGAGGCTCGACCGCTGCCCCCGCGACAGCGCGGACACCCGGGTGCGGCGGTCCAGGCCGAAGACGTCGAGCAGATGCGCGGCGTACCCGGCGTCCCACCGCGGCCGCAGCCGGGCGTGGAAGTCGAGCACCCGGCCGATCCGGTCACTGTCGGCGACGTCGAGGGTGTCGCGGATGAAGACGGTGTCCCGCATGGTGCGCGGGTTCTCGAAGGGGTCCTCGCCGTCGACCAGCACCGAGCCGCCGTCCGCCTTCCGGTACGCCGCCAGGACGCTGAGCAGACTGGTCTTACCCGACCCGTTGCGCCCGAGCAGCCCGTAGATCCGGCCGGGGGCCAGCTCCAGGGTGAGGGCGTCGATGGCGGTGGTGGCGCTGTAGCGCACGGTCAGGTCGCGGACCGAGACGCTCGGGATCATCGGTGCCCTCCGGCTATGTGCTTCTGGATCTCGTCGACCGAGACGCCGATCATGCGTGCCTCGGCGAGCATCGGGTCGACGACCTCGGCGAAGAACCGCTTGCGCCGCTCGCCGCGCAGCTTCTCGCGGGCATCGGGGCTGACGAACATGCCGATGCCCCGCTTCTTGTACAGCACGCCCTCGTCGACGAGCTGGGCGAAGCCCTTGGCCGCCGTGGCCGGGTTGATGCGGTAGAAGGCCGCGTACTGGTTCGTGGACATGACTTGCCCGTCCTCCTCGAGTACCCCGCTCAGGATGTCGTTCTTGATGCCTTCGGCGATCTGCAGGTAGATGGGGCTCCGGTCGTCGAACACGCCGAGCCTCCCTACTTCAGTGGTTCATTACTCATGCAACGAACCATAGAAGATGCCCGCTAGGGTGGCAAGCATGACGACGATGGACGCCGCCGCCGAGCAAGCGGGCCTTCTGCTCGACCGTGGACAGCGGGCGTACGAGCAAGGCCGGTTGGAGGAGGCCGTCGAGCACCTGGAGGGGGCGGCCGAGCCGGCCCGGCGGCTGGTACGCGAGCTGCCACGCGACCGCACCTTCCGGCAGGGGCTGGGAAGCGTGCTGTACAGCCTCGGCGGGGCGTACATCACGGCTCGCCGGTTCCCCGACGCGGTGACCGTGCTGACCGAGGCGCTCGAGGCGTACAGGGAACTGGCCGCGAAGGCCCTCATGGCGGACGTCCGGGCCCGCCGCGGCATGGCCCACGCCCTGACGGGTGCGGGCGCCTCGGCGGTGACGGACGTGCAGGCTGCCGTCATCGGCTACGTACGCCGGGCCGGACTCAACCGGTACGACGCCGATTACGTGGGTCTGTGCCGCGTGCTGATGCTGGGCTCCGACGTGCTCGGGGCGTACGGGGACCCGACCATCGGGCTGAACGCCGCCCAGACCGGGCTGACCCTGTGCGTCAACGCCATCCGGGCCGGCGAGCTCACGCCCGACGGCGCCCTGCACCAAGCGATGGTCCGCGCTCTCAGCGTCGAACGCGAGCTGCTCCACGCCCTGGACCGCCCCGCGGAGGCCGCGAATGCCGAGGGCACGCTCCAGTGGCTGGGCGAAGAGCCGCTGCGCACCCTCGTGGCCGAACGCCTGGCCGGGGACAGCCCCGGGCTGCTGCTGCCGGTCGCCGACGCGGTGGCCACCGCCGACGATCCGGAGCTGGCGGCCCTGCTGCTCGGCGAGCCCGTCGGGCCGCTGTGCGCCCCCGCGTTCCGGGTGCCTCCGCCGCGGCTGACCGAGGCCGGCGTGGCCGCCGCCGACGCCGCCGTCCGGCTCCTGCCGGGCGACCCCGACGCCGCGGTCCGGCTCGGCCTCGAGGCCCACTTCCTCCTCGACGTCGCCCACGAGGACCGGCCGCCGCGCGACCCGGTCCGCGCGGTCTGGGTCGGCGTCCTCGAGCGGATGCGCGCCCAGTGCGAGGTGGACGGCGACACCGCGCTCGCCGCCGACCTGGCGGCCTGCGCGGAGCGGCTCTAAGCGGCCGCGAAGGTCTGCGGCAGGGCGCCCTCGTCCCACAACCGGTCGAGGTGCGCCAGGAAACCGACGAGACTGCGTTCCAGCTCCCGCCGCTCACCCGCGTCGAGCGCGGCCAGCGGATCGGAGAACACCAGGCCGTCCGGATGCTTCGCCCGGGTCCCGACGAACCGGTGGCAGGCCGAACACCAGACGTAGCTCACCAGGGTGGGCCGGCGGGCGTTCTCGGGAGCATTCACGTACGCCCGCACACTGCGCCGGCCGCAAGCGGGACACTCCCGTTCCCCAGGGGCGGCGAAGAAGCTCTCACCCTGCGCCAGCGCCGTGACCTCGGCTCCGCTGAAACTGCTCCACTCCATGCAAGGAACCGTAGATCAGGCCTCGTCCAGGGCTGCGGTGAGATCGGCGAGCAGGTCGGCCGTGTCCTCGATGCCGCAGGAGAGCCGGACGAAACCCGGCGCCGTGTCATCGCCCCACTGTGCGCGCCGGTCCGCCGTCGTGTGCAGACCGCCGAACGACGTGGCGGCGAAGACCAGCCGCGAGGCCGTCAGGAACCGGGCCACGCGCTCCGCGCTGCCCAGATCGAAGGAGACGATGCCCGGGATGCGGCGCATCTGGCTCTGCGAGATCTCGTACGAGGGATCCGACGCGAGCCCCGGCCACCGCAGCCCGGTCACGTCCGGCCGCCCGGCGAGCAGCCCGGCCACCGCCGCCGCGTTGGCGCTCTGCCGGGCCAGCCGCAGGTCCAGGGTCGCGAGCGACCGGTGGGCGAGCCAGCAGTCGAACGCCCCCGGGATGCCGCCGGTCTGCGCGCGCCAGGTGGTCACCCGGGCGATGAGGTCCTCGTCGTTCGTCGCCACGTAGCCGAGCAGGACGTCGGAGTGCCCGGTCAGTGCCTTGGTGCCGGAGGCCACCACCAGGTCGGCCCCGAGCTCGAGCGGGCGCTGCCCCAGCGGCGTCGCCGTCGTGTTGTCCACCGCCACGAGAGCGCCGGCGGCGTGCGCGGCCGTGACGACGGCCCGCAGGTCGCAGACGTCCAGTCCCGGGTTGGCCGGGGTCTCCACCAGCACCAGCCGTACGCCCTCGAAGGACGGGTACGGCCCGGCGGTGGGCACCAGCACCGTCTCGACGCCCAGGTCCCGCAGCGTCCCCTCGGCGAACGCCCGGACGGTGAAATAGCCGTCGGACGGCAGCGCGACCGTGTCACCCGAGCGCAGCACCGACAGCAGCAGTGCGGTGATGGCTGCCTGACCGCTGGCGAAGGCCCGGACCGTCCCGCCCTCCAGCTCGCCGACGGCCGCCTCCAGCGCGCGCCTGGTGGGATTGTCCGGCCGGCCGTACCCGTTCTCCGTCGGGCCCTCGACCGGGTCGAGGTGGTACGGCGCCGCGAGGACCGGCCCGGGCAGGAACGGCTGACCCGGCACCGCCGCGGGCAGCCCCGCGTGCACGACCCGCGTGCCGTCCCCCTGATCCGTCACTCCGGCTTCATCTCCCGGCCCATGAGCAGCTTCACCGCGACCCGGGGGTCCACACCCTCGTGGCACACGCGCTCGACCTGCTCGGTGATCGGCATCTCCACGCCGTGCGCCCGCGCCAGGTCGCGGATCGCGAGGCAGCTCTTCACGCCCTCGGCCGTCTGCTTGGTCGACGCCTGCGCCGCCTCCAGCGACTCGCCGCGACCCAGGTGCTCGCCGAACGTACGGTTCCGTGACAGCGGCGACGAGCAGGTGGCGACCAGGTCACCCAGCCCGGCGAGCCCGGCGAACGTCATCGGGTCGGCGCCGAGCGCGACGCCCAGCCGCGCCGTCTCGGCCAGCCCGCGCGTGATCAGCGAGGCCTTGGTGTTGTCGCCCATGCCCATCGCCGACGCCATGCCGTACGCCAGCGCGATCACGTTCTTGACCGCCCCGCCGAGCTCGCAGCCGATGACGTCGTCACTGGTGTACGGGCGGATGTACGGCAGCGCGATGGCCTGCTGCACCAGCTGGGTGCGGTCCACGTCGATGCCGGCGACCACGGTCGCGGCGGGCTGCTCGGCGGCGATCTCCGGGGCGAGGTTGGGGCCCGACACGACCACCACCCGCTCGGGCGCCACCCGTGCGGTCTCGATGATGACCTCGCTCATCCGCTTGGTGGTGCCCAGCTCGATGCCCTTCATCAGCGACACGAGGGTGGCGTCGGGCGGCAGGTGCCCCGCCCAGTCGGCGAGGTTGCCGCGCAGGGTCTGCGACGGCACCGCGAGGAAGACGAGCTCGGCGCCGGCGACGGCCGCCGCCAGGTCGCTGGTGGCGGAGACCCGCTCGGGCAGCTTCACGCCGGGCAGGGAGGCCTCGTTGATCCGGTGCTCGCGGATCGCCGCGGCGACCGTCTCCCGCCGGGCCCAGATGGTCGTGTCCGAGCCCGCGTCGGCGAGCACCTTGGCGACGGCCGTACCCCAGGCGCCGGCGCCCAGCACCGCGGAGCGCCTCATGCCGGCCGCTCCGTCGGACCCGTCGCCCGGCGCGGGGGCGCCGCGTAGAGCTCCTGTGGCGGCTCTTCCTGGCGCAGCTCCGCGAGCAGGTCGCGGGTGGCCAGCTGGATCGCCTCGGTCATCTGCTCGAGCACCGCCTTGGTCGGCGCCTCGCCCTGCCAGCGGCTCAGGTCGACCGGCTTGCCGACACTGACGCTCACCGGCCGGCGCGGCTTCAGCGAGATCTTCTTCGTCCGTACGTCGTGCACCTGCTGCGCGCCCCACGTGGCCATGGGCACGACCGGCGCCCCGGTGACCAGCGCGAGCCGCGCGGCGCCGGTCTTGCCGCGCATCGGCCACAGCTGGGGGTCACGGGTCGTCGTGCCCTCCGGGTAGATCACCACGACGCCGCCCACCCGGATGGCCTCGATGAGCGTGTCCAGCGACTTCACCGCCTCCACACTGCCGCGTTCCACCGGGATCTGCTGGGTCTTGCGCAGCATGAACCCGACGAACGGCACCTTCCAGATGCTCGCCTTGGCCAGGAACCGCGGCCAGCGCCCGGAGGCGTAGATGACGTGGGCCACGAGCAGCGGGTCGAACTGCGACATGTGGTTCGGGGTGATGATGAAGCCGCCGCCCGGTGGCATGTTCTCCAGGCCGTACCAGCGACGCTTCGTCCAGAGCTTGAGGGCCGGCAGCACGAGCGCCACCGCCAGCCGCCGCCAGAACCCGAGCCTGCGCTGCCCCACGGTAACTCCTCCGTCCCCCACGCCCTGGGACGAAATCATGCCTGTTCGTGGTCGCCGGAGCCAGGCCGGGTCGGTCGCGGAGGCGGTCCCGGGCGCTGGTGGCAGGATTGGCGGCGTGTCAGAGGCGGACTGGGTGGCGGTGATCCCCGTCAAGCGGCTCAGCGCGGCGAAGAGCCGGCTGCGCGGTGCCGTCGCCGACGCCTGGCACGAGGAGCTCGCCCTGGCCATGGTGCGCGACACGGTCGCTGCGATCGCCGCATGCGAGCAGGTCAGCGAGGTGCTCGTGGTCACCGACGACCCGGCGGCCGCCGGTGCCGTGGCAGCCCTGGGCGCGCGGGCCGTGGCCGACTCCCCCGCCGCGGGGCTCAACGAGGCCATGCGCTTCGGCGCCGACGTGACCGTGGGCATCGGGCGCCGTCGGGCGGTCCTGGCCGGGGATTTGCCGGCGCTGCGACCGTACGAGCTGGGCGCCGCCCTGCGGAGCGCGGGCACCGGGCGCAGCTTCGTCGCGGACGCCGCCGGCACGGGCACGGTGCTGTTGACCGCCGGGCCCGGCACCCACCTGGATCCGCGCTTCGGGGTGGGCTCGGCGGCCGCCCACGCCGCGTCCGGTGCGCAGCCGTTGTCCGGGGACTGGCCGGGGCTGCGCCAGGACGTGGACACCCCCGCCGACCTGCGTACCGTCGTCGAGCTCGGTGCCGGCGAGCACACCTGCGCGCTGCTGCGGCACCTCGGCCTGGTGACGGGATGCGTGCCGGCCGGTCCGTCCCGGTAGCGTGCTCCTCATGCAGGGCACGGTCGCGACGTTCGATCCTCAGACGCACACGGGCACGCTGCTGCTCGACGACGGCAGCGAGGTGCCCTTCCCGGCGGCGGCATTCCGCGCCTCCGGGCTGCGCCTGCTGCGCCTCGGCCAGCGGGTCAGCATCGAGACCGGTGCCGGCGGCGATGTGACCAAGGTTCAAGTTCCCGGAATCTCCTGAGCTTTGTTCATTTCCCCGTAACCCCCGACGGGCAATGATGGAGTGATGACCACCCCGCCCCGGACACCCGAGTCCGCCGTGACCGCTCGCCGGCGCGGCCCGAACGGACGGTTCCTGCCTCGTGAGAGCGCGGCCGGGGTGGCCAACGCCGAGCCGACCGCCATCGAGCCGACGGAGCCTGCCGTGACGACCGCTGCCCCGCGCCCCGCCGAACCCCAGGCAGAGCGCGACGAGCTGCCCGACGACCGTTTCCTCAACCGCGAGCTGTCCTGGCTCGACTTCAACGCCCGGGTGCTGGCCCTCGCGGAGGACCCGGAGACGCCCCTGCTGGAACGGGCGAAGTTCCTGGCGATCTTCTCCAGCAACCTCGACGAGTTCTACATGGTCCGGGTCGCCGGGCTGAAGCGGCGGCTCAAGGCGGGCCTGCCGATGCGCGGCGGGGACCGCAGCTCCCTGCGCAACCAGCTCGAGATGATCACGGAACGCGCCGCCGACCTGGTCACCCGGCACGCCGCCTGCTTCGCCGAGGAGGTCCGGCCCAAGCTGCAGGCCGAGGGCATCGAGCTGGTCAGCTGGGCCGAGCTCGACGCGCCGGAGCGCGAGCGGCTGCGGACGTTCTTCCGCGAGCAGGTCTTCCCGGTGCTCACCCCGCTGGCCGTGGACCCGGCGCACCCGTTCCCGTACATCTCCAGCCGCTCGCTGAACCTCGCCGTCGTGCTGCGCGACCCGGCCGACAGCAGCGGCGAGCTGTTCGCGCGCATCAAGGTGCCGAACAACGTGCCGCGCTTCGTGACGGTGCAGAACGACAGCCGCGGCGTGCGTTTCCTGCCCGTCGAGGAGCTCATCGCCGTCCACCTGGACCAGCTCTTCTCCGGCATGAAGATCCTGGAGTGGCACCTGTTCCGGGTCACCCGCAACGCCGAGGTGGAGGTCGACGAGGACCGCGACGAGGACCTCCTGCAGGCCCTCGAGCGCGAGCTGGCCCAGCGGCGGTTCGGCCCGCCCGTACGCCTCGAGGTCGCCGCCTCCATCAGCGACCACGTCCTCGACCTGCTCGCCCGCGAGCTCGACATGAACGACGAGGACGTGCTGCGGGTGCCCGGCCTGCTCGACCTCTCGGCACTGTGGCAGGTCTTCGGCGAGGTGGACCGCGACGACCTCAAGGACCGCCCGTTCGTCCCGGCGACGCACCCGCAGCTGGCCGACGGCGAGGTGCCGCGCAGCGTCTTCAACCGGCTGCGCGAGTGCGACATCCTCGTGCACCACCCCTACCACTCGTTCTCGACGAGCGTGCAGCGTTTCATCGAGCAGGCGGCCGCCGATCCCAACGTGCTGGCCATCAAGCAGACGCTCTACCGCACCAGCGGCGACTCCCCTATCGTCGACGCGCTCGTCGACGCGGCCGCCGCGGGCAAGCAGGTGGTGGTGCTGGTCGAGGTCAAGGCGCGCTTCGACGAGGTCGCCAACATCGGCTGGGCCCGGACCCTGGAACGGGCCGGCTGCCACGTGGTCTACGGGCTCGTGGGGCTCAAGACGCACTGCAAGACCGCTCTGGTCGTCCGCCAGGAGGGCAACCAGATCCGGCGCTACTGCCACATCGGCACGGGCAACTACCACCCCAAGACCGCCCGCCTGTACGAGGACTTCGGCATGCTGACCGCCGACCCGGAGATCGGCGCCGACGTCACCGACCTGTTCAACGTGCTGACCGGCTACAGCCGGCAGACCGCGTTCCGCCGCCTTCTCGTGGCGCCGCACGGGGTGCGCAGGGGCCTCATCGAGCGGATCGACGAGCAGGCCCGGATCGCTCGCGAGGGCGGCGAGGCGCTGGTGCAGTTCAAGGTGAACTCGCTGGTGGACGAGGAGACCTGCGACGCGCTCTACCGCGCCTCCCAGGACGGCGTGAAGGTGGACCTGGTCATCCGGGGCATGTGCGCGCTGCGGCCGGGCGTGCCGGGGCTCTCGGAGAACATCCGGGTCCGCTCGATCGTCGGCCGGTTCCTCGAGCACTCCCGGGTGTTCCGCTTCGGCGCCGGCGACGACGCCGAGTACTGGATCGGTTCGGCCGACCTGATGCACCGCAACCTCGACCGCCGGGTGGAGGCGCTCGTGCGTGTCACCCTGCCGTCCGCCCAGGACGACCTGCGCAGTGTGCTGGAATTGGCCATGAGCGACGAGAGCGAAGGCTGGGACCTCGACGGCGACGGCACCTGGCACCGGCGTCCGGCCAACGCCGCCGAGCCCCACATCCACCTGCAGGAGGCCCTGCTGCGCCGAGTCATCGGCAAGGCGGTCTAGGTGACGCGGACAGTTCGCGCCGCCGGTGGGGTGCTCTGGCGGCCCGCCGGCGACGGTATCGAGATCTGCCTCGTGCACCGGCCGTACCTGGCCGACTGGAGCCTGCCCAAGGGCAAGCTGGACGGCGCCGAGCATTCGCTCGCCGGGGCGGTGCGCGAGGTGTTCGAGGAGACCGGCGTAGGCGCGGAGCCGCAGCTGCGGCTGCCCGAGGTCGCGTACACGCTGCCTGACGGCGTACCGAAGACCGTCGACTTCTGGTTGATGCGGGCCGGCGACGGCCCGGCGGCGGACCCGCAGGATCCCACCGAGGTCGACACCGTGCTGTGGCTGCCGCCCCGCGAGGCCGTCGCCAAGCTCAGCTATCCCGATGACCGCCGGCTGGTCGAGCACGTCGTCACCCTGCCTCCGGTGACCGCGGTGACGCTGCTGATCCGGCATGCCCACGCGGGCAAGCGCAAGGACTTCGCGGGCAACGACGCGCTGCGCCCGATCGACGACCGGGGCCGGGCCGAGGCGGAGACGATCGGCGTCGCGGCCGCCCTGTTCGCCCCGCACCGGCTGATCGCCGCGACCCCGCTGCGCTGCCGGCAGACCCTGGAGCCGCTCGCCCGCACGCTCGGCCTGCCGATCGTGACGGACGGGGCCTTCGCCGAACCCGCCGAGCCCGAGGAGATTCCGGCGCGGGTGAAGGCGGCGGCGGCGCGCCTGACCGAGCTGCGCGACGGTGCGCGTACGGCGATCTGCAGCCAGGGCAAGGTGATCCCGGATCTGCTGGCGCTGCTCGACGGCGCCCCCGACGCGGCTCCCTACAAGACGCCCAAGGGCGACGGCTGGGTGCTCAGCTGGTCGGGCGACCGGCTCGTGGCGCTGAGCCGGCTCTGAGTCCCCCGCCCGGGCCGGTGCGGCGCGGCAGGGGCGGCAGCAGCGGATCCGCGCGCCAGAAGCCGATGAGGTCGCCGGTGAGCCACCGGGCGCGCCACAGCTCGTCGTCGCGCGGCTCCCAGTCGCGCAGCGGCAGCAGCGCGATCCGCCACGACAGCACGGCGGTCAGGTACCAGCCGTAGATGGGGACCAGGCCGAGCAGCGTGTCCCGGCGGCGATAGGAGCCGTGCGGCGCCAGCGCGAAGACGGCCCCGCCGTTGACGGCGCACGTGACGAGCCAGTCGAGCAGGCCCCATCCGGTCCAGCGCTCGGCGGCGTCCCCCAGCGTCCAGCCGGGCACGACCGCGGCGGCGAAGACGGTGGCGGCGATGAGGGACCGGCTCACCAGACCGCGCGGCCGGGCGGGATCGCTGGGTGGCTCCGGCCGCAGGCGGGAGCGGCCGGCCGGGACGGTTCTGCGGTCCATGATGCGGACCGTAGGCTCAGCGGCCGCTGTGGCGCCGGAACACGCGAAAGGCGTCCACCGGACGGGTGGACGCCTTTCGTCTCGTCAGCGTGCCGCTGAGCGGGTGCTTCAGCGGGTCTTGCGCGGCGCCGACGTGCGCGCCGTGGTGGCCTTCGTGGCCGGGGTGGCCTTGGCGGCCGCCGTGGTCTTGCGGGCGGTCGCCTTCTTGGCCGGAGCCGACTTGGTGGCGGCCGCCGACTTGGTGGCGGCCTTCTTCGCCGGCGCGGCCTTGGTGGCCGCCGTGGTCTTCTTGGCCGCCGCCGTCTTGGTGGCGGCCGACTTGGCCGGGGTGGCCTTCGTGGCGGCCGACTTCGCCGCCGTGGTGGCCGTCTTCTTGGCCGCGGTCGACTTGGCCGCGGTGGCCTTCGTGGCGGTCGCCTTCGTTGCCGTCGCCTTGGTGGCCGTCGCCTTGGTGGCCGTGGTCTTCTTCGCCGCCGCCGTCTTGGTGGCAGTGGCCTTGGCCGGGGTGGCCTTGCTGGCGGTCGTCTTCTTCGCCGCCGCCGCCGTCTTGGTGGCGGTGGCCTTGGCCGGGGTGGCCTTGGTGGCAGTGGACTTCGCCGCCGCGGTGGTCTTCTTGGCGGCGGCGGCCTTGGCCACCTTGCCGCTCGCGACCATCTCCCGGAAACCCGTGCCGGGCTTGAAGGCGGGGACGGACGTCTTCTTCACCTTGACTGGTTCACCGGTGCGGGGATTCCGAGCGGTACGCGCATTGCGTGCCCGCTTCTCGAAGACACCGAAACCGGTAATGGCGACGCGGTCGCCCTTGGTGACGGCGGTCTGCACCTCGCTGATGACCGCATCCAGCGCCGCTGTCGCGGTTTTCCGGTCCCCCAGTCGGGCGGCGAGCGCCTCGATGAGCTCGGCCTTGTTCACGGTTTTCCTCCCGAACGTGAGAACTGATGCTCGTCCTGTACATGTCACGGACGGGTCTGCACCGTCGCGAACAAGCATCACTGGCCCAATGCGAGCCATTCTGCGCGCACGGTATGCCCTCTGACCAGCAGACACAAACATTGGCCGGAAAAAAAACCCTTGTGTCGCAACGAATTTGCCCCCACCGGCGGGCCGGTGGGGGCAGAAAAGCCTGTACTGACAGGGTTTTGCGGCTCAGACGACGACCGGCTTGAAGGCCGGCCGATTTCCCTCGTACGCGGTGATCGCGTCCTCGTGCCGCAGGGTCAGTCCGATGTCGTCGAGCCCTTCCATGAGGCGCCAGCGGCTGAAATCGTCGATCGGGAAGCCCCAGGCGGCGTCGTCCACGCGCACCTGACGCTCGCCGAGGTCGACGGTCACCCGCTTCTCCGGCTCGCTCTCGGCCATGTCCCAGAGCGCCTCGACGGCCTTCTGGTCGAGCTGCACCGGCAGCAGCCCCTCCTTGAGGGCGTTGCCCCGGAAGATGTCGCCGAAGCGGGCCGCGATGACGACCTTGAAACCCCAGTCCCGCAGGGCCCAGACGGCGTGCTGCCGCGACGAGCCGGTGCCGAAGTTGGGGCCGGCGACCAGGATCGTGGCGCCGGTGTGCGCGGGATTGTTGAGGACGAACGACGGGTCGTCGCGCCAGGCGCTGAAGAGCCCGTCCTCGAAACCGGTCCGGGTGACCCGCTTGAGGTAGACCGCCGGGATGATCTGGTCGGTGTCCACATCGGAGCGCCGCAGGGGCATGACCTTGCCCGCATGGGTGGTGAACTTGTCCATGATTGGCTTCCTCGTCTCTACAGGTCGGCGGGGGCGGCCAGCTTGCCCACCACGGCGGTGGCGGCGGCGACCTCGGGCGAGACCAGGTGGGTACGCCCGCCCCGGCCCTGCCGGCCCTCGAAGTTGCGGTTGGACGTGGACGCGGCGCGCTGCCCCGGGCTGAGCGTGTCCGGGTTCATGCCCAGGCACATGGAGCAGCCGGCGAAACGCCACTCGGCGCCCGCGTCGAGGAAGATCTTGTCCAGACCCTCCTGCTCGGCCTGCTCGCGGACCAGGTACGACCCCGGCACGATCATCATCCGGACGCCCTCGTGCACCTTGCGCCCGCGGATCACCTCGGCGGCGGCGCGCAGGTCCTCGAGGCGCCCGTTGGTACAGGAACCGACGAAGACGACGTCGACGGGAACGTCCTTGAGCGGGGTCCCGGCCTCGAGTCCCATGTACTCCAGGGCGCGGCGGGCGGCGTTGCGCTCCACCTCGTCGACGAACTCCTCCGGGTCCGGCACCCTGCTGTCGAGCGCGGCGCCCTGCCCGGGGTTGGTGCCCCAGGTGACGAACGGGCTGATCGCCGAGGCGTCCAGGATCACCTCGGTGTCGAACTCGGCGCCCTCGTCGGTGACGAGCGACTTCCAGTATTCGACCGCGGCGTCCCAGTCGGCGCCCTTGGGCGCGTGCTGACGGCCCTGCAGGTACGCGAACGTGGTGTCGTCCGGCGCGATCATGCCGGCCTTGGCGCCCCACTCGATCGACATGTTGCAGATGGTCATCCGGCCCTCCATGGAGAGCTTGCGGATGGCCTCGCCGCGGTACTCGACGATGTGGCCGTTGCCGCCGCCGGTGCCGACCTGCGTGATGAGCGCGAGGATGAGGTCCTTGGCGGTGACGCCGGGGCGCAGCTCGCCGACGACCGTGACGGCCATCGTCTTCGGCTTCGCCTGCGGCAGGGTCTGGGTCGCGAGCACATGCTCGACCTCGCTGGTGCCGATGCCGAAGGCCAGCGCGCCGAACGCGCCGTGGGTCGCGGTGTGCGAGTCGCCGCAGACGATGGTGGTGCCGGGCTGGGTGAGACCCAGCTGGGGGCCGATCACGTGCACGATGCCCTGCTGCTCGTGGCCGAGCGAGCGGATCTGCACGCCGAACTCGGCGCAGTTCTTGCGCAGCGTCTCGATCTGCGTGCGCGAGGTCGTGTCCGCGATCGTGAGGAGGTCGCCGCGGCGGGTGTTGAACGCCGGGTCCGCGTACCCCGTCGGGGTGTTGTGGTCCTCGGTCGCGAGCGTGAGATCGGTACGCCGCACCTGGCGGCCGGCCAGGCGCAGGCCGTCGAAGGCCTGCGGGCTGGTCACCTCGTGCAGCAGGTGCAGGTCGATGTAGAGCAGATCAGGCTCACCCTCGGCAGCACGCACCACGTGGTCGTCCCAGACCTTCTCGGCCAGGGTCCTCGGCTTCGGAGTGACTCCCACCATCTGGACATCCTAAATTCTGGGAGGTATGTTTCGGCTTGTGGGACACAGTATGAGCGGTGTCGGCGTTCTCGACAAGGCGGTGGTCATCCTGGCCGCCTGTGTCGACGGCGCCAGCCTGGCCGAACTCGTCGACCGCACCAAGCTGCCCCGGGCGACCGCGCACCGGCTGGCCCAGGCCCTGGAGATCCATCGGATGCTGGTCCGGGACACCCAGGGACGCTGGCGGCCGGGACCGCGCCTCGGCGAGCTGGCGAATGCGGCGCCCGACGTGCTCCTGACCGCGGCCGAGCCGCTGCTGGCCGCCCTGCGCGACGCGACGGGCGAGAGTGCACAGCTCTACCTGCGCCGTGCAGACGAGCGTATCTGCGTGGCGGCCGCGGAACGAGCCAGTGGTCTTCGGGACACCGTTCCGGTGGGATCGGTGCTGCCGATGGTGGCGGGATCCGCGGCGCAGATCCTGCTCGCGTGGGAGCCCCCGGAGGCGGTGATGCCCCTGCTGCCGCGCTGCAAGTTCACCGGCCGCACCCTCGCCGAGGTCCGCAGGCGCGGTTGGGCGCAGAGCGTTGCTGAGCGGGAGCCGGGTGTGGCGAGCGTCTCGGCGCCGATCCGCGACCGGACCGGCAGGGTGATCGCGGCCATCTCGATAAGCGGTCCGATCGAACGCCTCGGACGGCGGCCCGGCGAGCGGCACGCGATGGCCGTGGTGCGAGCGGGACAGCGCCTCAGCGGCCTGTGACCGACGGGCCAGCTGCCGCGACACCGGAATTCCGCGAACCGTCCTGGGGCTCGTCGACCGCTCTGAGAGAGCGCTCCCCGGGATGCCGTGAAGGTTCCGGCGCGCTGCCGAGCACCCCCCGCGTGGTCAGGGCTCCCAGATCGCGTTGTCGTGGGCGAAGACCACGCGGGCCGGGTCGAACTCCAGGAGGCGTGCGATCCACGCCGGAGCGACCGGCAGCGGCGGTTCCGCACCGTGCCCGGCGGCCGTCCGTGCCAGCACGTCACCGGTGAAGGCCGTCGCATGGTCGTGGCTCTGCCCCGCGACGACCACCGTGCCGTCGCGGCGCCGGACGACCACCGACTGGTGGCCTGCCGTGTGCCCGGGGGTGGGCACGATCACCACGCCCGGCAGGATCTCCGCCTCGCCGTCGAGCTCGGCGTAGGAGGCGCCGGGTGAGTCGATCAGCTCGGGCAGGGTGTATCCCTCCTGGTGGCGGGCGAGGTCGAGTTCCACCCGCTGGGTGAAGATCGGCCGGCCGGGCAGGTCCGGGTTGCCGCCACTGTGGTCGAAGTGCAGGTGACAGTTCACGACGTACCTGATGTCGTCGGGCCGGACCCCGACGGCGCCGAGCGCTTGCGCCAAGGGGATGCGCCGCGGCCGGTAGTGGGCGTCGACGTCGGGGTGCGCGCCCATGCCGGTGTCGACGAGCACCGGGCCCCGGGGATGGTCGATGAGATAGCCGAGGCAGGGTTCGACGCGCGGCGAGCCGGTCCCGGTCTCGGCGGCCGGCCGGACGAAATAGCCGAAGTCGACGCGGTGCACCTGGAGATCCGTCACACTGTCAGTGTCCCGGCCGCGCGGCCGCATCAGTTAGACCCGGCGCGGACACCGACGGAAAACGAAACGGCCCGTGTCCGAAGACACGAGCCGTTGCTGCTGGTAGTCCCGAAGGGATTCGAACCCTCGCTACCGCCTTGAGAGGGCGGCGTCCTAGGCCGCTAGACGACGGGACCAGGCCTTGCCGTGTTGCTCTTGCTCGGTCTTTCCCGCTCCAGCAACGGTGCCGAACTCTATCAGAAGTCCAGCGCCGCCGATCTCGCGGGGAGACCGTAGCGCTGGGGTACCAGGACTCGAACCTAGACTAACTGAACCAGAATCAGTCGGGCTGCCAATTACCCCATACCCCATTGGTACGGCTTGCCGTACCGAGTGAGAACTCTACCCGAGCCCATGGTGCCCACCAAATCGGGTCACCACATGGCGTTTCCGTAACCTCGCGACTACGGCTTGAAGAGGTCGGCGTGCTGCCGCGCCCACGCCGCGAACGTGACCGCCGGACGCCCCGTCAGCTGCGCGACCGTCCCCACCGCCCGCTGCGGGTGTTCCGCCAGGATCCGGAGGCCGGCGGCGTACCAGGCCGCGTACTCGCCCATCGGAGCCGCCAGCTCCCGGACGAGCTCGTCGTGGGGCAGGTCGACGTACGTGAGCTCCCGGCCCAAGGCCGCGCCGAGCTGCAGCACCCGTTCCCGGCGGGTCAGCGACTCCGGGCCCGTAAGCGCGTACGAGTGGCCCTCGTGCCCGTCCTCGAGCAGGCACCGGGCCGCCACCGCGGCGATGTCCTCCACGGCGATCGGGGCGTTCGCCGCCGAGCCGTAGCCGTCGCGGACCACGTCGCCCGCACGGATCTGGGCCGCCCACAGGGTGGCGTTGGTCATGAACTCGCCCGGCTCCAGGTGCACGTACGGCACCCCGCACGCCTCGACCCCGTCCTCGATGGCCTGCCAGTGGTCCCCCTTCGCCCCGGCCATGTCGACGATCCGCCGCACCCCGGCCGCCGCGGCCATCCGGCAGACCTCGGCGTTCGTCTCGATCACCGGTGCGAGGTACATGCGGTCCATGCCTGCCAGCGCGGAAGGCATGGTCGACGGCCGGCCGAGGAAGCCCCGCACCACCTCCACCCCGGCCGGCAGCCCGGCCTCGGCGGGGTTCACCGTCAGCGCCCGCACGTCGTCGGCGCCGAGCGCCAGCAGCTCGTCCACGACCAGCCGGCCGACCCCGCCGGTCGCTCCTGTCACCAGGATCCTCATTCTCGTACCCCCTACGGAAAGTGTTCCCGTAGGGTATACGAAATGAGCGATCGTGTGCTGCCCCTGCTCTGGCGTCACCGCACACCGCCGGAGGCCGCCAGGACGGGCCGGCGGCCACGGCTCAGCATCGACGAGGTGGTCGCGGCCGGCATCGCCATCGCGGACACCGACGGGCTGGAAGCGGCTTCCATGGCCAAGGTCGCCGCGCGGCTCGGGGTGGGGACGATGACGCTCTACACGTACGTACCGTCGCGGGCCGACCTGGTCGACCTCATGGTCGACGCCGTCCTCGGCAGCCGGAACCTTCCCGGACCGCACGACCCGCAGCCCCCGGACTGGCGCGACCGGATCCACCTGTACGCCGACCGCACCCGTGCGATGTACCGCGCCCACCCCTGGCTGAGTCAGGTGTCGACGATCCGGCCGCCGCTGGGACCGGGCATGTTCCGCGAACGGGAGTACGTCCTGTCCGCGATGGAGCAGGCGGGGCTCCCGCTCGGGCGGGTCAACGAGGCCGCACTGGCCATCGGGATGTTCGTCACCGCCGCGGCCCGGCAGGAGGGCGAGAACGTCCTGCTGCACCGGGCCACCGGGCAGTCGAACGACGCGTGGTGGCAGGAGCGCAACCGCTTCTGGGAGGACTGGTTCGACGTGGAGCAGCACCCGGTGATGACGCGGGTGTGGGAGGCCGGCGGCTTCGGCGGCGGCACCGAGGAACAGGCCGAGGCGGCGTTCGCCTACGGCCTGCGCCTCATGCTGGCGGGCATCGCGGGATCAGTCGAGTGAGACGACCGGGTTGCGCAGCTCGCCGATCCCCTGGACGCTCACCGACACGGTGTCGCCGGCCACGATCGGGCTGACCCCGGCCGGGGTGCCGGTGAGGATGACGTCGCCGGGCAGCAGCGTCATGACGTGCGACACGTAGGACACCAGCGTCGGCACGTCGAAGACCATGTCCTTGGTGCGGCCGAGCTGGCGTACCTCCATCTCGTCGGGGTTGCGTCCCACCTCGCACCGCACCTCGAGGTCGCTGACGTCGAGCTCGGTCTCGATCCACGGGCCCAGCGGGCAGAACGAGTCGAAGCCCTTGGCGCGGGTCCACTGCGGGTCCTTGCGCTGCAGGTCGCGGGCCGTCACGTCGTTGCCCACGGTGTAGCCGAAGATGGCCTTCTCCGCGCCGGCCCGGTCGACCCGGCGGGCGCCGCTCGCCCCGATGACGACGGCCAGCTCCGCCTCGTGCTCGACCTGGCTGGTCGCCGGCGGGATCCGGATCGCGTCGTTGGGGCCGATCACCGAGGTGGACGGCTTGATGAAGATCAGCGGCTCCTGGGGCACCTCGTTGCCGAGCTCGGCCGCGTGGTCCGCGTAGTTGCGCCCCACACCGATCACCTTGCTGGAGAAGATCGGCGCGAGCAGCCGCACGTCGGCCAGCGCCCAGCGCTGACCGGTGAAGCGGACGTTCTGGAACGGGATGCTGTCGATCTCGGCGATGGTCAGGCCCTGGGCGCCCGACTGCGCCGCACCCTCGACGACCCCGAAGGACACGCCACCGGCATGAACAAAACGAGCGAAACGCACGGATAACCCCATCCATCGAAAGCTTGCACGCACGGACGAGGCTACGCGCTGCGCGGGACCGTATCCGTGCCGAGCCGGGGAAACGGCCGCAGGGAGAAGACGACCTCGACCGGCACCTCGAAGTAGTCGCAGATCCGCAGCGCGAGGTGCAGCGACGGGCTGAACTCGCCCCGCTCGAGGTAGCCCACCGTCTGGTAGTGCACGCCCAGGGCATCGGCGAGCTGCCGCCGCGAGATCCCTCGTTCGGCGCGCAGCATCGCGATGCGGTTGTACGTGATCTCGGAACTCATGCGCCGTCCTTCACCCGGGCCGTTGCAGGGCCTTCTCGCGGCGTGCCGCGACGGCGGACCCCGACTCGCGGCGCGCCATCCGGCGCAGGACGACGGGGGCGAGGGTCAGCCCGGCCACCGCCCACAGGGCCAGGACACCGGCGGTCTCCAGGTGCCGCCACGAGTGGCCCAGCTCGGCCGCCGTCAGGGCGTCGGGCAGGAACACGGAGCGCATGCCCAACCCTAGCCAGTAGACCGGGAAGAGCTGGGCGACGCCCTGCAACCAGCCCGGCATCGCACCGATCGGGTAGAAGACGCCCGAGATGGCGATCAGCCCCACGAGCGGCGCCATCACGACGCCCATCGTGCGGGGGTTGTCGATCAGCGAGCCGATCACGGCACCCAGCGGCATCGTGGCCACGAAGCCGAGCGGCACCAGCCACAGCAGGGTCAGCCAGCCGCCCGCGCCGACGTGCAGACCGTCGACGAGGAAGACGCCCGGCACGATCTGCAGGACGAAGCCGACCAGCGTCATGCCGCCCACCAGCACGATCTTGCCGACCAGGTAGCCCGACATCCCGTTCGGCGTCGCCTTCGCCCGCAACAGCGTGCCGTCCTCGCGATCGGTCACCAGCGTCGCGGCCACGGTGATCAGGCCGGCGAAGGCGATGCCCATGCCGAAGGCGCTGGGCAACGTCCGGGCGCCGAGGGAGATGTCCGTGCCGGGCACCGTCGCGTCACGCATGAGGAACACCGTGCCGAGCAACAGCAGCGCCGGAAGAAGGTACGTCCACAGATCCGCGACGGTGGTGAACGTGTGCCGCAGCTCGATGCCACCGCGAGCGAACCCGGTGCGCGCGGCCGTCGCCAGGCTCCTCACAGCGCCTCCTCGAACGTCGTCACGGCCGTGGGCGCCCGGCCCGCCTCCGACTCGCGTACCAGGGTCATGTAGGTCTCCTCGAGGCTCGCCCGGCGCACCTCCAGGTCGCCGATCTCCTCGCCGTACTGGCGGAACAGCCCGCGGACGAAGGTGGTGGCGTCGCCGGTGGAGTGCACGTACCGGCCGCCGGCCCGGGTCCAGCGGACCTCCGACTCCCCCGCGACCCGCCGGGAGAGCTGGTCGGCGGAACCGTCGGCGATGATCCGGCCGCCGGCCAGGATGAGGATCCGGTCGGCGAGCTTCTCCGCCTCGTCCAGGTCGTGGGTGGTGAGCAGGATCGTGGTGTCGTCCACATCGGTCAGCCGGTGCACCAGGTCATGGAACTCCCGGCGGGCGGCGGGATCGAAGCCGACGGTGGGCTCGTCGAGGAACAGCACCTCCGGCCGGCCCACGATGCCGATCGCCACGTCGAGCCGGCGGCGCTGACCGCCGGAGAGCTGCCCGACTCGCCGCTTCGCCTGCGATGTGAGTCCCACCACGTCGATGAGGTCGTCGACGGGCCACGGCCGGCTGATTCCCGCCGTGGAATAGGCGGCGTAGTACGTCCCCAGGTGATGCAACAGCTCCCGCACCCGCCACTTGCCGTGGTCGCGCCAGGACTGGAGCACCACGCCCAGCCGCGCCCGCCACTGTTCGCCGCCGATGGCCGGGTCGGCGCCCAGGACGCGTACGTCGCCTGCCGAACGTAGGCGGAAGCCCTCGAGGATCTCGATCGTCGTCGTTTTCCCAGCGCCGTTGGGCCCGAGCAGGGCGACCACCTCGCCGCGGCCGGCGGAGAAGCTGACACCGCGCAGCACATCGGTGGTTCCGTAGCGCATCCGCAGATCGCGCACGTCCAGCACCATGTCATTCACACTATCAAGTATGTAGTAGATGTACTACATTCGCTAGCATGCCAACTATCACCAGTGTGGACGGTACGCCGTTGAGCATCACCAGCACCGGCGCCGGCCCCGGCCTCGTGGTCCTGCCCGGCGGCCTCCGTTCGGCCCACGACTACGCCACGTTCGCCGCAGCTCTGGCCGACGTGCGAACGGTGCACGTCGTCGACCGGCGGGGGCGGGGCTCCAGCGGGCCGAAGGGTCCGGCGTACGCGATCGAGCGCGAGGTCGAGGACGCCGAGGCCGTTCTCGACGCCACCGGCTCCGACGAGATCTTCGGCCACAGCTTCGGCGGGCTGGTGGCGCTGCACGTCGCGCTGCGCCGCAAGCCGGCCAAGCTCGTCGTCTACGAACCGGCGGTCAGCCTGCACGGCTCCTTCCCCGCGCACGTCCTGCCCGCGTACGAGAAGAAGCTGGCCGCGGGCCGCGACGCCGCAGCCATGGCGACGTTCCTGACCGGCCTCGGTCTCGCCCCGCTGCCGATCGTGCCCATGCCGGTCTGGACGGCGTTCGCGTGGTTCATGCTGCACACGCCCGGCGGCCGGGACACCCGGGCCCTGCTGCACACCCTGCCGTCCGAGTGGCGCGTCGCGGCCGGCCTGGACTCCGACGGCACCCGCTACGCCGCCGTCACCGCACCCACGCTGGTCATCGCCGGCGACCGCAGTCCCGGCTGGCTGCTACGGGTGCAACCGGAGCTGGCGCGGCTCATCCCCGCGGCCTCGTACACGTGCCTGCCGGGCCTCGACCACAACGCGCCCGATCTCAGCGCGCCCGCGGCCGTCGCAAACCTCGTTCGGGCGTACCTCACAACCGGCGCGGCCAAGGCTCGATAGGACTGGACTTGCTGGATACGCTGGTGCGATGGGGATCAGCGAGACGCACGCGCTGACCACGGTGCTGCCCAGCATCAGCTGGATCCCGCTCGCCCGGGCCCACGCCGAGCGCGCCGACGAGATGACCGCCGGCCACCGGGCCCGCCGCGCCGCCGGCGAGAAGCACGCGATAGAGGACTTCCTCTACGACTACTACGGCACCCGCCCGGCCCAGCTCCGCCGCTGGCACCCCGGCGTCGGCACCGGCCTCGCCCCGGCCCCAGACGGCCTCGCCGAGCAAGCCGCCTGGAAGTTCTACACCACCCACCCCGACGGCGTGGTCACGCTCGACGTCGAGGCCTACATGCACGCCCGCGGCGAAAGCGTCCGCTACATCCACGGGCTGCTCACCGCGACGGCATCCCGCCCGGCGTTCTCGGGCTGCTTCGGCCTGCACGAGTGGGCGATGGTCTACCGCCAGCCCGAGCACCGCCACGCGCTCCCCCTGCGCCTCGGCCAGGCCGAGACCGACAAGGTCGTGGAGGAGCACCCGATCCGCTGCACCCACTTCGACGCCTTCCGCTTCTTCACGCCGGAGGCGGTGGGCCTCAACCGGCTCCAGCCCACCCGGGCCACCCAGGTCGACCTGGACCAGCCGGGCTGCCTGCACGCGGCGATGGACTGCCACAAGTGGGCGGGCAAGCTGGGGCCGGCGGTCCCCGGTGCCCTCGCGCTCGACTGCTTCGCCCTGGCCGGCGACATCCGCCTGCTCGACATGCAGGCCAGCCCGTACGACCTGAGCTCCTACGGCCAGCCCCCGGTGAAGATCGAGACCCCGGAGGGCAAGGCCGAGTACGTCACCCGCCAGCGGGAGTTCGCCCGCCGGGCGGCGGCCCTGCGCGCCCGCCTCATCCGCGTCTGCGAGGAGCTCCTCGGTCCGGCACTCGCCGCGGAGAACCGCGAGGCCGTAGCCCCGCACAACATCTGAGCTGCCGCCCGCCGCGAGGCGTGAGCTTCCCGGGTACGGGTAGTTCGACGAGTGTCGATGACGACCAGTGGGAGGTGTCTCATGTCGGACCAGCCGCAGGGCAACCGCGAGGAGCTCGAGAAGATCGCCAAGGAGCGGATGGAGGAGCTGCCCGGCGAGACCGCGCTCGGGAACCGGGATCCGCAGGCCGGGGGTGAGGGCGAGCCGCGCGACTTCGAGGGCAACAGCGACGTTCCGCTGCCCGAGTAGGCCGCGCGGGCATACGTTGCGGGATCCGAGGGCATTGAACGGCGCCAATCACTCGGATCCCCGTACCATCCCCTCGCATGCCCCTCAACGCAGTCCGCATGGCGGCCCTCTCGATCGCCGTCGCCATGACGACCATGCCCAGCGCCGGCCTGCCGGCTTCCGCAGCCGCCCCGCGTGATGCGTCGAAGATCTGCTCTCGTCCGGCCGTCTCCGGCGACACCACGATCGACGTCGACTTCGAGGGCACGACCTACCCGGTTCTGGTGTACGTCCCGGCATCCGCCGGCCGCACCGGGCGCGTCCCGCTGGTTCTGAACCTGCACGGCAGCAGCGGCAACGGGCCGGGACAGATGGACTACAGCGGGCTGCGCGCGGTCGCCGACGACGAGGGCTTCATCGTGGCGGCCCCGAACGGCGCGATCACCCTGCCGCAGGACCCGATGCCGCCGAACGGCAGCTGGGCCTGGAACGTGCCGGGAGTGCCCACGACCGCCGGCCAGATGCCGCCACCGGACGCGCGCAACGACATCCAGTTCCTCAGCCGCGTGATCGACGTGGTCTCCGGCAAGCTGTGCACCGACCTTCGGCGTACCTATGCCACCGGGCACTCCGGCGGCGGCCGGATGACCTCGGCGCTGGGCTGCTACCTCTCCGACCGGATCGCGGCCATCGCCGCCGGTGCCGGTCTGCGCGCCGGCCGCCCCGATCCGGACGACGTCAGCGTGCCGGAGGTGGAGGACTGCCGACCGGGACGACCGGTGCCCGTCGTGACGTGGCACGGGCAGAAGGACACGACCAACCCCTACCCCGGCAGCAACGACCTGCGCTGGGGTTACGCCGTACCGGTCGCCGTTCAGACGTGGGCGCGGCTCAACGGATGCCAGTACGGCCCCGAGGCGACAACCGTCACCGAGCACGTGACCCGGCTGTCGTACACCGGCTGCAGCCGGGGCGCCGACGTCGTGCTGTACCGGGTGAGCAACGGCGGTCACGTGTGGCCCGGCGCGAACGAACCCGGCTCCGAGATCGACGCCTCGCGGATCCTCTGGGACTTCTTCGAGCGATTCCGCCTCCCGGCACGCTGAGGCATCGAACGAAAACTATTCTGCTCTCCGATCGGTCGGAGGCGTAAAAAATTTCGCAACATCATTGACTACTATCAATGATGTGACGATGCTGAGTCTGCCCGGGCGCCCGCACATCCCCCGCTTCGTCGCCTCCGCCGAGGAGCCACCCGTGAACCGCTCCCTGCTCCGCCGAACCCTGTCCGTCGCCACCGCCGTGGCCGCGACCGCAGCCCTGACCGCCATCGGCATCGCCGTCGCCCAGCCCTCGAGCGCGGCGGTGAGCTGCGGCGTCCTCTTCGACGACTTCAACTACGCTTCCAGTTCGGACCCGGCACTCGGCCAGCACGGCTGGCACGTACGCACGAACTCGGGCGGCCCCGGCGTCCCGGGAGCGACCTGGTCCGCGAACAACATCTCGTTCCCCACCGTGGACGGTCAGCAGGCTCTTCGTCTCCAGGCCGCCACCAACGGCACAGCCGGTGGCACCAGCCACGCCGAGTTCTCCCTGTCGGACCGGCGGTTCTTCGAGGGCACCTACCTGGCCCGGATCAAGTTCGCGGACACACCCGCCTCCGGGGCGGACGGCGACCTCGTGAACCAGACCTTCTACACCATCAGCCCGCTGCGCTACGCCTTCGACCCGATCTACAGCGAGCTCGACTTCTCCGAGTACCTGCCCAACGGCGGGTGGGGCGAGAGCGGCCCCACCAACTTCCAGACCACCTGGTACACCTACCAGGCCGACCCGTGGGTGGCCGACCGGCAGTACAGCAAGCAGAACGGCAGCATCGCCGGCTGGCACGACGTCATGGCCACCGTGGGCGGCGGCGAGGTCAAGTACTACATCGACGGCCGGCTCGTGGGCACCCACGGCGGCAAGTACTACCCCCGCCAGAACATGTCGATCGACTTCAACCAGTGGTTCATCGACCTCACCGGTCACAGCGGCGGCACCAGCGTCTGGCAGGAACACGTGGACTACGTCCTGCACGCCAAGAAGCAGGTTCTGACGCCCGCACAGGCGACCGCGCAGGTCAACGCGTACCGGTCGGCCGGCACGAGGCACACCGACACGGTCACCGGGGACAACGGCTGCACGCCGGGCACACCGAACGAGCCGCCGGCCGGCACCAGCAGGCTGGCGAGCAACTGGAACAACAAGTGCATCGACGTACCCAACTGGAACTTCGTCGACGGCCAGCGGCTGGCCGTGTGGGACTGCACCGACGGCACCAACCAGAAGTGGGAGTTCACCGGCGGCACCCTGCGAACACAGAACAACATGTGCATGGACGTCGCCTGGGGTTCTTCCGCGGACGGCGCCGCCATCCAGATCGCCACCTGCTCCGGCAACCCCGCCCAGCAGTTCGTGCTCACCGCGGCCGGGGATCTGGTGAACCCACAGTCCAACAAGTGTGTGGACATCGCCGAATGGAACGGTGCCAACGGCGCCGTCCTGCACCTGTGGACCTGCGTCGGCGGCGCCAACCAGAAATGGCACCGGGTCTGAGCTCGCCGTTCAACCAGTTCGCGGAGGCTTGGTGCCCATCTTGTGACCGGCCGGTCGTTGATGCGGCTGACCGGTGACCAGCATGAGTGCCACGTCGTGGCGGACAGCGGTCTGTCGGGTTGCGGGAGCCGGGCGGACGTCCGGACCGGACGACCAGGCTCGGTGCACGTGCTGGTGAAGGGCTCGTCGCGCGCAGGTTCCGAAACCCCCGCCGCACCCGGGCCGGGGTGAACCGTTCCGGAGCCGGCGGGCGCTTCCCCGGGTCGGCGCAAGCCCCGCGGCAAGGGCCGGACGAGACGTAGCTGAGCCACAACGGAGCGGATCGAAGGCGGACCCTTCGAGGGCACGGACATGGCCGAGATGAGTGCGTCCGGATTCATTATCGACAGTTTCCGCGGAGGTCTTGTTCGCCTTTCCATCGTCATTGACGGCGGTCGCCTCGCCGATCCGGCACGACAATGGCCGATGGTCCGATCGGGCCGGAATGTTCGGTGCGCGCGGCGGGCCTGGCTTCGACCGTGCCCGCTTTCTAGTCGCGGGGGACGCGCGGCGGAATCCGTGGCCGCCGGTGGAACGGGGGACCCGGTCGCCCACGTCTGCTCTGCGGCCACCGCGTGGGACCGGCGATCTTCCGCGTCACTGCTGTGCCCTATGTCGTCCTTCGGTGCGGCGCCGCGACCCGCTTCGTCGTGCTGACCGGGGCTTTCCGGCCATCCGCGATGATTCTTTGCGCCTTCCCGATGCGTCACGCCGGGCGGCGTCTCCGGAAGAGAAGCATCAGGAACTGGCTGCGGCTCAGCCTCGCGCAGCCGACGCAAGCGCCGGGAATGACGTTGCATCAAGCCCCACGAGCGGTGCCGCTCATGCTTGCGTCGGAACTCCTCGGCCGCCGGTGAATGATTGCGCCGCAGCGTCCGGTCCCTCACATTCTTCGTGGGGAATAACGTCAGCTGCGTCATCACTCCATTATCCTCGCCACCCTCCGCATTCCACGATGCCGACCACGGATGATTCATATCAAGAAATCATCTGAAGCCGACTGGACGTCCGTCGGTCCGGCCACCACGAAAAGAGCGAACGGGCAGTCTCCGCACCACCCTGCACCGGCTCGTCCACTGCGCCGCGGCGACGCCAGGCGAGCAGCGCGGGCGCAACGGCAAGCTGAGGCATGGCGCCGCGGCCCGAAGCGGCCGGCGGCCGCGAAGCGCACCGCCGCTTGTTACCTCGGCCTCGACCAAGCGCACCGCCACGGCGTCGGCCCCGGCCACGTGCACGGCGGTCACGAAGACGGCCGCCAAGGCCACCAAGTCGGCGGCTACGCCGGCGGGCTCCGCTCGAAGGAGCCGGCCTCCCGGCCCTGCTACCTCTCGCCCGTCAGTCCACGTCGCCTCGGCGACCGCGCTTGATCTGGCTGCGGCGCTTCTTGTCGGCGATGCGCCGTTCCACCGCGCCTCGTGAGGGGCGGGTGGCTCGGCGCACCCGGGGAGGCGGGGCTATCGCTCCCGCGACCAGACCGGCGAGCCGGGCAGCTGCGGCCTCGCGGTTGCGCAGCTGCGAACGGTGCTCGGAGGCCACGACGGTCAGAACGCCGTTGACCAGCCGCGAGCCGAGGCGTTCGACCGCACGGTCCCGCAGCGCCACTGGCAGCAGATCGGAGCCGGCGAGGTCCCACGAGAGCTCGACCCGCGAGTCCGTGGTGTTGACGCCCTGCCCGCCCGGGCCGCTCGAGCGCGAGAAACGCCACGACAGCTCCGCGGCGGGGATCACCAGCCGCTCGTTCACCTGGACGTCATCGGGCACGCGGCCCAGCATGTCACCGCCGCCCGGAGGACGCCACGCGGTTTGTGATCAAGCGAACGCCGTGGAGCCGATGCTGGCGAGGACCACCAGCACGACCGCAGAGGCGGCGGCCGGGGTGAGAGGCTGGGCCAGTAGGAGCCAGCCGGCCAGGGCGGCGACCGCCGGTTCGAGGCTCAGCAGGATGCCGAAGGCCCGCTGGGGCAGGCGGCGCAGCGCGGACAGCTCGAGCGAGTACGGGATGACCGAGGCGAGCAGGCCGGTGCCGAGCGCGATCAGCAGCAGATGGGGTGACGTGACGGCCTTCTCGGCGCCCGTCACGCCGCCCGGGAGCAGGACCAGGGCGCCGAACGCCATGGCGACCGCGAGCCCGCCCTGGCCCGCGATCGCGGCGCCGGCGTGGGTGCTCGCCAGGATGTAGAGCGCCCAGAAGACCGCCGCGGCGAGGACGAGGGCGACGCCGACCGGGTCGAGGGTGGCACCGCCGTCCGCGAAGCCGAACACCGCGACTCCCGCGGCGGCCAGCAGGACCCAGCCGTAGTCGCGGGCGCGGCGGGACAGGACGGCGGCCAGGGTCAGCGGGCCCAGGAACTCGATGGTGACCGCCGGTCCCAGCGGGATCCGGGCGAGGGCCGCGTAGAAGAACCCGTTCATCCCGGCCAGCGCGGCCCCGAGCAGCAGCACCGCCCGCCACTGGTGACGCCGCCAGGACCGGACCGCCGGCCGAGCCACGGCGAGCAGGACGCCGGCCGCCAGGCCGAGCCGCAGCAGGGTGGCGCCCGCGCTGCCGGTCACGGGGAAGAGGCGGGCGGCGAGGGCCGCGCCGATCTGCAGGGAGGCGCAGGACCCCAGAACCATGAGGACGGCGGGCCCGGGAGCTGGAGCGATGTGGGAGGAAGCGGTGGTCACGGCTCCACGATCGCCAGGCGGCGACCGTTTCGTCCAGCGAATGTTTCTGGGCGATAATCGTCAGCAATGTTGGACGTTCATCGCCTCCGGCTGCTGCGCGAGCTCGATCGGCTCGGCACGCTGGCGGCCGTCGCGAAGGCGCTGAACTACAGCCCGTCCGCCATATCGCAGCAGCTCAGCGTGCTGGAGGCGGAGACCGGCGCCCGGTTGCTGGAGCATGTCGGGCGGGGCGTACGCCTCACCGCGCAGGCCCGGATCCTGGTCCGGCACGCCGAGGTGATCCTGGAGCGGATGGAGCTCGCCGAGGCGGAGCTGGCGGCGAGCATGACCGACGTCACCGGCACTCTGCGGGTCGCGTCCTTCCAATCGGTGATGCTGGCCCTGGTTCCCGGGGCGCTCTCCCGGCTGAGCGCCGAGCATCCCGGCCTCCGGGTGGAGATCACCCAGGCGGAGGCGGGTCCGGCCTTCGCAGGGTTGCTCGCCCGGGACTTCGACGTCGTGCTCGGGGAGTGCTATCCGGGCGTGCCGGAGCCGGCCCTGCCCGGCGTCGACGAGGAGGACCTGCTGGAGGACGAGTTGCGGATGGTCATACCGACGGGCGGGCCGTGGCATCGCGCGAAGCTCACCGACCTGGCGGAGGCTCCGTTCGTCTTCGACCCCGGCGACACCATCACGGGCCGTTGGGCGCGGCAGATCTGCCGCAGCGCCGGGTTCGAGCCGGACGTACGTTTCCAGAGCCCCGACCTGCTGTTGCAGCTGAGACTGGTGGAGACCGGGCACGCCGTCGCGTTCGTACCGGATCTGCTGTGGACCGGCCGTACCCCCGGCGACCTGGAGCTGAGGCACCTGCCGGGCCGGCCGCGGCGCCGCCTCTACACCGGGGTCCGCAGCGGGTCGGCGGAGCAGCCGGCGATCCGGGCCTTCCGCGCGGCCCTTCAGCTCACGGCCCGGGTGTGACCCGGGATACTGGAACCCGATACAGGGAGGTTGCGTGTCCGCTCAGCCCGCACCGGTCGCCGAGACCGGCTATCCGTGGCCCATCGAAACCGCGCGCCTGGACAACGGGCTGCGCATCGTCGTCAGCGAGGACCACACCGCGCCCGTGGTCTGCGTGAACCTCTGGTACGACGTCGGCTCCCGGCACGAACCGCCCGGCCAGACCGGCTTCGCCCACCTCTTCGAGCACCTGATGTTCGAGGGCTCCGCGCACGTCGGCAAGACCGAGCACATGCGCTACGTGCAGGGCGCCGGCGGTTCGCTCAACGCCACCACCAACCCGGACCGCACCAACTACTTCCAGACGCTGCCGTCGGAGCACCTCGAGCTGGCCCTCTGGCTCGAGGCCGACCGGATGGGCGGGCTGGTGCCGGCGCTGACCCAGGAGACCCTGGACAACCAGCGCGAGGTGGTCAAGAACGAGCGGCGCCAACGGTACGAGAACGTGCCGTACGGTGATGCGTGGCTGCGCCTGCTGCCCCTGCTGTACCCGTCGGGGCACCCGTACCACCACGCGACCATCGGGTCGATGGAGGACCTGAACGCGGCGAGCCTGGAGACGTTCCAGGCGTTCCACGCGCTCTACTACGCCCCCAACAACGCCGTGCTGACCGTCACGGGCGACGTCACGCCGGCCGAGGTGTTCGCCCTGGCGGACAAGTACTTCGGCATGATCGAGCCGGTGCCGGACATCCCCGCCGCGCCGCACGGGCACATCGCCGGCCCGGCCACCACGCCGGTGCGCGAGACGGTGACCGGAAGCGTGCCAGCGCCGCGCGTGTACCTGTCGCACCGGACGCACGCCTTCGGCACGGCGGGATACGACGCGATCACCGTGCTCGCGGCGGTGCTGGGCAGCGGCCGCGGCAGCCGCCTCTACCAGCGGCTCGCCGACGGCGCCCGGATCGCCCAGCCCGACTACATCGGCGCGTACGGCGTCGACCTGGCGCACGCGCCGGCACCGCTGATCGTCACGGCCACCGCCAAGGACGGGGTGGACACCGAGACCCTCGAGGCCGGCGTGGCGGAGGTGCTGGACAGCATGGCCGCCGAACCGGTCACCGAGGCCGAGCTGGAGCGGGCCAAGGCGCTGCTCACCACGGCCTGGTGGCGGCAGCTGTCCACGGTCGGCGGCCGGGCGGACATCCTCGGCCGGTACGCGACCCAGTTCGGCGACGCCTCGAGTGCCGCGTACCGGTTGCCGCAGTGGCAGGCGGTCACCGCGGGCGACATCGCCGAGGCCGCGCGCACGCTGAACCCGGAGTCCCGGGTGACCCTCGTCTACCTCCCGGAAGGGACCGAAGCATGAGCCTCGTCGCCACCCGGCCCGACTCGGGTGCCGCCCGCCCGTACGCGTTCCCGGCGATCCACCGCGTGTCCGTCGCCGGCGGCGAGGTCGTCGCCGCGCACATGCCGGGCCAGCTCCTGGCCACCGCGTCACTGCTCCTCGATGCGGGTGCGGCCCGGGAAGCCGCGGGACGCGAGGGCACCGCCGCCGTCCTCGCGAAGTGCCTCGAGGAAGGTACGAGCAACCGCGACTCCGCGGCGTACGCGCTGGCCCTCGAGGGACTCGGCGCCGAGCTCACCACCTCCGTCGACTGGGACTCCTTCCGGATCGGCGTCTCGGTGCCCGCAGGCCTGCTGCCTCGCGCGGTGGCCCTGATGGCGGAGGCGGTCCGCACGCCCCGGCTCGACCCGGCCGACGTCACCCGGGTCCGCGACGACGAGGCGACCGCCCTGCGCATGGACTGGGCGCAGCCGGGACCGCGGGCGGACGCCGCGCTGCGCGCCGACCTCTTCGGCGTCGGCGAACGCTACGGCCGCCCCCTGCACGGCGACCCGACGTCGATGGCGGCGGTCACCGTGGAAGACGTCCAGGCCTTCCACAGCGACCGGCTGACTCGTCCCGGCGTGCTGCTCGTCGCCGGTGACCTCGACCGGCTCGACCTGCACGAGCTGGGCGCGGCGGCCTTCGCCGGCACGTCCGGTGCGCCCGAGGCCGCCGAAGGGCCGCTGGACGTACCGATCTCGGCGACCCGCCGGGTGCTGCTGGTCGACCGGCCGGGCTCGGTGCAGTCGACGCTGCGCCTCGGGCACCGCGCCCCGGAGCGGGCACACCCGGACTACGTGCCGATCACCCTGGTGGCGACGGTGCTGGGCGGGGCCTTCACGTCCCGCCTCAACCACCTGATCCGCGAGGTGAAGGGCTACACGTACGGCATCCGCGCGGACTTCGCGATGACCCGCCGGTTCGGCCGGTTCGGGGTCAGCTCCTCGGTGCAGACGGCCGTGACCGCGCCGGCGCTGGCGGACACCGTCGGCGAGATCGCCCGGACGCGGCTCGACGGCGTCACGGAGCAGGAGCTGGCGGTCGCGCGGACGTGGCGGGCCGGCTCCCTCTCGGTCGACATGCAGACGCCGGGCTCGATCGCCGGAGCGCTCGCCACGCTGGTCGTGCACGGCCTGCCGGACGACTACTACGTGACGCTGCGGCAGCGGCTGCTGGCCGCGACGGTCGAGGAGGTGTCCGCGGCCGCGGCGACCTACCTGCACCCGGACGGCCTCACCCTCGTCGTGGAGGGCGACAGCGCGCTCATCCGCGACGAGCTGGCGGCCGGCAAGATCGGAGAGGTCCTCGACGCCGAGATCTGACGTACGATGTCGGGCCCGCCGTCGGTGATCGGCGGCGGGCCGAGTATTGCCACCGGTTGTTCCAGGGAGTTTCAATGGCCCCCAGCCTCCTTGAGAGCGCTCCCGCGAACGTTGGGACCCTGACATGCCCACGAACCTGACGACGTCGTCCGCATCGTTCACCTGCAGCCGCCCGCTCGCACGGCCATCGGCGGCCGCCCCCGTGCTCGCCCCCGACGCCGCCGCCGGGACCTGCGCGCCGCGGCACCTCGTCGACCGGTCGCTGGCCGAGCCGATCGGCCGCGCCTACCACTACCTCGACGTGGTGCAGGACGCGTACCTCAAGGGCGGCGAACCCCGGCTGCTGCAGAGCTACAGCAACGAGAGCGAGCTGCTCACCACCGCGTTCGTCTACGACAACGCGCTCGCGATCCTGGCCTACCTCGCCAACCCGACCGTCGCGAACGTGCGCCGGGCCCGGCTCATCGGCGACGCCCTGCTGTGGGCGCAGGCCAACGACGACACGTACGCCGACGGGCGGGTGCGGCAGGCGTACGCGGCAGGGCCGATGCAGTTCTACGGCGGCGGCCCCAGCTTCCCCGGCCTCAAGCGCGAGGACGGCAAGGCGGCGCACCTGTGGCCGTTCGGCTTCGGCGGCTCGTCGACGGGCGACATGGCCTGGGTCGGGCTGGCCCTGGCACAGCTCTACACCGACACCCGGATCAGGAAGTACCTCGACGGCGCCGTGGCCCTCGGCCTCTGGATCGCCGGCCGGCAGTCACCCCACCGGTACGGCGGCTACCACGGGGGCCTCCGCGAGGACGGGCGGACGCCGCAGCGGTGGGCGTCGACCGAACACAACATCGACGCGTACGCCCTGTTCACGCTGCTCGCGAAGCTCACCCGGGAACGCCGCTGGACGACCCGCGCCGCGATCGCGGCCGCCTTCGTCGGCGAGATGTGGAACCCCGCGGGCCGGCACTTCTGGACCGGCACCACCGACGAGAACCCCGACGAGATCAACGTCGGCAACGTCCCCGAGGACGTGCAGAGCTGGGGGCTGCTCAGCCTCGGCGACCGCCGCTACGAGGAGTCGGTCGACTGGGCCGTGCGCCACCTCGGCAACACCGACGGCACGGTGACGGGCCTGACATACAGCAGCCAGGCGAAGGTCCTCACCGGCACCGTCACCGGCAGCGCGCAGACCAGCAACCCCGCCGCCGTGTGGCTCGAGGGCACCGGCCACGCCGCGTTGGCCCTGCTCAGGCGCGGCGGACCGGGCGACGCGGCCCGCGCCCGCCAGCTGCTGCAGGCGACCGTGACGGCCCAGGAGTCGCTCGGCGCCGGGCAGACCGTCGGCCGCACCTGCGACCCGCGAGGCGGCCGGCTCTCCGACCCCGGCGAGGGCGGCACGTGGACCGGCACCCCGCTGCCCGCCGCCTCCGGCGTGGTGGCCGCCACCGGCCCCTTCGAGACCGGCTTCGGGTGGGGCTACTTCGGGCTCCAGCACGTCGGCACCACGGCGTGGTTCGTGATGGCGGGGCAGAACTTCAACCCGTACCAGTGACGGCCGGATGTGACGTAAGACCTGTTCATTCGGTACGGGTGGCCCCGGCCGGATACCGTCGCCCGCATGACCATCACGACCCCGGCGCCCACGGCGAAGCCCGCCCGCGCACGCCGGGCCGCCTGGCAGGTGTTCCTCTGGCTCCTGGTGCTGCCCGGCACCGCGTGGGCCGTGGGGCGCATGGCGGGCGAGGAGCGCGGCCTGGTGATCCAGCTCTTCGCCTTCACGCCGTACGTCGCCGCCTGGTCGGTCGTGCCGGCCATCGCCGCGCTGGCCACCCGCCGCTGGCTGGTCGGCTCCGTCGCGGCGGTCACCGTGGCCCTCTTCGCGGTCATGGTCCTGCCCCGAGCCTTCGCCGACGGTGACCGCGGGCCGCAGACCGGCGTGAAGCTCCACGTGATGACCTCGAACATGCTCTTCGGCCACGCCGACGCGGCCCGGATCGTCCAACTGGTCCGCGACAACGACGTGGCGGTCCTCGCCCTGCAGGAGTTCAGCCCGGCCGCCCAGACCCGGCTCGCCGAGGCGGGCCTGGGCAAGCTGCTCCCCTACTCGTCACTCGCCCCCGAGTGGGGCGCCAGCGGCTCCGGGCTCTACTCCCGCTTCCCCATCACCGACCCGGGCACCCGCGACAACGCCACCGGCTTCAAGCAGGCGTACGGAACGGTCCAGCCGGCCGGCACCGGGAAGATCATCGTCGAGTCCGCCCACCCCCTGGCCCCGGCCGCGAAGTCGGCCCTGGCGGGCTGGCGCTCGGACCTCGCGGCCCAGCCCCGCCCCGACACCACCGGCCTCCCCCGCATCCTGCTCGGCGACTTCAACGCGACCCTGGACCACGCACCCCTGCGCTCCCTGATCGGCGACGGCTACCGCGACGCGGCCGACGCCACCGGCAAGGGCCTGATCGGCACCTGGGGCCCGTACGACGGCGACCCCATCCCCCCGGTGACCATCGACCACGTCCTGGTCGACAAGCGCCTGGGCGTCGCCGACGCGGCCGTGCACGGCATCAAGGACAGCGACCACCGCTCGATCATCGCCGAGGTCATCGTCCCGGCGGCCTGACGGGCAGCCCGAGGAGCGCTTCGACGCCACGGGTGTAGGTCGAGACCGGTACGGCCTCCGGATCGGCGAGGTACTGCAGCGCGACACCGATGTCGAGCGCGAGCAGGAGCGCGGCTGCCTGATCCGAAGGCATCGGCAGCCGGTTCCCCAGCACAGCGGCGTCGTCGGCGAGGTGCTCCCGAACGCTGCGCAGCCAGTCTCGGAACGGGCCGAGCTGAGTCTCGTCCCGCATCCCGAACAGCCACAATTCGACGAGGGCCATGGCGAAGCGACGCACCTGCGGCGTGGGAGCGCTGGCCTCGTAGCTCTCGCCCACCGACCTCACCCAGGACTCAAGCGACGACCTGGGCCGGACCGGGTCGTCGCGTTCGAGCTTGCGTTGCAGCAGTGCGGCGATCAGGTCCTTCTTACCGCCGAAGTTCGCGTAGATCGCCCCCTTGGTGAGACCGGCCGCCGCCGCGATCTCGTCGAGCGTCGTCTGATGGATCCCGCGGTCGCCGAAGAGCGTCTCGGCGCTGTCCAGCAACCGCTCGCGGGTGCGCTTCTGCTGCTGCGCACGGGTCAGCCGCTCGGTCATGGCGCAAACCTACCCTATTGACATTCGTGCGAGTATCCAGATACTCACTGGTATCCAGATACTGACGGGTATGCGAGGCACCGTGCTGAACATCAACTCTCTGACCAAGGTCTATCCGGACGGCAGCCGGGCCAACGACGGGATCACCCTCGTCGTCCGCGCCGGGCAGGTGACCGGGTTGCTCGGCCACAACGGAGCAGGAAAGACCACGCTGCTCCACCAGGTCGTCGGGCTGGTGCGGCCCACTTCGGGCCGGATCCGGCTGCTCGGCCGCGACCCGGTCGCCGATCCGGCGTACGCCCGCACGGTCTGCTCCTTCCAACCGCAGTCCCACGCGCCGCTGACCGGCGTCACGGCCCGGCAGGCGATCGAGATCGTCGGACGGATCCGCGGCGGAGGGCGCCGTGCCGTGCAAAGCCGAACGACGGAACTGCTGGCCGCCCTGGACATCGAGGAGTGGGCGGACGCCCCGGCCGAGCGGCTGTCCGGCGGAGTCCGGCGGCTCATCGCCTTCTGCATGGCGATCGTGACGCCCGGCCGGCTCGTGATGCTCGACGAGCCCACGAACGACGTCGACCCAGTGCGGCGGCGCCTCCTCTGGGAGCGGATCCGCACGCTGGCTGCCGCGGGCCACGCCGTCGTGCTCGTCACCCACAACGTCGCCGAGGCCGAGCGGACGATCGACCAGGTCGTCGTTCTGAACCACGGCCGCGTGGTGGCGACGGGCAGCCCCGCCGACCTCGCCGCCGGCCACGAGATGCGGCTGGAGCTTGCTAGGCCCGGCGGTATCAGCACGCCGGAGTGGTGCCGTGCGGTGCACCGAGACGGCGACCGCATGACCATGACGCTCGCCGCTGCGGACGCCTCGCGAGCAGTGGCCTGGGCGCTGGCGCACACCGCCCGCTTCGCTCTCCATTCGGCCGGACTCGAAGACGTCTACATCAGACTCACCGACTCGGGGGAAGGGGACCGTGGTGCGGTTCTGGTTTCGTAGTTACGCCCTGCTCGTCCGCTGGACCGCCCTGCGGCTGCGGTTCGTGTTGCCACTCGTCCTGATCGTCCAGAGCTTCCTGGCGGTCGGGATCGTCGTCGGATTCGCGTACCTGGTGCCCGACCTCGATCCGGCGACGGCGCTGTACCTGTCCACCGGCGCGCCCACGCTCGGCTTGATCACCATCGGCATGGTCATGGCACCGCAGCTGATCGCCCTGTCCAAGACCGAGGGCACCTTCACCTACAACCGGACGCTGCCCGTGCCGCGCACCGCCGTGCTGGCGGCGGACCTGACCACGTGGCTGGTCACGGGCACGCCCGGGCTGCTGCTGGGTCTGCTCACGGCGGTGTTGCGCTTCGACCTCCATCTGCGCGTCAGCCCGGTCGTGGTAGGGGCCGTGCTGCTGGTCGCACTGACCGCCACCACGGCCGGCTTCGCGCTCGCGTACGCGGCACCGCCGGCCACGACGAGTCTCGCGACGCAGGCCCTGGTCTTCGTCGCGCTGATGTTCTCACCGATCAACTTCCCCGCGGAGCGGCTGCCGGACTGGCTCCAGGCCGCGCACCGGGTATTGCCGTTCCAGTACATGGCACAGGCCGTACGGGAGAGTCTCACGTCACCACCGGGCGGGATCGCCGCGCTTCCCTACGCCGTTCTCGGAGCGTGGTGCCTCGCTGGCCTGGCCATCACCTTGCGCGTGATGACCAGGCGGCCGTGACGGGTCAGGCGCGGGCGGCTGCGCGGGCCAGGCCGTACGTCAGCGCGTCGGTGAGGGCCTTCCAGCTGGCCTCCACCACGTTCTCGTGCACGCCGACCGTCGTCCACTCGCGGTTGCCGTCGCTGGTCTCGACCAGGACGCGGGTGATGGCGTTGGTGCCGTGGGAGCCTTCGAGGATGCGGACCTTGTAGTCGGCCAGCTCGAAGTTCTCGAGCTCCGGGTAGTGCTTCGACAGCGCCGTGCGGAGGGCTTCGTCGAGGGCGTTGACCGGGCCGTTGCCCTCTGCGGTGGCGATCACGCGCTCTCCGCGTACCCGGACTTTGACCGTGGCTTCGGAGACGACCGCGCCGTCCTCGCGGTGCTCGACCTGCACCCGGTAGGACTCCAGGCTGAACGGCTTGGCCAGGGCGGCGCCCGGCAGGGCGTCGCGGACCAGGAGCTCGAAGGACGCGTCGGCGGCCTCGAAGGACCAGCCGCCCGCCTCGAGCTCCTTGACCTTGCGGGTCACCTCGGTGAGGGTGTCCGGGTGGCCGGCCAGGTCCAGTCCGAGCTCACGGCTCTTGAGCTCGATGCTGGCCCGGCCGGCCATCTCCGTCACCAGGATCCGCATGTCGTTGCCCACCACCGCCGGGTCGACGTGGTTGTAGAGCAGCGGATCCACCTTGATCGCGCTCGCGTGCAGCCCCGCCTTGTGGGCGAATGCCGCGGCCCCGACGTAGGCCTGGTGGGTGTCGGGGGCGATGTTGGCGATCTCGGCGAGCGCGGTCGACACCCGCGTCGCCTTCTCGAGGCAGCCGTCCGGTAGGACCTTCAGCCCGAGCTTGAGTTGCAGGTTGCTGACCACGGCGAAGAGGTCGGCGTTGCCGGGCCGCTCGCCGTAGCCGTTGGCCGTGCACTGGAAGTGTTTGACGCCCGCCTCGACGGCGGCGACGGTGTTCGCCACGGCGCAGGACGTGTCGTTCTGGCAGTGGATGCCGAGCCGGTCCGCGGGTACGCCGGTGCGGGCGACCACGTCCTGGATCGCGGCGGTGATCATCGACGGGAGCATGCCGCCGTTGGTGTCGCACATGACGACCCGTTCGGCGCCGGCCTCGAAGGCCGCGCGGACGACGGAGGAGGTGTAGTCGGGGTCGTAGCGGAAGCCGTCGAAGAAGTGCTCACAGTCGACGAACGCCCGGCGCCCGTTCGCGACCAGGTGGGCGACGGTGTCGCGGACCATCGCCAGGTTCTCGTCGCCGGTGGTGCGCAGCGCCCGCTCCACATGGCGGATGTCGGACTTGGCGACCACGCAGACGACCGGGGTCTCGGCGTCGAGCAGCGCCTGCACCTGCGCGTCCTCGGCGACGTCGACGCCGGCCTTGCGGGTGGCGCCGAAGGCGACCAGGACGGCGTGCTTGAGGTCCAGCTCGGTCTTCGCGCGCCGGAAGAACTCCGTGTCCTTGGGCATGGCGCCCGGCCAGCCGCCCTCGATGAAGCCGACCCCGAACTCGTCCAGCAGCCGCGCCACGGCGAGCTTGTCGACGACCGAGTAGCTGATGCCCTCGCGCTGCCCACCGTCGCGCAGCGTCGTGTCGAACACCTGGTAGGTCATGGGGAGTTCCTTTCGGCGAGACCTGACGACCCAACAAAAAGACCCCCCGCGGATGCGGGAGGTCTGCGCGTCGGCGTAGGGAGGGCCGGCGCGCTAGGTGCCAATAATGAGCACGGATCGGGTCACGTAGGAGAGCATGCCACTCACCGTGCGTCCGTGGGACAGAAGTCCAGACTCCGGGACAGGTGTCCCCGTGTCGGGTGGCGCACACGGGGTACTCCCCGCCCATGAGCTATCCGCAGAACGATCCGGACCGGGCCGGTGGCCTCATCTCCGACGCGCAGGGCGAGTTCGTCGAGGAGGAGTCCGGCGGCGCCTTCGACCCCCGGGCGTTCCAGAAGAAGGAACCACCCAGCGACGACGATCACATGGTCGGGCCCGGTGAGGAGATCGAGAAAGCCCACTAGGTTGGAGGCGTGCACCCCCGAAATCTGACCTTCTCGTCCAGCTACAACTTCCGTGACGTCGGCGGGTACGCGGGCCTCGACGGCCGGACGGTCCGCTGGCGGCGCCTGTTCCGGTCGGACTCGCTGCACCGCCTCAAGGGCGACGACCTGGTGACCTTCGGCGAGCTCGGCGTCCGCACCGTCATCGACCTGCGCCGGCTGTTCGAGGTCGAGGAGCACGGCCGGGTCCCGGAGGCGGAGGGGCTGGCCTACCACAACATCGTGTTGCAGCACGTCGACTGGGAGACGGTGCCGGAGCCGGAGGGCACGTCGCACGAGCGCTGGCTGGCCGACCGCTACGTGAACTTCATCGAGGACGGCCAGGAGGGGCTCGCCGCGGCGCTCAGCCTCATCGCCGACCCCGACGCGGCGCCGGTGGTCGTGCACTGCATGGCCGGCAAGGACCGTACGGGTGTGGTCTGCGCCCTCACCCTGTCGCTGCTGGGCGTCTCGGAGGCCGACATCGCCGAGGACTACGCGCTGACCGAGGCCGCCATGGCGTCGCTGACGGAGTATCTGACGCGGACGAAGCCCGAAATGGTCCAGGACAAGTACCACATGTTCGACTGCCCCCGTGAGGCCATGCTGATGTTCCTGCACGACCTGCGGGACAGGTACGGCTCGGTGGAGAAGTACGTGCGCGAGATCGGCATCAGCGCCGAGCAGGTGGCCGCGCTGCGCGGTCACCTGCTCGAACCCGCCCCCTAGAGAACCCGGTGGACCCAGCCGAACGGGTCCTCGGCACGGCCCCGCTGGATGTCCGACAGCTCCTGCCGCAGCCCCATGGTGACCTCACCCGGGCCGCCGTCGGCGACCGTGAACTCACCCTCCGGCGACCGGATCGTGCCGATCGGCGTGATCACCGCCGCGGTGCCACAGGCGAAGGCCTCGCGGATCCGCCCGGACGCCGCGCCCTCACGCCACTCCTGCAGGCTCACCGGGCGTTCCTCCACCCGGCGCCCGGCCCGCTGTGCCAGCTTCAGGATCGAGTCGCGGGTGATGCCCGGCAGGATCGTGCCGCTCAGCGGCGGCGTCACCAGTGAACCGTCGTCCATCACGAAGATGACGTTCATGCCGCCGAGCTCGTCGACGTACTTACGCTCCACGGCGTCCAGGTACACGACCTGGTCGCAGCCGTGCTCGATGGCCTCGGCCTGCGCGGACAGCCCGGCCGCGTAGTTACCGCCGCACTTCGCCGCGCCGGTGCCACCGGGAGCCGCCCGGGTGTAGTCGGGAGTCACCCACACCGTCACGGGCTTGACGCCGCCGCTGAAGTAGGCGCCGACCGGCGAGGCGATCACCAGGTACAGATATTCCATCGCCGGGCGCACACCCAGGAAGACCTCACTGGCGTAGGCGAACGGGCGCAGATACAGGCTGCCCTCGTCGCTCTGCGGGATCCACTGCCGGTCGATCGCAATGATCTGCCGCAAGGACTCGAGGAACGTCGCCTGCGGCAGCACCGGCATCGCCATCCGCTGCGCCGACTGGGCGAACCGCGCCGCGTTGGCGTCCGGGCGGAACATCGCCACCCCGCCGTCGGGCGTGGTGTACGCCTTCAGCCCCTCGAAGATCTCCTGCGCGTAGTGCAGCACAGCCGCCGCGGGATCCATCGGGATCGGCGCGCGGGCCTCGACGCGGGGCTCGTACCAGCCTTTGCCCTCCGCGTACCGCACGGTGACCATGTGGTCGGTGAAGATGCGCCCGAAGCCCGGATTGGCCAGCAACGTCGCACGGTCCGCGTCGCTTACCGGCGCCGGGTTCGGACGGATCTCGAAGTCGAGGTTGTCACCACCACTCATGGGAGCTGACCTGCTTTCTCTCGCGAGGAAAAAGGATGTGAGCATGAGGGAGCACCCGCAGCGCTCCATGAACTTACCCCGAACGGTCGTTAAAAGCCGACCACCAGGTGGGGGACCGGCACGCGGGCACGGTCCGTGTTTTCACCGGTACGCCGAGAGCCGGGCACGCGGGTTCGCGGGCTGGTGTGCGGCGCCGCGTGCGCAGCCGGGATCAGAGCCGGCGGCTGGTTCCCGAGCGCTTCGTCGCCCGGCTGCTTCGGCCCCGCCGGCGGCGTGGTCCGGCTCCTTGGTTGCGCCGGTGGCGTCGTGGTCCGGCTTCTTCGTTCCGCCGGCGGCGTCGTGGTCCGGCTGGAACGGTGGTGCTGGCGCTGGGCGCTCAGGAGACCGCGGCGGCGACCCGGTCCCCGACCTCGGCGGTGCGCAGCGAGGCCCCCGGCGTGCGGGAGGCGACCTCGGCCGCGACCGCCTCGGATACTCGCCGGGCCTCGTCCGGGTGCCCGAGGTGCTCGAGCAGGAGGGCGGCGGACAGGATGGCGGCAGCCGGGTCGGCGATGCCCTGGCCGGCGATGTCCGGCGCGGATCCGTGCACCGGCTCGAACGTCGACGGGTACGTGCGCTCCGGGTTGACGGAGCCGCTGGCGGCCATGCCGATGCCACCGGTCACGGCAGCGGCGATGTCGGTGAGGATGTCACCGAACAGGTTGTCGGTCACGATGACGTCGTACCGCTGCGGGTTGCTGACCATGAACATGCTCGCGGCGTCGACGTGCTGATATTCGGTGGTGACGTCGGGGAACTCCGCCGCCACAGCCTTGAAGGTGCGCGCCCACAGCCCACCGGCGTGGGTGAGCACGTTGGTCTTGTGCACCAGGGTCAGGTGACGGCGCTCCCGGCGCTGCGCCCGCGCGAAGGCGTCCCGCACGACCCGCTCGACACCGTGGCGCGTGTTGAGGCTCTCCTCGGTGGCGATCTCGGCGGGGGTGTCCCTGTGCAGGACCCCGCCGGCGCCGACGTACAGGCCCTCGGTGCCCTCCCGGACGACGACCATGTCGATCTCGCCGGGCTTGAGGCCGGCCAGCGGGCTGGTGGTGCCCGGCCACAGCCGTGAGGGGCGGAGGTTGACGTACTGGTCGAAGTCGAAGCGGAGCTTGAGCAGCAGACCCCGCTCGAGAACGCCGGGCGGGACGCTGGGGTCGCCGATGGCGCCGAGCAGGATGGCGTCGTGGCCGGCGAGCTCGTCCTCGACCGACTGCGGCAGCACTTCGCCGGTGCGGTTGTAGAGGCGGGCGCCCAGGTCGTACTCCTGGTACTCGGCGCCGGGGAGGACGGCCTCGATCACCTTGCGGGCCTGCGCGGTCACCTCGGTCCCGATGCCGTCGCCGGCCACCACCGCGATCCGCGCCACCGTCACGTCCACTCCCTCGATCGGTCCGACCTGGACGAGCCTAACGGGGCGTCCCGGTGTCCGGTACGCCGGTCCCAGAGTGTGGGTGAGTAATCGTTCAGGAAGGGCGGAACGCGAACAACCCCCGGATCGCGGCAACGATCGCGGGGGTTGTCACGACGAAAACGCGTGGCTCGCGCCGCCGGGGTGCACAACCGCGCGGAACGGCCGCGAGAGATGTCACCCGAAGACACGCCCGCAGCGCCCGCGCGGCAGGGACCAACGCTAGCGATGCGGACTAATGTCGCGCAAGACGCATCCCCCGCGTGTCGGCGCGAGATCGGGATCGAACGCCCGCCGGTATGGCACCATGCGCCGGTGAGTTTCGACCTCGTGGTGTGGGCCATGGACAACGCGGACATGCCGGACGACGTGCGTGCCGCCAACGAGCGGTGTGCGCGCGGCGAGCACCCGCACCGCCCCGCCGACCCCCGCGTCGTCGCCTTCTATGACGCCCTGACCAGCACGTACCCCGACCGCGGCCCGCGCGCCACGCTGGACGGATCCCCCTGGGCGAGCGCCCCGCTGCACGCCGCCGCGGACCACATCCAGATGCGCCTCGACGAGGGCTGCCCCGACGAGGTCCTCGAGACCATCGAACGCCTCGCCGGCGAGCTGAACCTCGACCTGCTCGACCTGCAGGACGGCACGGTCTACCCGCCGCCGGTGAAGGCCCGCTGACCCGCACCCGGCCGCCGGCCCGCCACGCCCGATAGCCCGGCCCGCCGCCTCAGTCCTCGTCGCGCAGGTCGGCGATGCTGCCCCGGGTCGAGCCGATCGCCTCGGCCACCGTGGACAGCAGCTCGGCGTCCACCGACGAGTCCACGGTCAGCGCCATCAGCGCCTCGCCGCCGGCCTCCCGGCGGGCCACCTGCATGGCCGCGATGTTGACGCCGGCCTCGCCGAGGATCGACCCGATGGCGCCGACGATGCCCGGCCGGTCGGCGTAGCGGAAGAACAACAGCACCCCGCCGGCGTCCAGTTCCAGGTCGAACTCGTCGATCTGGGTCAGCTTCCGCGACTCCCGGCCACCGGTCGTGTGCACCGTACCCGTGACGGTCACGCGGCGGCCGTCGGGCAGCGCGCCGCGTACGGTGACGAGGTTGTGATGGTCCGACGCCTCGTCGAAGACCGCCAGCTCGACCTCGACCCCGCGATCGGCCGCGAGCTGCGGGGCGTTGACGTAGGTGACCTGCTCCTCGACGACCGACGTGAACAGCCCCTTGGTCGCGGCGAGCTTGAGCACCGTGACGTCGTGGGAGGCGATCTCGCCGCGCACCTCGACCGTCACGCTCGCCGCGATGCCGCCGGCCACCGCCGTGAAGACCTTGCCGAGCCGCTCCGCGAGCGCCAGCAGGGGCCGCACCTCCTCGTCCACGACGCCGCCGGCCTGCACGTTGACCGCGTCGGGCACGAACTCGCCCTGCAGCGCGAGCTTGACGCTGCGCGCCACCGACAGACCTGCCTTGTCCTGGGCCTCCACCGTGGACGCGCCCAGATGCGGCGTCACCACGACGTTGTCGAACGCGAACAGCGGTGACGAGGTGATCGGCTCGGTGGCGTACACGTCCAGCCCGGCGCCCGCCACGCGGCCTTCGGCCAGCGCGTCCGCCAGCGCGCGTTCGTCGACCAGACCGCCGCGGGCGGCATTGATGATGCGGACGCCCGGCTTGACGGTGGCCAGCTCCTTCTCACCGATCAGGCCCAGGGTCTCAGGGGTACGCGGTAGGTGCACCGAGATGAAGTCGCTGTCCCGCAGAAGCTCCTCGAGGCCGACCAGCCGCACGCCCAGCTGCGCGGCCCGGGCCGGCTGCACGTACGGGTCGTAGGCGATCAGCCGGGTGCCGAAGGCGGCCATGCGCTGCGCGAACAGCACGCCGATGCGCCCGAGCCCGACCACGCCGACCGTCTTGCCCTGCAGCTCGACGCCGGTGTACGCAGCGCGCTTCCACTCCCCGCGCTTCAGCGCCGTGCTGGCACTGGCGGTGTTGCGCGCCACGGCCAGCAGGAGCGCGATGGCCTGCTCCGCCGCCGAGACGATGTTGGAGGTCGGCGCGTTGACCACCATGACCCCACGGGCGGTGGCGGCCGGCACGTCGACGTTGTCCAGCCCCACCCCGGCCCGCGCGACGACCTTGAGCCGGGGCGCGGCGGCGACGGCCTCGGCGTCGACCTGGGTGGCACTGCGCACGATGACGGCGTCGGCATCGGCCAGCTCGGCGAGCAGCGCGGCGCGGTCGGTGCCGTCGACGTGGCGGACGTCGAAGTCGTGGGCCAGCACGTCGAGAGCGGCGGGGGCGAGTTCCTCAGCGATCAGTACGACGGGAGTCATGCGTCTCCATCTCGCAGGCTGCCGCGATCGTAGGCAGAGGTAAGGCCCACCCGTCCATGTCAAATCAGCGTGACCGGTCTCACATATCGAAGGCCTTGAAATCCGCCGTCCCCAGGGGTTCCCCAAGTGGCGGACCCGTCCGCCGCACGCGGCCGCCCAGCATGCCCCCACCGAACAGATCCGCACCGCCGCTCCCCCGCCCGCACCGCCCTCGGCACCAGCACCCCCACCAGGACCGGCCCCGACCGCTCTCGAAAGCGCGCCGCCACCCCCATCCTGACCCCACCCGAGCCGACCTCCACCGCCCCGAACGCGAGCCGCCGCCGCGCATCCTGACCCACCCGGCCCGGCCCCGACCGCCTCCGGAAGCACGCCGCCGCCCACACCCCGCACGCATCCCGACGTCGCCGACGTCGACCGCCCCGCCGCAGCGCGGCTCACGGGATACTTCCCGGATGATCGACTTCCGTTTCCGGCTGTGCCCGTTGGACGAGGTGTCGCCGTGGGGCGGCGACCAACCGAGCCTGTCCTGGTTCGGGCTCACCGAGGGCTGGTACTGGATCGAGGTCGGCGGCCACGAGCTGCTGCGCCGCACGCGCCTCGACGATCCGTTCCCCTACGTCGACTACTACCTGGCCCGGTTCTCAGAAGACGTCAATCTCCTCGCCCCCGACGTCCTCGAGCCGGTGCCCGCCGAGCTGCAGCCGTTCATCGCTTCGGATCCCGACGAGTGGGCGTGCAACTGGCTCGAGTTCATCGGTGACGGAGACAAGGACCCGAACGCGCCCGACCATCCGGTGGTCACGGCCGTGCTCTGGCACGACGCGCACGCCATGGACTTCGGTTACCTGCGCAATCCTCCGCACCTGCGCCTCTGGCGGACCGTCCGCGGCGACCGCGACGAGATCACGCTGGACTGGCGGCACGAGGACGACGGCGAGATCGGGTTCACGGCCGGCCCCGTCGTCCGGGTCGGTGTCCCGACCGCCGACTATCTCGAGGCCGTTCACACGCTCGATCGGAAGCTGATGACGGCGATGCGGCAGCGGGTCGAGGAGCTGGAACGCCGCGGCGGGCGGCCCGGCGTGGAGATCGACCTCCCCGGGCTGCGGCGCGAACACGAGGACCGGACGCAGTGGCTCGCCCGGAACCTCGCACGCTCACCGAAGACGGACTGGGACGTCATCGCCGAGGGCGCGCGCCCGCTGCTCGGTGACGCTCACCGGGCCGGCCCTCCGACGACCTGACCGGGCGCCGATCAGATCCGGGCGCGCGTGATCGTCTCGCGGTCGATCGGCGGGGACGGCGGCAGCCCCACGGACGCGCCTCCGTCGAACTGGCGGAACGTCTGCGCCTCAGCGTCCAGCCCGTCGTACAGCAGCTCGAAGTCCAGGCTGCCCACCGGCGGGTAGACCCGCTCGCGGGGCGGCTCCTGACCCACCTCCAGCGCACCCTGCGACACCATGAAGTCGACGATCGCCTGGCGGACCGACGGGAGCGTCACCGGGGAGTGGTAGACCACGTTCAGGGCCTGCATGCGCATGCCCTGCACATGGTCCTCGCCCTTGTTGTCGTGGAAGTGCGGGTTCCGCGTCTCGATCTGCAGCACCGGCACCGAGCCGGCCATCACGTCCGGGTCGTTGCTCTCGAGGACGCCGCCGAACTGTTCGAACAGGTCCATGTACTCGTACGGTTCGACGGCGAAGCCTCCCGCGAGGCGCAGCTTCAGGCCGAGGTCGAGGCTCATGGCGTGCTCGCCCGCATTGCCGGTGGCGATGACCTCGGTGCCGAAGCCGGAGTACTCGGCGAGGAAGCGGTTGAGCCATTCGTTGGTGATCTGCGAGCTGCGGCCCTTGCGGCTGAAGAAGAGCCGCCCGTCGCGGAGCTTCGGCTTGGAGTGCCAGGAGATGCGGACCATCGAGTACGGGCTGTCGGCGAGGTGCAGGCCCGCCGCGTACGCCTTGCAGTATTCGTGGACCGCACCGGGGACGTAGTTGTCGGCGTCGACGTAGCCGAGGTAGCGGCGGCCGGTCATCGCCGCGAGGGCCATGCCGATGAGCATCGCCTCACCCTTGCCGTTGCGCACGAGGCCGTCGTCGCCGATGAGGTCGGCCATGCCCGCCGCTTTGAAGGCCGCGGCGACACCCGGGTCCTTCTGGTGCACGGCGATCGCGGGGCGGCCGGCGAGGCGGCAGAACTGTTCGAGGGTCTGCGCCTCGATCTCGTACCGGTCGACCGGAAGCTTGTCGCTGTTGGAGACCAGGACAATGAGAGCGTCGTGCGGAATTCCGGAGAGCACGCCCTCGATGACGCTTCGTGTCTCATTCATGCAGGGGATGACGATTACCATTTGCGACTCGACAGCGCGCAATGCCTCCGGCGGCACGACGCGGCTGCCCGCCGAAAGCGCCGGCCGGCCGGTGTCGTGCACGGCGCCGGAGTCGAGCTCGATCACCCTCTGCAGCTCATGAATCCGGACCGCGCCGAAGCGCTCACTCCGGAAAGAATCAGCCAGTCGCATGCGGCGAGGCTACCTGTTGTACACCAGCCCCAAGCACCTGAACCGTGCACAATTCGATGAAGACGCCGAGTAGGTAAGCGGGACGTAACACGCACGTTTCCAGTAGTCGAATGATCACACAGAACGGTGAATTCGCAGGTCCCTCAGCATGCCGAAAAGCCGCTGCCGGCCGGTGGTCACCGGCCGGCAGCAGACGAGGAAAACCCGTGGGTGCCACAAAGGGCAGAAATATCAGGCAGTTTCCGTGATCGGCCGGTCCACCCAGCTCATCATGTCGCGCAGCTTCTTGCCGGTGACCTCGATCGGGTGCTCGGCGCCCTCCTTGCGCAGCTGCTGGAGGCGCTGGCCACCCGCCTCGTCGTCGGCGATCAGGGCCTTCGTGAACTCGCCCGACTGGATCTCGGAGAGGATCTTCTTCATCTCCTCCTTGACCGAGGCGTTGATCACGCGCGGCCCGCTGACGTAGTCACCGAACTCCGCGGTGTCCGACACGCTGTACCGCATCCGCGAGATGCCGCCCTCGTACATGAGGTCGACGATCAGCTTGAGCTCGTGCAGGCACTCGAAGTACGCGATCTCCGGCGCGTACCCGGCCTCGGTGAGCACCTCGAAGCCGGCCTGGACCAGCGCGGCCGTGCCACCGCAGAGCACCGCCTGCTCGCCGAAGAGGTCGGTCTCGGTCTCCTCCTTGAACGTCGTCTTGATGACGCCGGCGCGGGTGCCGCCGATCGCCTTCGCGTACGACAGGGCGAGCGCCTGGGCGCCACCGGTGGCGTCCTGCTCCACGGCGATCAGGGCGGGCACGCCCTTGCCGTCCACGTACTGACGGCGGACCAGGTGGCCCGGGCCCTTCGGCGCGACCATGGCCACGTCCACGTTCGCCGGGGGCTTGATGAGCTCGAAGCGGATGTTGAGGCCGTGACCGAAGAAGAGCGCCTTGCCCTCGGTGAGGTGCGGCTCGATCGACTCGGCGTAGATCTTGCGCTGGGCGGTGTCCGGGGCGAGCAGCATGATCACGTCGGCCCACTCGGACGCCTCGGCCGGGGTGAGCACCCGCAGCCCCTGCTCCTCGGCCTTGGCGCGGCTCTTGGAGCCCTCCTTGAGGCCGACCACCACGTCGACCCCCGAGTCGCGCAGCGACAGCGAGTGCGCGTGGCCCTGGCTGCCGTACCCGATGACGGCGACCTTGCGCCCCTGGATGATGGACAGATCAGCGTCGTCGTCGTAGAAGGTTTCGACGGTCATGACTTGGCATTCCCTTTCATGGTGGAGCCTTTAGACAGCTTGTGGGCGGCGGCGGGGAGGTTGGACGGGGTCAGGCCGCGCGCAGCGCGGGGCCGGTGGTGATGGAACGGGAGCCGCGGCCGATGGCCACGAGGCCGGACTGCACCATCTCCTTGATGCCGAACGGCTCGAGGTCGCGCAGCAGCGCGTCCAGCTTGTCGGGGTTACCGGTCGCCTCGATCGTGAGGGTGTCCGGTGCGACGTCGATCACCTTCGCCCTGAACAGCTCGACCGTCTCGAGCACCTGCCCGCGCACCGCACGGTCGGCGCGCACCTTGACCAGCAGGAGCTCGCGCTGGACCGACTGCTGCGGGTCCAGCTCGACGATCTTCAGGACATTCACCAGCTTGTTGAGCTGCTTGGTCACCTGCTCCAGGGGTGAGGAGTCGGCGTTGACCACGATCGTGATGCGGGAGACGTCCGGGTTCTCCGTCTCGCCCACCGCCAGCGAGTCGATGTTGAAGCTCCGCCGCGAGAAGAGGCCACTGACCCGGGCGAGCACGCCGGGCTTGTTCTCGACCAGCACGGAGAGGGTGTGCTTGTTGGTAGTCACAGGTCGTCCTCGTCGAAGTTCGGGCGCACGTCCCGGGCGAACATGATCTCGTCGTTGCTCGTGCCGGCCGCCACCATGGGCCAGACCATGGCGTCCTTGCCGACCGTGAAGTCGATGACCACCGGGCGATCGTTGATCTCCATGGCGGCCTTGATGGTGGCGTCCACGTCGGCCTTCGACTCGCACCGCAGGCCGATGCAGCCCAGCGCCTCGGCCAGCTTCACGAAGTCGGGGATGCGGTGCTTGTGGGTGCCCAGCTCGGTGTTGGAGTAGCGGCCCTCGTAGAACAGGGTCTGCCACTGCCGGACCATGCCGAGGTTGCCGTTGTTGATGACCGCGATCTTCACCGGGATGCCCTCGAGGGCGCAGGTCGCCAGCTCCTGGTTGGTCATCTGGAAGCAGCCGTCGCCGTCGATCGCCCAGACCGGGGTGTCCGGCTTGCCGACCTTCGCGCCCATCGCCGCGGGCACCGCGTAGCCCATGGTTCCGGCGCCGCCGGAGTTGAGCCAGGTGCCGGGCTTCTCGTACTTGATGAACTGCGACGCCCACATCTGGTGCTGGCCGACGCCCGCCACGTAGATCGCCTCCGGGCCGACCAGCTCGCCGATCCGCTCGATGACGTACTGCGGGGCCAGGGTGCCGTCGGTGGGCTCGTCGTAGCCGAGCGGGTAACGCTGGCGCAGGTCGTTGAGCTGCGCCCACCACGGCTCGTACGCGGACGCGCCGGTGGCCGTGCCGGAGACCGCCGCGATCAGCTCGTCGATGACGTGCCGCGCGTCGCCGACGATCGGGACGTCGGCGTGCCGGTTCTTGCCGATCTCGGCGGGGTCGATGTCGGCGTGCACGACCTTGGCGTCCGGGGCGAACGAGTCGAGCTTGCCGGTGACCCGGTCGTCGAAGCGGGCGCCCAGGGTGACCAGCAGGTCCGCCTTCTGCAGCGCGTACACGGCGGGAACCGTGCCGTGCATGCCGGGCATGCCGAGGTGCTGCGGGTGCGAGTCGGGGAACGCGCCGATGGCCATCAGCGTGGTGACCACGGGGATGCCGGTCAGCTCGGCGAGCTTGCGCAGCCCGTCCGTGGCGCCGGCCTTGAGCACGCCGCCCCCGACGTACAGGACGGGGCGCTTGGCCGCGGCGATCAGGCGTGCCGCCTCGCGGATCTGCTTGCCGTGCGGGTGCAGGGTGGGCCGGTATCCGGGCAGGTCCAGCGTCGGCGGCCAGGAGAACGTCGTCTGCGCCTGCAGCACGTCCTTCGGGATGTCGACGAGCACCGGGCCGGGGCGGCCGGTGGCGGCCAGGTGGAAGGCCTCCGCCAGGATCTGCGGGATCTCCTCGGCCGTCTGGATGAGGAAGTTGTGCTTGGTGATCGGCAGGGTGATGCCCTGGATGTCCGCCTCCTGGAAGGCGTCCGTGCCGATCGCCGGGCGCGGGACCTGACCGGTGATGGCCACGATCGGCACCGAGTCCATGTAGGCGTCGGCGATCGGGGTGACCAGGTTGGTGGCGCCCGGGCCGGAGGTGGCGATGCAGACGCCGACCTTGCCGGTGGCCTGCGCGTACCCGGTGGCGGCGTGGCCCGCGCCCTGCTCGTGGCGGACCAGGATGTGCCGCACCTTGGAGTCGTAGAGCGGGTCGTACGCCGGCAGGATCGCCCCGCCGGGGATGCCGAAGGCCACCTCGACGCCGAGGGCCTCGAGCGACCGCACGAGCGAGCCGGCCCCGCTGACCGGGGTCGGCGAGACCGCGGCTACGGCGCCGGCGGCGGCGGCCGCGACGGTGGCCGGGGTGGCACGGTGGGCGAGGGTCTCGGGCGTGGGTCTCGTCATGGCGATTCAGACCTTCGTTCGGGTTCGACAAGTCGATCCTGCGCAACAAAAAAGGCCCTCGTGCATGAGCACGGGACCTAGCGCACTGCCCAGAGGATCAGGGGCAGCGCGCTCAACTAAGTACGAGGAACGACGAACACATGCGGCTAAGACTGCCCCATCTCACGAGGTGCGTCAACTGATCTCACATCTTGGTCACCCGAAAAGGCCGGGTCCGTCGGCAGCACCGCCCGGACCTGCCGCATTCCGGGGCCCAGCATGATGATCTGGCTGCGGGCCGGGGCACCCGGAGCGATCTTGGCCGGGCGGCTCCGGGGCGCCGGCACCGGCCGCGTCGCGGACGAGCGCGCGGTCCGCAGCTGCGCCTCCAGATGCTCGGCCGGCACTCCCCAGCCGAACAGCGAGCCCTGGCCCAGCCGGCACCCGGCCTCCTCGACGACCTCCCGCTGCGCGGGCGTGCCGATGCCCTCGGCGAGCACTTCGAGGCCCAGCCGATGCCCGAGCCGGACCACCACGTCCACCAGCGGAGCCGCCATCCCGGTCCGCGACTCCGGCTCGGCCACCAGCGCATGGTCGATCTTCAGGATGTCGACCGGCAGGCTGCGCAGTTGTCCGAGCGAGGAGTAGCCGGCGCCGAAGTCGTCCAGCGCGATCCGTACACCGGTCGACCGGAGCTCGACGAGCCGCCGGATCAGCTCGTCCATGTCCGTGGCGACCGCGTGCTCGGTCACCTCCAGCACCAGCCGCTGCGGCGGTACGCCGTACTTGTCCAGCACCGCCGCCACCTGACCGGCGTAGTCGGCGGCGTGCAGCTCCTTGGGCGACAGGTTCACCGACACCCACACGTCGTGCCCGGCGGCCAGCCACTGGGCCAGCTGGGCGCACGCCTGGTCCAGAACCCAGGCGCCGAGCATGCCGATCAGCCCGGACTCCTCGGCGACCGGGATGAACTCGTCGGGGCGTACGGCGCCGAGGTCCGGGTGGTGCCAGCGCAGGAGCGCCTCCGCGCCGACCGGGCGTACCGAGGGCAGCGCGACCACCGGCTGGAAGACGAGCCGCAGCTGCCGGCGCTCGATGGCGTGCCGCAGCTCGTTCTCCAGCACGCTGTGGCGACGCAGCAGCTCGTCGTAGCGCTTCTGGTAGCGCTCGACGCGGTTCTTGCCGCGCTGCTTGGCGTACCGCAGGGCCAGGTCGGCGTCGCGCATCAGCTCGCCGGTGTCCCCCGGTGCCGGGGAGCCGGCCACGCCGACGCTCGCGGAGAGGAAGACCGAGCCGTCCTCGGTCTCGTACGGCTCGCAGAGCACCTCCAGCAGCCGCTTGCCCGCCGCCATCGCGTCCTCGGGCGTGGCCCACATGAGCACCGCGAACTCGTCGCCGCCCAGCCGCGCCGCGACCTCGCCCTCACGCAGGTGGACGCGCAGCCGCTCACCCACCTCGGCGAGGACCGCGTCCCCGACGTCGTGCCCGCGCATGTCGTTGACGTTCTTGAAGCCGTCGAGGTCGAGCCCGACCAGGGTGCGGGGACGGTTCCGGACGGCCGGCTCGCGCAGCGCCCGGACCAGGCCCCGGCGGTTGGCCAGGCCGGTGAGCGGGTCGGTGTGCGCCAGCTCCCGGAAATGCGCCTCCCGCTGGCGCAGCTGCAGCGTGTAGCTCTTCACGTCGCCCAGCGCCAGGTACTGCCGGCCGACCAGCGCGAAACCCTCGACGCTGGCGCCCAGGAAGCCCAGCGCGGCGAAGTCGCCACCCGCCAGGATGTGGTAGCTGCCGGCGATGACCATGGCCGCCATCGGGACGAACGCGTAGCCCGTACCCCGCTGGATGATGTCGCCGTCGACGGTGACCGGGCGGTCCGCGGCTTTCACGGCACGGGCGACCACGAACAGGCCCGCGGGCAGCAGGAGCGTGCCCAGGAACACGACCACCGGCATGTCCTGACAGATGCCGCCCGGCAGGGCGGTGGCCGTCACCGAGACCAGGCTGACCCCTGCGGCGACCTTGACGGTGACGTGCCGCGGCCGGTGCGCGTGCATGGCGAGGACGGTGGTGAGCCCGAAGGCCACGGTGGCCACGCCCGCGCCCAGCAGCAGCGACACGCAGCCCATCGGGGTGTGGTCGCCCAGGATCCGGGTGGGCTCGGAGACGAGGATCCAGCCGACGAACCACAGCGCGGCGGCGATGATGAGCCCGTCGAGCAGGTGCCGCAGGCCCGCGCGGCGGTTCTCCGCGGCCCCGGGAAGCATGAGGGTGCCCACCAGCAGCGTGAGCGTGCCGAGCGCCATCGCGACGGCGACGGCCTGGCCGAGGGCGCGGCGGTGGTCGTCCATCACGTCGGGCGCCAGGTAGAGCGCGCTCACCAGGCCGGCCAGGGCGGCGCCGGTCACCGTGGCGCCCCCGGCGGCCAGGATGAGATGAGCGCGGCGGGCGGCGCCCGTGTGCCTGCGGCCGGAGTTACCCAGCAACGCCACGGCCGGGACCGCGACCACGAGGCTCGCCAGCCCGGCCAGCTCCACGCCGGACGGTGAGTGCACGGGAACACTCTGCCGTACCCGGAACATTTTCGGTATCCCGAGGGATGGACATCCTCGATGCCGGTTCGCCCCCGGTCCTTACCGGCGGTGGCACTATGTAGTAATGCCTGAGCTGCGCTCCCGGACCTCGACCCACGGTCGGACGATGGCCGGCGCGCGCGCCCTGTGGCGCGCCACCGGCATGACCGACGACGACTTCGGCAAGCCCATCGTGGCGATCGCCAACAGCTTCACCCAGTTCGTACCCGGGCACGTGCACCTCAAGGACCTCGGCGGCCTCGTGGCCGACGCGGTCGCCGAGGCGGGCGGCGTGGGCCGGGAGTTCAACACCATCGCGGTCGACGACGGCATCGCGATGGGCCACGGCGGCATGCTCTACTCGCTGCCCAGCCGCGAGCTGATCGCCGACGCGGTCGAGTACATGGTCAACGCCCACTGCGCGGACGCCCTGGTCTGCATCTCGAACTGCGACAAGATCACCCCGGGCATGCTGATCGCCGCCCTGCGGCTCAACATCCCGACGGTGTTCGTCTCCGGCGGCCCGATGGAGGCCGGCAAGACGGTCGCCATCGAGGGCATCGTGCACGAGAAGCTCGACCTGATCGACGCCATGTCGGCCAGCGCCAACGAGAACGTCACCGACGAGCAGCTCAGCACGATCGAGCGCTCGGCCTGCCCGACCTGCGGCTCCTGCTCCGGCATGTTCACCGCCAACTCGATGAACTGCCTGACCGAGGCGATCGGCCTGGCCCTGCCCGGCAACGGCTCGACGCTGGCCACGCACGCCTCCCGCAAGGCGCTCTTCGAGAAGGCCGGCGCCCTGATCGTCGACATCGCGAAGCAGTACTACGAGAACGACGACACCAGCGTGCTGCCCCGCAGCATCGCCAACCGGGACGCCTTCGAGAACGCCGTCGCCCTGGACGTGGCGATGGGCGGCTCCACCAACACCGTCCTGCACCTGCTGGCCGCGGCCCGCGAGGCGGAGCTGGACTTCAGCGTGGCGGACATCGACGCGATCTCGCGCCGGGTGCCCTGCCTCAGCAAGGTCGCGCCGAACAGCGTGAAGTACCACATGGAGGACGTGCACCGGGCCGGTGGCATCCCCGCCCTGCTCGGGGAGCTCAACCGGGGCGGCGCCCTGAAGCAGGACGTGCGGGCCGTGCACTCCCCCGACCTCACCAGCTGGCTGGACGCCTGGGACATCCGCGGCGGCTCGCCCAGCCCCGAGGCCGTCGAGCTGTTCCACGCGGCTCCCGGCGGGGTGCGCACCACCCAGCCGTTCTCCACGACCAACCGCTGGGCGACCCTCGACACCGACGCGGCCGAGGGCTGCATCCGCTCGGTCGAGCACGCGTACACGGCCGACGGCGGCCTCGCGATCCTCTTCGGCAACCTCGCCCCGGACGGCTGCGTGGTGAAGACCGCCGGCGTCGACGAGTCGCTGTGGAAGTTCACCGGCCCGGCCCGGGTCTTCGAGAGCCAGGACGCGGCGGTCGAGGGCATCCTCGGCAAGCAGGTCGTCGAGGGCGACGTGGTGGTGATCCGCTACGAGGGCCCCAAGGGCGGCCCGGGCATGCAGGAGATGCTCTACCCGACGTCGTTCCTCAAGGGCCGCGGCCTGGGCAAGGCCTGCGCGCTGATCACCGACGGCCGCTTCTCCGGCGGCACGTCCGGGCTGTCGATCGGGCACGTCTCCCCGGAGGCGGCGTCCGGCGGCCTCATCTCGCTGGTCCAGACCGGCGACGAGATCACCATCGACATCCCGGGCCGGTCGATCACGCTCAACGTCTCCGACGAGGAGCTGGCCCAGCGCCGCCACGAGGAGGAGCGCCGGGATCGGCCGTACACGCCGGTGGATCGGCAGCGTCCGGTCTCGGCCGCCCTCCGGGCGTATGCCTCGATGGCCACGAGCGCCAGCGACGGGGCATACCGACGCGTTCCGGAATAGAAAACTACGGGCACACAGGCAGACAGAAGCAACACCGACCGGCCCGGGCACACGCGGATCTCCGTGCATGCCCGGGCCGTTCGCGCGTTCCGGGCGAAGAAGGGGGAAGGCCGGCGAGCCGGCCGGGTCACCACGGTCAGCTTGGGCCGGCGATTCGAGGCTTGGGGCGGCATGGTCCTGACGGTCTTCGACGGACTCCTGACCTCAGGTCTCGAGGTGTTGATGACGTGGGAACACTCTGCTCAGGCGGGGCAGGCGGCGTCCGATCTCGCAAGACTGTCGGAGTTCCACGGCCGGCCTGCGAGTACCGGATCGGTGGGACGGTGGTGCCCCCGAGCGCTCAACGCGTCGTCGATGCCCTCCTGCCCGCCTGTGACGCGGTCATAGGCAGCGGGCGCCACGGCTGCCAACTCCTCCCAACCAGGCCACTCCGTGTGGCCCACTCCCGCGGGAGGCGTCGAAGGTGTCGATTGGCCCGCGAGCCGCATCGAGGTGGATCTGAGCCGCTCGTGAATTGGGTCGCCGGGGCGGGCGCGGGGCGGCATGCTGGGCGCATGCAGCCGAGCAGCGTCGTCATGATGGGCCCCTTCGCGGGCTCTGTCGGCGTGCTCTAGACCGATCAGTCCCCGCTTCGGCGGGGTGACCGGTCGCGGCGGGGCGGAAGAGGGGTCATGACCTTCTACGTCACCACCGCCATTCCCTACGTCAACGCGGCACCGCATCTGGGTCACGCGCTTGAGCTCGTGCAGGCCGACGTGCTCGCCCGGCACCGGCGCGCGCGAGGCGCGGACGTCCGCTTTCTCACCGGCACCGACGACAACGCGCTCAAGAATGTGGCCGCTGCCCGGAAGGCCGGTGTGCCCGTACAGGAGTTCGTGAGGGCGAACGGTGACCGGTTCGCCGCCCTGCGCGAGCCGCTCGAGCTCTCGTTCGACGACTTCATCCGCACGTCCGAGGCTCGCCACCGGCAAGGCGTCGAAGAGTTGTGGGAGCGCTCGCGCGGGGATTTCTACCGCCGTCGCTACACGGGTCTCTACTGCGGCGGTTGCGAGCAGTTCCTGGACGCGGACAGCTGCCCGGAACACGACACGCCGCCCGAGCGGGTCAGTGAGGAGAACTGGTTCTTCCGCCTGTCCCGCTACGAGGCGGAGATTCGGAGAATTCTCGAGGACAGCGTCGTCCGCATCGAACCGGCCGCGCGGCGCAACGAGGTGCTGGCTTTCGTCCGGGCCGGTCTGCGCGACATCAGCGTCTCCCGGTCCGCGTCCCGGGCCGGCGGCTGGGGCATCCCGGTGCCGGGCGATCCGGACCAGGTCGTCTACGTGTGGTGGGACGCCCTCGCGAACTACGTGACGGCGCTGGACCGGGACGCGTACCAGCGGTGGTGGGCCGGCTCGGGTGAGCGCGTCCACGTCATCGGCAAGGGCATCGTTCGTTTCCACGCCGTCTACTGGCTCGCGTTGCTGCTGTCCGCCGGGGAGCCCCTGCCGACCCGGATCCTCGTCCACGACTACCTGACCGTCGGCGGCGCCAAGCTGTCGAAGAGCGCCGGCAACGCCGTGGACCCGGTCGGGCTTGCCGGCCGGTACGGCACCGACGCGCTGCGGTGGTGGCTGCTGCGCGACGTGGCACCGCTGGGCGACACGGATTTCACCGTCGACCGGTTGGTCCACCGCCACGACGTCGACCTGGCCAACGGGGTCGGCAACTTCCTCAACCGGACGCTCAACCTCGCCTACCCGGACGGGATCCGGCCCGCGCCGTGCCCCAGCGACCTGCCGCAGCGCATCGACGAGGCATTGGACGGCGGCGACTTCCGGGCGGCCACCGAGGCGATCACCGACGAGGTCGCCCTCGGCAACCGTGTGGTGGAGACCGAACGGCCCTGGCGACTCGGCGGCCCGCGCCGCGCCGACGTCGTGGGTGAGCTGCTCGGCCGCTGTCAGGTCATCGCGACCGAGCTCGAACCGTTCCTGCCGTCGGCGGCCCGGCGGCTACGAGCCGAACTCGCCCTGGCCGGCCCGCCGCGCCCAGCCTTCGCCAGGCTGGGCGCGGCGGCCTCGGTCAGACCAGGTCGTTGACGCAGCGCAGGACCGGCCGGGACGTCAGCGCGGCCGGGTCGAGGCCCCGCGCGCCGCGTACCCGGAAGGTCGCCGACTCGCCCGGCAGCAGCGTCACGCCGGCCTCGTCGGCCTCCGCCGCCGGGTCGAGCCGGTCGGGGTGCAGGGTCAGGTCACGGAGGATGGTCTGCGCCGTCACGGTCACGTGGGTCTCGTCGTCCATCTCCGTGACGGTCGCGCTGAACTTCGCGGGCGGCCAGGCGATGTCCTTGTCCTCGGCGGAGAACCACCAGGCCCGCTGCCCGTCCGCCTCGGCCAGCAGCACCTCGCCGGCCTGTGCCGGGAGGGGCAGCGTCGTGGCCGAGCCGGGTGCGACCGTCGCCCCGATCGTCTCCTCCGCTTCGACGACCCCGGCCAGGGTACGGCGGGAGACCGTGGCGGACAGCGCCCACGGCTCGGCCGAGTCGTTGACCGCCACCAGCACCGGGACGCGGTCGCGGGGTTGCACGGTCAGCAGGCGCGGGGCGAACGAGCGGCGCAGGGCGTACCAGAGCGGCTTCTTGCGGCCGTCGCCGTCGACGGCGGCCCAGGAGGTGACCGGCCAGCAGTCGTTGAGCTGCCACATGATCGCGCCCATGCAGTGAGGGCGGAGGGCGCGGAAGTGCTCGATGCCCAGCGAGAGGGCGCGGGCCTGGTTGAGCTGCGTCAGGTAGTGCCAGTCGTCGAAGTCGCGAGGCGGCGGCAGGTGGGCGTCCAGGCCCCGTTGCAGCTTCGCGTCGCCGTCGGCGGCCTTCTGATGCGCCTGCATGCCCGGCGAGTCGGGGGCCAGCGGCTCGTCGGACAGCGCCCGGCGCAGGGTCGCGTACGCCGGCGGCGCCTGATAGCCGAACTCCGCCACGAACCGCGGCCGGTACGCGCGGTACCTGGTGTAGTCGTCGGTGTTCCACACGTCCCAGATGTGCGTGGTGCCGTACGCGGGATCGTTGGGATGCTTGTCCTCGCGCCCGGACCACGGGCTGCCGGGCCAGTAGAACCGGCTCGGATCGGCCTCGGCGACGATGCGCGGCAGCAGGTCGAAGTAGAAGCCGGCGCCCCACGTGCGGCCGTCGAGCTGCTCCTTCCACCCCCAGTCCTCGTGACCCCAGATGTTCTCGTTGTTGCCGGTCCACATCACGAGGCTGGGGTGCGGGGACAGCCGGACGACGTTCTCGCGCGCCTCCGCCGCCAGCTCGGTGGCGAACGGCTCCTCCTCCGGGTACGCGGCGCAGGCGAACAGGAAGTCCTGCCCGACGAGCAGGCCGAGGGAGTCGGCGAGGTCGTAGAACTCCTCGGACTCGTACCGGCCGCCGCCCCAGACCCGCAGATAGTTGACGTTCGCGTCGACCGCCTGCCGGAACCGGGCGGCGAGCCGCTGCGGCGTGACGCGGTCGGCGAAGACGTCGTCGGGGATCCAGTTGACACCGCGGACGAACACCGGCACGTCGTTGACGACGAGCGTGAAGGCGCCGTCGGTGGTGTCGACGCGTACCGAACGGAAGCCCACCTGCCGGTGCCACGCGTCGAGCCGCTGCCCGTCCGCGCCGGTGAGGGTCACGTCGAGGGCGTAACGCGTCGGTTGTCCGTACCCGATCGGCCACCAGAGCTGGGGATCCGCGACCGTGACCGTTACGACGGCCTCGTCCCCCTCGGTGGTGGTCTCCGCGCGCTCGCCGGCGATCTCCGCGGCGACGGTGACCGGCCCGGGGGTGTCGCGGTCGAGCCGGACCCGGACCTCGACGGTGCCCGCGCTGCCGTCCACAGTGACCCGGGGACGCACCTCGGCGAGCCGGGCGACGGCCCAGCTGTGCAGCCCGATCGGCTGCCAGATGCCGGCGGTGACCAGCGTCGGACCCCAGTCCCAGCCGAAGTTGCAGGCCGTCTTGCGGATGAACTGGAAGGGCTCGGGATAGGCGTTGGGCCGGTCGCCGAGCCGCTCCCGCTGCGCCTCGGCATAGCGGTACGCCGACTCGAACCGCACCCGCAGCTCGTTCTCGCCGTCGCGCAACGCCGCACGGGCGTCGAACCGGTAGCTGCGGTGCATGTTCGCCGTGCGGCCCAGCTCCACCCCGTTGAGCGTGACCGTGGCGACGGTGTCGAGGCCGTCGCACACGAGATCCACCCGGCCCGGAGCCGGCTCATGGTGGAAGGTCGTCGCATACTCCCAGTCGGTGCGGCCGATCCAGGCGAGCTTCTTCTCGTTGTCGTCGAGGTACGGGTCGTCGATGACGCCGGCGGCGAGCAGGTCGGTGTGCACACAGCCCGGCACGGTGGCGGCGACGCCCTCGACGTCGCCGCCCCTCACGACCCAGCCCTCGTGCAACGATCGGTACGAGGTCACAAGACTCCCTAATTCCCCGCGGCGGAAAACCGAATGAAGATCGATCAGGACTTGACGGCACCTTCCATGATTCCCCGTACGATCTGCCGTCCGCCAAGGAGAAGGAGAACCAGCAACGGAACGGTGGCCATGAAAGCGCCCGCGAGCACCCGCCGGTAGATCACGTAGTTGCCGCTCGCCAGGTCGGAGAGGGCGACCATCGACGTCGGGAACTCCGTGCCGTTGAGGGTGATCAGCGGCCACTGGAACTCGTTCCAGGTCGCCACGAAGGTGAGCAGGCCGAGCACCGCGAGTGCCGGGCGGATCGCCGGCAGCACGATGCTCCAGTAGATGCGCATCGTCAGCGCACCGTCCATCCGGGCCGACTCCACCAGTTCATCGGGTACGGCGTGCAGGATGAACTGTCGCATGTAGAACACGCCGAACGCGCTGACCAGGAACGGTGCGATGACGGCCAGCAGGGTGCCGTTCCAGCCGAGCTTGCCCATGAGGATGTACAGCGCGACCACGCCGAGCTGGTTCGGCACGGTGAGGGTGAGGATCACCACGACCATCAGCGGGTCACGGCCCCGGAAGCGCAGCTTGGCGAAGGCGAACCCGGCCAGCGAGCAGAAGAACAGCGTCGACACGGTCACCACGCCGGCGACGATGAAGCTGTTGATCAGGGACGCGGTGAAGTAGACGTCCTGCATGGTGAAGACTTCCCGCAGGTTCGTCAGCAGCTGGTCACCGGGCACGACGGACGGCGGGGTCCGCGAGACCGCCTCGTCGGTGCTGGTGGCGATGACGAACATCCAGTACAGCGGGAACGCCGACACCGCGAGGAACGCCGAGAGGGCGAGGTAGGTGCGCCAGCTCCCCCTGGTGTCCTGAGGTGCGCTCACGGTGGTCATCGCCGGCCTCCCCCGAGACGGTTGGTGAGAAACGCGTTGAGGCCGGCGATGACGAGGATGATCAGGAACAGCGCCCAGGACATCGCGGCCGCGTACCCGAGGTTGAGGTCCTTCCAGCCGACCTTGTAGATGAGCTGCGCGATGGTCTGCCACTGGCTGTCGGACCCGCCGGTCGCCGCGGCCGGGTTCTCCTCGAAGAGCATGGGCTCGTTGAAGAGCTGCAGCCCACCGATCGTCGAGAGGACCACGGTGAAGATCAGGACCGGTTGGATCATCGGTACGGTGATGCGCCACAGCTGCCGCCACGGGCCGGCCCCGTCGACCGCCGCCGCCTCGTAGACGTCCTTCGGGATCGACTGCATCGCCGACAGGTAGAGCAGCGCGTTGTAACCGATCCACTTCCAGTTCACCATGGTGGCGATGGCGATCCACGCGCTCCACTTGTGCGCCCGCCAGTCCAGCGGCTCGCCGATGAGCCAGTTCGCCAGGCCGTTGTCACGGGCGAAGAACACCGCGAAGACCAGCGTCGAGGCGGCGACCGGCGTCACGTACGGCACCAGCACCCCGACCCGCCACCACGTCGTGGCGCGCAGCTTGCGGTTGAGCAGGTTCGCCACCATCAGCGCGATCAGCAGCTGCGGCACGGTGGACAGGATGAAGATGCCGAACGTATTTCCCAGCGCGTTCCAGAAGTCCTCGTCGTGCAGCAGCCGCTCGAAGTTGGCGGCTCCCGCCCACCCGTTGCGGTCCGGGTCGTCGAGACGCCAGGTGCGCAGGGCGACGACCCCGTTGAAGGCGATCGGGAACATCCCGAAGACGGCGAAGAGCAGAAAGAACGGCGAGACCAGCACGTACGGCGTGAGCCACAGCCTGCGCTTCGGCGGCGTCGCCGGCGGGCGTGGTCGCTCAGGGTCCAGCCGGACGACCGGCGGGGCGTTGTGGGTGAGGGACACAACCCCTCCTTCCTCCTGGCGAGGGGACGGCCCGGCCGGACCGTCCCCTGGATGAGCGGATCGGATCAGGAGGTGGCGACCTTCTGCGCCTGCTTGACGGCCTCGTCCCACGCCTTGTCCGGCGCCAGCGAACCCTGCTGCACCCGCGTGATCACGTTCTCGACCGCGACCCGGGTCGGCCCGTTCTTCTTGCCGAGGTACTGCGGCTTCAGGTTCTCGGCGGTCGAGGCGAAGATCTGCCCGGTCGGCGCGTTGCTCATGAACTCCTTCTTGTAGTCCAGCACCGCCGGATCCTTGTAGAGCGCCGGCTGCGAGGGCAGGTTCCCGACCGTCTTGAAGACCTCGATCTGCTGCTGAGGCTGGACCATCCACTCGACGAACTTGTACGCCTCGTCGACGTTCTTCCCCTGCTTGGGAACGGTCCACCACGAGCCACCCCAGTTACCGCCGCCGCCGGGAATCGTCGCGATGTCCCACTTGCCCTTCTGCTCGGGCGCGGTGTCCTGGATGTGGCCGAGCATCCATGCCGGGCAGGCCAGCACGGCGAACTGGTCCTTCTTGAACCCCTGGTCCCAGTTGGGCTGGAAGCTGGCGAGGTTGGCGGAGAGCCCGGCCTGGATCGCCTTCATGCTGACGTCGAACGCGACCTTGGGGCCGCCGTCCATCTGCAGCTGCTCCTGCTCGTTGTAGAAGCCCTGCGGCTGCTGAGCGAGCACCGGGTTGAACATGTTGGTGCCGGAGTCGACGAACTTCTTGCCGGTCTTCGACACGTACGTCTTGCCGACGTCGATGAAGTCGTCCCAGGTGGCCCAGAGCTTGGAGACCTCGGCCCGGTCGGTCGGCAGACCGGCCTTCTTGAACAGGTCGGTGCGGTAGCACATGGCCAGGCCGCCGACGTCGGTGCCGAGGCCGATCTGCTTCCCGTCGGAGGACAACGACTGCTGCCACTTCCACGGCAGGTACTTCGACTCGTAGGAGCCGGCGCCCTTGTCGAGCAGGTTCACGAACTTGTCGGCCTGCCCGCGGAACTGCACGATGAAGCCTTCGTCGATCGCGGAGATGTCGGGGGCGCCGCTGCCGGCCACCAGCTTCTTCTGCAGGTCCTCGTGCTGCGCGTTGTACTCGCCGGAGTTCAGCACGATCTTGACGTTGGGGTGGTCCTTCTCGTACGCGGCCTTGAGCTTGTCCAGGCCCATGTCACCCCAGAAGTTGACCTTCAGCGTGACCTGGCCGGCGGCGGCCTTGTCGCCGCCACCCTCGAGGCTCTGACCACTGCACCCCGAGACCACCAGCATGCCGGCGAGGCCGGCGGCGACGAGCGCCGGACCCCGCGTACCGAACCGCGACATGTACTCCTCCTCAAGATCAACTCGGCAGGGCGCTACGCCTCCACCCGAGGGGAAAGTGCGAGAGAATTCACTGAACCGGATAAGTGACGTGACCGTATGCCGCGTCACATCCAGTGTCAATACCAGGTTTCTCATCGATGTCCCGCTGCTCACTTAGCTACCTGCAGCCCATAAATCCGGGATATTTCGGGCGCAGGACTGCTGCGCAGCGTCTGTGTGCTGTAACACTTAACCGATCAAGTGGTTGGTAGTCGCGGCGAAACTTTCGGAACCGGGTAGCGTGAGAGCGCTCCACCGGGGCTTTCTGCGCGGGGTGGACCCGGGTGCGGTTCACTTCCCCTGAAGCGGTTGACTTTGAAGCTGCGGGTGCGGCCGCGTCGGCGACTCGGTGCTGGGGCTGGGACCTCTGGGGCCGGCTGCGTCGCTGGGACCGGTGCCGGCATGGCCGGGCAGTTGTGGGCCTGGCTGCACCGCTGGGCCTTCACCGGCCTGGCGGCGTCGCTGGGCCCTTTGCGGGCGCAGTATTGAGGTTGGTCAGAGGGGTGCAGCTCCATCGCTGCAAGGAAGGCGAGGCAAGTGAAACGGCCCACGATCGCCGACATCGCTCGGCGGGCCGGTGTGTCCAAAGGGGCGGTCTCGTATGCCCTCAACGGCCAGCCCGGCGTCTCCGAGGCGACCCGGCAGCGCATCGTCGCGATCGCGCAGGAGATCGGGTTCAACCCCAACAGCGCAGCCCGCGCCCTCTCCGGCGCGAGCGCTCGCGCGGTGGGCCTCACCCTGTGCCGCCCCGCGCGCATTCTCAGCATCGAGCCGTTCTTCATGGGCCTGATCAGCGGCTTCGAGCAGGAGCTCGCCGCCCGGTCGTACGCCCTCACCCTCCAGGTCGTGGCCACCCCGGAGAACGAGACCCAGGTCTACCGCCGCTGGTGGGGCGAGCGCCGCGTCGACGGCGTCTTCGTCACCGACCTGCGCGAGAACGACATCCGCATCCCGGTCCTCGACGAGCTCCAGCTCCCGGCGGTGGTGATCGGCGGCCCCGGCGACACCGGCCGCGTCACCCAGCTCTGGTCCGACGACGCCGGCGCGATCACGGAAGCCGTCCGCTACCTGATGGCGCTCGGGCACCGTCGTATCGCCCGGGTCGGTGGGCTGCCGGACCTGCTGCACACGCGTACGCGTACCCGCGCCTTCACCGAGATCTGCGCCTCCCTCGGCCTCAGCGAGGCGGTCACGGTCCCGTCCGACTACACGGGCGAGGAGGGCGGCCGGGCGACCCGCCGCCTGCTGATCAACGCGGAGCGGCCCACGGCGATCATCTACGACAACGACGTGATGGCGGTGGCGGGCCTGTCGGTGGCCCAGGAGATGGGCCTGTCCGTGCCGGGTGACCTGTCGATCGTGGCCTGGGACGACTCCCCGTTGTGCTCGCTGGTCCACCCGCCACTGACGGCGCTCACCCGGGACATCGCGGCGTACGGCGCCCACGCGGCCCGCCAGCTCCTGGCAGCCATCGCCGGCGAACCGGTCCAGGACGTCGAGGAAGGCACAGCCCACCTCACCCCACGAGGCAGCACAGCCCCACCCCGCGAACCCTGACCGAGCACCCAGCATCCGCGCAAGCTTCCACAGACGCACCCGCTACCAGGCCCCGGCGGCCACTTCACGCGCGCGGACGCCACCGGCCGCCGAGCCCCGGCGGACAAGCCCGGCGGCCGCTGCCCCAGCCTGCACCTCTCGCACATCCGTGTGTGGTGGCGAGCGCCCGGTGTTGCGTTTGGTCGCCGCTGCGGCCGTACCGTAAAAAATCTACGACCGATGACTCTCGAGGTAGGCCTCCATGCGCTCGGCCGGGGCGGGCCGGGCGAGGGCGAACCCTTGGCCGAAGTGGCAGCCCGCCTGGCGCGCCCGGTCGATCTGGTCCTGGCTTTCGAGGCCCTTGGCGACGATTTCGAGGCCGAGACGGCGGCCGAGGCTGACCACCACGTCGATGACCGCCGGTGTCGTGCCCTGTTCGGTGGGCTGGTTGACCAGCGACTGGTCCAGCTTGAGCATGTCGACCGGGAGGCGGCGCAGGTGGGCGAGGGACGCCTGGCCGGCGCCGAAGTCGTCGAGGGCGGCGCGGACGCCGAGCTTGCGCAGGCCGGCCAGCGACGCCACGATCACCGGCACGTCCTCGGCGATCCACGTCTCCTGGACCTCGACGACCAGGCGTTCCGGCTCGATGCCGTGGCGGCGCAGGATCTCGGCGACGCGTTCGGGGAAGCGGGCGGTGAGGAGCTCGCGGGGGGCGACGTTCACCGACAGCCAGAAGTCGCTGCCGCCTGCCGTCCACCCGGCGAGGTGGCGGCAGGCCTGGTCCAGCACCCATTCGTCCAGCTCGGCCGCGCAGCCGACGGCGCGGGCGATCGGCAGCAGTTCCGCCGGCAGGACCGTGCCGAGCTTGGGGTGGCGCCAGCGCAGCAGGGCTTCCACGCCGACCGGTTGGGTGTCGCGGAGCGAGACCACCGGCTGGAAGACCACGTCGAGCTCGCCGCGGTCGATGGCGCCGAGCAGCTCGCGTTCCAGGTCCATGCGCCGGTGCAGCTGGATCTCGACGTCGGTGTCGTACCACTCGACGCGGTCCTTGCCGAGCTGGCGGGCACGGCTGCGGGCCAGGTCGGCGTGGCGCAGGACCTCCTCGGAGTCCTTGCCGCCGGCGAGCTCGGCGAGGCCGACGCTGGTGTGCAGCTCGACGATCATGCCGGGCAGCTCGTACGGCTCCATCACCGCCGTCACGATGCGGGTGGCCAGCGCGTACGCCAGCACCGCCCCGTCCGGGGTGAGGACCGCGAACTCGTCGCCGCCGAGCCGGGCCGCGACGTCGTCCTCGCCGAGCAGGCTGCGGATGCGCCGGCTGACCTCGATGAGCACCGCGTCGCCCGTCTCCCGGCCGCGGCTGTCGTTGATCTCGGCGAGCCCGTGCAGGTCGATGACGAGCAGGGTGCCCTGCTGGCCGGCGCGGCGCCGGAACTCCAGCAGGTCCCGCATCAGGGCGCGGCGGTTGGCCAGGCCGGTGAGCTGGTCGGTGTACGACAGGCGGTGCAGCGTGCGTTCCAGGTGCCGCCGTTCACCGACGTCGCGCACGTGCACGACCAGCGCGGCGACCTCGGGCACGGAACGCTGGTCGGCCACCGTGGACTCGGTGTCGCGCCAGATGCCGTGGCCGTCGCGGAGCCGGGCGTTGAGCAGGGCCGGAGGACCGTCGGCATGCTCGCCGGCGATGAGCGCCTCGATACCGGCCTGCGCGCCCGCCACGTCGTCGGGGTGGATCAGCTCGAGGAACGTCCGCCCGACCACCTCGGACTCGGCGAGCCCGAAGAGACGCGCGGCGGCCGGCGACTGCCACCGGATGGTCAGCCGGTCATCGAGGACGAGAGTGAGATCGGTGGCACCGGCGACCAGCGACCGGAAGTGCGCCTCCTTCACCCGCAGCTGGGCGGTGTACCGCCGGATGTCGCTCACCACGAGCAGCTCACGCATCGTCAGCACGGCGACCATGGAAACACCCAGCGCGATGGCCGTCGTGTTGAACGAGCCGACCACGATGAGGTGGATCAAGGCGGCTACCACGCCCACCCCGGCCGGCACGGCGAGCAGGGGGTAGCTGGACAGGTAGTGGTCGGGCTCCTTGGGCTCCAGCCGCTCCGGCAGGTTCCGCCGGGATCCACCGTCGGCGGCCAGCGTCAGCCCGACCGCGATGACGACGCCGAACAACGGCACCAGGCGGCCGTCGAGGTGCGAGAGCTCCAGGTTCACCACGGTGCAGAGCGCCATGAGGACAGCCATGACGCCGAACCCGCACCGCAGGGCGGCCGGCCGGTGCAGCCGCGCGCGCAGCACGATGACCGTGACGATCGAGACCCCGGCGGCGGCGAGAAGCGTGCTCGCCAGCGCCGCCCAGGGCGTGAGGTGCATGGGCGTCATCAGGTACGCCGCGAAGCCGAGGCTCACACCGAGACCCAGCCCGTCGAACGCCCGCCGCAACCGCACCGCGACGGTGGCGGCGGCCCCGGGCAGCATCATGGTGCCGAGCACGGCGAAAGCACCGGTGGCACCGATTCCCGTGGCCCCGTAGACACCGACGCCCGGCGGATCGAGCAGCAGCACGCCGCAGGTCAGAGCGGTGCAGACCGCGGCCATCCCGATGAACCCCGCACCGCGGCAGGCGGCGAAGACGCCCTCGTCGTGGTGGATGATCGAGGCGGTGTGCCACAGGACGACGGTGGCGAACAGGGCGACGATCCCGACGCCGGAGGTCAGCGCGGGAAGGGGCGGGATGAGCCCGGCCACGCCGGCGGCCAGCACGATGACACCGGCCGTCGGAGCGAGCAGGAAAGTCACCCGGGTGCCGGGCCGGGTGACGAGGCGTGCGGGGGGCGGCGCTGCCACGTCGGTGTGATCCTCTACGGACGTTGTGGGGTGGAGCTCGGAGCGGCGCAGGGGACGCCGGTTCCACAGCGGATAACGATCGTCCCTCGGACAGGTTACGTGCGGCCTGTCGGGCTTCGCATCCGCGGAATGTCGGGTATGGACGTGGCGGTACGGGTCGGCCCGCAATGATCAGCCTTGCCGACGGGCGCAGGATCGCCCGTCGCGCCGGCCCCCGGCCGGCCGCGCTCCCCAGCGCTCAGCCTCCGGCGACCGACGGCAGCACCTGGATCTCGGCCCCGGCCTCGACCGGCGTCTCCAGCCCGCCGGACCGCCGGCAGTCCTCCCCGTCCACGTACACGTTCACATAGCGCCGCAGCACCCCCTGCTCATCGCGTATCCGCCGCTCGAGCCGAGGCCACCGCTGCGCGACCTCCTCGAACACCGCCCGCAGCGTCCCGTCGGCCGCCACGTCCAGCCGCGACTCCCCGCCCGACTCGGCGCGCAGCACCCCGGGCACCAGCAGCGTCGGCATCAGACCTGCACCGCTCGGACACAGAGCACGTCCGGCAGGTGGGAGGCCACCGTCGACCAGCTCTCCCCCTCGTCGCGGCTGGCGAAGACGTCGCCGGCCCGCGTACCGAAATAAACCCCGGCAGGGTCCGCATTGTCGGCGCACATGGCGTCGCGCAGCACGACCGGGTAGTAGGGGCCGTCGGGCAGCCCGTCGTGGAGCGGTTGCCAGGTGCCGCCCGCGTCGGTGGTACGGAAGACCTGGCAGGTGAGATCCACCGGGTGGCGCTCGCCGTCGCTGGTCAGCGGGAAGTTCCAGGCCGTGCCGCCGCGGGAGGGGTGCGCCACCATCGCGAAGCCGAAGTCGGTGGGCAGCGTGTCCGCGATCGACTGCCAGGATTCGCCGCCGTCGGTGGACCGGTAGACCCCGTGGTGGTTCTGGGCGTAGTAGTGGTCCGGGTTCTCCGCATCGCGCGCGACCTTGTGCACGCACTGGCCGAACTCGGGCCACGGGTCGGGCAGGAAGTAAGCCTTGATGCCCTGGTTGGCGGGCGCCCAGGTCTTGCCGCCGTCGGAGGTGCGGTAGACCCCGCCGGTCGACATGGCCACCAGGATCCGCTGGGGGTCTGCGGGGTGCGGCAGGATGGTGTGCACCGCCTGCCCGCCGAAGCCGGCACCCCATTGGGGCCGGTGGGGATGGTCCCAGAGGCCTTGGACCAGGTCGTAGGTGCGGCCGCCGTCCTCCGAGCGCCACAGCGCGGACGGCTGGGTGCCCGCGTAGACGACGTCCGGTTCGGCGGGGCCGGCGGGAACGATCTGCCACACCCTTTCGACCGCCGCACCGGCGTCGGAGGGGAAGGCGAGCGGGGCCCTGTCGGGCTCCTGCCAGGTCGTGCCGAGATCGTCGCTGACGACCACGCTGGGGCCGAAGTGGGAGCTGTCGACGCCGGCCAGCACCCGCGGGGCCGGCCCGCGTGTGTCGAACGCGACGGCGTAGACGGCTTGCCCGAAGAAGTGCGCAGAGCTGACCTGCCAGCTCTGCCTGTCGTCGTCACTGGTGGCCAGGAACAGGCCTTTCTGGGTGCCGATGGCGAGCAGTTCGGTCATGGGGAGCAGTATGGGCTCCGGGTCCGACAAAAATCCTCCATCGGCCGGGTGCGAGGATGACGATCGTGAGTCGAAAGCCCGTCCTGCGCGTCCGCAAGCCCGGCGCCCTCGTCGTCGCCGCCGTGATCGCGTTCGTCGGCACGGTGCCCTTCGCCGGTGCGCGGTGGCAGCTCGCGCCGATCCTGCTGATCCCGCTGGCCGTCCTGGTGTGGGCCTTGCGCGCCGGCACCGACGTCGATGCCGAAGGGCTGAGGGTGCGGGCGCTCTTCGGGTCGACGTCCGTAGCGTGGTCGCGCGTGGCCGAGTTGGCGCCGGACGAACGGGGGCGGATCTCCGCGCTGCTCACCGACGGAAAAGCGCTGCGCCTCACCGGCGTGACGACGAGCAATCTGGCGGCCGTGCTCCAGGCCGGGGGCCAGGAGATCAGTAACCCTCCGACACCTGATTGATCAGCGGTTCGCCGGCGGCGAAGCGCCGGATCTGGTCTCCGGCCAGCCCGTACGCCCGCGGCAGCAGACCCGCGACGGACCCGGCGGTGTGCGGGGTGATGAACGCGCCGGGCAGGTGCCACAGCGGGTGACCGGCCGGCAGCGGCTCGGGGTCGGTGACGTCGAGCGCGGCCTCGATCCGTCCCGCCTCCAGCTCGGCGACCAGCGCATCGGTGTCCACGACCGGTCCACGGGCGGCGTTGACCAGCAACGCCCCGTCCGGCATGGCGGCCAGGAAGGCCGCGTCGACCATGCCGCGGGTCTCGTCGGTGAGGGGCACGACGACGACCACGACTTCCGCGTACGGGAGCAGCCGACTCAGCTCCTCCACCCCGTGCACGTCCTCCGCCGGACGGGCCGTACGCGCGACCCGGGTGACCGTCACGCCGAACGGCGCCATGTGCTCCTCGATGGCCCGCCCGATCGACCCGGCCCCGACGATGAGCACCCGCTTGCCGGTCAGCTCGGGTGTGGGCGTGTGCTCCTTGATCGCCCAGTCCTCGCGCTCCTGGGCGCGGACGAAGGCGGGAAACCGGCGCAGTACGCCGATGGCTGCCCCGAGCACCCACTCCGCCACGGGCTTGTCGTGCACACCTCGCGCATCGCACAGCTGGACGCCGGCGGGCACGCGGCCGACCCAGGCGTCCGCTCCGGCGGAGAGCAGCTGCACCACCCGTACGCTGGTGAATTGCGGAAGTTGATCGGCCGCGCGGACGGTCGCCAGGAACGGCGGTACCCAGAAATCGACCTTGGAGGGGTCCGACGGCCAGCCGGCGGCGTCCTCGCAGACCTCCACCTCGACCCCGGCCGGAAGCTCCCCGAGCAGCTCACGGCCCGCCTCGTGAGCAATCCATACCATCACGTCACCAAACTAGTCGCGAGCCCGGCCCGCCGCCCCGCCACGGCTACCCTGGGTCTGGTGAACGAGGAGGTCGTGTGATCGTGCGCAGTCGCCGCACCCGGGCGTGGGCCGTGCTGGTCGGCGCCGTGCTGGCCCTGACCAGCGCGTGCAGCTTCGGCCCGCCGGATCCCGACGTGGCCGGTGAGCCGCCCAACCTGCCGGCGCCGTCGGCCTCGGCGAGTGCCCAGGGCGGCGAGCGCGAGGTGGCGGTGACGGTGCTGGCCAAGGGGCTCGAGGTGCCCTGGGGGGTGGCCTTCCTGCCGGACGGCTCAGCCCTGGTCACCGAGCGCGACACCGCCCGCATCGTGAAGGTGGGGCCGGAGTCGGACGCCGACGGTCTCAAGGTCACCGAGGTGCAGAGGCTCTCCGAGGTCACCGCGGGTGGCGACGGCGGCCTGCTCGGCATCGCGGTCTCCCCGAAATACCAGACCGACCAGACCGTGTACGTCTACTACTCGACGCAGAAGGACAACCGCGTCGCGAAGCTGAAGCTCAAGGGCAAGCTCCAGCCGATCCTGACCGGTATCCCGCACTCGCGTGACGCCAACGGCGGCCAGCTGGCGTTCGGCCCCGACGGTCAGCTCTATGTGACCACCGGCGACGGCACCACCGGCACCCAGGCGCCGGACCCGAAGAGCCTCGGCGGCAAGATTCTGCGGGTCACCCCGGCCGGCAAGCCGTCGCCGGGCAACCCGGTCAAGAACTCACCCGTCTGGTCGTCCGGCCACCGCAATGTGCAGGGCATCGCGTGGGATTCCGGCAAACGCATGTATGCGAGCGAGTCCGGGCAGAAGACGTCCGGCGAGCTCAACGTGATCCAGAAGGGCAAGAACTACGGCTGGCCGGCCGTCGAGGGCGACGGCACCAACCCGAAGTTCACGAACCCCCTGGTGAGCTGGCCCGCCGCGGAGTCGTCGTGCTCGGGCGTGGCGGTGCTGGAACGCATGATCGCCACCGCCTGCCTTCAGGGGCAGCGCCTGTGGATGCTGCAGGTGACCGGCAACGGGACGCTGATCGGCCAGCCGCAGGAGCTGCTCAAAGGCGAGTATGGCCGGCTACGCGCCGTCGTCGCGGCGCCGGACGGCTCGTTCTGGGTGACCACCTCCAACCAGGAGGAGGGTGGCGAACCGGCGCCGGAGGACGACCGCATCATCCGGCTGGTCTTCTCGGACGGAGGAGCAGGCCGCAGCTGACCGACGGGGCCGTTTGACGACCGGCGCACGGGGGCAGGTGAGCCGTTGACCATGACGAACAAGATCTCGCAGCTGACCGCTGCGGCCGGCCGGGCGTGGCGTCACGCCTGGGCCCGCCGTCTCCGCGTCTGGGCCGCCGTGCTGCTGGTGAGCCTCACCGGCGTCGTCATCGGCACCATGCTGCTCGCCCAGTCCCAGATCCCCGTCGGACCGTTCCGCGCGGACATGTCGATCAGCCCGTCGATCCAGGGCGGCACCGAGGTGGACATCCCACCGCTCGGCTCGCTGCACCTCGACAGCCATGACGGCCCCATCCATCTGAAGGTCGATCTGGGCTCCCTCGACCAGCAGCGGACCGAGGCCCTGATCGACGATCCGACGGCCATCAGCGCGGCCGGCCAGTCCGCGGTCGACGACGTGACCAGGGGCGTCCTCCAGCTCGGCCTGCGTGCGCTCGGCGCGGCGATCGGCTGCGCGCTGATCCTCTCCGCCCTGATCTTCCGCAACATCCGCCGGGTGGCGTCGGCGGGCGCCCTGGCGCTGGTCGTCACCGGTGGCAGCCTGGGCCTGGCCGCGGGCACGATCCGCCCCGACTCCATCAGCGAGCCCCGCTACGAAGGCCTGCTGGTCAACGCCCCGGCCGTGGTCGGTGACGCCCGCCGCATCGCCGACAACTACGGCCGCTACGCCGACCAGCTCGCGCAGCTGGTCAGCAACGTGAGCCGCATCTACACCACGGTCTCGAGCCTGCCGGTCGAGCCCTCCGGCAACACCACCCGCATCCTGCACGTCTCCGACCTGCACCTGAACCCGGCCTCCTGGAACGTCATCAAGACGGTCGTGAAGGCCTGGGACATCGACGCGGTGGTGGACACCGGCGACATCGTCGACTGGGGCAGCAGCGCTGAGACCACCTACGTCAACTCCATCGGCCAGCTCGACGTGCCGTACATCTACGTCCGCGGCAACCACGACTCGTCGGCCATCCAGGCGGCGGTGGCCCGGCAGAAGAACGCCCGCGTACTGGACAACGCGACCACCACCATCAACAACCTCACCATCGCAGGCATCAGCGACCCCCAGTTCACGCCGGACAAGAGCGAAACCCCCGCCGCCAACGACGACACCGCCGCCGGCTCCCCCCTCCTGAACAGCGGCCGTCAACTGGCCACCACGATTGCCCAGTCCAAGACCAAGGTGGGCGTCGCCCTCGTCCACGACCCGGCCATGGCCCCACCCCTCGCCGGCGTCGTCCCGGTCGTCCTGGCCGGCCACACCCACAAGCGCGAGGTCAGCCTGCTGTCCCCGCAGACCACCACCACGGACGAAGCCTCCTCATCGCCCGCCCCGGCCCCGTCCGCCCCCACGGCCCAGGCCCCCCAGCCGACCCGCCTCCTGGTCGAGGGCTCCACCGGCGGCGCCGGCCTCCGCGGCCTGGAAAAGGAGGAACCCACCCCCCTGCAGCTCTCCGTCCTCTACTTCGACGAGAACCAGACCCTCAAGGCCTACGACGACATCCAGCTGGGCGGCACAGGCGAGTCCAACGTCGAAATGCAGCGCAAAGTCATCGGCCTGGAGCCGGAACCCACCACGGACCCCTCGGTCTTCAACGGCGTCACCCCGGGCATCAGGCCGAGCCGCTGAAACCTTCAAAGGTACGGCCACAGCAAGCCCCCACCCCACCCGGCGACGAACTGCCGTGCCCGACCGCGTGCCGCCCGCATCCGGGCTGACCTGCCCCGCAAGCCAGCCCGATCCCTGCGCACCACCCGGCCGAGACGAAGACGCGCCCACAGAACCGCAGAAGGCGAGCTGACCAATACCCGCCCAGCCCCCACGCAACAACCGGCCGAGATCAGGGCGGGTTCGCAGGGGCTGCGGGAGGCGCAGCTGACCCGACACCAGCCCAGGCGACGCTCACCAGCGCTGCCGGCGGCGGGTGTCCTGGAGTCTGACCGGAGCCGGCGTCGAGTCGGTCACCGTCGGCCCCCGGCGGAGAGGTCGACTGGCAGCTTCCACGAGCGCCGGCCCCCCATCTCCGAAACCGTGCCCGACGAACCTCCGGAGCCGGCACGGATGATCTGTCCGGTTGGTGCGTTTCGGATCGGGGTTGGCTCACCCGCGCGGATGCGGCTCAGGCCAGGCGTAGTGCCGGAGGGTGACCCGCTCGCCGCCCGGGCCCGCCCAATCGGCGGCAGCGCTGCGGATGTGCCGCCAGCCCTTCGCCTCGTAGAAGGCGACTGCGGCCGACCGGTTCTCGTCGGTCACGGTCAGCGTGAGCCGACCCGTCCGACCGGGCCACTTCACAGCCCGGCTCATCAACGCGCCGGCAATGGAACGGCGGCGCGCGGCCGGAGCGACGAAGAGCCGCGACATCTCGACCTCGCCCTCGTCCCCGACCCGTTGGAGTGCGATGTGGCCTGCGATCACGCCGACAGGGTGCTCGGCCACCCAGGCCTGCAGCAGTCGTGGTGGGGTCAGCCATCGATGCGGGTCGTCGGGCCAGTTCAGCGGATACCCGTCGACCTCGTGCGTCTGCCGCAGCACCGCCGTGCAGCCTTCCAGATCCGCCGGCCGGCGGACACGAATGATCACGGCACCATCTTCCCTCTGCCCCGAGATTCGAGGCAGTCTGCAGAGGCCTGGTCGTCGGATGGCGGGTTCGGACTTTCTAGGCGGCACTGACCCGTTGGCCATTCGCCGGATGTGGTCAGCCGATGCGGCGAGCGAACCTCAACTCGGTCATGTAGCGCTTCACGATGTGCCCTCCGTGGTCGCCGTCGATGAGTCCGGCGATGCAGTTCAGCAGTCCGCTCCGCGGTGCGTCCGGCAGGGCGCGGTGACCCGAGTAGGTCATCAGCACGTCGAGGTACTCCGCTGTGGAGTAGGGCTGGTCCCACTCGTACCGATGGAATTCAGCCGGTCCGAACCGTTGGGACGCCACCAGTTCCGCGGCGTCCTCTCCGATGGCGTCCGCATTTTCGAGGCGCAGTCCTGGCGGCGTCGCCGGGTCCCAGGTCTCGTAGCAGCGCTGCGCCGCGGCGAAGAAGGCGTCTGTCCCGCCGGCGATGTGGTGAGTGCTCACTGTGGCCAGGAGACCGCCGGGCCTGAGGGCGTCGGCCGACTTGCCGACCCGGATCGCCGGATCGATCCAGTGGAACGCGGTGGCCGACAGAACCAGGTCGAACGGTACGGCGGGCAGCGGCCAATCCTCGAACGCCGCCGTGACCACCGTGACGGAGTCGAACCCGGCCAGGTTGCGTCGCGCCACCGCGGCCATGTCGGCGCCCAGCTCGACCGCCACCACCCGGTAGCCGCGTTCGGCCAGCGGAAGCGTCGCCTGCCCGGTGCCACACCCGATCTCCAGCACCCGGGCGCCGGGTCCGACCCCGGCGGCGGCCAGGTCGTCGAACATCCGCGTGGGATACCGCGGCCGGGCGCGGTCGTAGCGTTCGGCGTCCTCGTTGAAGGTCTGCCGCAGTTTCACGTAGTCCGCGCTGTCGGTCACCGGGCGAGACTAGGGGGCCGCCGCCCTTGAACGTAGCCAATTACCGGCGGCCGAAGCGACGGGGCGAAGTCCGCGAACCACGCCCGGGCCTGTGGATCCGGCCCGACGAACGGCGAGGACCGGTCAACCCGAACGTCAAGAACAAAGCCCGAACCGGCCGGCCACCTGAAGCAACGGCCGGTCAAACGAGGCGCGAGGGCACGGCCCGCACCAGGTCGTCAGCTCAGGCGGGCGAGGATCAGGTCGCGGACGGTTTTGGCGTCTGCCTGGCCTCGGGTCGTCTTCATGACCGCGCCGACCAGGGCGCCCGCTGCTGCCAGCTTGCCGTCGCGGATCTTGGCGGCGATGTCGGGGTTGGCGGCGATGGCTTCGTCGACGGCGGTCTGAAGGGCGCCGGTGTCGGAGACGACTTCGAGGCCGCGGGCGGTCATGACGGCGGCCGGGTCGCCCTCGCCGGCAACGACGCCTTCGAGGACCGTGCGGGCGAGTTTGTCGTTGAGCTTGCCCTCGTCGACCAGGGCTTGGAGCTGGGCGACCTGGGCCGGGGTGGCACCGACCTCGGCGAGGTCGACGCCGGTCTCGTTGGCGCGGCGGGCGAGCTCGCCCATCCACCACTTGCGGGCGCCGGCCGGGCTGGCGCCCGCGGCGATGGTCTCCTCGATGAGCTCGACCGCGCCGGCGTTGGCGACCGACTGCATGTCGAGCTCGCTGATGCCCCAGTCCTCGCGGAGCCGGGCGCGCTTGGCGCTCGGGCGTTCCGGGAGGGCGGCCCGGAGCTCGGCGACCCAGGCGGGGTCGGGGGCGATCGGGACGAGGTCGGGCTCGGGGAAGTAGCGGTAGTCCGTGGCCTCCTCCTTGGAGCGGCCCGGGCGGGTGTCGCCGGTGACCTCCTGGAAGTGACGGGTCTCCTGGAGGATCTTGCCACCGTCGTCCAGGATGCCGGCCTGGCGGATGATCTCGGAGCGGACCGCGCGCTCGACGGAACGCAGCGAGTTGACGTTCTTGGTCTCGGTGCGGGTTCCCCACTCCTCGCCGGGCTTGTTGAGCGAGGTGTTGACGTCGCACCGCAGCGAACCCTGCTCCATGCGCACGTCGGAGACGCCGAGCGAGCGGATGATGTCGCGCAGTTCCGTCACGTAGGCACGGGCGACCTCGGGGGCCTTCGCGCCGATGCCCGGGACCGGCTTGGTGACGATCTCGACGAGGGGGATGCCGGCACGGTTGTAGTCCACGAGCGATTCGGTGGCGCCGTGGATGCGGCCGGTGGCGCCGCCGACGTGCAGCGTCTTGCCGGTGTCCTCCTCGAGGTGGACCCGCTCGATGCCGATGCGCACGGTCTCGCCGTCGACCTCGACGTCGACGTAGCCGTCGGTGCACAGGGGCTCGTCGTACTGGGAGGTCTGGAAGTTCTTGGGCATGTCCGGGTAGAAGTAGTTCTTCCGGGCCATGCGGCACCACGTGGCGATGTCGCAGTTGAGCGCGAGGCCGATCCGGATGGTGGCCTCGATGCCGGCGCGGTTGGCGACCGGCAGCGCGCCGGGCAGGCCGAGGCACACCGGGCACACCTGGGTGTTGGGTTCCGCGCCGAACTCCGTCGGGCAGCCGCAGAACATCTTCGTGTTCGTGCCGAGCTCGACGTGCGTCTCGAGGCCGATCACCGGCTCGTAGCGGGCGGTCGCGTCCTCGTACGAGGGCAGCGCAGTCGTACTCATGCGGTGAACTCCAGGTGGCAGAGACATCCTGACGGGACAAGCGTAGTGCGGGACGGGGTCCGGCCGGGCGCACGGCCCGGCCGGAACGCCGGTCAGAGCTCGGGCGGGGTGAGCGTGCCGACCGCCGACTCCAGCGCGGCGGCCACCCGGTACATCCGGTCGTCCGCCATCGTCGGAGCCATGATCTGGAAGCCGACCGGCAGGCCCTCGGACAGCCCGCACGGCACCGAGATGGCCGGGCCGCCGTACAGGTTGGTCGGGATCGTGAAGAGGTCGGCGAGGTACATCTGGTAGGGGTCCGAGGTACGCGACCCGAACGGGAACGCCACGAACGGCGTGGTCGGCGAGATGAGCACGTCCACCCGCTCGAACGCCGAGGTGAAGTCGCGCGTGATGAGCGTGCGCACCTTCTGCGCCTGCCCGTAGTACGCGTCGTAGTAGCCGCTGGAGAGGGCGTACGTGCCGAGGATGATGCGCCGCTTGACCTCGGGGCCGAAGCCCTCGTCACGGGTCAGCGACATGACCTCCTCCAGCGAGCGCCTGCCGTCGTCGCCGGAGCGCAGGCCGTAGCGGACGCCGTCGAAGCGGGCCAGGTTGGAGGAAGCCTCGCTGGGCGCGATCAGGTAGTACGCCGGGAGCGCGTACTCGAAGTGGGGGCAGGAGACCTCGACCACCTCGGCGCCGAGCTTGACCAGCGCCTCGACCGACTCGCGGAACGCGGCGGTGACGCCGGGCTCGGCGCCTTCCCCCGCGAACTCCTTGACGAGGCCGAGCTTCACACCGGTCAGGTCGCCGGTCGCGCCCAGGCGGGCCGCGGCGACGACGTCCGGTGCCGGCTGCGGGATCGAGGTGGAGTCGCGCGGGTCGTGGCCGCCGATCACCGCGTGCAGCAGGGCGGCGTCCTCGACCGTACGGGCGCAGGGACCCGGCGTGTCCAGCGAGGACGAGAAGGCGATGAGCCCGTAGCGGGACGTGCCGCCGTACGTGGGCTTGGCGCCGACCGTGCCGGTGACCGCGCCGGGCTGGCGGATGGAGCCGCCGGTGTCGGTGCCGATGGCCAGCGGTGCTTCGTACGCCGCGAGCGACGCCGCACTGCCGCCGCCGGAACCGCCCGGGATGCGCCCGAGGTCCCACGGGTTGTTGGTCGGCCCGTACGCGGAGTACTCGGTGGAGGAGCCCATCGCGAACTCGTCCATGTTGGTCTTGCCGAGCATGACCGTGCCGGCCGCGCGGAGCCGCTCGACGATCGTCGCGTCGTACGGCGGCTTCCAGCCCTCGAGGATCTTCGAGGCGGCGGTCGTCGGCACGCCCCGGGTCGCGATGACGTCCTTGACCGCGACGGGCACACCGGCCAGCGGCCCGAGCTCCTCGCCCCGGCCCCGGCGGGCGTCCACGTCGGCCGCGGCGGCGAGCGCGCCCTCCCGGTCGACGTGCAGGAACGCGTGCACGCGGTCGTCCACGGCGGCGATCCGGTCGAGGTGCGCGGTCGCCACCTCGACGGCGGAGGTCTCGCCGGCGGCGATCAGGCCGGCGATCTGGGCCGCCGTCATCCTGGTGACGTCACTCACGGCGCTCACTCCTCCTCGTCCAGGATGCGCGGCACGCGGAACCGGCCCTCGGCGGCGTCGGGCGCGCCGGACAGAGCCTCGTCCTGCGTCAGGCTGGGCTGCACGACATCGTCGCGGTAGACGTTGGTCAGCGGCACCGAGTGCGAGGTGGGCGGGATGTCCTCGGCGGCGACGTCACCGATCCGGGCGACCGACTGGAGAATGACGTCGAGCTGGCCGGCGAACCTGTCCAGCTCCTCCTCGGTCACGGCGAGCCGCGACAGGCGCGCGAGATGCGCGACCTCTTCGCGGGAGATGGCGGCCATCGTGCCCCCTGGTTTCCGTCGGTGATGCTGACCGGGGAAGTCTATTTGCCTCGGCGGGCGCTTTGACGGGCGGCACCCCGGTCTGTGGACAACGGGTCAGGTGGTCGCGAGGGGCTCTCGCCCGGGCCGCAGGGGACGATACCGAGCGAGCCACTCCTCGAAGGCCTCCGCCGGCATCGGGCGGGCGTGGAACCAGCCCTGGGCGGCGTGGCAGCCGTCGGCCGCGAGCAGGCGCCACGTGCGCTCGTCCTCGACGCCCTCGGCGACCACCCGCAGCCCGAGCGAGCCGGCGAGCGCGATGACCGATCGCACGATCGCGGCGTCGCCGGGGTGGGCGGCCATGCCGAGCACGAACGACCGGTCGATCTTCACTTCGGACAGCGGCAGCCGGCGCAGGTGCTGCAGCGAGGAGTAGCCGGTGCCGAAGTCGTCCAGCGAGATGGCCACGCCCATGCGGTCCAGCCGGGTGATGGTGTCGAGGACGCGGTGCGGGTCCGCCATCAGCGCGCTCTCGGTGATCTCGAGCTGGAGGAGGTCGGCCGGCACGGCGTACCGGAGAAGCAGGGTTTGAATCTCCTCGGCGATGTCGGTGGCATGCAGGTCGCGGACGCTCACGTTGACGGACGCCCGGACGGGGCGGCCGCCGTCCCGCCAGGCGGCGAGGCGGCCGATCACCTCGTGCAGCACCCGGCTGGTGAGCAGGCGCATGACCGGCGTCGGCTCGACCACGCGCAGCAGTTCCTCGGGTCCGACGACGCCGCGCTCGGGATGCCGCCAGCGCAGCAGGGCTTCGACGCCCACCACCTCACCGGTGGCGATGGCGATCTGCGGCTGGTAGTAGAGCATCAGACCCTCGGCCGGCTCCTGGCGCAGCGCATGCCGCAGGTCGGCCAGCAGGGTGAGGTCGGGCGTGTGATGTCCCGCATCGCGGGCGTAGACCGCCACCTGGGCACCGCGCTGCTTCGCGTCGTACATCGCGGCCTCGGCCTGCCGGAGCAGGGAAGCGCCGTCGCCGCCGCGTTCGGACTGCACGGCGATGCCGATGGACGCGCTCACGTCGATGGTCAGGCCGTCGAGCGCGAACGGCGAGTCGAGCACCTCGGCCAGGTGGGTGGCGATCCGGCGGGCCGATCCCGGCCCGTCGACCCGGGTCGCCAGCACCGCGAACTCGTCACCGCCGAGCCGGGCCACAAGATCATGCGGGGGTACGGCCGCAGCCAGGCGTTGTGCCACCTGCACCAGCAGCCGGTCACCGTGGGCGTGCCCGAGCGCGTCATTGACCGTACGGAAGCGGTCGAGGTCGAGGAGGAGAAGCGCGAGCCGCCGCTCGGGCCGGTGCGCACCGGGGCCGGCGTCACGTTCGGCGACCGAGGCCTGGAGCGCGCGCCGGTTGGGCAGCCCCGTGAGCGCGTCGACCCGGGCGGCCCGCTCATATTCGCCCGCCGACCGGACCATGCGGTGCACGGCGTGCAGTGCCAGCAGGACCAGCGGTACGAGAGCCAGCCCCACCTGCGCGGCCGCCAGCACGACGGGCCCGAGCAGCAGCAGCGCAGCCGTGGCGAACAGCTCCTGGCCCCACCGCTGCACCTGGCGCCGCTTGTGGTCGCCGCCCAGGACTCGGGCGGCGAGCGCGTCGAGGCCGTACCGGGCGGCGATCCAGGCGGCCGCGGCGGCCACGGTGATCAGGGCGTCGTCCCAGTTCGGCTCGGCGTCGAGGCGCAGCCCGGCCAGTCCGGCGACGAGCGCGGCGGCGGCGAGCGCTCCCCCGTGCTGGACGGCGAGGTGCAGGGCCCGCCGCGGCGACTGCCGCATCCGTACGCCGGCGACCGCCATGGCCGCCAGCTGCACCGCGAGGGCGGGGACGAACCCCCAGGCCAGCGCGACGCCGAAAGCGAAGCAGATCGACGGCAGGATGATCGAGCTGGCCCGCCGGTTCGCGACCACGTACGGCCGCGCGTCGACCGCGAGCGCCAGAGCAGCCATGACCCAGAAGGCGGTCGGCAGCTCCGCGAACATGCCGGGGAAAAGGAGCCACAGGGCCGCGTCGACCATCAGGGCACCACCGACGGCGGCGACGACACCCTGCCGGGCCACTACCGCCCGGCGGACGCCCGGCATGGCGCTGCGCTGCTGTGCGGCACCCATGCGACCTCCACGATGGCGTCGACCGACCGAGTCCTCCTCACCCTAGATCCATATCGACGAAACTACGCGAAACAGACTCGCCGTTATCAAATTGGCATAAGTCGCAGAAGCGGCATCTACCCTGGATTCACTCGTTGGTGGCTCCCGTGCCCTCACCGGCCTCCCCGGCTACTCCTCACTGGGCTCCCGGGCCTTCTCCGCACCGGGTTCGCCGGCCATCTCCGCCACCGCCCGGGCGGCGTCGGGACCGTCGGCGAGCAGGACCCCGAAGCCGTCCTCGTCCAGCACCGGCACCTTGAGCTGCAACGCCTTGTCGTACTTGCTGCCCGGGTTGTCCCCCACGACCACGAACGCGGTTTTCTTGGACACGGAACCGCTGACCTTGCCGCCCCGCGACGTCACCGCCTCGGTCGCGGCGTCCCGCGAATACGAGGCGAGGGTGCCCGTCACCACGACGGTCAGCCCCTCCAACGGCCGCGGGCCCTCGTCCGTGCGTTCGTCCTCCATCTGCACCCCGTCCGCACGCCACTTCGTGACGATGTCGCGGTGCCAGTCGACGGCGAACCACTCCCGCAGGCTCTCGGCGATCGTCGGGCCGACGCCCTCCACGGCGGACAGCTCCTCGACGCGCCCCTCGGTCACCGCCGCCTCGATGGCGTCCATGGAACCGAAATGCCGCGCCAGCGCCTGAGCCGCGGTCGGGCCGACGTGCCGGATCGACAGGGCGACGAGCACCCGCCACAGCGGCCGGTGCTTCGCCTCCTCCAGGTTCTCCAGCAGCTTGACCGCATTGCTGCCCAGGCTGCCGTCCTTGTTGACGAAGAACGGCGAGCGCTGCAGGTCCTCGGAGGTGATGCGGAACAGGTCGCCCTCGTCGGTGATGATCTGCGACTCGAGCAGCGCCTGCCCGGCCTTGTAGCCCAGCACCTCGATGTCGAACGCACCCCGCCCGGCCAGATGGAACACCCGCTCCCGCAGCTGCGCCGGGCACGAGCGCGTGTTCGGGCACCGGATGTCGATGTCGCTCTCCTTGGCGGGAGCGAGCGTGGTGCCGCACGCGGGGCACTCCGTCGGCATCACGAACGGCCGCGCATCCTCGGGCCGCAGGTCCATCACCGGCCCGAGGACCTCGGGAATGACGTCGCCGGCCTTGCGCAGCACGACGGTGTCCCCGATCCACACGCCCTTGCGCTCCACCTCGCGCGCGTTGTGCAGCGTCGCCAGCGCCACCGTCGAACCGGCCACGCGCACGGGCTCGAGCACCGCGAAGGGCGTGACCCGCCCGGTCCGGCCGACATTGACGTCGATGTCGAGCAGCTTGGTGGTGACCTCCTCGGGCGGATATTTGTACGCGATGGCCCAGCGCGGCGCCCGGCTCGTGGACCCGAGCCGCCCCTGGATCGCCACCGAGTCCACCTTGATGACGACGCCGTCGATCTCGTGCTCGACGTCGTGGCGGTGCTCGGCGTAATAGGCGATGTACTCCCTTACGCCGGCCATATCGTCGACCAGCTTCCACCGCTCGCTGGTCGGCAGCCCCCACGACTTCAACGCCTCGTAGGCGTGAGACTGCGACTGAGGCGTGAAACCCTTGCGCGCGCCGATCCCGTGCACGACCATCCGCAGCCCCCGGGTCGCGGTGATCCGAGGGTCCTTCTGCCGCAGACTGCCGGCCGCGGCATTGCGCGGATTGGCGAAGGGCGCCTTGCCCTGCTCCACCAGCGACGCGTTGAGGTCGGCGAACGCGGACGCCGGGAAGTAGATCTCGCCACGGACCTCGAGCAGCTCGGGCGGATCCTCACCGGCGAGCCGCTCCGGGATCTCGCGGATCGTGCGGACGTTCGGCGTGACATCCTCCCCGGTGCGCCCGTCACCCCGCGTCGCACCGCGGACCAGCCGACCCTTCTCGTACGTCAGATTGATGGCGAGCCCGTCCACCTTGAGCTCGCAGATGAACTCGACCGGCCCACCCGCGTCGCGCACCGTCCGCTCGGCCCACGCACCGAGCTCGGCATCGTCGAAGACGTTGTCGAGCGACATCATCCGCTCGGCGTGCTCGACCGGCGTGAACTGGGTGGAGAAGCTGCCACCGACGTTCTGCGTCGGCGAGTCCGGCGTTCGCAGCGCCGGGAACTGCTCCTCCAGCGCCTCCAGCTCGCGCAGCAGCTTGTCGAACTCGGCGTCGGAGACCGTCGGCGCGTCGAGGACGTAGTAGCGATACTGGTGACCGCGAATCTCGTCGCTCAGCTCGGCATGCCGCGAACTGGCCTCCGGCGTCGGCTCGGCCCCGGCGGCAGCGACCTGCTCGGCGGTGGGTTGCCCGGCGGCGAGCTCCTCGGCCGCCGCGGCGTCGGCGGGCGACAGAACGTCTGGACTCTGCTTGTCGGGCACCGGTGACCTCCGTTTTCGACTTTCAGGAGGCACGTTAGTCGGCCCCTCCGACAAAATCGCCGACCCGCGGCGCCCCGAGTGCGGGCCGGTCGCGAAACCGGCGCCGCGGTCGCGGACGAAGACCGTCACGGGTACGGTCTGCCGATGGCTGACTGGCGGTTGTGGCTGGTCGCGGCGCTGCTCGCCGGACTCACTGCCATGCTCGTGCGCCGGCGGGTCCGCAGAACCCGGCCGTCCCGGGGCGACATCTGGTGGGCCGACGTGCCCTTCGCCCGCGGCCAGGGCGCCAAGCTCCGGCCGTGCCTGGTGCTGCTGAACCACCGCGACGGCATCGTCGTGCTGAAGATCACGAGTCAGGACAAGAGCCACCGCCGCGACCACGTACGGATACCGACACGCTCGTGGGACGCCCGCGCGCGGCACGATTCGTATGTGAATCTGGGCGAACCGATCCTCGTCCGCCCCACGGCCTTCCACCGCCGGGCGGGCACGGCGGCGCTCTCGACCCGGCGTCACGTGGCAGGTTGGCGGGGCTTGTCACGGGCGGATCTCGTGCGGGTCGCCACGAGGCAGTCCCGGCCGCGGCGCGCACGTGGAGACGCGCCGCGTCAGTCCGGGCCACGCTGAGGAAGGAGCCGGCGGAGGCGCAGGCTCGGCAGGGAATGCCCGGGGTGGGCCGGGAGACGCGCAAGGTGCGCCGGCGCGCGAACGGTCGGCCCGGTCAGGCCAGTTGAGCCGGCCGGACGGGTCGGAGCCCGGTCGATTCGGTGAGGATCGGTCGACGCCGGTCGGCATCGAGTGCACCCCACGCTGCGGCTGCGGTCGCCGGCCGTCGGTGGCCGGTCACCAGCCGCCCGATCACCAGACCAGGCAGAACGGGTGCCCGACCGGATCCGCGTACACCCGGAAGTCGTCGCCGCCGCCGTCCAGTCGCTTGGCTCCCGCCGCGAGCACCCGCTGCTCCGCCATCTCGATGTCGTCGACCCGGACGTCGAGGTGGAACTGCTGGGGACGGTCGTGGTCGGGCCACTGGGGAGGGAGGAGGTCCGGGGCCTTCTGGAAGGCGAGGCTGGGCGCGTCGGAGTCGGTGCGGATGGTCACCCAGTCGTCGTCTTCGCGGACGACGTGCATCCCGAGCAGCTGGGTGTAGAAGCGGGCCAGGGCGCGCGGATCGGGGCAGTCGATGACGACGGTGTCGAGACGTCCAATCATGTCTGCATGATGCCTGCCGGGTCCGACAGAAAAGTCCCGAACGAGCAGACTTCCGCCCGCCGGAGCGCCGATGCCTCACGGAAGCGCGGCGAACGCCGGACGATGCGGCCCCCGTACCGAACCCCGCGGCTCAGACCTCCGCGAGCCGCCGCCCCGCGTCACGGCACGCCTTGAGCACCGCGCGGACGTATGCCGGCGCCGCGCCCGCGAGACCGCAGGCCGGGGTCACCACCACCTGTTCCGGCAGCCGTGCGGCGGGGAACCCGAGCTCGCTCCACAAGCCTCGTACCCGGTCTGCGACCTGAGCCGACGTCAGAGCGCGGCCCGCGGACGGCGGCCGGGTCGGCACGGCGCCCGCGAAGAGGCCGAGACCGGCCTCGATGGCCTCACCCAGCGGGTCGAGATCTTTCAGCAGGGCCAGGTCCAGCGAGACGGCTGCGGCCTGTGCATCCCGCAGGACCTGCAACGGTACGCCCGGAGCACAGCTGTGCACGATCACCGGAACCCCGACCGCCTCGGCCACGGTCCGCAGCGCGCTCGCCGCATCGGGGCCGTCCACGGCCTTGTACGCACTCAGCCCGCTCTCGGTCGGCACCTGCCCGGCGAGCACCGCCGGCAGCGAGGGCTCGTCGAGCTGCAGCAGCACACCGGCGCCCGGGAGTCGCTTCTGGACGTCGGCGACGTGGCGGCGCAGCCCTTCGGCGAGCGAGTCGGTGATGTCGCGCACGGCGCCGCGGTCGCGCAGCATCCGTCCGCCGATGGGCAGGTCGAGGCTGGCGGCCAGTGTCCACGGTCCGGCGGCCTGCACCTTGATGGGCCCGGTGTAGCGGTCGCCTTGCTCGGTGAGCTGGTCGAGGTCGCGCTCGAGGAGGTCCGCCGTGCGCCGCATGTCCTTGCCGGGCCGGGGCGCGATCTGCCACCGGCCGGCGTAGAGCTGCACGGGGAGCTCGACGAGGAACCCCGCACTCCGCCCGATCATGTCGGCGCCGGGGCCGCGCTCCGGCAGCTCGAGGAGGTGCGGCAGCCCGGGCAGCTCGCCGAACACGAGCCGCTGGGCCTCGGCGATGTCGGTGCCGGGCAGCGATCCGATGCCGGTCGCCGCCCCGGCGCCCCACGGAAACGCCGCCCCGCCGCGTGAGGAGGCAATCTCCCCGCCCGGCGAGGACGAGGCCACCCCACCCTGCGCGGGAGAGTGAGGCGACGCGAAGCCCGCCCCGGCGGCGAGGGGAGGCTCAGGCGGCCGCGAGAACTCAGCCACCGGCGACCGCGCCGGACGTGGTCGCCTGCCCGGAACCCGCCGGCGCGCTCAGCCCGGCGCTGATCGTGGCCGAACCGAGCACGATGTCACCGTCCGCGTCCCGCCGGTAGGCGACGATCGCCTGTCCCGCCGCGACCCCCCGAGCCGGCGTCCGCAGCCGGGCGGTCAGTCCGTCGCCGTCGACGGTGACCACCGCCTGGACCACCTCCCCGTGCGCGCGCAGCTGCACGTCGCACTCGACCGTGGTCTGCTCGGCGTGCCAGATGGGGCGGTCGGCCGTCACCGTGTCGACGGCCAGGTCCTCTCGGGGGCCGACCGTGACCGTGTTCGTCTTCGGGGTGATGGACAGGACGTAGCGGGGGCGGCCGTCCGGGGCGGGGACGCGCAGGTCGAGGCCCTTGCGCTGGCCGACCGTGTACGCGTAGGCGCCCGCGTGCTGCCCCAGCACCGCGCCCGTGCGGCCGTCGACGATGTCTCCCGGGGTCTCGCCGAGGCGGTCGGCGAGGAAGCCGCGGGTGTCGCCGTCGGCGATGAAGCAGATGTCGTGCGAGTCGGGCTTGTCCGCGACGGCGAGCCCTCGGGCGGCGGCCTCCTCGCGGACCTGGGTCTTGGTGGAGTCGCCGAGCGGGAAGATCGCGCGGTCGAGCTGGGTGCGGGTGAGCACAGCCAGCACGTACGACTGGTCCTTGGCGAGGTCGACGCTGCGCCGCAGGTGGCCGTCGGGGCCGAGGCGGGCGTGGTGGCCGGTGACCACGGCGTCGAAGCCGAGGGCGACCGCCCGGTCCAGGACCGCCGCGAACTTGATCTTCTCATTGCAGCGGAGGCAGGGGTTCGGCGTGCGGCCGGCGGCATACTCGGCGACGAAGTCGTCCACGACGTCCTCGTGGAACTGCTCGGCCATGTCCCACACGTAGAACGGGATGCCGATGACGTCGGCGGCGCGACGCGCGTCGCGGGAGTCCTCGAGGGTGCAGCAGCCCCGCGCCCCGGTCCGGTAGGTTTGGGGATTCCGCGCCAGCGCCAGGTGCACGCCGGTCACGTCATGGCCGGCATCCCGGGCGCGCGCGGCAGCGACGGCGGAGTCGACACCGCCGGACATTGCTGCAAGCACTCGCACGCGGCAAGCCTATCCGCCGGCACCGACAGTTCCCCACCGGCCGCCGAGTTCCCCCGGTGTGAGCCAGGGCATGTCCTATGCCGGACGCGGGGTCTTCCACGCGGTCGCCCGGCGGGCCCGTTCCACGGCACCCGGCAGCGACGCCAGCAGCTCGTCGACGTCCTTCTCCGTCGACGTGTGCCCCAGCGTGAAGCGCAGCGACGACCGCGCCCGCCCGTCGTCCGCCCCCATGGCCAGCAGGACGTGCGACGGCTGAGCGACCCCCGCGGAGCACGCCGATCCCGTCGAGCACGAGATGCCCTGGGCGTCCAGCAGCAGCAACAGCGCGTCTCCCTCGCACCCGGGGAAGGAGAAATGCGCGTTGCCCGGCAGCCGGTCGGTCGGGTCACCGTTGAAGACCGCATCCGGTACGGCCGCACGCACGCGCGCCACCAGGTCGTCGCGCAGGGCCGAGACGCGAGCCGCGTACTCCTGCTGGTTCTTGACCGCGGCCTCGACCGCGACGGCGAACGCGACCACCCCGGGGGTGTCGAGGGTGCCGGAGCGTACGTCGCGTTCCTGCCCGCCGCCGTGCAGCAGTGGGGTGGCCGCGACGTCGCGGCCCAGCAGCAGGGCGCCCACGCCGACCGGGCCGCCGAGCTTGTGGCCGCTGACGGTCATCGCGGCCGCCCCGCTCGCGGCGAAGTCGACGGGGATCTGGCCGACGGCCTGGACCGCGTCGGTGTGGAAGGGGATGCCGGCGGCGGCTGCGAGGGCGGCGAGCTCGGCGACCGGCTGCACCGTGCCGACCTCGTTGTTCGCCCACTGGACGCTGATCATGGTGATCTCGTCGCCGTGCTGGTCGATGGCCGTGGCGAGCGTCCCGGGGTGGACCCGGCCGGCCTCGTCGACGGGCAGCCAGCCGACGGTTGCCTGCTCGTGGGCGCCGAGCCAGTCGACCGCGTCCATGACCGCGTGGTGCTCGACCGCCGAGGCCACGACCCGGGTACGCCGGGGGTCGGCGCTCCGGCGGGCCCAGTAGATGCCCTTGGTCGCCAGGTTGTCGCTCTCGGTTCCGCCGCTGGTGAAGATCACCTCGGACGGGCGGGCACCGAGCACCGCGGCTATGCGCTCGCGGGACTCCTCGACCATCCGGCGGGAACTGCGGCCGGCAGCGTGCAGGGACGACGGGTTGCCGAGCTGCCGGGCCGCAGCGACGTACGCGTCGAGCGCCTCGGCGAGCATCGGCGTGGTCGCCGCGTGATCCAGGTAGGCCATCGTCATGAAGCTTATGCCTTGAGCCGTCAACCGATACGGCGTGCCCGTCAACCCGATACCGGCAAGACCGGTCCGCAAGCCCGGCACCGGCGGCGGGAGCAGGGGCCGGTGAGCAAGGGCACACGAAAAAACGGCCCAGCGATACCGCCGGGCCGCTCATCGTGACCGCGTCACTTGCGCTTGCGGATCTCCTCGTCGGCCTGCGGCACGATCTTGAACAGGTCGCCGACCACGCCGAAGTCGGCGAGCTCGAAGATCGGGGCCTCAGGGTCCTTGTTGACCGCGACGATCGTCTTTGAGGTCTGCATGCCGGCCCGGTGCTGGATGGCGCCGGAGATGCCCAGGGCCACGTACAGCTGCGGGGAGACCGTCTTGCCGGTCTGGCCCACCTGGAACTGGTGCGGGTAGTAGCCGGAGTCGACGGCCGCGCGGGAGGCGCCGACGGCGCCGCCGAGCAGGTCGGCCATCTCCTCGACCAGCTTGAAGTTGTCGGCGTTGCCGACGCCGCGGCCGCCGGAGACGACGATCGACGCCTCGGTCAGCTCGGGGCGGGAGCCCTTCTGCTCGGCGACCCGCTCGACGACCCTGGTGAGCTTGTCGGCGTCGGTCACCGCGACCGTCAGCTGCTCGACCTGCGGGGTGGCCGGGGCCGGCGCCGGGGTCACCGAGTTCGGGCGGATGGTGACGATCGGCAGGCCGCGGGTGACCTTGGACTTGACGATGGTGGAGCCGGCGAAGACCACCTGCGTGGCGGTGCCGTCGGCGGCCACCTCGACCGCGTCGGTGAGCAGGCCGTTGTCCAGCTTGACCGCGAGGCGGCCGGCGATCTCCTTGCCCTCCTGGGTGGAGGCGAGCAGGACCGACGCCGGCTGGACGCGCTTGACCAGCTCGGCGACCGCGGTGGCCTTCGGTGCCACCAGGTAGTTCTCGACGTCCTCGCCGGAGGCGACGTAGATCTTCTGCGCGCCGTACTCGGAGAGCTTGGCGGTGAGCTCGCCCGCGTCGCCGAACACGACCGCCGAGACGTCGCCCAGGGTGCGGGCGATCGTCAGCATCTCAAGCGTGACCTTCTTGACGCCGGCAGCCTGCGAGGCCTCGACGACGACCAGTACTTCAGCCATGGTGGGGCCCCTTCTCAGACGAACTTCTCGGTGGCGAGGAACTCGACGAGCTGTACGCCGCCGTTGCCCTCGTCGGTGACCTTGGTGCCGGCGCTGCGCGGCGGGCGCTTGGCGAACTCGACGACCGCCGAGGTGGCGCCGGCGGTGCCGACCTCGCCGGCGGGCACGCCCAGGTCGGCGAGCGACAGGTTCTGCACCGGCTTCTTCTTGGCCGCCATGATGCCCTTGAAGGACGGGTAGCGCGGCTCGTTGATGGTGTCCCAGACGCTGACCACGGCCGGGGTGGCCGCGGTGACGACCTCGTAGCCCTCGTCCGTCTGACGCTCGGCGGTGAGCTGCGAGCCGTCGACGGTGAGCTTGCGGGCGCCGGTCAGGGCGGCGATGCCGAGACGCTCGGCCAGCATGTGCGGCATGACCTGGACGCGGCCGTCGGTGGACTCGGCGCCGCAGATGATGAGGTCGGCGTTCAGCGTGCCGAGGGCGGCGGCGAGAACCTTGGAGGTGGCGACGGCGCAGGAGCCGTGCAGGGCGTCGTCCTGCACGTGGACCGCCTTGTCCGGGCCCATCGACAGGGCCTTGCGGATCGACTCGGTGGCGCGCTCGGGGCCCATCGTCAGGACGGTCACCTCGCCACCGTGCGCCTCCTTGATCTTCAGCGCCTCCTCGATGGCGTACTCGTCCATCTCGTTGATGACGTTGTTCGCCGAGCCGCGCTCGACGGTGTTGTCGCTCGCGCTCAGGGTGCGCTCGGCACCGGAGTCGGGCACCTGCTTGACCAGTACGACGATGTTCATCGCGCTTCGACGACCCTCCTGTGTATGGACGCACGCCTGCAGCCGGTTCGCGTTTACCTCCGAATGTTACCCATCAGTAGCTTACGCGTCTCCGCCACTGAGAGTGACTCACCTCACCCATAGGTTTCACGATATGTCCGGCCAAACCGCTCTTCGCTGAGCGGATCATGTCCGCCCGACCCCCATCCTCCCCCACTGCGGGGCGTCACCGGGGCCGAGGGAGCCGTCCTTGTTCACCGCCGAGGTCGATAATCGGTCCGTGCTCACCCAGTGGTTCAACCCGCAGAAGACCCCGATGGTGGGCGAGAAGCCCGACTACCGGTTCTCGCTGGCCAATGAGCGCACGTTCCTGGCCTGGATCAGGACCGCGCTGGCCCTGCTGGCGGGCGGCCTGGCCTGCGCACAGTTCCTGCCTCCGCTGCTGATCGACCATCTCCGGGAGATCATCTCGGTGAGCCTGCTGCTGCTCGGCGGCGTGGTCGCCGTACGCGCGGTGGACCACTGGGCGCGTACCGAAAAGGCCATGCGCCTCGGCACCGACCTTCCGCGGTCCCGCTTCCCCGCCGTCCTGGCGCTGATCGTCGCCGTCGGTGCGCTCCTGCTCGTCGTCGCGGTGCTGATCAAGGCGTGGCAATGAGCGACCCCGGCGCCTCCGCGGAACGCACCCGGCTGGCCTGGCGGCGTACCGGACTCTCCGCGACCGCCGTCGCCCTGCTCGCCGCCCGCCCCGCCTTCGTTCCCGGCGCCCGCCTCGCGGTGATTCTCGGGGCCGGCCTCGCAATGGCCGGCTGGGCCGCCCTGATCGGCCTGGCCTACCGGCGCGCGCACGGGCTGCTCGCCTGGCCACCGCACCCCGGTCGGCGCACCGTCACGGCATACGCCGTGATCACCGCCGGGTTCGCCGTCCTCGGCACGGTGCTTGTCATGCTCTGATCGTCGCCGTTCGGGATCCGGCGCGTCATCATTGCCACATGGTCCGGTTGTTCGTCTTCCTGGCTGCGGTGCAGCTCGTACTTCTGGTACTCGCGCTCATCGGCTCGCTGTCGGCCGATCGGGTACGCAACATGCCGCGCGCGCTGTGGGTCCTGGTGATCCTCCTCGTTCCCCTGCTGGGCCCGCTCGCCTACTTCGTCTGGGGCCGTCCCCTGCCGCCGCCCCGCGAGGGCAGCCCGGTGCGCCGGACCGGCCCGCGACCGGCCTCTCCGGACGACGACCCCGAGTTCCTCCGCTCGATGAACACCGAGCAGTCACGCCGCGACCGCGAACTGCTCGCCCAATGGGAACGCGAGCTCGACAAGAACGACGACGCCTAAGCCAAGTTCGAGGAGCGCGGGTACGCGTCCGCCGGATCGGTGAGCACGTTGACCAGATAGGGCACTCCCGACTCGAAGGCCCGCGTCAGGGCGGGCCCGAGGTCGGCGGCCTTCTCCACTGTCTCGCCCGCACCGCCGAGCGCCTTGACCACGTCGTCGTAGCGCAGGCCGGGCTGCAGGTCGGCGGCGACGTCGTAGCCGTACATGGCCTGCATCGGGTGCTTCTCCAGGCCCCAGATGCCGTTGTTGCCGACGACGATCACGACGGGCAGGTTCTGCCGGGCCAGCGACTCGGCGTCCATGAGGGAGAACCCGGCGGCGCCGTCGCCCATGAGGACGCAGATCTGCCGGTCCGGGTAGGTGACCCTGGCGCCCATCGCGTATCCCATGCCGGTGCCGAGGCAGCCGTACGGGCCGGGGTCGAGCCACGTGCCCGGCTGCGCCGGCTCGAGGTAGCGGCCCGCGTACGAGACGAAGTCGCCGCCGTCGCCGATCGTGACCGCGTCCGGGGCGAGGACCTTGCGCAGCTCGCCGTAGACCCGGGCGGGCCGGATCGGGTCGCTGTCGGCGGCCATCGCCTCGGCGTCGCGGGCCTTGCCGACGTCCTCGGCGGACCGCAGGCCGTTGATCCATTCCGCGTGGTCGGTGCGCTTGCCCGGGTGGTTCGCGATGGCGGCGAGGATCTGCCGGAGGTCGCCGGCGGGCGAGACGGCCGCCTGCACGTGCGTGGCACGCTGGCTGGGCGCGTCGACGATGTGGACGACCTGCGCCGGGTCGAACTCGCCGAAGTTGAGCCGGAAGTCCAGCGGCGTGCCGATCACCGCGACGACGTCGGCCTCGCCGAGGGCGGGGCGGCGCGCCTTGGCGAAGGCGAGGGGGTGGCCGGGCGGCAGGGCGCCGCGGCCCATGCCGTTGGTGAAGACCGGGACCTGCAGCGCCTCGGCGGCGGCGAGCAGCTCGTCGATCGCGGCGCCGCCCCAGACGTCGGAGCCGGCGATGATCACGGGCCGCTCGGCCTCGGCGAGCAGGGTGGCGGCGCGGGCGACCTCGTCCGGGTCCGCTTCGATCACGGGTACGGCCGCAGCGGCGGGCGCCTCCACGTCCTCACTGGAGAACAGCACCTCGAGCGGCAGGTCGAGGAAGGCGGGGCCACGGTGGGCGGTGAGCGCTGCGGTCAGGGCCCGGCCGACCTCGGCCGGGATCGCGCCGGTGCCGGCGACCGTGGCGGCGTACTTCGTCACGGGCGCGACGAGCGGCACGTGGTCGATCTCCTGCAGGCTGCCGGAGCCCCAGCGGAAGGCCGGCGCCCTGCCGCCCAGCACCAGCACCGGGGAGGCGTTGAAGAACGCGCTGGTCAGCCCCGAGATGCCGTTGGTCACGCCGGGTCCGGCGGTCAGGACCGCGAGGCCGGGGCGGCGCTGGAGCTTGGCGACGGCCTCCGCGGCGAAGACGGCGGACTGCTCGTGGCGCACGTCGTAGATCGGGAAGTCCGCCTTGTGCGCGGCGTCGTAGAGCGGGAAGACGTGACCGCCGGAGAGCGTGAACATCTCCGTGATCCCGTACGCCCGCAGCGCCGCCAGCGCCAGCTCCCCGCCGTGCCCCTCAATGGTGTCCGCCATGCCGAGCACGCTACCGGCCGCCGCCGCGGAACGTGAGCAGGACTCACCCCAGGAGGCGGTGGAGGTCGTCGATCATCTCGCGCGGACACGACTCGAGCGGTACGCGAGCGCTGATGCTGTAGGCCACCACCAGGGCGGCGACCGGGGCAGCGACCAGCAGGAGGATGCTCAGGAGCACCTGCACGGCCCGCAGGAACCGGCCGGTGCGCCGCCGAGGCCGCGCGGGCGTCGGCGCGGCGGGCGGGAGCGTCTGCCACTCCGCGGTAGGAGCGGTTCGCTTCTTCTTGGCCGGAGCGGCGGTCCGCACCGGCTGGGTGGCCGCCGGCGACACGGGCCGCGACGACACCCGGGCCGGGGAGACCGGGTGCACGGGCGACACGGGGTGGACCGGGGGCGTCACCTGCACGGCGGGAACCGTCGCGTCCGGGTCGGGCACCCAGTGATGTTCCGCGTCGGGCCACGGGTCCACGGCCGGCAGAAAGGCGCCGGTCAGCTCCCGCCGGTCCCGCGGCACGGTGTCCATGTCGTCGATGGAGACGGGCCGCGGCGGCACCGGTGACACCGGAACGGCGGGCGCCTCGCCGGCGTCCCCGGTCCGCGAGACCAGCCGCAGCTCGGCCGTCGGGCCGGGCGCCGCCGGCTCGGAGGCCAGCAGGGCGGCGTCGGCCAGGATGCTGCCCTCGGCGACCACCAGCTCGGGCTGCTCGATGACGACCGGCGCCTCGCCCAGCGCCCGGTGCAGCAGCGTCGCGACGAGCGGGATCCTGCTCGCCCCGCCCACCAGGAACACCCCGGCCAGCCGCCCCTCGGGCAGCTTCGCCCACCGCAGCAGGTCGCGGGTCACCTGCACGGTCTGGTCCAGGATCGGCCGGGCCAGCTCCTCCAGCTCCTCGCGGGTGACGTGCAGCTCCAGGTCGAGCAGCGGCACCATCACGTCCGCCGACTGGCTGCGCGACAGCCGCTCCTTGGCGATCCGGGCGTCGTCCCACAGCTGCCGCTGGGCGCGGCGCTCCTCGAGCGTCGCCGGCTCGGTGAGCCGCTTCCAGGCTGCCGGGTCCTGTTCCGCGCAGATGGTGCCGAGGTGCGCCACCAGGGCGGCGTCGACGTCCAGCCCGCCGATGTCGTCGCGGCCGTCGACGGCCATGACCTCGAACCCCTCGGCCGTACGGGCGACCACGCTGGCGTCGAACGTGCCGGCGCCGAAGTCGTGCACCACCACGACCGAGCCGATGGGGACGTCCCGGCCGAGCACCTCGGCGAAGTACGTGGCCGCGGCGACGGGCTCGGCGACCAGGCGCGCCCCCTCCAGCCCGGCCCGGGCGGCCGCCTCGGCGAGCAGGCCACGACGGGTGGCGCCCCAGGTGGCGGGGCAGGTGAGGGTGACCTCGGGGCGTACCGGGCCGACCGCGCGGTGCCATTCCTCGGCGACGCGGACCAGGACGGCGGCGACCAGGTCGACCACCGGCAGCTCGCGCTCGCCGAGCAGGACGAGGCCGTCGTCGATGCGGCGCTTCGGGTTGGGTTCGAAGCGGGCCGGGTCGCGGCGGGCGCTGTGCACGGCGTCGCGCCCGACCACGAGCAGGCCGCTGGGTTCGGCGTACACGGCGGAGGGCAGCAGCGGGGAGCCGTCGACGAGGATGGGCCGGGCCCGGCCGTCGGGCCACCGGGCGACCGCGACGGTGTTCGAGGTGCCGAAGTCGACGCCGAGCGAGTGCCGACCCTGGTCGATGGACATGGCGATGAGTGTAGGCGCAGCGGCGCAGGAGTTGATCAGCGCGGACGGGGATCAGACAGGGCGCCACCGCAGGTCGCCGTCGCGGCCGCGCTCACAGCGAACGGCCCGGCCGTCTTCGGTACGGCCCGTCTCGCCCTTCTCGTCGCACGGCTCACCGACCACCGGCGTGGGGTCGCTCTCGGGCGGGAGCAACGCGATGGGGGCCGGCGATCCGCTCGTGGGCCCGGTGGTCGGTGCCGCCGATGATGTGACAGGAGTCTCGCGCGTGGTCGCAGGGGTCGAGGGCCGCGGCGCGGCCGGAGCCGAGGTCGTCCGCGCCGGCCGGGCGCTGCTGGAGGCATGCGCCCTGGACCGCTTGCGCGGCGCCCGGGACGACTCGCTCGGCGCCGGCATGACCGGGGCCGGCACGACGATCGGCGGCCCGGCGATGGGCTCGGCGGCGCCCGGCCGGGGCGGAGCCGCGCGGCCGTGATCGCCGAAGGTGACGAACCCGATGACCGCGCAGAGCAGGGCCTGCCCGGTGACCAGGGCCACCGCGACGATCACGGTGCGGCGCACCGACGTCCCCCGTAGCCCCGGCATGGTCACAGAGGGGAACTTTATGGCAACAGATCGATATCCGCGAGATCCCGTGCTCAGCGTCCGGTGAAGCCGGGCTTGCGCTTCTCCACGAACGCCTTGGTGCCCTCGAGCCGGTCGTCGGTGGCGAACAGGCCGGCGAACAGGTGGCTCTCCAGCGCCAGACCGGAGGCGAGGTCCATGCTCAGGCCGCCGTCGATGGCCTGCTTGGCGGCGCGCAGGGCCAGCGCCGGGCCGTTCACGTACGGCTGGACCAGCTCGCGGGCGGCGGCGTACACGTCGGCTGCGGGCACGACCCGGTCGGCGAGGCCGATGCGCAGCGCCTCCTCGGCGTTCACCATGCGACCGGAGAACACCAGGTCCTTGGCCCTCGCGGGGCCGATCAGGCGGGCCAGCCGCTGGGTGCCGCCGGCACCGGGGATGATGCCCAGCTTGATCTCCGGCTGGCCCAGCTTGGCGTCGTCGGCCACCACCCGCCAGTCGCAGGCCAGCGCCAGCTCGCAGCCACCGCCCAGGGCGTATCCGGTGATCGCCGCCACCACGGGCTTCGGGATCCGTGCGACCGCGTCGAACGCACTGGACAGCGCCTCCGCGCGTACCGTCATCTCCTGGTACGTGGTGGTCGTGAACTCGGTGATGTCGGCGCCGGCGGCGAACACCTTCTCCCCGCCGTACACGATCACGGCCCGCACCTCGGACGCCGCCGCGGCCTCGTGCGCGGCCGCCCGCAGCTCCTCCTGCACCTGGGTGTTGAGGGCGTTCATGGGGGGCCGCTGGAGCCGGATCGTGCCGATGCCGTCGCCGATCTCCAGCTTCACGAACTCGCTCACGCGCACTGCCTCCTGATCGATCGTTCAAGTGCCGACAGCGTAAGCCTTGCTGCGCTGGGTAAGTATGGTGGCACCCGCGGAAGGAGGGACCATGGTCACGTACTACCGCGACCGCGACGTGCTGGTCACGTCGGCCGGGGTGCGGGCCGGCGGGCAGGACTACCGGCTGGGCGATTTCGTCCGGGTCTGGCACGAGCGCGGGCGCCGGCAGTGGAAGGCCGTCGCCGGGCGCGGCGTGCTCGGCCTCGCCATGGTGACCCCGCTCGTCGTCGGCGCGCTCGGCGTGGTCGTCGCGCTGGTCATCGACGCCTCGATCGCCACCACGATCGCCCTGGTCGGGGGCAGCATCCTCGTCGGCCTCGCCGCCGCGCCGCTGGCTGACGTGCTGCTCGAGCTGGTCGACCGCTCCTACGACCGGGGCAGCCGGCGGCTGGAGATCTGGGCCGACGTGCGCGGCACCCGGACTTTGCTCGTCCGGACGGAGGACGCGCAGCGCTTCGGGCAGATCTACCGGGCGCTTCAGCGAGCCCTCGACCACAGCGCCGTGCCGCGGTGAGGTCGGCCCGCGCCCTGGCCGGCCTGCTCGCGACCTCGGGTGTGCTGCATTTCGCGCAGCCGCGGCCGTTCGACGGCATCGTGCCCCGGTCGCTGCCCGGCAGCCCGCGCACCTGGACCTACCTCAGCGGTGCCGCCGAGCTGGCCGTCGCCGCTGCGGTGGCCCATCCCCGCACCCGGCGCCTCGGCGGGCTGGCCGCGGCCGGACTCTTCGCCGCCGTGTTCCCCGCCAACGTCAAGATGGCCGTCGACTGGCGGCACGCCTCCCCGGCCCGGCGAGCGATCGCGTACGGCCGGCTGCCGCTGCAGGTGCCCCTGGTGCTGTGGGGCCTGCGCGTCGCGCGTCAGGCGTAGCGGGCGTACAAAGCGTCGATGTCGGCACGGGCCGGCAGGGAGTTCGACGCGCCGACCTTGCGCACGCACGCGGCTCCGGCGGCGTTCGCCCAGCGCACCGCGGCCGCCAGGTCCCGCCCCTCACCCCACGCCACGGCCAGGGCGCCGGTGAAGGCGTCACCCGCCGCGGTGCTGTCCGCCACCTCCACGGGGAAGGCCGGGATGCGGTCGTCGTGGCCGTCGCGGTCGGCGTACCAGGAGCCGCGGGAGCCCAGCGTCAGCACGACCCGGGGGACCAGGGCCAGCAGGGCGGGCAGGTCGGGCTCGGGCGTTCCGGTGATGGCCGTCGCCTCGCCCTCGTTGACGACGAGCAGGTCGATGACCTCGAGCAGCTCCGGCGCCAGCACCCGGGCGGGAGCCGCGTTGAGGATCACCCGGGTGCCGCCCGCCCGGGCGGCCCGTGCCGCGGCGAGGACGGTGTCGGCGGGGATCTCCTGCTGGCACAGCAGCACGTCGCTGTCGGCGATGACCGTCGTCTCGGCCGCGCTCAGGCCGGCGAAGGTGTTGTTGGCGCCGGGGCTCACGAGGATGGAGTTCTCGCCCGTACGGTCGACCATGATGACCGCGACCCCGGACGAGCCGTAGCTGGTCCGCATGTTCCCGGTGTCCACTCCCGAGGCGTTCAGCCGGGCCTTGATGGTCACGCCGAACGCGTCGGAACCGATGGCGCCGAGCATCGTGCAGGCACCGCCCGCGCGGGCCGCGGCGATCGCCTGGTTGGCGCCCTTGCCGCCCGGCGTCATCACGAAGTCGTCGCCGAGCACGGTCTCCCCCGGGCGGGGCAGCCGCTCGGCCAGCCCGACGAGGTCCATGTTGGCGCTGCCCGCGACCACGATGCGCGGCGCCGACGGTTCGGCCATGTCGTGCTCCTCAGGCGGCCCGGGCCGTGTACCGGTCGCCCGTACGCTGCACCACGAGCGGCAGGCCGAACGTCTTGGACAGGTTGTCGTCGCTCAACGTCTCCCCGAGCAGCCCGGCGGCGACCACGGCTCCCTCGCGCAGCAGCATCGCGTGGGTGAAGCCCGGCGGGATCTCCTCGACGTGGTGGGTCACCAGCACCATCGCCGGGGCGTCCGGGTCCTCGGCGAGCTCGGTCAGCCGGCCCAGCAGGTCCTCGCGGCCGCCGAGGTCGAGACCCGCGGTCGGCTCGTCGAGCAGCATCAGCTCGGGGTCGGTCATCAGCGCCCGGGCGATCTGGGTCCGCTTGCGCTCGCCCTCGGACAGCGTGCCGAACTCGCGGTCGAGCAGCGCGCCCATCCCCAGCTGGTGCAGCAGCACGCGGGCGCGCGCCTCGTCTTGCGGGTCGTAGCTCTCGCGCCACCGCCCGACCACCGACCAGGCGGCGGTGACCACGACGTCGAGCACGCGCTCGTTCGGCGGCACCCGGTCGGCGAGCTGGCCGGTGGTGATGCCGACCCGGGTACGCAGCTCGCTGATGTCCGTGCGGCCGAGCCGCTCCCCCAGCACCCACGCGACCCCGCGGGACGGGTGCATCCGCGCGGAGGCGAGGTTGAGCAGCGTCGTCTTCCCGGCGCCGTTCGGGCCCAGGATCACCCACCGCTCGTCCAGCTCGACCTGCCACGAGACGCTCCGCAGCAGGAAGTTGCCGCCGCGGATGACGCTCACCCGGTCGAAGGAGATGACGGTGTCGTCGTCAGGGGGTGTGGGGGTCTCTGCCTCGAGCACGCACCCATCCAACCACGCAGGCTCCGAGCCGCCCGACGGCCCGCCGGGGCTCAGCCCGTGGTGGAACCGAACACCTCGTCGCGTACGGCGTCCAGCGCGGTCAGCAGGGCGCCGTTGAGGATCGGCTCCACGGCCACCTCGCTGATCACGACCCGCGGCGCGACCAGCGTGATCGAGGCGACCTCGGCCTCGACCCGCTCGGCGAGCGCGGCGCCGCCGGCCTGGCTCACCTCGCCCGCGAGCACCACCAGCGGCGGGTCGAGCACGACGCAGGTGGCGGCCACGCCGAGCGCGAGCCGCCGGGCCAGCTCGTCCAGCACCGGCTCGCCCGCCTCCCCGGCCTCGGCCGCCGCGCGCACCACGTCGGCCGACTCGGCGCCGCGGAAGCCGTACTGCTTGCCGATCGCCTTCGCGGCGTCCGAGGCGACCAGGGTCTGGAAGGCGCCCTTCACACCCCGCTTCGACGCGTTGTGCGGCACCTCGGCGCCGGCGACGGGCAGGTAGCCGATCTCGCCCGCGGCCCCGGTGCTGCCCTGGTGCAGCTTGCCGCCGATGACGGTGGCGAGGCCCACGCCCCGCCCCACCCAGATGAGCACGAAGTCGTCGACGCCCTTCGCGGCGCCCGTGTGCTGCTCGGCGATGGCGGCCAGGTTGACGTCGTTGCCGAACACGACCGGCGTGCTGAGGTCCTTGCGCAGCTCGGCGAGCAGGCCGCGGTGCCACCTCGGCAGGTCGAACGCGAAGGAGACCTCGCTGGTCTGCGGGTCGACCAGGCCGGGGGTGCCGAGCACGACGCGGCGGATCGACTCGAGGTCGGTGCCCGCCTCGGTGGCCGCCTGCATCACGGCGCCGTGCACCGCCCGTACGGGATCATCGCTGTCCGCCGTGGACTGTTCGCTGCGTCCCACGATCTCGCCGGTGATGTCGGCACACGCTGCGATCACCCGATCGGGCAGCACCTCGACGCCGATCACATGCGCGCTGCCGGGAGTGACCGCGTAGAGCTGGGCGTTGGGACCCCGGCCGCCGGCCTGCTCCCCCACGCGCCGGACCAGCCCGCGTTCCTCGAGCCGCTCGACCAGCTGCGAGGCGGTGACCTTGCTCAGGCCGGTCAGCTCGCCGAGCTGCGCCCGGGTCAGCGGCCCCCTGGCGAGCAGCAGTTCCAGCGCGGCGCGGTCGTTGAGCGCACGCAGCAGCCGGGGGGTGCCCGGAAGGCGGGTGGCGGCCATAACTACGTCCCCTAGTATTTAGGATTGTTTCCCATTACGGTGTTCGCCCACATCACGTAGCCGCAGCGTAACGGCCGCCTCACAGACTGACCGCGCGGCGCGTCCGATCGACACCCAGCGATCATGGCAGCCGGCCGCGGAACGATACAGTGGCTGAACCGAGGAAGGAAACCATGCCGATCGACCCGGGTCTCCGCCGCCTCGCCCTGGGCACCCTGCTTGCGGCTTTTGCGGGGGAATCGGCGCCCGAGTGGGCGGCCGCGCTGCTCGCGGAGGGCCTCGCCGGCCACACCCTCTTCGGGACGAACGTCGCGGACGGGGACCAACTGGCCCGCCTCACGGCCGAGCTGCGAACGGTACGGCCGGACGCCCTGCTCGCCATCGACGAGGAGGGCGGCGACGTGACCCGCCTCGCCCACCGCACGGGCAGCCCGTACCCGGGAAACGCCGCCCTGGGCGCGATAGACGACCCGCAGCTCACCCACGCGGTCTACACCGCGATCGGCACCGAGCTGGCCGCCGCGGGCATCAACCTCGACCTCGCCCCGACCGTCGACGTCAACACCGCCGAAGACAACCCCGTCATCGGTACGCGCTCCTTCGGCGCCGACCCGGCCCTCGTAGCCCGGCACGCGGCCGCCGCGACGCAGGGGCTTCAGACGACGGGGGTCGCCGCGTGCGCCAAGCACTTCCCGGGCCACGGCGCCACGACGACCGACTCGCACCTCGCGCTGCCGACCGTCGACGTACCGCTGAGAACGCTGCGCGAACGCGACCTGCCACCGTTCGCGGCAGTGATCGCCGCCGGCACCCGGTCGATCATGACAGCGCACATCAGGGTGCCGGTCCTGACCGGCGACGGCCCCGCGACCTTCAGCCCCGCAGCGCTGCACGACCTGCTGCGCAAGGAGTACGCCTTCCAGGGCGCGATCATCACGGACGCGCTGGAGATGGCGGGCGCCCAGGGGGCGGCGGGCGGGATCGGGCCGGCCGCCGTGCGGGCGTTGGCGGCCGGGGCGGACCTGCTCTGCATCGGCGCTCGGGTGGACCGTCAGCTGGTCGAGCAGGTGGCCGCCGAGATCGTGGCCGGGCTGGGCGACGGCCGGCTCGACCCGCCCCGGCTGGAGGACGCGGCGGCGCGCACGGCCGAGCTGGCAGCCTGGACGCGCCAGGCGGCCATGAACCGGAACGCCGGGGAGTCGGACAGCGGGACGACACTGGGATATGCGGCCGCTCGGCGGGCGCTGCGGATCGAGGGTTCGCCGGCCGGCTGGGCCGATCCGCTCGTCGTGCGGCTCGCGTCGGGGCACTCGATCGCCGAGGGGCGGGTGCCGTGGGGCCTGGCCCCGCATCTCAACGGCACGGAGCACATCACCGTCGTCGCGGCGGACACGTCGGCGGAAGGACTGGCGGAGCAGGCCGGGGCGCGGCCGATCGTCGTCGTCGGCCGGCACGCCCATCGCAGCGCGGCGGCGCGGGGGCTGATCGAGGCGCTTGCGGCACGCCATAATGTGGCCGTAGTGGAGATGGGCTGGCCGTCGAGGTGGCGGCCCGCCGGTGCACGGGCCTTCCTGATCACGTACGGCGCCAGCCATGCCAGCGGTCGCGCGGCGGCGGAGGCGCTGGGCCTGGCGCGCTGAACCCCACCGAGAGCTGAGGCAGCGACGGGCCGCCACCCGCCGCTGCCTCTTCCTTTGTGCTCCACGTCTCTCTTGAACACGTTCAACAACGGGTCTACATTGAGGCCGACATCAGTTGAACATGTTCAAGAAGGGGCGGAGGCTCATGGACCACAAGGTGTGGATGTACCTGGTCTACCTGGTGACCAGCGTGGGGCTGACGATCTGGGTCGCCACGACGCTGTCGCGCAACGGGCTGGTCTTCCTCGAGGACGTCTTCGCCGACAGCCGCCTCGCCAAAGCGGTCAACCACCTGCTCGTCATGGGGTTCTACCTGCTCAACCTCGGCTACGTGGCGGTGGCGATGCGCTCGGGAGCCCGGATCCCGGACGCCGCCCGGGCGCTGGAGACGCTCTCCTACAAGATCGGGTTCGTGCTGCTGGTGCTCGGGGTGCTGCACGTTCTGAACGTGTTCTTCCTGGGCCGGTACCGGCGCGGACGGCTGCGCCAGCAGCAGACGATGCCGCCGCTGCCGCCCGCGGGACGGTTGCCGATGTACCCGCCCGGCCCGGGACCGATGGGCCCGACCGGCGGCGCCGGCGCGGCGACCGGACGCGGAGCCAACGGACCGCACGCGACCGCGCCGGGCGCAACCGGACCGGGCGCAGCAGGACCCGGCGCGACCGGACCCGGAGCCACAGGAGCGGGCGCAACAGGACCCGGCCTGGCGGGACCCGGCGCCGGCGGCAGCTCGTTGTGGCCGGGGCAGGGCTTGAGCGGGCCGGTTCCGCCGCCGGCACGGGCATGAGCGAGGACGCCGATCCGGCCGGTTCCGGGGCCGGCCGGGTCGGGTTCCTCACCGTGCTCTTCGACGCCGGGTGCCCGATCTGCCGGGCGGCGCACCGGTGGCTCGAGAACCGGGCTCAGCTCGTACCGTTGGTGTTCGTGCCGGCCGGTTCCGCGGAGGCCCGGACGCGCTTTCCCGGGCTGGACCACGCGGCAACGTTGCGGGATATCACGGTCATCGCGGACAACGGACTGGTGTACGTCTCCGACGGCGCCTGGCTGGCCTGCCTGTGGGCGCTGGCGGACTACCGGGGCATGGCGGAGCGGCTCAGCACCCCGGCCCTGCTACCCGCGGCGCGGCGGTTCATCGCGGCGGCGGCTGCCGTCCGGGAGTCGATGCGCCCGGAAGACTACGGTGGCGGGTGTGACGACCGCTGCCGCTGACTCCGCCGACGAACCCGGCACCGATGTCGCCCCGGCCACCGCCGACGTCGCATCGGCCGCCGCCGACGAACGCCCGGCGACCCGCGGTGGGACCGGCTCGCGCGGCGGCCCCACCGAGGGTGGCGATGAACGCCCGCGTCGTGCGCGCGGCGAGCAGACCCGGCAGCTCATCCTCGAGACGGCCCTGCGGCTGTTCCGGGAGCGCGGCTACACCGAGACCACCATGCGGGCCATCGCCAAGGAGGCCGGCGTCGCGGTCGGGAACGCGTACTACTACTTCGACTCCAAGGAACACCTGATCCAGGGGTTCTACGACCGCAACCAGGCCGCCCATCGCGTCGCCGCCGAGCCGGTGCTGACCCGCGAGAAGGACTTCGCCGCGCGGTTGCGGGGGGTGCTGCATGCCGGGATCGACGTGAACGAGCCGTACCACTCGTTCGCGGCCACGTTCTTCAAGAGCGCGGCCGAGCCGTCGTCGCCGTTGAGCCCCTTCTCGCGGGAGTCGTCGCCGGCCCGGGAAGCCGCCATCGCGATCTTCCGGGACGTGGTGGAGGGGTCGTCGGCGAAGATCGATCCCGAGCTGCGCAAGGAGCTGCCGGAGCTGCTGTGGCTCGGCTGGATGGGCGTGGTGCTCTTCTGGGTGTACGACCGCTCGCCCGGGCAGCGCCGCACCCGGCGCCTGATCGACGGGATCGTGCCGCTCATCGACCGGCTCGTGGGCCTGTCCCGGCTGCGCGTGCTCCGGCCCGCCTTGCGGCAGATCCTGGCGCTGATCGACTCGATCCAACGCGATGACTGATCACGCTGCGCGACCATACAACAATCACGCAGCGTGCCTTCATGATCGCCTCAGCGACTGCAGACAGGCCGATAGCTCCCAGGCGATACCCGACTGTCCGGATCCGACGCCCGATCTCGGCAGGCCGAACGGTTGATTCCCGTACGCTGCGCTTCCGCTGTCCGCTGATCATCACGTAGCGTCATGTCCGCAGGTGGATCTGGGGATGCCGCCGCGGCACTTCGGGCTTCGGGACCAGTCCGAAAACGTTGCGGCGGTACAGATGGTGAGCCGGGCGCCCCGGAGGTTTCGGGAGCAACCGATGGGATCAAGCGCCCGGCTCACACTGCGTTCACGGCGTGGCGCGGAAGCGGCGCAGACGCAGGCTGTTCGCCACCACGAAGATCGAGCTGAGCGCCATCGCCGCGCCCGCGATCATCGGGTTGAGCAGGCCCGTCGCCGCCAGCGGGAGCGCCGCCACGTTGTAGGCGAAGGCCCAGAACAGGTTGCCGTGGATGATCTGCACCGTGCGGCGGGCCAGGCGTACGGCGTCGACCGCCGCCGTCAGGTCGTCGCGCATGAGCGTCAGGTCCGAGGCCTCGATCGCGACGTCCGTGCCCGCGCCCATCGCCACGCCCAGGTCGGCCTGGGCGAGTGCGGCCGCGTCGTTCACGCCGTCGCCGACCATCGCCACCGCGCGGCCGTCCGCCTGGAGCTGCTTGACCGCGTCGACCTTGCCGGCAGGCAGCACGCCGGCGACCACCTCGGCGATGCCCACCTCGGCGGCGACGCGTTCCGCCACCGGTTGGGCGTCGCCGGTCACCAGGACCGGGCGCAGGCCGAGGCGGCGCAGGCGGGCGATGGCGGCGGCGCTTGTCGGGCGTACCGGATCGGTCAGGGCCAGCCGGCCCCGCAGCGTGCCGTCGGCGCGTACCTCGACCCACGTCTGAGCGGTGTCGCCCGTGCCGCGCGAGATCTCGATCGTCGCGCCGTCCACCGTGCCGCGGACGCCGACACCCGCCGTGGCCCGGAAGTCCGTCACGGTGGGTAGCGGGCCCTGCTCGGCCGCCGCGCGGGCGATCGCGCGGCCCAGGGGATGCTCGGAGGCGGCCTCGACGGCGCCCGCGAGCCGCAGCAGCTCCGCGGCGTCGTGGCCCGGCTCCGGCACGACGTCGGTCACGGCCATCACCCCGGTCGTCACCGTGCCGGTCTTGTCCAGCACGACCGTGTCGATCCGCCGCGCCGACTCGAGCGCCTCGACGCCGCGGATCAGGATGCCGAGCTGGGCGCCGCGGCCCGTGCCGACCAGCAGGGCCGTCGGCGTGGCCAGGCCGAGGGCGCAAGGGCAGGCGATGATCAGTACGGCCACCGCAGCCGTGAACGCCGCCGTCGTCCCCCGCCCGGCGCCGAGCCAGTAGCCCAGCGTGCCCGCCGCCAGGGCGATGACCACGGGCACGAAGACGCCGGAGATCCGGTCGGCGAGGCGTTGCACGGCCGCCTTGCCGTCCTGTGCCTCCTCCACGAGCCGGGCCATCTGCGCGAGCTGGGTGTCCGCCCCCACGCGGGTGGCACGGACGATCAGCCGGCCGCCCGCGTTGACCGTGCCGCCGGTGACCGCATCGCCCACGGTCACCTCCACCGGCACCGACTCGCCGGTGATCAGGCTCTGGTCGAGGGCCGAGGCGCCGTCCACCACCTCGCCGTCCGTGGCGACCTTCTCGCCCGGGCGCACCTGGAAGAGGTCGCCCACCTGGAGCTGGTCGGCCGGGATCTCGCGGCCGTCGGGCAGGGTGACCGAGCGGGCGCCGAGCTCGAGCAGCGACCGCAGGGCGTCGCCGGCGCGCCGCTTCGCCCGCGCCTCGGCGTATCGGCCGGCGAGCAGGAACGTCGTCACGCCCGCGGCTGCCTCGAGGTAGATGGCGTCACCGTCGGACCCCGCTCGCAGCTCGAACGCGTGCGTCATGCCCGGCATGCCGGCGTCGCCGAGGAACAGCGCCCACACCGACCAGAGGAACGCGGCGAGGGTGCCGAGCGAGACCAGCGTGTCCATGCTCGCGGCGCCGTGCCGCAGGTTCACCAGCGCCGAGCGGTGGAAGGGCCAGCCGCCGTACGCGACGACGGGCGCCGCCAGTGTCAGCGACAGCCATTGCCAGTAGTCGAACTGCCAGGCCGGGACCATCGCCAGCAGCACGACCGGCACGGTGAGCGCGGCCGAGACGAGCAGGCGGGTCCGCAGCGGGTCGGCCGGCGGGTTCGCCGGGGCTTCCTCCTCGGCCCGCGGCTCGGCGGCGGTGTAACCGGTCTTCTCCACCACGGCGATCAGGTCTGCCGCGGTCAGGCCGGCCGGAACCGTGGCGCGGGCCTTCTCGGTCGCGTAGTTGACCGTGGCGGTGACCCCGTCGAGCCGGTTGAGCTTCTTCTCGATGCGGTTGGCGCAGGCCGCGCACGTCATGCCGCCGATGTCGAGCTCGATCTGCCGGGTCATGCCGACCATCATATACCCCATGGGGGTACCCGGCGACTAAGGTGACGATCCATGCACCCCCTGCGGCGGGCCCGGGCCGCCACCTCCGTGATCTTCGCCGTGCACGGGGCCGCGACCGGCACTTTCGCCGCCCGCGTGCCGTGGATCGCCGACCACGTCGGCACCGGCGCGGGCGGCCTGGGCGTGGCGCTGCTCATGCCCGGTATCGGCGCGCTGCTCGCGATGCCGCTCTCCGGCCGGCTCGCCCACCGGTACGACCTGCGCAGCCTCACCCGCGTCCTGATCCTGCTCTGGTGTGCCGCCCTGATCCTGCCCGCGCTGCCCACGTCGATCGTCGTCCTCTACCTGGTGCTGGTGGCGTACGGTGCGGCGGCCGGCCTCGCCGACGTGGCGATGAACGCGCAGGCCGTCGTCATCGAGGAACGGTACGGCCGGTCGGTGATGTCCAGCTTCCACGGCTTCTGGAGCGTCGGCGGCCTGGCGGGCTCGGCGGTCGCCGCGCTGGCCGCCCGTGCCGGCCTGGACGCCCGGGTCCACTTCGTCATCACGGCAGCGGTGCTGGCAGTCGTCACGCTGGTCGCCGCGCACTGGCTGCTGCCGCACCGGCCGGAGCCCGAGACCGACGCCCCGCCCGCGTTCGCGCTGCCATCGCGCGCGGTGCTCCCCATCGGCCTCGTGGCGCTGTGCGCGGTCTTCGCCGAGGGCGCCGGCCTGGACTGGTCGGCGGTGTACGTCCGCGACGTGCTCGGCAACGCCGCCAGCACCGCGGCGCTGACCGTCTCCGTGTTCTCGGTCAGCATGGCGCTGGCCCGCTTCGCCGGCGACCGGGTCATCCACCGCCTGGGTCCGGTGGCCACGGTCCGCCTCGCGGCGGCCGCGGCGAGCGTCGGCGCCCTCGTCGTGGTCCTCGCCGACGACCCGCTGCTGGTCATCCCCGGCTTCGGGCTGCTCGGCGTGGGGATCGCCGTCGTGGTGCCGCTGGTGTTCGCGACGGCCGGGCGCATCGGCGAGCACCCCGGGCGCAGCCTGGCGGGGGTGGCCGGAATCGCGTACGGGAGCGGCCTGGTGGCCCCCGGCGTCATCGGCGGAGTCGCCCACCTGTCGTCGTTGACGGTCTCGTTCGTGCTCGTCGCGGCGCTCACCGTCGTGATGGGCCTGGGCGCGCCCGTGCTGCGCCCGGATCCGGTACGGCAAGGGTGACGAAATGCCAGGATAAGGACATCGGCGGCACCGGGAGGGCGGAACCATGAGGGCGACGGCGATCGACAGGTCCGTGGCGGTGGCGATCGACGAGGGACAGGGCCGGCCCATCCTGGTGCTCCACGGCGGCATGGGCGACAGCACGGCGTGGTCCCGGGTCACCGACCGGCTGCGCGGACGCTTCCGCACCGTACGGCTGCACCGCCGCCAGTACCGCCTCGACCTGCCCCGCCCGATCACCATGGCGGACGAGGTGGAGCACGTGACCGCGGTCGCCGCGGAGCTCGACCGTCCGGTGCTCGTCGGGCACTCCTCGGGCGGGGTGCTGGCCCTGGAGGCGCTGCTCGCCGAGCCGGAGTCGTACGCGGGAGCCGTCCTGTACGAACCACCGGTCGTGATCGGCGAACCCCTCGACGCCGGCCCGGCCCGCGCGGCTCTCGCCGAAGGGAAGCCCGGCAAGGCGCTCACCGTCTTCCTGCGGGACGTGGTCGGCATGGCACCGGCCGCGTCGACGGTGGCCGGCATGATCGTGGGCCACAGCCGCTACCGCGACCGCGTGATCCGGCAGCTCGACGACAGCGACGCCATCGACGCCCTGGGCAACCGGCTCCCGCTGTACGCCAAGCTCGACGTGCCGATCCTGCTCATCGGGGGCGACCGGTCGCCGCGGCACCTGGCCGAACGGCTGGACGCGCTGGAACGGACGCTGCCCCGGACCCGGCGGCTGCTGATGCATGGACAGGGGCACAACGCTGAACGTCAGGCCCCGGACCGGCTCGCGGCGGCCATCGCGAAGTTCATGGACGAGCAGTGACGACGCGGTCCGGCCGCCCGGTTCGCATCCCCGCCATGGCCACGGGCTTCGTGCTGACCACAGCCGGCCTGATCGCCGGCCGGCTGATGGCGTAGCCGGGCGAGGGTGGCCGGGACCGGACCCGGCCACCCTGATCGACTCAGCTCGCCGCGGACGTCTTCACCAGCGTGCGGATCTGGCGCAGCAGCACCGACAGGGCCGCCAGGTCGGCCGGTGTCTCGTCCACGTTGCCCATGGCGTTGCCCGCCCGGGCGATCGAGGCGGCGTTGACCTGCTCCCACTCCGCGACCCGCTCCTCCGGTGACGCCTCCGCCGACGTCGACTGCAGCACCTCCGCGGTGAGTGCCGCCAGGGCCGCGTACAGGTCGTAGCGCAGCGCCATGCGGGCCAGGGTCTGCCAGCGGTCGCCGCGCGGCAGGCGGGAGATGTGGGAGAGCAGCAGGTCGATGTGGAAACGCTCGGAGAGGACGAAGTAGACGTCGGCCACCTCGGTCGCGTCCCTGCCCGTCGCCTTGGCGGTCTCCAGGATGTCCAGGACACCGAAGCCGTAGACCACGCGGGCGACCCCGCGGGCCAGCTCCTCGGGGATGCCGTGCTCCCCCAGCATCTCCACGAACGTCTCGACCTCGCGGCGCTCGCCGCCCACGACGACCTGTTGCAGCTGCGGGAGGAGGGCGCCGACGCCGGGACGCAGGCGCTCGATCTCGCCCGCCACGTCGATCGGCGAGCGGCGGTTGCTGACCAGCCAGCGGACCGCGCGGTCGAGCAGGCGGCGGGTCTCCAGGTAGACCAGCGTCTGCGAGGAGGTCGGCACCTCGTTGTCGAGCCGTTCCGCGCCCTCCCAGAGCTCGCGCAGGCCGAACACGTCGCGGATGACCACGTACGCCCGGATGACGTCGGCGGCCGAGGCGCCGCTCTCCTCCATGGCCCGGAAGACGAACGACGTGCCGCCCCGGTTGACCACCTCGTTGACCAGGGCCGTCGAGATGATCTCGCGGCGCAGCCGGTGGCCGGCCATGCGGGCGGCGAACCGGTCCCGCAGCGGCGTCGGGAAGTAGCGGGCCAGCACCCCGTTCGTCCACTCCTCGTCGACGATGACGTCGGCGAGGACCTGGCGTTCGAGCGAGATCTTCACGTACGCGAGGAGCACCGCGAACTCCGGTGCCGTGAGCCCGTCGCCGGCCTCGTACCGGGCGGCGAGCTCCTTGTCGGTGGGCAGCGCCTCCAGCTCGCGGTTGAGCTGCCCCGCCTGTTCCATCTCGTTCAGCATGCGGCGGTGGACCGGCAGCAGCGAGTGCGCCTGCTGCCGCGCGTTCCCGAGCGCTGTGGCCTGCTCGTAGTTGTCGCGCAGCACCAGCGCCGCGACCTCGTCGGTCATCGCGGCGAGCAGCTCGTCGCGGTCGGGGACGGTCAGTTCGCCGTCGGTCACCGCCCCGCCGAGCAGGATCTTGATGTTCACCTCGTGGTCGGAGCAGTCCACGCCGGCCGTGTTGTCGATGAAGTCGGTGAAGATCCGGCCGCCGACGGCGTTGCCCTCGTCGTCGCGGGGGCCGCCGCCGCGGGCGTACTCGATGCGCCCGCGCTGGGTGAGACCCAGGTTGCCGCCCTCGCCGACCACCTTGGCTTGCAGGTCGCGGCCGTTGACGCGGATGGCGTCGTTGGCCTTGTCGCCGACGTCGGCGTGAGTCTCGGAGGCCGCCTTCACGTAGGTGCCGATACCGCCGTTCCACAGCAGGTCGACGGGCGCGGTGAGGATCGCCCGCATCAGCTCCGTGGGGCTCACCGCCGCGGCCTCACCGAGGCCGAGCGCCGCCCGCACCTGCGGGGAGACCGGGATGGACTTCGCCGTCCGCGGATAGACGCCGCCGCCCTCGCTGATCAGCGCCGGGTCGTAGTCGGCCCACGAGGAGCGCGGCAGGTCGAAGAGCCGGCGCCGCTCGGCGAACGAGGCCGCCGCGTCCGGGTCGGGGTCGAGGAAGATGTGCCGGTGGTCGAAGGCGGCCACCAGCCGGATGTGCTCGCTGAGAAGCATGCCGTTGCCGAAGACGTCACCGGACATGTCCCCGATGCCGACCACGGTGAAGTCCTGCGTCTGGGTGTCGGTGCCCAGGTCGCGGAAGTGCTTCTTCACCGACTCCCAGGCACCCCGGGCGGTGATGCCCATCTTCTTGTGGTCGTAGCCGGCCGAGCCACCGGAGGCGAACGCGTCGCCGAGCCAGAAGTCCTTGGCCACCGAGATCTCGTTGGCGATGTCCGAGAACGTCGCGGTGCCCTTGTCCGCCGCCACCACCAGGTAGGGGTCGTCCGGATCGTGCCGGACCACGTCGCCCGGCGGGACGATCTTGCCGCTGAGGATGTTGTCCGTGACGTCCAGCAGGGCGGTGATAAACAGCCGGTAGCACTCCACCGCCTCGTCGCGGTCGCCCGGCTTCTGCTTCAGCACGAAGCCGCCCTTGGCACCCACGGGCACGATCACGGCGTTCTTGACCATCTGTGCCTTGACCAGGCCCAGGATCTCGGTGCGGAAGTCCTCGCGCCGGTCGGACCAGCGCAGACCGCCACGCGCGACCGCGCCGAAACGCAGGTGCACGCCCTCGAACCGCGGCGAGTAGACGAAGATCTCGAACTTCGGCCGGGGCTGCGGCAGGTCCGGGAGGGCCTGCGGGTCCAGCTTGAACGCGACGTAGGACTTGGGTCGCCCATGGCTGTCGCGCTGGAAGAAGCTGGTGCGCAGGGTCGCCTGCATGAGCGTCAGGTACGACCGCAGAATGCGGTCCTGGTCCAGGCTGTCCACGCCGTCGAGCAGGCCGGTGATCTGCTCGACCAGATCGTCCGAGCGGCGGGCGCGCTCCTCCTCGCCGATCTCCAGCCGCGGGGAGAACCGCGCCTCGAAGAGCTGCACGAGCAGGCGGGCGATCTCCGGGTAGGCGATGAAGGTGGACTCCACATAGCGCTGGGAGAAGACGATGCCGGTCTGCCGCTGATACTTCGCGTACGCCCGGAGCACCACGACCTGCCGCCAGGTCAGCCCGGCACGCAGCACCAGCTCGTTGAAGCCGTCGACCTCCGCCTCGTTCTGCCAGGCGGCGGCGAAGGCGTTCTCCACCTGCGGGCGCACCTCGGAGAGCTCCCGGTGCGACGCCGGGGGCAGCAGGCCGAAGTCGTACAGGTAGACCGTGCCGTCGGTGCGGCGTACCTCGTAGGGCCGCTCGTCGACGACCTTCACGCCGAGCGAGTGCAGCACCGGCAGCACCGCGGAGAGCATCATCGGCTCGCCGTACCGGAAGACCTTGAACCGGACGTCGTGGTCGTCGGGCTCGGCGCTGCCGTCGCGGTTGACCCGCCGCTTGCGATACAGGTGCATCTCGAGCTGGCCGGCCTCCTCGAGCAGCTCCAGCTTGGCGATGTCCTGCACCGCTTCGTACGGCGTGTGGCCGTCCTTGTAGCTGTCGGGGAAAGCGCCCGCATAGCGGTGGAACAGCTCCTTGGCCGGCTCCTCGCCGAGCTTGCGCTCCAGCACCAGCGAGAAGTCGTCGTCCCACATGCGGGTGGCGTCGGCGAGCAGCTCCGCGAGGGCGTTGGGGTCCACGGCGCCCGGCGGGGCGGCCGGGTCGGTACGCACGATGAAGTGCACGCGGGCGAGCATGCGCTCGGTGACCCGGGTCGTGTAGTCGACGCCGACGCCGTTGAGCTCGCGCAGCAGGATCTCCTGCATGGCCTGGCGGTTGCCGGTGGTGAAGCGGTCGCGGGGCAGGTAGATCAGGCAGGAGATGAAGCGGCCGTAGCCGTCGCGGCGCAGGAACAGCCGCAGCTGACGCCGGCCGGCCATCCGCAGCACCCCGATGACCGCTTCGTACAGGTCGTCGGTCTTGATCTGGAACAGCTCGTCGCGCGGATAGGTCTCGAGGATCTGCAGCAGGTCCTTGCCGGAGTGCCCGCGCGGGGACAGGCCGGAGCGGTCGAGGACCTCCATCACCTTGCGGCGCACCACCGGCAGCTCGCGCACGCTGGTGCGATACGCGGAGCTGGAGAACAGGCCCAGGAACCGGCGCTCGCCGCACACCTCGCCGCGGTCGTTGAAGACCTTGACGCCGATGTAGTCCAGGTAGGCCGAGCGGTGCACCGTGGCTCGCGAGTTGGCCTTGGTGATCACCAGCAGCCGCTTCTCGAGCGCGCGCTGGTGCGCCTCGGGCGCCATCGACGACAGCTGGCGGGGCGTGCTCTGGTCGCCGCGCAGGATGCCGAGCCCGGTGCCCGGGACGGCCGACAGCGTGTCCCGGTCGTCGCTGAGCTGGTATTCCCGGTAGCCGAGGAACGTGAAGTGGTCGTGCGCGAGCCACTTGAGCAGCTCGATGGAGTCGGTGACGTCCTTGTCGGGAACCGGCAGCTTGCGCTCCGACCCGCGCGCCGCGGCCAGCTCGTCGGCGATGACGAGGGCCCGCTGGCGCATCCGCGGCCAGTCCTCGACCGCGTCCCGCACGTCGGTCAGGATCCGGCGCAGCTCGTTGTGCAGCTGCTCGCGGGCCTCCTCGGTGCGCACGGGGTCGATCTCGACCCGGATCCAGCTCTCCACCAGGTCGCCGTCGATCGCATCGTCGGGCTCGACGTCGGCCTCCACCTGCGCGAGCGCACCGAGCGGCTCGCGGCGCACCACGATCAGCGGGTGCACCAGCAGATGGACCTGCAGCTGGTGGGCGGTGAGCAGGGCGGTCACCGAGTCGACCAGGAACGGCATGTCGTCGGTGACGATGGAGATCACGGTGTGTGGCTGACTCTGACACGGGGCGCTGATGTCGAGCTTCATCTCGCCGGGCAGCCGGGTGTGGGCCAGCTCCTGATGCTCCCGGGTGGCCTCGAACATCTCCGCGGGCGTGTAACCGACCAGCTCCTCGTCGGGCGCGAACCGCCAGAAGCGGTCGACCAGAGAGGCGGTGGAATGGTCCTCGCCCGCGAGGGCCACCGCCTCGGCGACCAGGCGTTCGGCATTCGGCAGCGGCTCGTCCAGCTCGTCGTCGGACGTGCCCAGCCGGCCCGTGAGGGCAAGCCCGGGGCCAGGCCCGAAGTCGAGCTCGGGATCGGATTCGGTGGCTGCCTCGTCGGTTACAGGCATGGCAGACGGCTCCCCTCGCCCACGACATTGTGGGTTCGACGTGTCGGCAACAGCCTAGTTCCTGGGTCGGACAGGACGGGCGGACCCGGGGTCCTCCAGGGGACGATCCGGCAACGAATTTGATACATCTCACGCAGGCCGGGTCATCGGAACGGGCACCGGGCGGTTACCGTTCCGTACGTTTCCAGATTCGTACCCGAGGAGGGGCAGCTCATGCACCCGAGCGGACGCGCTCGTCGAGCAGTCGCGGCGCTGGCCGGCCTGGCGCTCGCCGCTGCCGGCCTGGCAGCCTGCTCGGGATCGGACGGGCCCGGCAAGACCCTGGACGCCTTCCTCGACGGCTGGCGCGGCGGCGACCTGAGCAAGGTCGGCTTCGTCACCGCGGCCGGAGGCAAGATCTCCGCCGACGACGTGTACGGGCAGCTCCAGGATCTCGCCGGTGACCTCGCGAAGTCCTCCGTGCTGCTGTCGAAGCGGAGCGACCCCAAGGAGACGGGCGACATCGCCTCGGCACCCATCAAGATCGACTGGACCCTGCCCGGCGGCGCCGCGTGGTCGTACGAGAGCACCGTCCGGATGACCAAGGCCAACTCCGACGGCTGGCGCGTGGTGTGGGAACCGGCGGTGGTCCACAGCGAGCTCACCGACGGCGACCGCTTCGAGCTGCGCCGCAAGACCGCCGACCGGGCCGACATCCTCGGGCCCGACGACAAGCCCATCGTCACGCAGCGCGCCGTCACCGTCGTCGGGGTCAGCCCCGAACGGATCGAGGACCAGGACAAGCTCCTCGCGGACCTGACCGCCGAGCTGAAGAAGGTCAAGGTCACCATCGACCTCAAGGACCTGACGACCCGCATCGAGGGCTCCAAGCCGGACGCGTTCGTCGACGTCGTGACCCTGCGCCAGGCCGACTTCGAGAAGATCGCCGACAAGGTGCGCTCCCTCACCGGCACGGTCACCCGCGATGAGCAGCGCGAGCTCGCCCCCAGCCGGCCCTTCGCCCGGGCGACCCTCGGCATCGTCGACCTCGCCACCCGCGAGGACCTCGACGCCAACCCGGACACCCTCGCCCGCGGCGACCAGGTCGGCCACGGCGGCCTCCAGGAGCGCTACGACGCCCAGCTGCGCGGCACGCCCGGACAGTCCGTGGTGATCGCCCGCAAGACGCCCGACGACAAGATCGAGGACGCCCAGATCTACAGCATCGAGCCGGTGGCCGGGAAACCCGTCAAGACCACGCTCGACGTGCGGATCCAGAACGCGGCCGACCAGGCCGTCGCGGCGGAGAAGCAGCCCAGCGCCCTGGTCGCGATCCGGGTCAGCGACTCGTCGGTGGTGGCGGTGGCCAACGGCCCCGGCGGCGGCGGCGTCGACACCGCCATGACCGGCCAGGTCCCGCCCGGCTCGACGTACAAGATGGTCTCCACGCTCGGCCTGCTCGACAAGAAAGCGGTCACCCTCGACGGTGAGGTCGCCTGCCCGAAGACCAAGACGGTCAACGGCCGCGAGTTCAAGAATTCGCACAACATGGCGCTGGGTTCCGTGCCGTTCCGCACCGACTTCGCCAAGTCGTGCAACACGGCGTTCGTCAACCTGGCCCCCGCCCTGGGCGCCGACGGCCTCCAGGCCGCGTCGGCGAAGCTGGGCATCGGCGCCAAGTGGGACCTGGGCGCCGACTCGTTCAGCGGCAAGGTGTCGCCCGCCGACAGCCCGACCGAACTGGCGGCGGCCACCTTCGGCCAGGGCGCGACCGCGGTGAGCCCCCTCGCCATGGCGGGCGCGACGGCCGCGGTCGCCCGCGGGCAGTTCAAGCAGCCCCGCCTCGTCCTCGACCCGGCGCCGGCCAACCCGGTCCCGGACGGCGAGAAGCTCGCCGCCACCTCGATCGAGCCACTGCGGACGATGATGCGCGAGGTGGTCACCCGCGGCACGGGCACGGCGCTGCGGGACGTGCCGGGAGATCCGGTGCACGGCAAGACGGGTACGGCCGAGTTCGCCGACGGCTCGAAGGAGACGCACTCCTGGTTCGTGGGCTGGCAGGGCGACATCGCGTTCGCGGTGATGGTGCAGAAGGGCGGCGCGGGCGCGGACGCGGCGGTGCCGATCGCGGAACGGTTCCTGACCGCTCTCAGGTGATGTCGGCGGGCTTCTCGGGGCCGAGCTCGAACGCCGGGCGCTGAGCCGGCAGGGAGAACTCCTCCACCGGCCGCGGCCGCAGCATGCCGGGCATGGTCGCCGGGAGCGGCTCGGAGTCGAGCAGGGGCGCCGAGCCGAGCGGCCGCAGCGGCGGGTCGGCGTGCTCGTCCTCCACGAGCTCGGCGTCGACCGGATCCTCGTCCGCTTCAAGGTGGGAGTCGACCGGCTCACCGACGACGACGTCCACTGCGACGGGCTCAACGTCCGTGATGGCATCCCGGTCAAGGACGGCATCGGCGACGACTGCGGGGTCGGCGTGGACGGCGGAACCAACCCGGGCGTCATCGTCCGCGACGGCACCCGACTCACCGTCGAGGTCGGCGAGAGCCTCGGCGTCCAGGTCGGTGTGGGCCTCGGTGTCCAGGTCGGTAGGGTCGACGGCTTCCGAGCCGGCGCCGGCCGTCGCGTCGGCGTCCGAGTCGACGACGGGGCCGGTCTCCTCGACCGGCCTGGCATCCACTTCGGCAGCGTCCGCGACCGCGGAGAGGGTGGTTGCCGGCACCGCCGTCTGCTCCGCGCCGCCGACGCCTACGGAGGCACCGGCCGCAGCTCCGGCGATGTCCGCCGAGGCCGCCTCCGCGCGCCGCGCGGCGTAAGAGTCGGAGGTGTCCGGCTCGAAGGCAGCAGAGGAGTCCCCCACCACGGCGACGGACAACTCCGGGTCGACGGTGGCGGGCGAGTGTTCGTCGTGGGCGGCAGCCGGGACCCGCCTTCCCGGGGCGCTCGACGCCAGCCTTCCCGGCGCGCTCGGGGCCAGCAGGTCGGCGCGCGCCGCGATCAGGTCGGGTCGCAGGTCCACCGTGTGTGCCGACTTCAGGCCCGCCACGATCGCCGACGTGATCTCTTCCGCGTAGCCGCCGTCGGGGTCGTAGTCGGGGTCGAAGACGGTGATCTCGACGCCGAGGCAGTGCGGCGACTCGACGAGGCCGGCCAGGAGCAGTTCCAGCTCCGGGAAGGCGATCCCGCCCGGCTCCGGCGCGTCCACCGCCGGCATGACCGCCGGGTCCAGCACGTCCACGTCCAGGTGCACCCAGTAGCCCGCGCAGTCGACGAGCTGCTCGCGGGCCCACTGCGCGCTGCGTGCCGCGCCCTCGACGCGGAGGGTCGGGACCGGGCGGGTCACGATGCCGGCCGCTTGGAGGTCGAGGCGGTACTCGTCCTGGGCTCGGATGCCCATCACCACCACGTCGATGTCGCGGTAGTACGGGCGCCGGCCCTCGATCGACGCGAGGTTGGGCTGGCCGCGGCCGGTGACCAGGGCGAGGTCCTCCCCCGCGGCCGCGCCGACGTACGAGGCGTTGCCGGGGTGGCGGAAGTCGGAGTGGCCGTCGACGAAGACGAGCCCGATGCGGCCGCCGACCGCTTCGCCGAGGCGGTGCATCGCCAGGGCGGAGCCGAGCACGATCGAGCAGTCGCCGCCGAGGACGACCGGGAACTCGCCCTGGTCGATGATCGCGCCGATGCGGTCGGCCAGGCGGCGGGAGTAGAGAGCGATCTCCGGGGCGTGGCACACCCCGTCACCGGGGCGCCAGTCGCCGGGGTCGTAGCGCGGCGGGGTCAGGCAGCCGGCGTCCCGGGCGTTGAGCCGGCGCAGCAGTCCCTGATCGCGCAGGGCTCCAGGCGCTTTGGCGCAGCCCGGCACCGACGTCGCGGTCGGCGGGCGCAGACCGAGATTGGACGGTGCGTCGAGCACGGCTATGCGGCGCATGGAGCCCCCGTACCTTGCCTAGAAGAGCGCGCGGGCGAGCGCACGGCGGGCGCTCGCGACGGCCGGGTCGTCGGGTCCGGCGACGGCGAACAGGGACAGCAGGTGCTTGCGGACGGCGTCCCGGTCGTCGCCCGTGGACCGCTTGACGGCGGCGACCAGACGCTCGTACGCCTCAGGGGCCTGTCCGCTGAGGACCTGGATGTCGGCGGCGAGCTTCTGGGCCTCGAGGTCGTCGGGATCGGCGTCGGCGCGGGCCAGCACGGCTCCGGCGTCCACTCCGGTGATGCGGCGGTAGAGCTCGACCTGGGCCAGGCCGGACTCGGCCGCGTGGTCCTGCGGCGTCTCGGCGAGGATCTTCTTGTACGCCGCCTCGGCCGCGTCGAGGTCCCCGTTCATCAGCGCGTCGTCGGCCGCGTCCATCCGCGGGTCCTCGTGCGGGGCGACCTGGACGCCGCCGGCCTTGAGCACCGCGTCGACGTAGCGGCGTACCTCGGCCTCGGGCAGGACGCCGGTGAAGCCCTCGACGAGCTGCCCCCCGACCACCGCGACGACCATCGGGATGCCCTGCACGCGCAATGCCTGGGCGAGCCGCGGGTTGGCGTCCACGTCGACCTTGCCGAGCACCCAGCTGCCGCCACCCTCGGCGGCGAGCTTCTCGAGGACCGGGGAGAGCTGCTTGCACGGCTCGCACCAGTCGGCCCAGAAGTCGAGGATGACCGGGGTCGACATGGACAGCTGCAGCACCGTCGTCTGGAAGTTCGCTTCGGTCACGTCGATCACCGCGGCGGGGACGCCACCGGGGCCCGCGGGCGCCGGGGAGGCGGCGGGGCCGGGTGCGCCGGCGCCCGCGCTCGCAGCGGCGGGGCCGGAGGTTGCCGGCTTGCTCGCGGGGCGCAGTGCGCCGAGGTCGACCGCGCCGCGGGTGAAGATCGACGGAGTGGTCCGTGGGTCGCTCATGGTTATCTAGTCTCGCACGCACTCCGGCCTGTCCGCCGCGCCGCCGGGCAGGCGATATCGGACGTCACAGACCCGGCGGCGGCGACCGCGACTCAGAAGCGCGCGGGCTCCCGGTAGATGCCCCATTCCTCCTTGAGTACGCCGCAGATCTCGCCCAGCGTCGCCTCCGCCCGGGCGGCGTCGAGCATCGCGGGGATCATGTTCTCGTCGGTACGCGCGGCCTCGACCAGGCGCGCCAGCGCCTGCTCCACGCGTACCGGATCGCGGTGGGCCTTGCGGTCACCCAGCTCGCGCTTCTGCGCGACCTCGACCTCGTGCGAGACCCGGAGGATCTCGAGGTCCTTGGCGACCGTGCCGGTGTGCACGTTGACCCCGACGATCCTCTTGTCGCCCTTCTCGAGGGCCTGCTGGTAGGTGAAGGCCGCCTCGGCGATGTTGGCGGTGAACCAGCCGTCCTCGATGCCGCGCAGGATGCCCGACGTCATCGTGCCGTCGTGGCCGAGGTCGCGGATGCGGGCGAAGATCTCCTCGGCCTCCGCCTCGATCCGGTCGGTGAGCGCCTCGACGTACCAGGAGCCGCCGAGCGGGTCGGCCACGTTGGTCACGCCGGTCTCCTCCATGAGCACCTGCTGGGTACGCAGGGCGATCTCGGCGGACTCGTCGGTGGGCAGGGCGAGGGTCTCGTCCAGCGCGTTGGTGTGCAGGGAGTTGGTGCCTCCGAGGACCGCGGCGAGGGCTTCGACGGCCGTCCGCACGACGTTGTTGACCGGCTGCTGCGCGGTGAGCGACACCCCGGCGGTCTGCGTGTGGAACTTCAGCCAGAGCGCCTTCTCGCTGGTGGCGCCGTACTCGTCGCGCAGGTGCCGGGCCCAGATGCGGCGGGCGGCGCGGAACTTGGCGATCTCCTCGAAGAAGTCCACGTGCGCGTCGAAGAAGAAGCTCAGCCCGGGCGCGAACGTGTTGACGTCGAGGCCGCGGGACAGGCCCAGCTCGACGTACCCGAAACCGTCGGCGAGGGTGTACGCGAGCTCCTGCGCGGCCGTCGCCCCGGCCTCGCGGATGTGGTAGCCGGAGACCGACAGCGGCTTGTACTTGGGGATCTCCCGGGCGCAGTACTCCATCAGGTCACCGATCAGGCGCAGGTGCGGCTCGGGGGCGAAGAGCCACTCCTTCTGGGCGATGTACTCCTTGAAGATGTCCGTCTGCAGCGTGCCGTCGAGCTTGCTCAGGTCGGCACCCTGGCGCTCGGCCGCGACGAGGTACATGACGAAGACCGGGACCGCCGGTCCGGAGATCGTCATGCTCGTCGTGACGTCCTGCAGCTTGATGCCGTCGAAGAGCACGTCCATGTCGGCGGCCGAGTCGATGGCGACACCGCAGTGGCCGACCTCCCCCAGCGACTGCGGGTCGTCGGAGTCGCGGCCCATCAGCGTCGGCATGTCGAACGCGACGCTGAGCCCGCCGCCGCCGGCGGCCAGGATCATCTTGTAGCGCTCGTTGGTCTGCTGGGCGTTGCCGAACCCCGCGAACTGCCGGATGGTCCAGGTCCGTCCGCGATAACCGGTCGGATAGAGGCCCCGGGTGTACGGGAACTCGCCCGGCCATCCGATGCGCTCGAACCCCTCGACGGTGTCCCCGGGGGCGGGCCCGTAGACCGGATCGACGCTCGTCCCCGAGAGCGTGGTGAAGTCGGCGTCCCGTTTGCGGGCGTCGTCGTAGCGCTTCTGCCAGCGCTCGCGACCGGCGGCGATGTCGGCTGCGTCCATGGCGCACATCGTAGGCGCAAAAGCTGAACGATCGCTAAGCCCCGGTGAAAGCTATGACGTTTTCAGGATCTTCACACCAGTCCCTACCCATCGGTAGATCTACCTACGTGGCTACCGCCGCACCCCCCAAGGGTCAGGAGACCTCGTGAAACGATCTATCGCCGCCGTCGGTTCCGCCCTGCTCCTGGGCGGGCTGCTGGCAGGTGTCGACGGCGCCGCGGCCGTCGCGGCCCCGGATCCCCTCTCCCCGTCCGCCCATCGCGCCGCCGTCAAGGCGAGTGCCGCTGACGCGTTCGCCGTCCTCGCGACGGCGAAGGACGCCGACGGAACCACGCACGTGCGCTATGGCCGTACATATGAGGGTCTCCGGGTCCTCGGCGGCGACTTCATCCTGCACGGCGCGAAGGACGGGGCCCTGCGGAGCGCCTCCGTCGGCCTGGCCGCGCCACTGGCGCTGAGCACCACCCCGCAGCGCAGCGCCGCCTCGGCCGCCGCCGCCGCGAAGGCGCAGTTCGCCGGCAAAGTCAGCCTGCTGAGCAAGCCCGAGCTGGTCGTCGACGCGACGGCGGGCAGCGGCACGCTGGCGTACGAGACGGTAATCGAGGGCTTCGGCGCCGACGGCCAGACCCCGTCGCGGCTGCACGTGGTCACCGACGCGACCTCCGGCAAGGTGCTGAGCTCCTGGGACACCGTCGAGACCGCAGCCGGCAGCGGCCGGAGCCTGTACTCCGGAACGGTGACGATCGACACCACGCAGACGTCGAGCGGCTACAGCCTCAAGGACGCCGCGCACGGCAACGGCACGACCTGCGACATGAACAACCGGACGTCCGGCACCTGCTCGGTGTTCGCCGACACCGACAACGTCTGGGGTACGGGCAGCACCGGCAACCGCCAGTCCGCCGCGGTCGACGCGCACTACGGAGCCGCGAAGACGTACGACTACTACAACTCCACGTTCGGCCGGCGGGGCATCTTCAACAACGGCACCGGTGTGCCGTCGCGGGTGCACTACGGCAACGCGTACGTGAACGCGTTCTGGGACGGCGCGCAGATGACCTACGGCGACGGCTCGGGCAACGCCCGCCCGCTCGTCTCCCTGGACGTGGCCGCGCACGAGATGTCGCACGGCGTCACCGAGCGCACCGCCGGCCTGACCTACTCCGGCGAGTCCGGCGGCCTCAACGAGGCGACCTCGGACATCTTCGCCACGATGGTCGAGTTCTCCGCCGGCAACAGCGCCGACGCGGGCGACTACCAGATCGGCGAGAAGATCAACATCAACGGCAACAACACGCCGCTGCGCTACATGTACAACCCGTCGCTCGACGGCCGGGGCAGCCAGAACTGCTGGTCGACAAGTACGAAGAACGTCGACGTGCACTTCTCCTCGGGCGTCGGCAACCACTTCTTCTTCAACCTGGCGGAGGGCACCGGCGCCACCGCGTACGGCACCTCGCCGGTCTGCAACTCGGCACCGGCGGTCACCGGGATCGGCCGGTCCAAGGCGGCGGCGATCTGGTACCGGGCGCTGACCACCTACTTCACCTCGAGCACCACGTACGCCAAGGCCCGCTCGTACACGCTGTCCGCGGCCACCGACCTCTACGGCCGGTGCGGCACCGAGTACAAGGCCGTGCAGAAGGCGTGGACCGCGGTCAACGTGGCGGGCACCGACGCCGCCTGCTGACCGGCTGGTTACCCTCCAGTACGTGTACGCGAGGATCGTGAGGATCGCGGGCCTGGTGGCCGTCATCGCCGGTGTGGTGCTGACGGCGGCCGGGCCCGCCACCGTGACCGGCCTGCTCCCCTACTTCACGATCCAGAGCAACGTCGCATACGGCGTGTTCGCGGCCTGGACGGCGTTCCGCGACCGCCCGGCCCGGCCCGCGCTCAAGGGGGCCGTCACCCTCTACGTGACGATCACCGGGCTGGTCTACCACCTGGTGCTCGCGAACCCGGCGAGCGGCTTCTCGATGGGCCCGGTGCACCGTACGCCCGCCGAGGCCGTGGGCAACCAGCTCCTGCACACGGTGGTCCCGCTGCTCGCCGTTCTGGACTGGCTGGTGCTGGACGAACGCCGCCGGTTCCGCTGGCGGTACGCCGCCTACTGGCTGGCGTTCCCCCTCGGCTATCTCGCCTTCGCGCTGTTGCGGGGGCTGGTGACGGACACGTACCCGTACCCGTTCATCGACGTGGGCGACCTGGGCTACGGCGGCGTGGCGCTCAGCGCCGTCTTCTTCGCCGTCGCCTTCTGGCTGCTCGGCCTGCTCTTCGTCGGGCTGGACCGGCTGCCCCTCGGCCGGCGGTCTACTTGATGCCGTTCTCCACGCAGAGCGGGGCGAAGCGGCCCGCGCAGACCGCCTTCTTCTCCACGAAGCCGTCCTTGATGACCGAGTTGACGTCCTTCTTCAGGATCAGCTTCGGGGTCAGCAGCACGGACGGGACGTAGGCGCCGGACTCCGGATCCTTGATCCCCTTGTCATCCTTGGCGAACTTGGGCTGCTCGCCCTTGAAGAGCTTGATGGCGAGGTCGGCCGCCGCGTTGGCCTCCTGCTCGATCGGCTTGTAGACGGTCATGCACTGGTCGCCGGCGAGGATGTTCTGCAGGCCCTGCACGGTGGCGTCCTGGCCGGTGACCGGGACCTTGCCGTTCATCTTGTCCTTCTTGAGCACCGAGATGGCGGCGTTGGCCAGCCCGTCGTTCGCCGCGACCACCCCGTTGATCTTCTTGCCGGTCTGCGCCCACATCTCGCGGAAGATCACGGCCGCCTCGTCGTTGTCCCAGTCGGCCACCGACTGGTCCGGACCCTTGAGATAGGTGCCGCTGTCGTACTTCGGCTGCAGGACGGACTCGTAGCCCGCCTTGAACTGGGTGGCGTTGTTGTCCGTCGGCGAGCCGTTGAGGTCGGCGACCAGCGGCGTCGGGTAGCCCTTCTCGGTGAGGCACTTGACCAGGCCCTCGCCCTGCAGCTTGCCGACCGCCTCGTTGTTGAAGCTGACGTGGTAGTCGGCGCCGCCGTTGAGGGTCAGCCGGTCGTAGTCGATGGTCTTGATCCCGGCCGTCCTGGCCTTGTCCAGCACGGTCTTGCCGGTGGCCGAGTCCAGGTTGACGATCATGAGCACGCGGACGCCGCCCGCGATCATGCCGTCGGCGATGCGCTGGAACTGCGCCTTGTCACCCTGCGCGTTCTGGATGTCGACCGGCACCTCGGCCTTGTCGAAGGCCGCCTTCAGCAGCTTGGGGTCGTCGGTGCCCCACCGCTGCGAGGTGGTGGTGTCGGGCAGGATGACGCCGACCTTGCCGCCGCCCGCGGCGCGCGGGGCACCGGCGGGCGTGGCGCCCTTGTCACCGTCGTCGTCGGTGCAGGCGGACATACCGGAAAGGGCGATCAGCCCGACCGCGGCAAAGGCGAACAATCTGGTACGCATTGCATGTTCCTCCAGGCCAGAGGGCGGCAAGGCTACCAGGCAAAACCGCAGCGTAACCCTGGTACAAGGGGCGCCGAACGCAAGAGGAACCGAGCGGCTACGCGAGGTCGCTGTCGATCAGAGGGCGGGTCCGGCTCTTGTCGGCGTACATCGCCATGTCGGCCTCGTGCAGCAGGCTGTCCGGGTCGTGCAGCCCCGGCTTTCCGGTCGCCATGCCGATACTCGCGCGCAGCGGCACCTCCGTGCCGCCGAGGCGGACCGAGCCGCTCAGCGCCCGGGCCAGGCCGTCCGCCACCTCCGCCCGCCGATCGGCCGACAACCCCTCCACCAGTACGGCGAACTCGTCGCCACCCAGCCGCGCGACGGTGTCGCCGTCCCGTACGCAGCCCCGCAGCCGGTGCCCGACCTCGATGAGCAGCTGGTCGCCGGTGGCGTGCCCGTACCGGTCGTTGACCGGCTTGAACTCGTCGAGGTCGATGAGGAACACCGTGACCGGCCCGGCGGCGAGGGCGTCCTGCAGCCGCTGCATGAACAGGCCCCGGTTGGCCAGCTTGGTGAGGGCGTCGTGGAACGCCAGCTCGGTGAGCTGCGCGGTCAGCTCGTCGCGCTCGCGCAGCAGCTCGGCGATGTGCCGGAAGGCGGCCACCTGCCGGCCGATCACCAACCCGGTCGTCGTCATGGCACCGGCCACCACGACCCAGCCCCGGCCCGACAGGCCGTCCGCCGCGAGGACCCCGACCGCCAGGCCCCAGACCGCCACCAGCGCGAGGTACGGCAGCAGGCTGTACGGCCGCCGCGCCGCGCGCCTCCCGAGCGCCGGGGCGGCCTGAACGTCGCGCTCGTGCGCTCGGGCGCCGATGGCGATCAGCGCACTTGCCATCACGTTGGCCGCACACAGCCAGGACATGGTGGGCGGCTCGACGTAGAGCGGGATGGGCACCGCCTGGAGCAGAGCCTGCAGCACCGCCGCGACCCCGGCGAGCACCCCGGCCGTCCGGGTGAACGGCGATGCGCCGCTCAGGAGAACCTTGATGACCGCGAAGATCACCACGAGGAAAAGGCCGGGCTGCACCATCAGGCCGACCGCCGCGTCCAGCGCCCAGCCGGCGTCGTGCGGGCCGGACGGCAGGTCCGCGATCCACAGGCCGTACGTGACCGCGGCCGCCATCAGGGTCGCGACGTCGATGCGCATCCGGAGCCGCTCGGCCGCACCCATCTCTCCCATGGGGTGCCGCAGCATGCCGGCGACGATCAGGACCATGCCGACCGCGATCGACCCCACCTGCAGGTCCGTGCCGATGAGCGAGTCGACGGCGAGCGGGGCCCGCACCGCCGCCCCGAGCTGGACGATGTTGCCCAGCACCAGCACCACCCCAGCGGCCGTGAAGAACCGCCAGGTGGTCGCGTCGGCGCGGGCGTTCGGGGCCGGGACCGCGCGGGTGAACCGGACGACCTGCCGGCAGGAGCGGACGAAGCACACCTGCACCACGACCATGAGCACCCAGAAGGCGATGACCTGTGCGGCGTACGGGAAACGCTGCGACCCGAACCCGAGGAAAGCGGCGAGGACGAGAACGACGAGCCCGGCCGTCAGCGGATCGGCGCCCTTAGGGTGCGCTGCCTGCCGCCGAACCATCGGTACTCCGCTCCCGAGTTGCTACCCAACGGATCCACCCATCGGCGGCCGCGGCACGGGGTTGAGCAATTCACGCCACCCGATGCTCGAGTATCCATGCCTGTGGGTTGCCTTTGCGATAGAGCAGGCGCATCACCAGCGGCATCATCGCGTCGCGAACCCGGGCGCCGACCGGCCCCGCGGTCTTCGTCGAGCTGCTGCGCCGGCCGTACGCGACGACCTTCTCCACCCGGGGCCGCCGCACACGCTCGTACGCGGCGAGCGCCGCGGGCACGTCTGCGGAGCGGGCGAGGCAGCGGCCCAGGGTGACCGCGTCCTCGATCGCCATCGCGGCGCCCTGGCCGGAGGACGGCGAGACGGCGTGCGCCGCGTCACCGACCAGCACGATCCGGTCGTTGCGCCACACCGGCAGCCGGGGTACGTCCCAGGTGTTCCACGGGCCGAGCACGTCGGCGCTCGCCTCGATCAGCTCGGTGGCCGGGATCGGCTCATCGGCGAGCGCGTCCAGCAGGTAGGCCCGCCACTGCGCCGGGGTGAGCTCGCCCGGCTCGACCGGCGTACGGCGGGCCGGGTTGGCGAACCACCACACGGACCCGTCCGGCGCGGCGGCCCAGCCGAAGAAGGCCCGGCGGCCGAACGCCATCTGCATCACGCCGGGAGCGGGCCGCAGCGCGGGGTCGACCGGCCCCGAGGTGAACCCGCCCGCGTTGAGCAGGCCGAGGTAGCGGGGTCCGGGAGCGGCGGGGTCCAGCGCCCGGCGGGTTCGCGAGTGCAGCCCGTCGGCGCCCACGAGCAGGTCAGCGCCGGCCGAGGTGCCGTCGGCGAAGCGTACGGACACTCCCGGCCCGTCCGGAACGGCGTCGACCAGGCGCTTGCCGTAGACGACGGGGACGCCCCGGCGTTCGGCCTCGGTCCGCAGCGCGGTGTAGAGGTCGGCCCGGCGGATCGTCGTCGTAGCGGTGCCGTCGGGCAACGGCCCGCCGAGGGGCAGCTCGGCGAGCGCCTGGCCGCTCGCGCCGCGCAGCACCATCCGGGGTGTCGGGAACCCCGCCGCCAGCAGCGCCACGGGATCGAGACCGAGGTCGCGCAGGGCGTTGAGGCCGTTGACCGCGAGCGTGACGAACGCACCGCGCTCGTCGCTGTCGCGATCGTGCGCCTCGTGGACGACGGGGTCGTACCCGGCCTCGTGCAGGGCGATGGCGGCGACCGTGCCGGCGATGCCGCCGCCCGCCACGAGAACTCGTTTAGTCATGTCATGACTATGCATCGTATGACTATGAACCGACAAGACCTTTATGGTGTGGACCATGACCTCCGCATCGCCACGCCGTTCCCCGCTGGCGATGGTGCTGCTGGCACTCCTCGCCGAGGCACCCATGCACCCGTACCGGATGCAGCGCATGATCAAGGAACGCGGGCAGGACCAGCTGGTCAACGTCGCCCAGCGCAACAGCGTCTACCAGGCGCTGGACCGGCTGGTCCGGGACGGCCTCGCCCGGCCGGGCGGCACGGCGCGCGAGGCGGGCCGGCCCGAGCGCACCGTCTACGAGATCACCGAGGAGGGCACGGCCGCGCTGCGCCGCTGGCTGACGGACGCGCTGCCCGAGCCGGCCCGCGAGTTCCCCGAGTTCCCGGTCGCGCTGGCGTTCCTGCCGATCCTCGAACCGGACCGGGTACGCGAGCTGCTGGAACGCCGGGCCACCGCCCTCGACGAGAAGATCGCCGGCATCGTCGCGCAGGCGCCGCCCGGCCTCCCCCGGCTGTTCCTCATCGAGGACGAGTACCGCACGGCGATGCTGCGCGCCGAGCTGGCGTGGCTGCGCGCGCTGATCGACGACCTGGCCACCGGCCGGCTCGCCTGGGACGAGGCGCTGATCTCAGAGACGCTCGCCGAGTTCGGCGAGTAGGGCGTCCGCCGCCGCGTACGGGTCGGTCGCGCCGTCCGCCACCTGGGCCGCGAGCTTGCTGAGCGCCGTACCGTCGCGCAGGTTGCCCATGCGGGCCCGCAGCGTGCCCAGGGCGATCGCCTCGACCTCGACGGCGGCCCGCTTCTCCCGGGCGAGGCGCAACGTGCCGGACTTCTCCAGCCACTGGTGGTGCTTCTCGACGGCCGCGACGACGTCGTCGATGCCCTCACCCTTGACCGCTGTCGCGCGCACCACCTGCGGGCGCCAGTCGCCGGGCGCGCGCTCACCCAGGCCGAGCATCCCCTGGATGTCGCGGTAGGTCGCGTCCGCGCCCGGCCGGTCCGCCTTGTTGACCACGAAGACGTCGGCGATCTCCAGGATGCCGGCCTTGACCGCCTGGATGGCGTCGCCCATGCCGGGAGCGAGCAGCACCAGCGTCGTGTCGGCCAGCGACGCGATCTCCACCTCGGCCTGGCCGACCCCGACCGTCTCCACCAGCACGACGTCGCACCCGGCGCCCTCGAGCACGCGGACCGCCTGCGGCGTGGCGGCGGACAGGCCGCCGAGCTGGCCGCGGCTGGACATGGACCGGATGTAGACGCCCGGGTCGGTGGTGTGCTCCTGCATCCGGACCCGGTCACCGAGGATGGCGCCGCCGGTGAACGGGCTGGACGGATCGACGGCCAGCACGCCCACCCGGCGGCCGGTCCGGCGCAGGGCTCGGACCAGCTCGTTGGTGGTCGTCGACTTGCCCACGCCGGGCGAGCCGGTGAGGCCGACGACCTGGGCCCGGCCCGCGTACGGGGCGAGGGCCGCGGCGACCTCGGCCAGCCGGGAGTCGCCGTCCTCGACCATGCTGATCAGCCGGGCGACCGACCGCGGATCACCCTCACGCGCCCGGGCGACCAGCGTCGGAACGTCCCGGCCGGCCCTCATGCTGAGCTTCCCGTTGGCATGCTCCCCTGGCCCTCGCCGTCACGGTCACCGGCCGCCCACGCCAGGCGTCGCTCGGTGCACTCGATCATGCCGTAGGAACCTTGATGATCAGCGCGTCACCCTGCCCGCCACCGCCGCACAGCGCCGCCGCACCGGTGCCGCCGCCGCGGCGCTTGAGCTCGAGCGCCAGCGTCAGGACCAGCCGGGCGCCGGACATGCCGATCGGGTGACCGAGCGCGATCGCACCGCCGTTGACGTTGACGATGTCCTCGTTGACCTTGAGCTCGCGCATCGAGTGGATCACCACCTGGGCGAAGGCCTCGTTCATCTCGATCAGGTCGAGGTCGCCGACGGAGAGGCCGGCCTTGCCGAGCGCATGCTTGATCGCGTTGGCCGGCTGGGCCTGCAACGAGCTGTCCGGGCCGGCCACGTTGCCGTGCGCGCCGATCTCCGCCAGCCAGGTCAGCCCCAGCTCCTCGGCCTTGGCCCGGCTCATGACCACGACCGCCGCGGCGCCGTCCGAGATCGGCGACGCGCTGCCGGCGGTGATGGTGCCGTCCTTGGCGAACGCGGGCCGCAGCCCGCCCAGCGACTCGGCCGTGGCGTCGGGGCGTACGCCCTCGTCGGTGTCGATCACCTTGTCGACGTCGCGCAGGCCCGCCTTGACCGGCACGATCTCCTCGGCGAAGCGGCCCTCCCGCTGCGCCGCCGCCGCACGCTGGTGGCTGAGCGCGGCGAACGCGTCCTGCTCGGCGCGGGTGATGCCGAGGCCCGCACCGCTGCGCTCGGTCGACTCGCCCATGGAGATGCCGTCCCACGGGTCCATCAGGCCGTCGTACGCCGTGTGGTCGCGGACCAGGATGTCGCCGTACTTCTTGCCCTGGCGCTGCCCCAGCATCAGGTGCGGCGCGTTGGTCATCGACTCCATGCCGCCGGCCACGACGATGTCGAACTCGCCCGCACGGATCAGCTGGTCGGCCAGCGCGATGGCGTCGAGGCCGGAGAGGCACACCTTGTTGACCGTCAGCGCGGGCGTGGTCATCGGGATGCCGGCCGCGACGGCCGCCTGCCGAGCGGTGATCTGACCGGCGCCCGCCTGCAGCACCTGGCCCATGATCACGTATTGCACCTGCTCCGGGGCCACCCCGCCGCGCTCGAGGGCAGCGGCGATCGCGTAGCCGCCGAGGGTGGTGGCGGGGACGTTCTTGAGGTTGCCGAGGAGGCGGCCCATGGGGGTACGGGCGCCGCTGACGATCACCGAACTGGTCACGGAAGCTTCGCTTTCGAGGCTGCAGGGACGCGGACGACGCCCCTCGTGGAGATCCGGCCGCGACGCCTGAACGATGGTTAGGTCAGCGTAGCCGGATGAGCGCTATGTCACCCAGCGGGAGCAAGTGCGAGAATGTCACACTCTCCGGCATGGACAATCTTCCGGCCGTCGGTCTGCTGCGCGTCGACCACGTCGGCATCGCGGTCGCCGACCTCGACGAAGCCCTCGACTTCTACGCGCGCACCTTCGGGCTGCACTGCGTGCACCAGGAGACGAATGAAGAGCAGGGCGTCCGGGAGGCCATGGTCGCGGCAGCCGAGGACGGCACCGGCGCCCGCATCCAGCTGCTCGCCCCGCTGCGCCCCGACTCGGCGATCGCGAAGTTCCTGGACCGCAACGGACCGGGGTTGCAGCAGCTCGCCTACACGGTCGCGGACGTCGAGGCGGCGAGCGCCGCGCTGCGCGCCCGGGGGCTCCGGCTGCTCTACGACGAGCCGAGGCGCGGCACGGCGGGCTCGCGGATCAACTTCGTCCATCCCAAGGACGCCGGCGGAGTGCTCGTGGAGCTCGTCCAGCCGGCCTGATTCGTACGCCTTGAGGGTGAAACGTCCTGACGCCGCCGCTGCGGACTGGCAGGATCGTCGGCATCGAGGAGCGCCGCACGGCGCCGCTATGAGACGATCTTCCGGATCCGCGCTACACAGCAGGTAGCGGCGCGACAACGCTCCGCGGGCATCTCCGCGGCGGCGCCACCCGAACGGCCGACACACCCCCTCGGCGGGCAGGGCGAAGGTGATCTTAGGGCGGAATACCCGGCCCGTACGGTCTTGCGTAGCCCCCTGGGGGGTCTGCCAGTATGTCGCAATGCCCCAGCAGCAGGATGCCAATCTCGCGTTTTTCGAAACCGCAAATTCGCAGCACGACTTCACCGTTGTCCTGCGTGGATACGACCGTGGGCAGGTCGACGCCCACCTCGGCCGGCTGATCGCCGCCCTGAACCAGTCCGAGCAGGCCCGCGGCGAGGCCGAGCAGCGGATGAACGACGCGCAGCGCCGCCTCCGGCAGGCCGAGCAGCGCCTGAACGCCCTCGAGCAGAAGCTTGCGGACAGCAACAAGCTGCTCGAGGAGAACAACCGGCCGACCCTCTCCGGGCTGGGCACCCGGGTCGAGCAGATCCTGCGGCTGGCGGAAGAACAGGCGAACGATCACCGTAGCGAGGCCAAGCGGGAGTCCGAGGGCATCCTCTCCGCGGCGCGGCTGGAAGCGCGGGAGATCACGGACAAGGCTCGTGCCGAGGCGGCCGCCATGAAGGCGACCGCGGAGCGCGAGGCGGGGCAGGTCCGGACGCACGCCGAACGCGAGGCAGCCGAAGCCCGGGTGCAGGCCCGGCGCGAGGCCGACACGCTGCGCTCCGACGCCGACCGCGAGACCAAGCAGCTGCGTACGGTCACCGCCCACGAGGTCGCCGAGCTGAAGTCGACCGTGGAGCGGGAGGTGGCCTCGCTGCGGGCCACCGCCGAGCGGGAGATCACCCAGCTGCGCGCCAAGTCGGCCCGGGAGGCCGAGGAGAAGCGCGCCGAGGCGACCAAGCTGCTGACCGACGCCCGCGACAAGCGCGACAAGGACCTGCAGGCCTTGGCGCTGGAGATCGCCGAGCGCCGCGAGAAGGCCGAGCGCGAGGAGTCCGAGCGGCACGCCGCCCAGGTCAGCGCCACGCAGCGGATGGTGGCCGAGGCCGAGGAGCGCGCCCGCGCCGCCGAGGACCGCGCCAAGGAGATCGAGCAGCGCGCCGAGACCCGCCGGGTCGAGTCCGAGCGCAACGCCGTCGAGACGGTCGAGAAGGCCCGCGCCCACGCCGACAAGATGGTCACCGAGGCCCGCACCGAGTCGCAGCGCCTGCTGAGCGAGGCCCGTCAGGAGGCCGAGCTCACCACCCAGGCCGCCAAGCGCGAGGTCGAGGACCTGACCCGGCAGAAGGACCAGGTCACCAACCAGCTCGGCCAGATGCTCTCCGGCCTGTCCGGGCTGGTGCCCACGGTGGGCGCCGCGGCCAAGGCCGCCGAGACGGTGCAGAAGGCCGACGCCGGCAAGGCCGACACCCCGGCCCAGCGGGCTTCGGAGGACGATGCGGAAGAGGGCAAGTCCGAGGTGGCCGCGAAGACGAGCTGAGTCTTTCGCCACTCGGGACCCCGGTTGCGCCACCCCGACGGGTGGGCCACGGTTAGGAGACCGGGTGGGCTGTGTGCGAGACCTGCGTGCAGGCCGTGCCGGAGTGCTCCGGCACGGCCTTTTGCGTTCGCGCGTAGCCTGTTCCCAGACAATTTGCTTAGACGTAGCAGTCCGACCAGGCAGGTGTGTATCCGCCTTTGCCGGGACGATACGTATGTGAGGATGGACAGCATGTCGCACGGCGGGGAAATCTTCGGCCTGGGTGGAGAGACGCCACCGGAGCCCAGCTTCGAGACCGCCCTGCGGGGTTACGAGAAGAAACAGGTCGAGCGGTACGTCGCCCGGGCCGAGACCGAGATCGCCACGCTGATCAGCGAGCGGGACAACGCCCAGCTGCAGAACCAGGCGATGATGGGCCAGATCGACCGGCTCCAGCAGGAGCTGGCCCAGGCCCGCCGCTCGCCCGGCGTCGGCGCGGAGGTGTCGTTCCGGCACCTCGGCCCCAAGGTCGAGGAGATCCTCGCCAAGGCCGAAGAGGTCGCCGAGGACATCAAGAACTCCGCCACGGACGACATCGCAGCCCGCCTCGCCGAGGCCGAGCGCATCCGCGCCGAGGCCGAGGCCCACGCGCACAACGGCATCCGCGACTTCGAGATCGCCCTCGCCGCCCGCCGCGCCGAGGAGGAGAAGGCCGACGTCGCCCGCCGCGCCGCGGTCGAGAAGTCGCTGGCCGCCACCCGGCAGTCGGCGGAGCAGATGCGCGCCGAGGCCGAGTCCACCCTCACCCGCGCCCGCGCCGAGGCCCAGCAGCTCGCCGACCGCACCGCGCAGGAGGCGCAGCGGATCCGCTCCGAGGCCGACGGCTACGCGAAGTCCACCCGCGTGCAGGCCGACCAGGAGATCAAGGCGCTGCGCGACAAGGTGCAGCAGGACATCGCCAAGCTGCGCGCCGACGCCGAGCGCGAGGTGGCGGAGCTGAAGGCGAAGGTCGAGCGCGAGGTCGGCGAGCGCCGCCAGGAGGTCGTCCAGGAGCTCGGCCAGATGCGCGCCGCCGTCGAGAAGCAGTGCGCCGACCTGCGCAGCGAGGCGGACAAGTACGCCGAAGAGGTGCTGCGCCGCTCCGACGAGCAGGCCACCGCGGTCCGCAAGGAGATCGCCGGCCAGCAGGACAAGATCGCGGCGGCGGCCCGGGACCTCGAGGCGGCTCAGGCCAAGGCCACGGCCGCGGAGAAGAAGGTCACCGACGCCACCGAGCGCGCGGCCGCCGCGGAGCGCGAGACCGAGCGGGTGCAGCAGCGGCTGGCCGAGGTGAAGCGCGAGCTGGACGCCGAGCTGACGCGGGTCGCGGACGCCAAGCGGGCCGGCGAGGCCGCCGAGCGGCACGCGGCCGACGTGCGGCGGCAGGTGCAGAAGGAAGCGAAGCGGGTGGCCGAGCTGGCCGCCGCGGCGGTGCTGGCCGCGGCCGCGTCGCCCGACGACGACAACGACGCCGAGGACGCCGACGAGCCGCAGGCCGCTCCGGCTCCCGGCCCGGCGACCTCACGCCCGGCGAGCGCCGGCCCGGCAACCTCCGGCCCGGCAACCTCCGGACCGGCAACCTCCGGCCCGGCGACCTCTGCCCCGGCGTCCCCCGGACCGGCGAGCGGCTCCGGACCGGCGGCAACCTCCGGACCGGCCGGCGGCTCCGGACCGGCCGGCACGGTGACCGGGACGGCGAGCGCCCCGGCAGCGGCCACCGCCCCCGCGCCTGGCAGCACCGCGACGCCGGGAACCGGCGCGGTGGCGACCGGGACGGCGGCGGTCACTCCGCAGCCCGCGCCGGGCAAGCCGTCGCCGGCTCAGCAGGCGGCGGACAAGTCCCCGGCACCGGCCGGCACCAGCACCGGCAAGATCACGGCATCGGCCAAGGTGACGACCCGGCCCGCCAGCCGCGTCGGCGTCGACGCCGACTGACCCGCCGAGCCGCCGAGCCGCCGAGCCGTCGAGCCGCCGACCCCGCCGACCCCGTCGACCCCACGGAGTGGATCACCGGCAGGGCCTCGGCCCGGCGGGTGGCGGGCATGTGCGCGTACCGATACATTGCCCGCCGGGATGTCGGGTCGCCGCGGGTGACCTCCCTGGTCAGCGTGGAGGTACAAGGTGACGGACGAGGCGCCCGCCGGCTCGGCGCAGCCGGCCGCTCCCGGCTCGTCCGGTGCGGAGACCGCGGCGCCCGCGGTCGCGCCGCCGCCCGACGCCAGGCCGGACGAGCCCCGCGATGCGGCCGAGGAGGCGCATCACAGCGGTGAGTTCGGCACTCCCGGGCCACCGCTGAACCGGCGCAACCCGTTCCTGGTGGGGCTGCTCGGCGGGCTCGGCTTGCTGGGCGCGTACGGGATCTTCCTGGGGTTGCAGAACGCCGCCTCGATCCTGGTGCTGATCTTCATCGCGCTGTTCCTGGCCATCGGGCTCAATCCGGCGATCGTGCGGCTGCGCAGCTGGGGGCTGCCGCGCTGGCTGGCTGTCACGGTGATGGCGCTGACCGTCGTGCTGCTGCTCTGCGGCGGTGTCTTCGCGCTCATCCCGCCGCTGATCACGCAGACCGGCGAACTGATCAAGAACGTTCCCGGCTTCATTCAGGCGCTGCAGCGCAACGAGACGATCAACGAGCTGATCCAGCAGTACGACATCGTCAACAAGGTGCAAGGCGCGATCGACGCCGGCACGGTAACCAACGCGTTCGGCGGCGTGGTGGGCGGCGCGAAGCTGCTGTTCGGCACGATCTTCAACGTGCTGACCGTACTGGTGCTGGTCATCTACTTCATGGCGGCGTTCGACCGGATCAAGGAGGGCGCCTACGCCCTGGTCCCGGCCACCCGGCGGACGCGGGTACGGCTGCTGACCGACGAGATCCTCTCCAAGGTCGGCGCGTACATGGTGGGTGCGATCGCCATCGCCGTGCTGGCCGGCATCTCGACGTGGGTGCTGGCGCTGATCATCGGGCTGGCGTACCCGTTCGCGCTGGCCGTGGTGGTCGCCGTCTGCGACCTCATCCCGCAGATCGGCGCCACCCTGGGCGCGGTGATCGTGACCCTGGTCGGGTTCGCCGACTCGCTGACGAACGGCATCGTCTGCCTCGTCTTCTTCATCGTCTACCAGCAGATCGAGAACTACCTGATCTACCCGAACGTGATGCGGCGCTCGGTGAAGGTCAGCGATGTGGCGGCGGTGACGGCCGCGCTGCTGGGCGTGGGCCTCTTCGGCGTGCTCGGCGCGCTGATCGCGATCCCGATGGTGGCCGCCGTGCAGCTGATCATCCGGGAAGTGGTCAACCCCAGCATGGAACGCAAGTAGCTCAGCCGTCGGCGAGCGGCTTCGGGACGGGGACCTCGGCGAAGGCGGCGACCGTGCGGTCGGCGTACGCGTTCATGTCGCCCGCCTCCATCGGCCCGTCCCACTCGCGCGGCAGCGGCACCGGCACGTCCGGGGCGACCCGGCGCACGATCTCGTCCAGGACCCGCTCCGCGTCGCCGACCCACAGATGCTTCGCCCCCGGCACGCCGACCACCTCCGCCTGCGGGATCGCCCGGAACCGCTCCACCGCGGCGTCCGGTCGCAGGTAGTCGTCGAACTCGGGGACCAGGGCGGTCACCGGCTTGCCGGACGCCGCCCAGGCCGCCAGGTGCTCCTCCGCGGAGAAGCGCAGCGGTGGCGACAGCAGGATCGCCCCCGCGACGGCCGGGTCCAGGCCGTGCATGAGGGTCAGGTCGGTGCCGAAGGACCAGCCGAGCAGCCAGACGTTCGGCAGGTCCTCGAACTCCGCGTACTCGATCGCGGCGGCCACGTCGTACTTCTCGTCGACCGCCGACGAGAAGGTGCCCTCGCTGGTGCCGCGGACGCTGGACGTGCCGCGGGTGTTGAAGCGCAACACCGCGATGCCGGCCAGCGCGGGCAGGCGCCACGCGGCCTTGCGGAAGACGTGGCTGTCCATCATGCCGCCGTGGGTGGGCAGCGGGTGCAGGCAGACCAGCGTCGCGACCGGGTCACGGTCGAGCGGCCGGGCCAGCTCACCGACGAGGGTCAGCCCGTCGGCCGTGTGCAGGTCGATGTCCTCCCGGCGGGCCGGCAGGACGGAGTTGGCTCGGATCAGGTTGCTCACGTCGTTGATTTTCACCCATAGCGGGGAGCGTTGCGCGAGCGCTCCACCACCGGGCCGCGCCGGTCACGGGCCCGCCAGCAGCCGGTGTGCCAGTGGCGGCGGTCGGAGGCGTCGCCGCGGTCGTCGGCCGGCCATGCCACGACGTGGGCGACGCCGGGCCGGATGTCCTGCAGGCAGCCCGGGCACCGGTACGTCTTCACGGCAGCCCCGCCGAAGATCGACCGCACCAGCCACTCGCCGTCCTGATACTGCTGGACGCCCTCGACGCCCTTGCGGACCCGCTCGTCCGGCATCAGGGACGGCGCATCGCGGCGCGGGCGATTACGGCGGGGGCTCACGATATCCAGCCTACATGGAGCCCTGAACACGACCTAAACTCACGTTCATGACGGCTACGCGTACGCCCGGAATGCCCGTGGTCGAGGACGGCGTCCTCATCTCGACCAGCCCTGCGACCGGGGCGGAGGCGGGCCGGGTGCCCGTCGCCGACGCCGCCGCCGTGGCCGCCGCGGTCGAGCGGGCCCGCACGGCGTTCGTCTGGTGGGCCGGCCTGGGCTTCGACGGGCGCAGGACCCGACTGCTCCGGTGGCGGGCCCTGCTGGCCGAGCGGGTGGAGGAGCTTGCCGCCCTCACCCACACCGAGACGGGCAAGCCGGTCGCCGACGCCGTCGTCGAGGCCAGCGCCGCGATCGAGCACACGGACTGGGCCGCCCGTAACGCCAAGCGCGTCCTCGGCCCGCGCCGGGTGAAGTCGCGCCTGCTGCTGGCCGAGCACGCCGGACACCTCGAGTACCAGCCGTACGGGGTCATCGGCGTCATCGGCCCCTGGAACTACCCGATCCTCACGCCGCTGGGCCCCATCTCCGGGGCGCTCGCCGCGGGCAACGCCGTGGTGCTCAAGCCCAGCGAGTACACGCCCGCCGTGGGCCAGTGGCTGGTCGACACGTTCGCCGAGGTCGTACCGGAGCAGCCGGTGCTGCAGGCCGTGCACGGCCTCGGCGACGTGGGCGCCGCACTCTGCCGCTCCGGGATCGGCAAGCTGGCCTTCACCGGGTCCACCGCCACCGCCAAGAAGGTCATGGCGGCCTGCGCGGAGACGCTGACGCCGGTGCTGATCGAGGCCGGCGGCAAGGACGCGCTCATCGTCGACGCCGACGCCGACGTGAACGCGGCGGCCGAGGCCGCCGTCTGGGGTGCCATGACCAACGCCGGGCAGACCTGCATCGGCATCGAGCGCGCGTACGCCGTGGCGCCCGTCTACGACGCGTTCGTGGCGGCCGTGGTGGCCAAGGCCGGCAGGCTGAAGGTCGGCGAGGAGATCGGCCCGATGACCATGCCCGGCCAGCTCGACGTGGTCCGGCGCCACATCGAGGACGCGCTCGCCAGCGGCGGCAGGGCGGTGCTCGGCGGGGCCGGGGCCGTGCAGCCCCCGCACGTGGCGCCGACCGTGCTGGTCGACGTACCGGAGGAGTCCGCCGCCATCCGCGAGGAGACGTTCGGGCCGACGCTGACCATCACCAAGGTCGCCGACGCCGACGAGGCGGTCGCCAAGGCCAATGCGCTGCCGTACGGGCTGGGCGGCGCCGTCTTCGGCAAGGCGAACGCCATCCGCATCGCCCGCCGGCTGCGCACCGGCATGGTGGCGGTGAACTCGACGCTGAGCTTCGTCGGCATGGCCAACCTGCCGTTCGGCGGCATCGGCGACTCCGGCTTCGGCCGCATCCACGGCGAGGACGGGCTGCGGGAGTTCGGCATCCCCAAGGCGATCACGGTACGCCGGGCGCCCTCGCTGCTGCCGGCCATGACGTTCGAGCGCACCCCCGCCCAGGTCCAGCGCATCGTCAAGGCGCTGAAGCTGCTGTACGGCCGCCGCCCGTGACGGCCCTTGCTAGCGTCATGTGGTGGATCAAACCGCTGTCGAGGTCCGCGGCCTGTCGGTGAGCTACGGCTCGACCCCGGTGCTCGTCGACGTCGACCTGACCGTGCCGGTCGGTGCCGGCGTCTGCATCACCGGCGAGAACGGCATCGGCAAGTCCACCCTGCTGCGCTGCATCGCCAGCCTGCAGAAGCCGGACGCGGGCGAGATCGAGGTCTTCGGCGGCCCGCCGGGCTCCACACCGGAGTTCTGGCGCGCCGTCGTGACCACCGTGGAGCCGCCGACCTGGTATCCGGGCCTGACCGCCCGCGAGCACGCCGAACTGGTCTGCCGCGCGCACGGCCTGGACCCTGACGAGGCCGGAGTGGACGAGGCCCTCGACCGCTTCGGCATCGCCTCGCACGCCGACGCGATTCCCCCGTCGCTCTCGTCGGGCCAGAAGCAGCGGCTCACCCTGGCCCTGGCCCTGCTGCGCCCGAGCCGGCTGATGATCCTCGACGAGCCCGAGCAACGCCTCGACCCGGAGGGCCGCGCCGCGGTGGCGGCGATGCTGGCCGCGTACCGGGAGGGCGGGGGCACCCTCCTCATGGCCAGCCACGACGACGCTTTCGCGGCGGCATCGGGAACCACCGTGACCGGCATGGCCGATCTGGTCGCCGTATGACCACTGCGGTCAGCGTCGCGGGCGTACGCCGATGGGTACGCCGGACGCAGTCGGCGCACAAGGAACGCGGCGAGACCCTCGGCAACTTCTACTTCGCCGTACTGTTCGTCGCGATCGTCGGCGGCATGGTGCACCGGCAACTGGCGGCGGTCTTCTGGCCCGCCTCGCCGCACGCCTCGGCCCTGGCCGGCGCGGGTCTCGCGCTGGCCGTCACCGGCGCCCTGTACCTGGTCCTGCGCCGCCTCGGCCCGCTCAGCCTCAGCCGCCCGGCCACGTCCTGGCTGCTCACCGCCCCGGTCAGCCGCCGCCGCCTGCTGCTGCCCTCGCTCTGGTGGGCAACGGTGGCCGCGGCCGCGGCGGGAGCCCTCGGCGGCTTCGCGATCCTGGGCCACACGGTCACCCGGCCGGTGCCCGACGCGGCGGCCCTTCTGCCTGCTCTGGGCGCGCTGACCGGCGGCGGCCTGCTCCTGGTGGCGCTCGGCGCGCAGGCGGACCGCTGGTGGTCGGCCCGCTCGGACGACCTGGCGTACCTGCTGCTGGCCGCCGGCCTCGCCGCCCTGGTGACCGACGCGGCCGGCGCGGCTCTCCCGGCCATGTCCGGGTGGCCACCGGCTCCCACCCTGGCAGCGGTCGTGACCGCCCTGGCCCTGGTCGCTGTGGTCTTCTGGCTCCTCGCCGCCCGCCGGCTCGAGTGGACCCCGAACGACCGCATCGTGGAGGCGTCCAAGACCGCGGGCACCCTCGCCGACTCGGCCTTCGGCGTGGAACCGTCGTTCGTCACCGAGATGATGGAACGACGCTACTGGGCCCGCCGCAGGCTCCGGTCACGGCGCTTGTCGCCCCGCATCCCCGTCCTGACAGCGCAGGACCTGCTCATGGTCCGCCGACGCCCCCGGCGGATGCTGTGGCTGGCCGGGGCCACCACCCTGCCCGCCCTGCTGAGCAACGCACCGGGCTGGGTCCTCGCCTCAGCGGTGCTGGTCGGCGGTCTGGTGGCGGGCGGGGTGACCACGGCGAGCGTGCGTACCGACGCGGGCAACCCCTGGATGCTGCGCATGCTGGGGCTCAGCTCCCGCAAGGCCGTCCTGCACCGGCTCTGGGTGCCGGGCGTCCTCGCTGCCCTCTGGTACGCCGCCGCGCTCATCCTCCTGCGCAGCCTCGGCGACCTGCCGGCAGGCCCGTGGTGGGCGCTGGGGCTCGCGCTCGGCCCGGTGGGTGCCGTGGCGGCGGTCCGCAAGGCGCGTACGGGGTTCGTCGACAACTCGCTCCTGCCGCTGGAGACGCCGATGGGCTCACTGTCCACCGGACCGTTGCTCGCCGCGATCGCCGGCGTCGACGTGCTGCTGCTGGGCCTGCCGACCGTCGTGCAGATCGCCCAGAGCGAGCCGCTGACCTGGACGGGCGTCGTCGTGCAGGCAGGCGTGGGGATCTTCGGCGCCCGCGCCTACCTCAGCGGCACGACCGCGACGGACCGTGTGGAGCTCAGCGACTAGAAGAGCGTGAGCTCATTGCGGTCCATGCCGCGCAGCTTGTCGTAGTCGACGACGACGCATCGGATGCCCCGGTCCGTCGCCAGCACCCGGGCCTGCGGCTTGATCTCCTGGGCCGCGAAGACGCCCTGCACCGGGGCGAGCAGCGGGTCGCGGTTCATCAGCTCCAGATAGCGGGTGAGCTGCTCGACGCCGTCGATCTCGCCGCGGCGCTTGATCTCGACCGCTGCCGCCGCGCCGTTCGCGTCCCGGCAGAGAAGGTCGACCGGGCCGATCGCGGTCATGTACTCGCGGCGGACCAGGGTCCATCCCTCGCCGAACGTCTCCGGGTGGGCCGCCAGCAGCTCCTGGAGGTGCGCCTCGACGCCGTCCTTGACCAGGCCCGGGTCGACGCCCAGGTCGTACGAGGTGTCCTGGAAGATCTCCTCGAGGGTGATCCGCAGCTCCTCGCCGGCCTTGTTCACCACCTTCCAGACGCCCGGTGCCTCCTGGAGCTTGCACGGGGGGCTCATCCAGTTGAGGGGCTTGTAGGCGCGGTCGTCGGCGTGGATCGACACCGAGCCGTCGGCCTTGACCATCAGCAGGCGTACCGCCGGGGGGAGGTGGGCGGAGAGGCGGCCGACATAGTCCACGGAGCACTTCGCGATGACCAGACGCACCGCACGAGGGTAGCTTCCGCCTCCGGGCGGGGCGAGCGCGGCGGTGCCATGCTGAGATCGTGCTCGAAGCCCTCACCGGTAGTGGCCTGGCGGCGTCCGCCGGGCTGAATGCGTACATTCCCCTGCTCATGATGGGTCTGCTGGACCGGTTCACCGGCACGATCGACCTGCCGGCGGGGTGGCAGTGGCTCTCGAACGGGTGGGTGCTGGTCATCCTCGCGGTGCTGCTGACCGTCGAGGTGGTCGCGGACAAGGTGCCCGTCGTCGACCACGTGAACGACGTCGTGCAGACGGTGGTGCGGCCGACCGCGGGTGGCCTGGCGTTCGGGGCCGGGTCGTCGTCGGAGACGGTCACCGTGTCGGATCCCGGTTCGTTCTTCGGGTCGCATCAGTGGGTCCCGGTCGCCGCCGGTGTGGTGATCGCCCTGTGCGTGCACGGCGTGAAGGCGGCTTCCCGGCCGGTGGTGAACGCCTCCACCGCCGGGATCGGCGCTCCCGTCGCCAGCACGGCCGAGGACTTCACCAGCGTCGTCCTGTCGCTGCTGGCGATCCTGGTGCCGGTGCTCGTCCTGCTCGGACTCGTTCTTCTCGTGCTCACCGCGGTGTGGGTGATCAGGCGGCGCCGGCGGCGCAGGAGGGAACGGCGGGCGCCGGAGGGTGTCGGGACGCAGCGACTCTTTGGTTGACTTTCCCGGTGCCCGCGATAGCCGTACCCGCCTTCGCCCTGACCTGGTGGCTGGGGTGCTACCTCGTCGCCCGTGATCCGGCCCGCGTGGTGCTGTGGCGCGCCGGTGGGGCTCTGGGGTCGTACGCCGTCGCGGTGGTCGCCTGGAGCGTCGCGCCGGGGTCGACGGCCGCCAGGGTGCTCCTCTGTGTTCCGGCGCTGTGCTGGTCGGGCGTCGCGACGGCTCTGCTGCCCCGCGGTGTCCCGGAGCGGCGGCAGGTCAACCGCGGGTGGGCGTACGCGTCGGGGTTGTTCCTGCTCCTGGCGTTGCTGCTGCCCGGGGTGGGCAAGCTCGTCGCGCTCGCGCCCCTGGCCGGCGCCACCGTCCTGCTCGTCCGCTACCGGGACCGGGTGCGGCCGGCGTCGTTGCCGGCCGCTCTCGGCGCCGCCGCCGCCCTGTACGCGGCCGGCCTGGTCGTCATGCTGGCACCGATCGACCTCGGGTCGGCGGAGGTCGTGCTCGCGGCGATCGGCCTCGACCTGCTGCTGCTCGGCTTCCTCGTGGCCGTGGCGGACGCGACGGAGGCCGGCGAGCGGCTGGTGCCCGACCTGCGCCGGTCCTCGGTCGCCGCCGTGGTGGCGACGCTGCTCTGCGGCGGCCCGGCCGCGCTCACGATGCTGGCCGTCCCGGCGTCGCGCACTGTCACGGTGTTGCAGTTCGTGCTGGTGGCGGCGGTGATGGGGGCCGTCGGGCTGGCCGTGCCGCTGCGCTCGGGCCTGGACCGGCTGGCTTTCCTGCAGGACGAGCGGCTGCGGCAGGACCGGTCCGCGCTGCTGCTGGCGGCCGAGGCGTTGCCGCGTCGCCGGGAGCGGCACCGCATGATCGCGATGGACGAGGAGGAGTTCCGCCGGCTGACCCGCCGGGCGCTGGACGACTTCGGCGACGTCGGCCGGCTGCTGCGCAACCCGCTCATCGACCTGCCCATGGTGGACCGGCGACTGCACACGCGCGGGCCGGGGGTGGCCGAGCAGCCGCTGGTACGGGCGGCCGAGCTGCGGACCGTGCTGGCCGAGCACGTCGCGAAGCTGCGGCCCGCCGCCGGGTTCGGCACCACCGACGAGTGGCGGTGGTACAACGCCCTGCACTACTGCTGCGTGCTGGGGCTGCGGCCGTACGACCGGGCACCGCAGACCGACGGCCTCGGCCGGGACGCCCGCCAGGCCCTGGACTGGTTCCGCCGGCACGTGCCGCGCAGCACCCTGCGCCGCTGGACGGCCGAGGGCGCGGACAAGGTGGCGGCGCGGCTCTGGCGTGATCTCCTCAGCACCGACCCGCGCTGGCTGACGCGGGCCGACGCCGTACGCCCGGGGCGCTAGAGACCCGACACGCCGCCCAAAAGGTCTGTAAAACCCCCAAAGCGGTTAAAATCCCCCCACGTGGATTCCGGGGGGTTGAGTGGGTAGCCACCGCAACGCGCTGGTCGCCGTCGTCCGGCAGGAGCTGGCCGAGGCACGCGGCACCGCCCGGGCCGTGCTGGCCGCCGCCGAGTCGGCCCGCAACGAGGCCCAGCGCCGGAAGAAGCTGATCCGGGACGCGTACGCGACCTGCCTCGCCCAGCTCGCCGAGGCCCGCGACGCCGCCCGCCAGGACATCCTGCGCCGCACCCAGGCCGAGGCGGCCGCGCTGACCCGCAACGTCGAGTCCCTCGCGGCCCTCACCGCGTCCGGGGCGGCCGGCACGTCGTGGCGCTACTGGACGCCGACCGAACCCGACCGGGTCGGCCGGCCGGGGCTGCTGCGGATCGGAACGGTCGCGTACGAGGCCGGCGAGGAGCGGACCAAGCTGCCCGCCCTCGTACCGTTCCTGGACCACGCGCACGTCAACGTCCTCGGCGACCAGCCGGCCGTCGACGGCGTGATCTCCGGGCTGCTGCTGCGCGCGCTCGGCACCACCCGCCCGGGCGACGTCCGGCTCAGCGTCTACGACCCCGAGCAGCTCGGCGGCACGCTGGCCGCCTTCGCGCCGCTGGGCAACGCCGGCCTGCTGTCGTTCGTCAGCCCCGGCGGGCTCGGCGCCACCCTCGACGAGCTCGTCGAGCACATCTGCCGGGTCAACGAGAGCGTGCTGGCCGGCGAGTACGTCTCGCTGGCCGACCTGACCGCCGCGACACCCGGGCCGCGCCCCGAGCCGTGGCGGGTGGTGGTGCTGCTGTTCGACCCCGCGCGCGCCGGAGACCTGTCCGAGGCACAACGGGCCCAGCTCGACCGGGTGGTGCGCACCGGCGTCGCTTGCGGCGTACATCTGGTGGTCCGGGGTCTGGAGCTGGCACCGCACCCGACGGTGGAGCGCGTCGCCGTGCGGGGGGAATCCGCGACCTGCGACACCACCGGCGCCCTTGTGGTCGGCCTCGACGCGGCGCCCCCGGCCGAGCGGATCGCCGGGTTCTGCCGGGCCACCGCCGAACGCCTGCGCGAGGGACCGCCGCCGGCCCGCTTCGCCGACCTGGAGCCGGAGAAGCTCTGGACCGAGTCGTCCACGCACGGCCTGGCCGCCCCGATCGGTGACAGCACCGACGGCTCGCTGGTCGAGGTGCCGCTCGGCGACGACCCGCCGCATGCGCTGATCGGCGGGCCGTCCGGATCCGGCAAGACCAACCTGATCTACGCGTGGATCGGGTCGCTGGCCGCCCGGTACGGCCCTGAGGAGCTCGCGCTCTACCTGCTCGACTTCAAGGAAGGCGTGTCCTTCGCCCGGTTCACGCCGGGCCCGCGGGACCAGAGCTGGCTGCCGCAGGTCCGGCTGGCCGGCATCAACGTCAACGGCGACCGCGAGTTCGGCCTGGCGATGCTGCGCCACCTGAGCGAGGAGCTGCGGTCCCGGGCCCAGGCCGCCAAACGGTACGAGGCCACGAAGCTGGCCGAGCTGCGCGCCGAGGACCCCGGCGGCCACTGGCCCCGCATCGTGGCCGTCATCGACGAGTTCCAGGTGCTGCTCTCCGGCCGCGACCCGCTCGCCGACGAGGCGGTGACGCTGCTGGAGGACCTCGCCCGGCGGGGCCGCTCGCAGGGCATCCACCTGGTGCTGGCGAGCCAGGACGTGTCCGGCATCGAGGCACTGTGGGGGCGTTCCGGCCTGATCGGACAGTTCACCCTGCGGATCGCGCTGCCCAAGGCGCGGCGCATCCTGGCCGACACCAACCTCGCCGCCGCGGTCATCCCCCGCTTCCACGCGGTCGTCAACGCCGACTCCGGGGTCGCCGGGGCCAACCAGGTCGTGCGGTTGCCGGACGCGAGCGACCGGTCGGTGTGGCGGGCGCTGCAGCGCAAGCTGTGGCAGGAACGGCCGGAGTCGTGCGTACCGCCGCGGCTCTTCGACGGTGACGCGGTGCCGCGGCTGCCGGACGCGTACCGGCCCGCCGGGCGGGTGCCGGACAGCACGGCGGACGTCGGGTCGTCGCCGGGCGCGGTGCTGGGTGAGCGCATCGACGTGGCGGCGCGGCCGGCGCGGCTACGGCTCGGCCGGATGCCCGGGCGCAACCTCGCGGTCCTCGGGACCCGGGTGGACGAGGCGTGCGACGTGCTGGCGGCGGCCGCCCTGTCGCTCGCCGCCCAGGGACCCGCCCGCTTCAGCATCGTCTGCCTCGACCCCGGTGCGGAGCGTCCGGCCGCCCGGCTGGTCGCCGAGCTGCCCCAGGCCGACTGGTACGGCCCCGGCGACCTCGACGACCTGTTCGCCACGTTCAGCGGGGACGGGATTCCGCACTACGTCCTCGGGTACGCGTGGGACGCGGCCGGACCGGCGTACCGTGACCGGCTGCGCGCCCTGCTCGCCGACGGCCCCGAGCAGCGGATGCACGTGCTGGGCTGGTGGCGCTCGGTCGCCCGGCTGCGCGACGACCTCGGCGGGATCGGCGCCCGGCTGGACACGATCGGCGCCTGGGTGGCGCTCGACGTGCAGGGCCCGGAGCTGAGCCCGCTCTCACCCCAGCCGGGCGGCCCGCTCTGGTATCCGCGGCGGCGCCGCGCCCTGTTCTTCGACCGCTCGGTGCACCGCCATCCGGAAGTGATCATCCCATACGAGGTGAACAGTGACCACACGTGACCGCGACTACCAGCTGATGATGAGCGCGCTGGCCGAGGTCGCCCGGCGGCGCGACGACGAGCTGCGGACCGCCGAGGAGGCGTACCGGGACAGCGCCGCCCAGGCCGCCGGGGAGCTGGCCCGGGCGGAGGGGGACGCGGCGGCCGCCGACCGGTGGGCGGGTGCGGCGGCCGCGCAGGTGCTCGATGTCGACCGGGAGGCGGCGCGGCTCTGGGACCAGCTGCGGCGGGCGCCCGGCATGCGGGTGCGGGCGCTGGGCGAGGTGCCCGAGCCGGCCGCGGTGGAGGCGCTGCCCCGGGTCGCGCTGGAACGCTCCCCCGGCTCGCAGGCGATGGCACCGGCGCCACGCCAGTCGGCCCGGACGCTGCTCGCCCGGGCGGCGGAGCGCATCGACGTGACCGTACGCCCGGCCGAGCGCCGGTCCCTGCCCCGCTGGGCGCTACCCCTGCTGCCCCTGCTCGGCGCCCTGGTCGCCGGCCTGACCGGGCTCGTGGCGGCCGGCCTGGTCACGGTCGGCAGTACGCCCATCGCCGGCGGCACCCTGCTCCGCGGCCTGGGCTGGCTGGCGTTCCTGGTGGCGCCGTCGGCGGGCGTGCCGGTCGGCGCGGTGATCGCCCACCGGCGGCTGCGCGCGCGCCTGGACATCGGCGGCATCGGGCTGACCCTGCTCGGCGGCATGCTCGCCGCCACGATGCTGTCCATCACCTTCGCGGCGAGCAGGTGAGCTAAGTTCCCTCCATGGGGGACGATGCCATCGAAGTCCGCGGGCTTCGCAAGGTCTACGGCGACACGGTCGCGGTCGACGGCCTGGACCTCACCGTCTCACGGGGTGAGATCTTCGCGTTGCTCGGACCGAACGGCGCCGGCAAGACCACGACAGTGGAGATCCTCGAGGGCTACCGCCGGCGGGACGCGGGCGACGTCCGGGTGCTCGGCGTCGACCCGGCCGTGGAGGACGCGGCCAAGCGCCGATGGCGTACCCGGGTCGGCATCGTCCTGCAGGGCACGGGCGAGTTCGACGAGCTGACCGTCGGCGAGGTGGTCACCCACTTCGCCCGCTTCTACCCCGCCCCCGACGACCCGGCCGAGGTCATCGCCCGGGTCGGGCTCACGGACAAGGCCCGATCCCGGACGCACACGCTCTCCGGCGGCCAGAAGCGGCGCCTGGACGTGGCGCTGGGCATCATCGGCCGGCCGGAGCTGCTGTTCCTCGACGAGCCGACCACCGGCTTCGACCCGGAGGCGCGGCGCGAGTTCTGGGCGCTGATCCGGGACCTGGCCGGCACCGGCACCACCATCGTGCTGACGACGCACTACCTCGAGGAGGCGGAGACGCTCGCCGACCGGGTGGGGGTGATCGCGGCGGGGCGGCTGATCGCCGTGGACACGCCCCGGCGGCTCGGCAACCGGGACTCCGCGCTGGCGACCGTCTCCTGGCGTACCCCCGAAGGGGCCTGGGAAAGCACCCGCAGCGCGACGCCGACGGCCGTGGTCACCGACCTGGCCGCGCGCTTCGACGGCGAGGTGCCCGGCCTGACGGTGACCCGGCCCACGCTGGAGGACATCTACCTCGACATGATCGGAGCGGCATGAGCCTCGGGTTCCGGCAGGGGGTGCTGGAGATCCGGCAGTTCCTGCGCAGCCGCGAGCAGGTCATGTTCACACTGGCCTTCCCGGCGATCCTCATCCTGGTGTTCGGCTCGATCTTCAAGGGCGAGATCGGCGACGGGGTGAAGTTCACCCAGTACTTCGTGACCGGCATGATCGCGACCGGGCTGATGACCGCCGGCTTCCAGGCCCTGGCGATCCAGATCCCGATGGAGCGCGACCGCGGCGTCCTCAAGCGCCTGCTCGGAACGCCGATGCCGCGGTGGGTCTACTTCGCCGGCAAGGTCATCATGGTCGGCTTCGTCGCGGTGCTGGAGACCGTCATCCTGCTCACCGTGGCGACCCTGCTGTTCGGACTGAACCTGCCGGACACCGCCGGGAAGTGGCTGACGTTCCTCTGGGTGTCCGCGCTGGGCATCACGGCGTGCACGCTGTGCGGGGTCGCGTTCTCGTCGCTGGCCCGTACCGGACGCAGCGCCCCGGCCGTGGTCACCCCGGTAGCGCTGATCCTGCAGTTCATCTCCGGGGTCTTCTTCGTGTTCACCAGCCTGCCGGGCTGGATGCAGGACGTGGCGTCGGTCTTCCCGCTGAAGTGGATGTGCCAGGGGCTGCGCTCGGTGTTCCTGCCGGCGTCCTTCGGCCCGCGCGAGCCCGGCGGCTCCTACGACCTGCCGATGGTCGCGCTGGTGCTGGGCGCGTGGTGCCTGGTGGCCCTCGTCCTGTGCCTGACCACGTTCCGATGGACCACCAAGCGCGACGGCTGACGATGAAGCGGATCACGGGGTTCTTCAAGCGCTTCTTCGGCCAGATCGGCGAGCTGCGGGAGATGGCCAAGGCCGACGTGGTGGCGTCCCTGGTGCCGGCCGACGCCCTGTACGTCTCCATCGGGCCCATCGCCGTGCTCTCCGACGTCTGGGCCTTCAACGGAGGCAAGCCGGGTGCCGTGTACGGCCAGGACCTGGGCTACCTGCCGGCCAGATACCGCCAGGAGATCGCCTTCCTGGTGCATACCCCACATCGGCTGGCAGTGATCGAGAGGTCCGGGCCGCGCTGGTCCATCCCCATCAGCCAGATCACCGACCTGGACGGGCACCGCCGCGGGGGCTTCCTCGTGTGGACGAACAGCCGGGAAGGACTCGCGGTCGGGCCGCAGACCCCGGTCGAGGTGCCGCCCGGCGCCTCGTTCCGAACCCCGGGCGGGATGATGAACCTCTTCATCGGCTGGGACGCGGAGCTGATGCCGTACGGCGTCCGGCGGCACTTCTGAGGAGCGAAGCTCCCGGCCGGTGACCGGGAGCTCCGCATGCCCTCAGGCCTCGTACGTGTAGAAGCCCTTGCCGGTCTTGCGGCCCAGGTCGCCGGCGGTGACCATGCGCTGCAGCAGCTCCGGCGGGAAGAACTTCTCGTCCGCGGTGTCGCGGTAGATGTTGCTCGTGGCATTCAGCATGACGTCGAGGCCGGTCAGGTCGATGGTGGCCAGCGGGCCCATGGCGTGGCCGAAGCCGAGCTTCATGACCGTGTCGAGGTCGGCGGCGGAGACCACGCCCGACTCGACCAGGCTGATCGCCTCGACCAGCAGCGCGGAGAAGAGCCGGTTGGAGACGAAGCCGGCCACGTCGCGCTTCACCTCGACGCAGGTCTTGCCCACCTCCTCGGCGAAGTTGCGCGCCGCCGCGAGCGTCTCGTCCGAGGTCTGGTAGCCGCGGACCAGCTCGACCAGCTTCATCATCGGTACGGGCGAGAAGAAGTGGATGCCGACCACGGCCTCGGGGCGCTCGGTGACCGCCGCGATCTGGGTGATCGGGATGGCCGAGGTGTTGGTGCCGAGCACCGCGCCGGGCTTGCAGATCTTGTCGAGGGCCCGGAAGACCTCGTGCTTGGCCTCCACCTTCTCGAAGATCGCCTCGACCACGACGTCCGCGTCGGCGGCCGCCTCCAGCTCGGTCGTGGTGGTGATCCGGGCGACGGTGGCGTCGGCGTCCTCCTGGGTGATCTTGCCCTTGGCCGCGAAGCGCCCGAGCGAGTCCCGGATCGCCGAGACCCCCCGCTGCAGCGAGGACTCGTCCAGATCCCGCATGGTGACCTGCCATCCCGCCTGCGCCGCGACTTGAGCGATACCGGAACCCATCAGACCGGAGCCGATGACCGCGAGCCGACCCGCCATGTGTTGCCTCACCTTCTCTGTGTCCCGCTCATCTTTGAGGGTGGTCCCAGACTAGCGGGCTCCCTTAACGCAGGCTCAGGGCCTCTATCGGGGCAAATCCCCGGAAAACCGGTCCCACCTTTGCCAGACTGTGCGCATGCCACCAAGCGACGGCTGGTACCTCCTAGGGCCCTTCATAGCCGTCGCGCTGGTCGGTTTCCTCGGCGCGATCTTCTGGCGGATGGGCCTGCAGTGGACGCGGGCGGCCGACGACCCGCTCCGCGACCTGTACGCCGGCCTCGCCATCTTCGACTGCGGCGACGACTACGGGCTGCTCTGCCCGGCCGCGGCCACCGACGACCCGCTCATCGCGGAGGAGATCCGGGCGCTGCTGCGGGCCGCGGGCATCCGCTCGACCTCCGCCGTACGCCCGGACGGCCGCCTGCTGGTCCTGGTGTTTCCGGAGGAGGTCGACGAGGCCCGCCGCCTGGTCGGGGGCTCCCCGGCGCTCTGATGCGCCCTCAGAAGTCGTAGGTCGGCTCGGTGACGACCGCGCGCTCCACGTCCACGCCGAGGCGGGCCAGGTCCGCCACGAAGTCCGGGTAGCCGCGGTCGATGTGGTGCACCTCGCCTACCTCGGTAACCCCGTCCGCGCACAGGCCCGCGATCACCAGACCGGCGCCGGCCCGGATGTCCGTCGCCCGGACCGGCGCTCCGGAGAGCCGCTCCCGGCCGTTCGTCACGGCGTGGTGCCCATCGGTACGGATGTCCGCACCGAGCCGCACCATCTCGTTCACGAACATGAACCGGCCGTCGAAGATGTTCTCGGTGATCAGCGACGATCCCGAGCTGACCGCCGCCAGGCCCAGCGCCATCGGCAGCAGGTCGGTGGCGAACCCCGGATACGGCAGCGTCACGATGTCGACGGCCTTCGGACGATCATCCATCCGTACGCGGAAAAGGTTGTCGCCCGGCTCCACGACCCCACCGGCGGAGACCAGCTTGTCCAGCGCGATCTCCAGATACTCCGGCCGTACGCCGTGGACGGTGACGTCACCACGGGTCATCGCCGTGGCGAACGCCCACGTGCCGCCGACGATCCGGTCGCCGACCGTGGCGTGCCGGACCGGCTTGAGCGCGTCGACGCCCTCGATGGTGAGCGTCGACGTGCCGGCACCGTCGATGTGCGCGCCCATCTCGGTGAGCATCTCGCAGATGTCGACGATCTCCGGCTCCCGCGCCGCGTTGTCGATCTCCGTGACGCCCTTCGCGAGAACGGCCGCCATCAGGATGTTCTCGGTCGCGCCGACGCTCGGGAAGTCCAGCCAGATCTTCGCGCCCCGCAGCCCCGCCGGCGCCGACGCGATGACGAAGCCGTGCTCGCCGGAGATTTCCGCCCCCAGCCGCGCCAGTCCCGAGACGTGCATGTCCAGCCCGCGGGAACCGATCATGTCCCCGCCGGGCAGCGCCACCCGTACGTACCCGCGGCGCGCCAGCAGCGGCCCCAGCACACAGATGGACGCCCGCAACCGGCGTACGAGGTCGTAGTCGGCCTCGCTCCCCGGCTCGGCCGGCACGTCGATGGTCGCCTCACCGCCGTCGAACGACACGTCACAACCCAGCCGGCGCAGCACCTCGCCCATGATCGCGACGTCGGTGATCCGGGGAACGTTCGCCACGACACTGCGCCCCTCGGCGAGCAGCGCGACAGCCATCAGCTTGAGCGCCGAGTTCTTGGCACCGCCCACCGTGACATCACCGGAGAGGCGTGCGCCGCCCTTTACCCTGATCACATCCACGCGGGCCATCGTATGGGGCGCGTCCAGACGGCCTCCGTAGGGTGGGGGCCATGGCCGTGCATCTCACCCGCATTTACACCCGCACCGGCGACGCCGGCTCCACCCGCCTCGGCAACAACGAGGTGGCCGCGAAGACGGATCCGCGCATCGTCGCGTACGCCGACGTCGACGAGTGCAACGCCGCGCTGGGCGTGGCGCTGGCGCTGGGCGCCCTGGCACCGGACGTCCGCAGCGTCCTGACCGCGGTCCAGAACGACCTCTTCGACGTGGGCGCCGACCTGTGCAACCCCCTGATGGAAGACCCGCCGTACCCGCCGCTGCGCATCCAGGAGTCGTACGTGACCCGCCTGGAAGGCTGGTGCGACGAGTACAACGAGCAGCTCCCGGCACTCGACTCCTTCGTCCTCCCGGGCGGCACGCCGGGCGCGGCACTGCTTCACGTGGCCCGCACCGTGGCCCGGCGCGCGGAACGCTCGGCCTGGGCGCTGGTCGAGCAGGACCCGGAGCGCACCGGGCCGCTGCCGGCGAAGTACCTGAACCGGCTCTCGGACCTGCTCTTCATCCTGGCCCGCACGGCGAACGGCACGGCGGGCGACGTGAAGTGGGTCCCGGGCGGCACCGCGTCCTGAACCGCACGTGGAAGGGCTCGCCTCCCGGACCGCAGCCCGGCCCGGCGGCGAGCTAGGCCCGGCGGTGAGCTCCGCGGTCCCGTGGCGAGCTGCGCGGTCCGGCGGCGCATGCCGACTGGCTTGTGGCGGGTCAGTTCTCGGCGGGGCGGGGGCTGATCGCCGGGCGTGGGGCCACGCTGCCCGGCTGGCCCGGCGGTCCCGCCTCGAGCCACGACAGGAAGCCCGTCACGGTGGACTCCGCCATCGCGATCTCGATCTCCGTGTCCGGCTGGCGGCAGAGGAGGACGACCCAGTGGCCGGGCATGGTCAGGCGCTCGGGGCCTTCGGGCAGCCGGCGGCGTTCCACGGCCAGCGTGCGGCGGTCGAGGACGCGCTTGGGGCGGACGGCGAAGCTGAAGAAGCGGTGGAAGCGCAGCTCGTCGCCGACGAACTGGCCCAGGCCCGCCGACCAGCCGCGGCCCGGGACGATGGTGTTGACGCGCACCTGGACGCGGATGGTGCCGCCGCCCTGCATGAGCAGGCGGCGGCGGAAGAAGATGGCGAAGAGGACGACGAGCAGCGCGGCGATGCAGATTCCGACGATCTCCAGAATCCGCATCGCGGGGCGTCAGTGCGCGTCGGGGGTGGCGGGGGTCGCGCTCTCGGCGAGGACCGTCACGCCGTCGGCGTCGATGGAGAGGAAGCCACCGGCCACGTCGTAGGTGAGCTGCTCTCCGCCGGCCAGCTTGACGCGCACCTGGGAGGGCTCCTTGAGCAGGCCGAGGAGCGGCGAGTGGCCGGGCAGGACGCCGAGCTCACCCTCGGTGGTGCGTGCGACGACCATCTCGGCGTCGCCGGACCAGACCTTCTCCTCGACGGCGACGACCTGGACGTGCAACTGCTTGGCCACGCTGTCTCCTTGTAAGCCTGCGGAACCTTGCGGGTCCCTCTTCGGTGAAGTCTAAACGGCCGGGTGACACACCGTTGCCTCGGGTGGCGATCGCCACTCTGCGGAAGGACGGGGCTACAGCTTCTCGATGAAGCTCGGGTTGTCCACGAGGAAGGACGCGATGGAGTCGGTGTTCACCGACGCGAAGAAGTCCTCGGCCGACGGATCGAGACCCTCCCCGATGTACGCCCGGCCGCTGAACAGCGACTTGCCCGGCAGCTTGACGAGGGTCATGTCGTTGGAGCTCACGCCGCGCAGCGCCAGACCCCAGTCGACCACGTTGTGCCCGTTGCCGTCGAAGATGAGGGCGTCGCCGGCGGCTCGCAGCACGTGGTCCAGCTTGATCGGGTTGGTCACCAGGTCCTTGCTCAGCGCCTGCTCGGCCATGGCCTTGATGAACTGGCGCTGGTGGCGCTGGCGGTCGTAGTCGCTGCGGGGCAGACCGTAGCGCTGCCGGCAGTAGTCGAGCGCCTGCCAGCCCTCCAGGTGGTAGGTGCCCTTCTTGTACTCCGCCTGGGGGCCGATGTACGGGTGGGCGCAGGAGTTGTCGGCGCACTCGGGGCGGCGCGGGCGCGGCTTGCCGTTCGGCTGCAGGTGTTCCGACTTGACGTTCTGGTCGATGGTCATCGTGACGCCGCCCATGGCGTCGACGATCTCCTTGAAACCGTTGAAGTTGATGATCGCGCCCGCGTCGAACCGCTTGATGCCGGTGAGCTTGCCGACCGTCTTGGCCAGCAGGTCGAAGCCCTGGGCCACGTCGTGCTTGCCGTTGCCGATGCTGCTGCCGTACGACATCGCGGCGTTGATCTTCGAGGTGCCGCCCTGGAAGCCGGTCTTGGCGAACGGCGGGATCTCGACCCGCAGGTCACGCGGGATGGAGAAGAGGTACGCCTGCTTGAGGCCCTTGGGGATGTGCACGACGATGATCGAGTCGGACAGTGGCGCGGAGGTGGCGTCGCGCGGGTCGATGCCGACGAGCAGGATGTTGAGCGGTCCCTTGATGTCGGCGACCGCCCGCTTGGGCGCGCCCGCCGCCGCGTTGCCGAAGAGGTCCCTGTTGTCCACCGCGCCGGCGTATCGGGCAACGAGCGCCTTGGTCGTGATCAGCGCGCCGCCACTGACGACCATCAGCGCGCATCCGATGATCGCGCACAGCCTCGCCCAGAGCGGCGACCGCCGCTTGGTTCTGGGTTTCCCGCTCTTCGCCACTCGCTCCCCAACCGCCGTCGATGGGTCTCATCCGCGACCAAAGGAGCCATGATCGCAGGGCAGTGCAACAGGCATCGTCAAGAATATCCGAACAAGAGAAGAAACTTTCGCGTCCTGATAGCCCGCCCCGGGCGTCGGTGCACCTGAATGCCGGCACGTCGCCCGTACTGGCTGGCTAAACGGACATAACGGGCCTGAGGAAACGCGCAGGGCCGCCCCGACCTGGAGTCGGAGCGGCCCTGGGACGTGATCGCGCGTGATCAGCCCTTCATCAGCTCGTGGGCGTTGCGCTCGAGGTCCTCGAGGCCACCGCACATGAAGAAGGCCTGCTCGGGGAACGAGTCGTACTCGCCCTCGCTGATCTTCTTGAACGCCTCGATGGTCTCCTTCAGCGGGACCGTCGAGCCGGGGACGCCGGTGAACTGCTCGGCGGCGTACGTGTTCTGCGAGAGGAAGCGCTCGATGCGGCGGGCCCGCTGCACCGTGATCTTGTCCTCCTCGGAGAGCTCGTCCATGCCGAGGATGGCGATGATGTCCTGCAGGTCCTTGTACTTCTGCAGGATGCGCTGCACCTCACGGGCGACCGCGTAGTGCTCGGCGCCGACGAACTCCGGCGCCAGGATCCGCGAGCTGGAGGCCAGCGGGTCCACGGCGGGGTAGATGCCCTTGTCCGAGATCGACCGCTCGAGGTTGGTGGTCGCGTCCAGGTGGGCGAACGTGGTCGCCGGGGCCGGGTCGGTGTAGTCGTCCGCGGGCACGTAGATCGCCTGCAGCGAGGTGATCGCCTTGCCGCGGACCGAGGTGATGCGCTCCTGCAGCTCGCCCATCTCGTCGGCCAGCGTGGGCTGGTAACCCACGGCGGACGGCATGCGGCCGAGCAGGGTGGACACCTCGGAACCGGCCTGGGTGAACCGGAAGATGTTGTCGATGAAGAGCAGCACCTCCTGGTTCTGGACGTCCCGGAAGTACTCCGCCATGGTCAGGGCGGTCAGGGCGACGCGCAGGCGGGTGCCCGGCGGCTCGTCCATCTGGCCGAAGACCAGGGCGGTCTTGTCGAGCACGCCACCCTCGTCCATCTCGAGGATGAGGTCGTTGCCCTCGCGGGTGCGCTCACCCACGCCGGCGAACACCGACGTACCACCGAAGTTGCGGGCGACACGGATGATCATCTCCTGGATGAGCACCGTCTTGCCCACGCCCGCGCCGCCGAACAGGCCGATCTTGCCACCGCGCACGTACGGCGCGAGCAGGTCGAGCACCTTGATGCCGGTCTCCAGCATCTCGGTCTTGGGCTCGAGCTGGGCGAACGCCGGGGGCTTGCGGTGGATCGGCCAGCGCTCGGTGACCTGCAGCGACGCGGGGTCGGCGTTGAGCACCTCGCCCAGGGCGTTGAACACGTGGCCCTTGGTCACGTCACCGACGGGCACCGAGATCGGCGCGCCGGTGTCGGAGACCTCGGCGCCACGGATCAGGCCGTCGGTCGGCTGCATCGAGATGGCACGCACGAGGTTGTCACCAAGGTGCTGCGCGACCTCGAGGGTCAGCGTCTTGGTGCCCTCGGAGAGGGTCACGTCGACGTGCAACGCGTTGAAGATCTCGGGCATCGCGTCCCGCGGGAACTCGGCGTCGACGACCGGGCCGATGACCCGGACGACGCGGCCGACGCCGGTCTCCGTCTTGGTGGGCTCAGCTACAGCAGTCATCACACATCACTTCCCGACGTGGACAGCGCCTCGACGCCGCCGACGATTTCACTGATTTCCTGGGTGATCGCAGCCTGCCGCGCGGAGTTCATCTCGCGCGTGTACCGCTTGAGCAGGTCGTCCGCATTGTCCGACGCGCTCTTCATCGCCCGGCGCCGTGACGCCGACTCGCTCGCCGCCGACTCCAGCAACGCCGCGTAGATCCGCGTGTTGAGGTACTTCGGCAGCAGCGCGTCCAGCAGCTCCTCGGCCTCCGGCTCGAACTCGTACGCCGGCCGCAGTCCCGGTTCGCGCTCCTTCTCCTCGACCTGCATCGGCGCGAGGAACCGCGCCTGCGGGGTCTGGGTCATGAGCGACTTGAACTGGGTGCTGACGATGTGCAGCTCGTCCACGCCCTGAATGCCGTCCGGACCGTGGTGCTCGTCCGTGTCGTCCGCGCCGGCGACGAACGCCTCCAGCAGGGACTCCCCGATGCGGCGGGCGTCCTCGAAGGACGGCCGCTCCGAGAAGCCGGTCCAGCTGGCCTCGATGGGCCGGTTGCGGAACCGGTAGTAGCCGACGCCCTTGCGGCCGACGACGTACAGCGCCACGTCCTTGCCGTCCGCCCGCAGCCGCGAGAGCAGCTGCTCGCAGGTGCGGATGGCGTTGGCGTTGTAGGCGCCGGCCAGGCCGCGGTCGCTGGTGATCAGCAGCACACCCGCGCGCCGCACCCGCTCACGCGGCTGCAGCAGCGGGTTGTCGATCGAGGCGTTCGAGGCCAGCGCCGTCAGCACCTGCGTGATCGCCTCCGCGTACGGCTTGGAGGCGGCGACCCGCTCCTGCGCCTTGGCGATGCGGCTGGTGGCGACGAGCTCCTGCGCCTTCGCGATCTTCTTGGTCGACCGGACGGTGCGGATGCGCCGCCGGAGGGCCTGTACCTGACCGGCCATCTAGATCAGCCTTCGTCCGTGGTGGACCGAACCTCGCGGGTGACGGTCTCGCGGCTCTCGGTGCCCTCGGCGAGCGGCTGGGCCGGAGCCTCGTTCGGGCCGCCGGTGGTCTCGCCGCGCTTGAAGAGCTCCTTGAACTCGTTCACGCCGCTCTGCAGCGCCTCGACCTGGTCGTCGCCGAGCAGGCCGGAGGAGGCGATCGCGGTGAACGCGTCGCTGCGGTTGCGCTTGATCCAGTCGAGGAACTCCGTCTCGAAGCGACGGACGTCCGCGACCGCGATGTCGTCGAGCTGGCCGGTCGTGCCGGCCCAGATGACCACGACCTCCTCGGCCACCGACAGCGGCGAGTACTGCGGCTGCTTGAGCAGCTCGACCAGGCGGGCACCGCGCTCCAGCTGGGCCCGCGAGGCCTTGTCCAGGTCGGAGGCGAAGGCCGAGAAGGCCTCCAGCTCACGGAACTGGGCGAGGTCGAGGCGCAGGCGGCCGGAGACCGAGCGCATCGCCTTGACCTGCGCCGAACCGCCGACCCGCGACACCGAGGTGCCGACGTTGATGGCCGGGCGCACACCGGAGGCGAACAGGTCGCCCTCGAGGAAGATCTGGCCGTCGGTGATGGAGATGACGTTGGTCGGGATGTAGGCCGAGATGTCGTTGGCCTTCGTCTCGATGAGCGGCAGGCCGGTCATCGAGCCGCCGCCGAGCTCGTCGGAGAGCTTGGCGCAGCGCTCCAGCAGCCGGCTGTGCAGGTAGAAGACGTCGCCCGGGTACGCCTCGCGGCCCGGCGGACGGCGCAGCAGCAGCGACACGGCACGGTACGCCTCGGCCTGCTTGGTCAGGTCGTCGAAGACGATGAGGACGTGCTTGCCGTTGTACATCCAGTGCTGGCCGATGGACGAGCCGGTGTACGGGGCGATGTACTTGAAGCCGGCCGGGTCCGACGCCGGGGAGGCCACGATGGTCGTGTACTCCAGCGCACCCTGGGCCTCGAGCGTCCCGCGGATGCTGGCGATGGTGGAGGCCTTCTGGCCGATGGCGACGTAGATGCAGCGGACCTGCTTCTCCGGGTCGCCGGTCTCCCAGTTGGCGCGCTGGTTGATGATCGTGTCGAGCGCGACCGTGGTCTTGCCGGTCTTGCGGTCGCCGATGATCAGCTGGCGCTGGCCGCGGCCGATCGGCGTCATGGCGTCGATGGCCTTGATGCCGGTCTGCAGCGGCTGCTTGACGGGCTGGCGCGCCATCACGTTCGGCGCCTGCAGCTCCAGCTCGCGGAAGCCCTCGTTGGCGATCTCGCCCCGGTCGTCGATCGGGTTACCCAGGGCGTCGACCACGCGGCCGAGGTAGGCGTCGCCGACCGGCACGGAGAGGACGCGGCCGGTCCGCTTGACCTGCTGGCCCTCCTCGATGCCGGCGAAGTCACCCAGGACCACGACGCCGATCTCGCGGACGTCGAGGTTCAGGGCGACACCCAGCGTGCCGTCCTCGAACTCGAGCAGTTCGTTCGCCATCGTCGAGGGCAGACCCTCGACGTGCGCGATACCGTCGCCCGCATCGGAGACGATGCCGACCTCCTCACGGGAGACCTCGGGCGTGTAGGACGAGACGTAGCGCTCTAGCGCCCCCCGGATCTCGTCCGAGGAGATGGTCAGCTCGGCCATCCTCTGCCTTCTCTAGTCGGCTCGGGGCGTCGCCGCGCCCGAGGGCTGTCGGTAGCGTCGCCGCCGCCGAGGGGAAGTAGTTATTTAGCGAACGCCTGCCGGGCTTCGTTGAGTCGCCGCAGGATCGTGCCGTCGTAGAGGTCGGAGCCGACACGGACACTGAGGCCACCGATGATGCTCGGATCCACATCGACCTTCAGCGACACCTGCCGACCGTAGATGTCGGACAACTTGGCAGCGAGCCGCTGCTCCTCGGCGTCGTCGAGCACCTTGGCCGCCGTCACGTACGCGACCTCGCGGTCCCGCTTCGCGGCGGTCAGTTCGACCAGCTTGCTCAGCGACGTCTCGAAGCTCCGGCCACCGAGACCGTCGAGCGCGACTCGCACGAGCTGGAGCGTCCCCGTCTGGGCCTTGCCCGTCAGCAGGTCCTCTGCCAGCTTAGCCCTTCGTTCGACCGGCGCAGTGGGGTCACTGAGCGTGACCGCCAGCTGCGGGTTCCCGGCGACGACGTGCCCGAAGCGGAACAGCTCGTCCTCGATGTCGGCCAGCCGGGCGGCCTTGTCGGCGGCCGCCAGCGCGGTGTCGACGCCGAGCCGCTCGGTGGCGTCCAGCAGCTCGCCCGGCGCCGACCAACGGCCGGACGCCAGAACCACCAGCGCGTCCACCGCGACGGCACTGAGCTTGCCGCTGAGCAGCGAGCGCAGCAGCTCGCCGCGCTCGGTGCCCGAGCGCGACGGGTCGGTCAGCGCACGCCGCAGCCGGGGCTCGCCGCGCAGCAGCCGCGCCACCGACAGGATCTCGTCGGCGGTGATGGCGATCTGCGCGGCGGTCGCCTTCTGCGTGTCCGCGGTCAGCTTCTCCACTGCCGCGGCGTACGACTCCCGGTTGACGGTCGCCATCAGCGACCGCCCGCCGTACCGGCGCCGAGCTCGTTGATGAACCGGTCGACGGTGCCCCGGCTGCGCGCCTCGTCGGCGAGCGACTCACCGACGATCTTGCTGGCCAGGTCCACGGCGAGCGTGCCCACCTCGGAACGCAGGTCGCGCACGATGCTCTCGCGCTGGGCGGCGAGCTGGTCGCGACCGGCCGCGATGATGCGCTCGGACTCCTCCCGTGCCTTGGCCAGGACGTCCTGACGGATGCCCTCGGCGTCGGCACGGGCCTCGTCGCGGATCCGCGCGGCCTCCGTGCGGGCCTCGGCGAGCTGGGCCCGGTACTGCTCGAGCAGCTGGTTCGCCTCGGCCTGAGCGGCCTCGGCGCGCTTGATGCCGCCCTCGATCGCGTCGACCCGCGCCGCGAACGTCTTCTCCATCTGCGGGAAGACGAACTTCATCAGGACGAAGCAGAGCACCGCGAAAGCCACGGCGCCGACGACGATCTCCTGCCACGCCGGGATGATCGGGTTGTGGACGGACTCCTCACCGGCTTGGGCGAGATAGGTAAGGGAAAGCACGGGCCCCTCCTGTCGAGGTTGAGGTCAGACTGGAGCTAGCCCTGCCAGATGATGCCGAACGCGATGCCCAGCAGCGCGAGCGCCTCGATGACGGCGAAGCCGATCCACACGTACGGGAGGGTCAGACGCGACGACTCCGGCTGGCGGGCCGTCGACTGGATGTAGGCCGAGAAGACCAGACCGACACCGATGCCCGGGCCGATGGCGGCAAGGCCGTAACCGATGGCAGCGGTGCTACCGACAACTTCGGCGAGAACCATGTGAGTTCCTCCTGAGATCTCGCGTGACTGTCACGCGGGACGACAACGGGTGTAACCGAAACAGCTCAGTGCTCGTCGGCGAGCGCGCCCTGGACGTAGCTGGCGGTCAGCACGGTGAAGACGTACGCCTGCAGGCAGACGACCAGGAACTCCAGCAGGGTCAGCGCGATCGTCATGGTCCACGAGACGACCGCCACCGGGGCGAGCCAGGCGTTCGCGCTGATCATCGCGAACCCGCCGAGCGTGAAGACGAGCAGCAGCAGGTGACCGGCGAACATGTTGGCGAAGAGTCGCACCGCCAGCGAGAAGGGCCGGACCAGGAAGTTCGAGAAGAACTCGATCGGAATCAGCAGCGGCAGGATGAACCACGGCGCCGGCGGGACCAACGCGGTCTTGAAGTACTTCAAGAAACCGTGGTGCCGGATTCCGGCAATGATGAACAACAGGTAGCTGATCACGGCGAGCATCGCCGGGAAGGCGATGTGCGAGTTCGGGGAAAGCTGCACCAAGGGCACGATGCCCCAGAAGTTGTTCAAGAGGATGAAGAGGAAAAGCGTCGTCAGGTACGGCGCGAACGCCACACCCTTCGGCCCGATCATCTCGACCGCGATGTTGTTACGCACGAAGCCGTACGCGCTTTCCGCCAGCCACTGCTTCTTGGTGGGGACGAGCTGCGGCTTCCGGTAGGCGACCAGGAAAAAGATGATGAGGACGGCAACCGTGACCCAGACCAGCAGAGTGATCTTGGTGAACCAGTAGGACTCGTGCGCGCCCCACGGCAGGATGCTGGGCAGGTAGAAGTCCTCGACGCTGGGCGGGAACTCCGCTGCGAGGACCGTTGACTGACCGATCACCGTAGCCCTTCCTGTCAGGCGCCGAGCCGGCGCACGATGAGGTAGACACCACCGCCGATACCGACGACCGCGCCGATGCCGGCGAAGATCCCCTTGGTACCGACCCAGTGGTCGACCAGCCAGCCGATCCCGCCCCAGACCAACATGCCCGCGAGAAGGTAGGTGACCGCCGTCATGCCCATACCCGTGTCGGGCGGGGGTGGACCGTCGTCACCGTGGGATTCGTTGGGAGGTTTCTGACCGGCCATGACGGCATGAAGATATCAGTCAGAAAGACGAAGCTAAGCGGGACCCCCCGCACAACCGCAGTTGTCCAGGCGTCGGGGGTCTCGTAGCTAGCGAGCACGGTACTCCCCCAGCGCGAGAACCGGACACCTTTGCCGCCTTTCCGTCACCGATTCGTGGATCAAAACCCACGAAAGCCCCGCTGACGAGGCGCCATCCGGCCCGACCGGTCACTGTCGGTGACTGGATCGGGCTACCCACCAGATCTGCACGGCCGTCCAGCCGACGACTCCGGTGATCACGCCCCAGCCGAGCGCCACACGGCCCGGCCACTCCGAGGAGATCACAAATGCGAGGATCACGCCGAGCAACGAGTACTTGATCACGTATGTGAGGAGGCCGAGCGGCATCAGCAGCGCCGGACGCACCGTGTCGGCCCAGGCCAGCACCAACGTCGACATGGTGTAGCTGACCGTCACGAGGGCCACTCCGGCGGCGGCCCCGACGGCCGCCGGGGGGCCGATCACGAGATATCCCACGGAAGCCGCGCACATCATCAGTGCGACCGAGAACGCCGTGAGGAAAGGCAGGTGCGCGACCCGCCACCGCGGATCGGCGGGCAAGGGCGGCAACGGCCGCCGGGCGGCACCACCCGCTTCGTCGGGAGCGGGCGCCGCCCCGGAAGCCTCGGGACCGGTCACCAGGACACCGTCCCGTCGCCGGGACCGTGCGAGCAAGGTCTCGCCGGACGTCCGGGACGGTCGGGAGACGGCTGGCACGACACCACCACCCCCGGTCCCGGCCCGGGCCGTTGGCCGGCGGCAGGGAATGTCATGCCGGAAGCCCGAGGCCTCGATGCGGACCAGCCGAATACGGCGCGTCGCCATGTGAACATCGACCGACGGCAGCCGAAGGAGAAGTCGTCACGGCAGAATCATGCCGTCCGCGCATCACGCGGGCCCGCGCAGGGCCCGCGCGGGGGCTCAGGGCGCGGGGTTCAGATCGACCAGGAGCATGTCCCGCACGCCGTCGCCGTCCCCGCGTCCGGCGATCGGCGTGACTTCGTGAGTCAGCCGCGCGTCGTCCACCATCAACGAGTCGAAGGGCTCCCGTAGCGTCAGGCGAACCGGCTGCGGGTCGGCATGGACGATGGACTCGCCGCCCTCGCACTCCCGCCGCAGGAGATGCATCGCCACGAACTCGTGACCGTCCCGGTGCCGGCCCTCCGGCGTGGGCAGGCCCGGCGCGCCCGCGCGGGCGACGATCCGCACCAGGTGCACGTTCACCACCCACGTACGAACGGGACGAAGTACCGCCGCGACCGACACGTCGAAGCCGACCAGCGCCCGCATCACCGGGTGCAGCAGGATGTCGGGTCCGGCCGGCGCGAACGTGCGTTCCTTGCCGCCCCAGAAGGGGATGATGTCCGCCTCCTGGCGGAACGACGAGTGCTCGAGGACCTCGGTGTCGATCGCGCCGTCCCGTACCGTCGCCAGAATCCGGCCGAAGCGCCGCTCCCGGTACACCCCGCCGTCGGCCATCTGGTCGTCGAGCGGGAGGTCGTCCCAGAAGCCCCGGAACCGGGCGACCGTGTCGTCCGGTAGCTCGAGGCCGAAGTCCGGCCGGGACAACACGGCGTGACCGGTCTTCCGGATCCGTTCGGCGTGGCGGTCGATGATCGGTCGGTGTGCGCGCTCCACCGAGTACGCGTCCGTCGTGTTCAGCACGGATATTCCTTTCGTTCACTACACCGGGGAGGAGGAGAGGACTCGTCGCAGCCAAGGGTCGTCGAGCAAGCCGTCGGCCTCGAACAGGCGGGCGATGCCCTCGACGGTGGCCAGCACCTGCCGGTCGAAGACGTCGGCATCCTGGGCACGCAGCGTCACCGTGGCGACCCGGAATCCGGTCTCCGACCGCTCGTCGCCCACCTCGGCGACTTCGTCCACACCGACGACGCCTGGCAGGGCACGCAGCTCGGCAGGGCGCACGTCGCTGCGCACCACGCCGTGCCGCTCGGGAAACGGCACGAACAGCCCGGCCGCGTACCCGGGACGCATCGGGGGCGGGACACCCGGGTCCAGCCCGAGGGCCACGTGCAACGCCGGCCGGATCAGGTTGGGCCCGTCGAGCAGGCGCAGCACCTGAGTCATGTGGCCACCGGCCCGGCCGTTGATCTCGATGATGTCGGCACCCGCGCCGGTGACCCGCAGCTCCGTGTGCGTCACGCGGGAGTTCACCCCGAGCGCGTCGAGCGCGTCGGACACCAGCCGCAGGACGGCGTCGAGGTCGGCGGCGGGCAGGCGGGACGGAGTGATGTCGCCCGTGGTGTTGACCGAGTCGGCGCCGTCCGGGCCGGTACGCGGGACGATCGACATCGGCGCCTTGTCGAACAGAGCGACGTGCCGATGCTCGCGGCCGACGCTGACGGTCTCCACGGAGACGAAGTCGGCGAGCCACGACACGCCGGAGGGATGCTCGCCGGACGGGATCTCCCCCTCGTACACCAGGCCTTCCCAGCCGTCCCGATGCTCGGTTTGGTAGGCGACGTCGTCGGGGCCGGCCAGAAATGCGATACCGGTGCCGCGGGCCGCCCGCCGGGGCTTGAGCACACCCGGGAAGCCCACCACCTCGACCGCCGCCGCCAGGTCCCGCGGCGAGTCGACCGCGGCCGCCCGGATCGCGGACAGGCCCCGTTCGGCGAACTGTCGGCGCTGCACCAGCTTGTCCCACGGCGCGACGGTCCCCGGAGCCCCGGGCAGCGCCAGGTCGCAGAGCGCCTCGTCGACGAAGTCCAGCTGCGAGTCGTGGAACGTGGTCAGCCCGGCCAGGCCGCGGTCCGCCACCGTCCGAGTGAGGTCATCGCCGACCACCTCGGTCTCGAACAGGGCCCGCGCCATGTCGACGATGTCCGGATGAGCGCCGGCGATGTCCTCACGGAACAGCATGACGGCCTGGCAGACCCCTCTGGCCTGCACCCAGATGTCGCGGAGGTTGCCGGCGCCGAAGGGAGCGTGCAGAACGCCCACCCGGGGAAGCGCGGTCATGCCGGCCACCCCGTCGGAGCCGATGACCGGCCGGCCGCAACTGGCATGTCGGTGCCCTCCTCGCCGTAGGTGGTGGTGACCCAGTCGTCGTTGTAGACGGTCTCCAGGTAGTGGCCACCGAGATCGGGTGCGATCGCGACCGCCACGGCGTCGCCGTCCGGGCGGTACTCCGCCAGCCAGCGCAGCGCCCCGGCGGTGACGGTGCCCGTGGACCCGCCGAAGAGGAAACCGGCGCGGGCCATCCGCCGGCAGGTGCGGATCGACTCCATCTCGGCCACATGCACGACGTCGTCGACGTACGCCAGGTCGAGCAGCGGTGGGCGTACGCCGGCGCCGAGGCCGGGGATCATCCGCGGTCCGGGCGGTGCGCCGAAGGTGACCGAGCCGACCGCGTCGACCGCTACCACGGCCACCCGCCGTCCGGAGGCCCGGAAGTACCGGGCGCAGCCCATCAGCGTGCCGGCGGTGCCCGTGCCCACGAACAGCACGTCCAGCTCGGGGAACACCCGGGCGATCGCGGGCGCCGTGACCTGCTCGTGCACCTGCCAGTTGCACGCGTTCTCGTACTGGTTCAGCCAGACGAAGCGACGATCCACGGCGCAGAGCCGGCGCACGTACCGCAGCCGGGCGCCGAGGAAGCCTCCTTCCGGGTCCGGTTCCTCGATCACGTGCACGGTGGCGCCGTAAGCCTCCATCGCGCGGCGCCTGTCGGTGCTGCACCGGGCGTCGGTGACGCACAGGAACCGGTGACCCCGGCTGGCGGCGATCATGCTGAGTGCCACGCCGAGGTTCCCCGAGGACGACTCGACGATGACGGAATCGGGACCCAGGGTGCCCGCCTCCTCCGCCGCGGCCAGCATGGCGGCGGCGGCCTTGAGCTTGACCGAGCCGGCGAAGTTGAAGCCCTCGCACTTGACGTAGAGGGCGCGGCCGACGACGCCCGTGAGGTCGACGTACAGATCCTCGGCGTTGAACATGTCGGGGCGGAGGATCACGGCCATGAGCCCGGTTCCTCCACGAAGAAGTCCGCCACCTCGGTGAGCTCGCCGTGTGCGGCCAGCTCGTCGTAGACCCAGCCGCCGAGAGCCAGGTCGAGCACGCCGAGACCGAACGGGGAGAAGATCACCGGGAGGTCGGGCGGCACCCGCACCCTGCCGGTCATGACGTCGTGCAGGGTGCCGGTCACGAAGGAGCGGTCGCCCGCCACCTGCTCGGCCAGATGCGGCGAGGTGCCGGCCCGCAGGCAGTGGTCGACGTCGTCCACCACGTTGGCGGCCCCGAGCACGATCTCGGGCGCCAGGTCCCGCAGGGACACGTGCAGCACCACCGGCCGGTGAGCGAACCACTCCGTCTCGGTGACGTGGGGCTCGGCCGTCACCGTCGCGAAGACCACGAGGTCCGAGCTGCGGATGGTGTCCTCGATCGAGGAGGTCCGCAGCAGCGGCGACGCCGGCCGGCCGGCGCGTCGCAGGTATGCGAGCAGCCCGTCGGCGTGGTCGGCGGAGAGGTCGTTGACGCGCACCTCGTCGAACGACCACCCGTCCGCGCCGAGGAACGCCGCCACGTAACGGGCGATGAGGCCGGCGCCGACGATGCCGAGCCGGCGAGGCCGGGGCCGGTCCCGGGTGAGCACCGCTGCGGCCAGGGCCGCGGACGCCGCCGTCCGGGCAGCGCTGATCACCGACCCCTCCAGGCACGCCAGCGGGCGGCCCGTGGCGTGGTCGTTGAGGACGAGCACCGCGGACGCCCGGGGCAGCCCGGCCGCGACGTTGTCCGGGAAGCTGGAGATCCACTTGATGCCGTCCCTGGGCGCGGGTCCGCCGAGCGCGGCGGGGAGCGCGATGATCCGGGCGTTCGGCCGGTCCGGGAAGCGCAGGAAGTACGAGGGCGGGTTCACGGTCCGGCCGGCACCGTGCGTCCGGTAGGCGTCCGAGACGATCGAGATGACCTGCTTCTCCCGGCCGGCCAGCAGCTCGCGGATCCGGCTGCCCGGAACGACCGCGAACGGTGCCGCGGGAACCGGCTCAGTCACGGCCCGCTCCGCTGCCCGCGGCCAGGTCCGCCCCGGCGGCGGGCGGGCAGTCGGGGGACGGCACCGGGTCCCCGAAGACCAGGCCGATCTCCCGCCGTCCCCGGTACGGTTCCCGGCTGTGCGCCATCCGGATGTTGTCGATCAGCATCAGGTCGCCCTTCCGCCACGGCTCCCGCAGGGTGTGCCGTTCGTACGTGTCGTTGATCGCGTCGATCTCGTCCGCCCCGATCGCGCCGCCGTCGCCGTACCGGGTGTTGAAGGGCAGTCCCGCCGGGCCGAACTGCATGACGAGGTACTCGCGGACGTTGCGGTCCATGGACCACTCGTTCAGGAAGGCGACCTGGTTGAACCACACCTCCGCGCCGGTGGCGGGATGCCGGACGACGGCCGCGCGTCGCTGGCGGGTGCGCAGAAGGTCGCCGTCCCAGGTCAGCTCGATGTCGTTCGCCTCGGCGTACCGCTCGGTCTCGGCCCGGTCGGCGGTGCCGAACGCCTGCTCCCACGGCAGGCCGACGAGCCGGTGGAAGCAGCGGTCGAGGATCCATCCGGACCCGGCGAAGCGCTGCCTGAGGTCCTGCGGCAGCGCGGCGAGCACGGCCTGCCCGTCGGCCACTCCGGTGACGCCGCCCTCCTCGGGCGCGGCGAAGCACGCGACGGCCAGCAGGCGGGGGTAGCAGCGGGTGGCCGACATCTCGTGGTGCATGCACATCGGCTGGTCCGGCGGCCAGTCCAGCGACGACAGCACGGCCCCGCCGAGCGGATGCCGGCGGGCGAACCCCTCCCGTTCGGCCATCGGCGGGCCGGCCACGGCGCGCGCCACCTGCTCCAGCGCCGCGGCATCGGGCAGGTCCAGACCGCGGACCAGCACCGCACCGTACCGGGCCAGGCCGTCCGCCAGCCACGAGCGGTGCTCGGCCCCCCAACCGGCGAGATGACCCGGCGGGACGGGGCGGGACAGATGTGCCATCGCCGGGCGGCCCGGCCGCGATTCCCACTCCGTCATGGGCGTTCTCCCTCCTGCTGCGCGTCGATGAGGCGGGCCAGGTCGGCAAGGACCGGATGCCGGACCAGGTTCTCCAGGGAGACACGGCCCCCGAGCGCGGCGCCGAGGCGTACCGCGGCCAGGGAGGTGCCGCCGATGTCGAAGAAGTGGTCATCGCGGTGCACGGTCTCGGTGGCGCGGGCCAGCACCTCCGCCCACGCTTGTGCCAAACGCCGTTCGGTGGGCGTACGCGGCACCTCACCGGATGTCTCCGCGAACCGCTCGGCGAGCCGGCACAGGGCGCCGCGGTCAACCTTGCCGTTGCCGTTGAGCGGCAGCTCCGGACGCTGATGGAGCGTCCGCGGCACCAGATATCCGGGGAGAACGGCGGCGAGAGCCGTCCGCACCTCCTCCGGCGCCACGGGACGGTCGGCGGTGTAGAACCCGGCGAGCCGCATGCCCGATCCACCGGCCGGAATCGCCGCCACGGCCGCGTCGCGGACCCCGGGCAGCCGCGACATCCGCATCTCGATCTCGCCGAGTTCGACCCGGAAGCCGTTGACCTTCACCTGGCTGTCGCGGCGTCCCAGGAACTCGAGCTCACCGCCGGGCAGCCAACGCCCGAAATCGCCCGAGCGGTACAGCCGCCGTCCGGGCCGGAACGGGTCCTCGGTGAACGCCAGGGCCGTGCGCTCCTGGTCATTGATGTAGCCCCGACCGACACAGATGCCGGAGAAGACGATCTCACCGGGCGCCCCGTAGGGCACCAACTGCAGGTGTTCGTCCACCACGTATACGCCGACGTTGTTCACCGCCCGGCCGACCGGCACGCGGTCGCCCGCCGGGACCTGCCGCAGGAGGTGGTGGTTGGTGTCGTCCGAGGTCTCGGTGAGGCCGTACGCATTGAGCAGCGCGACGTCCGGCAGGACCTGGAACCACCGCGCCACGAGGGGCTTCTTCAGCTCCTCGCCGGTCGCCGAGACGACGCGCAGCCGGTCGAGCCGCCGCGGGTGCCGTTCGAGGTGGGCGACGATCGCGTCGAGGTAGGACGGAACGGCCTGCAGGACCTCCACCTCGCCGGCGGTCACGGCGTCCAGGTACCGCTCGATGTCGAGGACGTCCGCCTGGTCCACGATGTACGTGCGTCCGCCGACCAGCAGCGGGGCGAGCAGTTGCCACAGCGATATGTCGAAGCACTGCGGCGCGGTCTGCGCCACGGTGGTGCCGGGCCCGATGTGCAGATCGTCGATCTTGGCAAACAGGTGGTTCGTGAGGCCGGCATGCTCGCACATCGCGCCCTTGGGGGTGCCGCTCGAGCCGGAGGTGAAGAAGACGTACGCCAGTTGCCCTGCGGTCACCTCGACGCCCGGATCGCTGTCGGGGACTCCCGTGACGCCGCGCAGATCGATGCGGCGTGACGTGCCGGCCGCCCGCATCGCCTCCTCCAGCGCGGTGCAGCGATCGGGCTGAGCGACGACCGTGCGGCAACCGCTGCCGGCCAGCATGGCCGCGATGCGCTCCGCCGGGAAATCCGGCTCCACCGGCAGGTACGCCGCTCCGGCCTTGAGCACGCCGAGGACCGCGGCGAGCCAGTCGAGTCCCCGCTCGGCGACGACCGCGACCACGTCTTCCGCGCCCACGCCCGAGCGCAGCAGAGTGTGCGCCACCCGGTTCGCCCGCCGATTCAGCAGGGCGTACGTCCACCGGGTCGCACCTTGGACCGCCGCGACACCATCCGGCACCCGGCGCACGCATTCTTCGAAGAGCTCGTGGGCACGCCGGTCGGGCACCGGGCGCACCGGACCGGCGAGGAGGTCGAGCTGGAGGGCGCGTTCACCGGCCGACAGCAGCGTACGCGCACGATGTGGTGCCTCCGGTTCGGCGGCCGCGGCCCGCAATGCCGTCGCGTGATAACCCGCGAGACGCAGTGACTCCCCTCCCCCGTCCGAGCTGGTTCCGCGCGCGAGGAGGAGCAGGTCGTCGCCGGCCCGGCGGACGGCGACCGCACCCGGGGACAACGGAACGTCTCCCGATGCGCCGGCGAGACCGCTCAGATCCAGTCGGTACGACCCCGGGGCGGCGGGCACGACCGGGCCGTCCCCGATGAGCGCTTCCGCGCCCCGCAGGACGAGTTCTCGCCACGTGACGTCACCGACGACCATGTCGCAGCGGTGTTCCCGGGACTCACCGGGCCGGACGACGCGGACGGTGACGCCGTTCGAGCCGGTCAGCGCGGCGAGCACCTTCGCATGCGCCGCGACCATGAATGCGGCCGGCGGCACGGACCATCGCTGCGCCATCCCGGTGAGCGTGGCGACCGTGGCGGCGTCGACTCGTTCCTCTCCAAGCATCAGGTCAGGCGGAACGGTCGGCGTCCATGGCCTCGACGAGGCTCCGGGGCCGCATGTCGACCCAATGCGTTTCAATGTGCTCGAGACAGGCCGCGCGGGTGTCCGCGGTTTTCTCGACCGTCCAGCCCTCCGGCACATCGGCGAACTCCGGCCACAGCGAGTACTGACCCTCGCCATTGACCAGCACCAGATAAGTGCCGTCGGGATCCTCGAACGGATTCGTCATGGCGCGCCTTCCTTTGCGGAACAGGGGCAATGAGAAAAGCCCGGAGCACAGTGAATCGGCGGACGGGCTGAAGCGCATTCCTTGAAATGCGTCGGGCGGCGTCGACTTGCCGCCGCGAGCCAGAGTCAACCTGTTCAGCCAAAATGCGTCAAGCGAGTGGAACGCGACCTTGCCGCACCGCCCGCCTGCTGCAATCTTCGCAGAGTGCAAAGCATTCATTTCACCGCCGCGGATCTGGCTCGGGTGAGCCTGGTGAGCACGATCGGGCCGATCGCCGAGACCGTGTTCGCGATGGAGGCACTCGTCCGCGGAGACAGCATCGTGTTCTCCGAGTGGCACCGGCAGGCCCGGCTGGCGCTCGGCGGTGGCCCCACACCGCTCACCGACCTGCGTCCCGTACCTGATCTGCTGTGGTTGCTGGATCGGTCGGCACCGGCGGAGGAGCACCGGCTGCGCCGCGCGGGCATGACCCGTCAGCAGGTCGCGGCGGTCGTCCACGAGTTCCACCGGTTGGCGGTCGCACCCACCTGGCGCCGGGTACGCAGCTACCTCAAGGCGGAGAGGGACGTACGGGCCCGGATTCTGACGACCGGTGGCATCGGCCGGCTGCTCGCCACCGTGCACCCGAAGGCGCAGTGGCGAGCGCCGACGCTGACGCTTCCGCTGGAGCGCCACGAGGAGGTACGCCTGGGGGGCCGCGGTCTGGTGCTGGCGCCGTCGCTGTTCCTGCCAGGCCGTACCTGCGTCGTGGTCGGTGCGCACACACCCGCGGCCACGCCGATCCTGGTGTTCCCGGCACCACCGAACCGCGCGTCGGCCCGGCTGCTGTGGGCCGGGGACGACCAGGGTCAGCAGGCACTCCCGGCCCTCATCGGCCGGACCCGGGCGGCGTTGCTGGAGGCCCTGACCGAGACCCGGACCACCGGCGAGCTGGCCGTCCGGATCGGCATCTCGGCGGCCGGCGTCAGCCAGCACACGTCGGTGCTCCGCCAGGCCGGTCTGATCACCACCCGGCGCAGCCGCAACACCGTGCTGCACAGCCTCACGACGCTGGGCATCGCGCTTCTGGACGGCAACACCAGCGGTTTCCGCCCGCCGGCGGAGCTGGGCGCCTGACACCGGTGGGCAACTGACCAAGACGGTCAGTTGCCCACGGGTGCTGCGACGATCAGCCGATCAGGGCCCGCACCGCCGCCCCGGCTTGCCGCGTCGTCAGGGTGCCACCCATGTCGGCCGTGCACCGCTCCGCCGCGACCGCGGCCGCGACCGCCTTGTCGACCGCGTCGGCCTCGGCCTGGTAGCCGAGCCGCGCCAGCAGCAGTGCCAGACTGCTGATGGCCCCGAACGGGTTGGCGATTCCCCTGCCCACGATGTCGGGCGCGCTGCCGTGCACCGGCTCGTACAGTCCGAAGCCCGTGGCGAGGTTCAGGTTGGCCGAGGCGGCGCAGCCGATTCCCCCGGCGACTTCCGCCGCGATGTCGCTGAGGATGTCGCCGTAGGAGTTGTTGGTGACGATCACGTCGAACTGGGTGGGGTCCGAGACCAGCTTCATCGCCGCCGCGTCGACGTAGAGGTGCGAGACCGGCACGTCCGGGTGCTGGGCGACCGCTTCCGTCCAGCACCGCTGCCACAGGGCACCCCCGAACCGTACGGCGTTGGACTTGTCCACCATGCACACGCCCCGCCGGGCGATCCCGAAGGCGTAGTCGATGACCCGCGACACGCCGAGGTAGGTGCTCGTGTCGGTGTCCATGGCGATCTCGTCGGGCGTACCGACGCGCAACCGGCCGCCGATGCCGGTGTAGAGGCCCTCGGTGTTCTCCCGGACGATCACACAGTCGATCTCCCGGGAGCCGGCCCGGCGCAGCGGACTCACCCGCTCGTGCAGCAGTCTGGCCGGCCGGTGATTGACATAGAGGTCGAGTTCCAGGCGCAGGCGCAGCAGGACACCGCGAGCGTACTCACCGGAGCGTACCCTCGGGTCACCGACCGCTCCGAACAGGACGCCGCTGCTGTCGCGGACCCGGGCGAACTCCTCGTCGGTCAGCGTTTCGCCCGTCCGCAGGAAGCGATCCGCGTTGACGTGGTCGAGTACGTCGACGGCGAGCGGCAGCCCCAGCACGGCGAGCGTCTCCAGGGCTTCAGGCACCACCTCCGGACCGATGCCGTCGCCGGGAATGACGGTGATGACGCTCACGAATGTCTCCTTCCTGAGCGGGTCAGCGCGACAAGTTGCGCTCTGCGGCCCGGAGGGTGTCGAGGGTGCGGTTGAACGCGATCCGTACGTATCTGCTCCCGCGCTCCGGATCGGCGAAGAAGGGGGTGGCCGGGACCACCAGGACTGCCGACTCCTCGAGCAGACGCCGGACGTAATCACGGCAGTCCGCGGCGGTGACCGCGGAGATGTCGGCGAGCAGGAAGCAGCCGCCCTCGGCGGGCTGGAAAGTGAAGCCGAGATCCCCGAAGATCTGCTGCGCGACGTCGCGACGAGCGGCGAGGTCGATCGCGGGCCGCCAGCGTTCCCCGGCCACCAGACCGGCGTGCCCGGCGGCGAACTGCAGCGGCGCCGCGGCGCCGTTGCTGGTCACCTCGTGCACCCTGCGCAGCACGTCGGTGCGCCGTGCCTCGGCACGGAGGTATCCCAGCCGCCATCCGCTGACGGCAAGGCTCTTGGAGAGCGATCCGATGACGATGCTCCGGTCACGCAGCCCCGGAACGTCCATCACGGAGAGATGGTTGCGGCCGTCGAACACCAGGCCGGCGTAGACCTCGTCGGAGATCACGGTGACGTCCCAGCGTTCGCAGAGCCGCGCGATCTCGTCCAGCTCCTCCAGGGTCAGCATCCGTCCCGTGGGATTGCTGGGCGAGTTCACGATCAAGGCACGCGTCCGGGGACCGAACGCTTCGGCGAGCTCAGCGGCGTCCAGCCGCCAGTGCGGCGCCCGCAGCGAGACGACGCGGGGCACGCCGCCGGCAAGGGCGATGGCATTGACGAAGTTCTCGTAGAACGGCTCCAGGATGACTACCTCGTCGCCCGGGTCCACGCTCGCGAGAACCGCCGCGCACAGTGCCTCCGTGCCACCGACGGTGACGGTTATGTCGGTATCGGGGTCGGCGGGTGTGCTGAACGAGTCGGCGATCTGGCGGCGCAGCATCGCCTCGCCGTGTGCGGCCTCGTACTGATTGCGGCCGCTGCGCAGAGCCTCTACCGCGCCTTCGATCAGCCGTGGCGGCGTCACCGGGAATCCCGGCGTGCCGACGGCCAGGTCGATGGCGCTGCGCTCGCGCGCGAGAACGAACAGTTCCGCGAGGCTGCTGCCGTTCAGGTGCTGCGCCCGGACGGCGAACGGGTCGCGCAGCGCCCGGCCGGCGACGGCGCCGGTCATCGGGTCGCGCCCGGTTGCACGTACGGCCCCAGCGCCAGCGAACCCCGCTCGATCGTCGGCAGAAAGGACGGCCGGCGCCGCTCGTACGCGGCGATCCGCTCATCCCGGTCGATGGTCACGGCGATGTCGTCGAGCCCGTTCAGCAGCAGCCACCGAGCCCGCGAATCCACCTCGAACGGCCACGATCGCTCATCGGCGCGTACCGCACAGTCGACCAGATCGACGTCGATCGTCAGATCACCCGGCTCCGCGCGCTCGGCGAGGTAGGTCACCGCCTCGGCATCCAACCGGACGGCGAGCAACCCGTTCTTCAGTGCGTTGCGCAGGAAGATGTCGCCGAAGCTGGTGGCGATGACGGCCGCGAAGCCCCAGTCGCGCAGCGCCCACACGGCGTGCTCACGAGAGCTGCCGGTGCCGAAGTTGTGCCCGGCCACGAGCACCGAGGCGCCGGCGGCGTCCGGCCGGTTGAGCACGAAGTCCGGTTCCTTGCGCCAGTGCGCGAAGAGCGCGTCCTCGTATCCGCTCTTGGTGAGCCGCTTGCAGAATTCCGCCGGGATGATCTGATCGGTGTCCACGTCGCTGCGTCGCAGCGCGAGGGCGCGTCCCCGGTGTCGGGTCAGGGGTTCCACAGGGTCCTCCTCAGAGCTGCGCCGGCGCGACGAGGCGCCCGGCGACAGCAGTGGCCGCGGCCACGACCGGGGACACGAGGTGCGTCCGCGCCGTGGTGCCCTGCCGGCCTTCGTAGTTGCGGTTGGACGTCGAGGCGATGCGTTTGCTGCCCTGCACCCGGTCGGAGTTGATGCCCATGCACATGGAACAGCCCGCGGTGCGCCACTGCGCCCCAGCGGCGCGGAAGACCTCGTCCAGCCCCTCCGCCTCCGCCTGCTCACGCACCTGCATCGAGCCCGGGACGACCAGCATCTGCACGTCACCGGCGACCCGCCGGCCGCGCAGCACCTCGGCCGCGGCCCGCAGATCCTCGATGCGACCGTTGGTGCACGACCCGAGGAACACCATGTCGATGGGCAGCCGGCCCAGGTGCGTACCGGGCGACAGACCCATGTACTCCAGTGCCCGCGCCGCGGCCTGCCGCTCGACCGGGTCCGCGAAGCTGTCCGGCTCGGGCACCGCCTGTCCCAGAGGTACGGCCTGGCCCGGGTTGGTGCCCCAGGTGACGAAGGGGACAAGGCCGTCCACCTCCACGACGACCGTGCGGTCGAAGACGGCGTCCGGATCAGTACCCAGCGACGACCAGTACCGCCGCGCGGTGTCGAACGCCTCGCCTGCCGGAGCCGCGGGACGGTCCCCCAGGTACGCCTCCGTGGTCGCGTCCGGGGCGATGAGGCCGGCTCGCGCCCCGGCCTCGATGCTCATGTTGCACAGTGTCATCCGCCCCTCCATGGACAGCGCCCGCACGGCCGGGCCCCGGTACTCCAGGACGTGACCGTTGGCGCCGTTGGCACCGAGCCCGCTGATGAAGGCGAGGGCCAGGTCCTTGGGCGTGATGTCCGGGGACGGCGTACCCCGGAAGTCCACGGCCATGGTCCGCGGCCGTGGCAAAGCGAGGGTCTGGGTGGCCAGTACGTGCTCGACGTCGCTGGTGCCGACCCCGAAGGCCAGCGCCCCGAACGCCCCGTGGGTCGACGTGTGGCTGTCCCCGCAGATGACCGTCATGCCGGGCTGGATCAGCCCCAGTTCGGGGCCGACCACATGCACGATGCCCTGCCGGCGGTCGCCGAGGCGCAGGTGCTCGATGCCGTGCTCGGCACAGTTGCGGCCGAGCTGCTCGACCTGCGCCCGGCCCATGGCGTCGCGGATGAGCAGCGTGTCGGTCGGGACGTTGTGGTCTTCCATCGCCAGCGTGAGGTCGGGCCGACGGACCTTGCGGCCGGCGAGCCGCAGACCGTCGAACGCCTGTGGCGAGCTGGCCTCGTGCACCAGGTGCAGGTCGATGTAGAGAAGGTCCGGCTCGCCCGCCGAGCGGTACACCACATGGCTGTCCCAGATCTTCTCGACCAGAGTGCTGCCCATCAGGCCTGGGCTCCGGCGCCGGCGGGCTGGCCGCTCAGGCGTTGCTCCACGACGTGGCGGAGATCGTCCAGCTCCACGCATGTTCCGTCGGTGCGGCCGGCGATGTACTCGTCGTACAGCTCGTCGACGACGGTGGTGTCCGGGCGGGCGCCGGCGTCCGCCATGGCCTTGCGGATGACGGCCCGGCCGGAGTGCCGGCCGACGAGGATGGCACGGGTACGCCCGAAGCGTTCGGGTTCCGCGTACTCGTACGTGATCGGGTTGCGCAGCATGCCGGCCTGATGGATACCGGCTTGGGTGGCGAACGCGTTGTCGCCGAAAATGGCCTTGTTGCGGGGCGGCACCAGGCCGATCGTGCGGCACAGCAGGCGGAAGACCTCATACATGCCCTCGGGGCGGACGCCGGTGGTGAAGCCGAGCTGCTCGCTCTTGTACGTCGTCACGGCCACCAGTTCCTCCAGCGGCGTGTTACCGGCACGTTCCCCGATGCCGGCGAGGGTCGCTTGCACCTCGTCGGCGCCGGCCGCCACGCCGGCGAGCGCGTTGGCCAGCGACAGGCCGAAGTCGTGGTGGCAGTGCGTGGAGACGATCACCGACGGGGGCGCCCAGGAACGGATCCTCGCGATCAGGTCGGCGTACTCGGCAGGCACGAGGCAGCCCGTGGTGTCGGCCACGCCGATGGTGGTGAGGCCGTTCTCGGCGGCGGCCTCGATCAGCGGGCGCAGCAGGTCGTCGCTGCCCCGGCTGGCGTCCTCGAGTCCGAGGGTGATGTCGGTGAAGCCGAGCGACTGCGCGTACCGGAAGCTTTCGGTGATCTCCCGGATGCCCTCGGCCCGGGTGATGCCGCGCTTGTGTTCCAGGTGGACGTCACTGCCGGTGGCCATGATCTGGATCTGGTGGTTCTCCACCCCACCGGCCTTGGCGGCGATCTCGATGTCCTCGCGGGTGGCCCGGTTGAGGGTGGCCATCTTCGCCGTCGTGAGCGCCTGCGAGATGAGCTGTGTCGCCTCGAAGTCGCTCGGCGACGAGCTGGGGAAGCCGGCCTCGACGGTGTCCACGCCGAGCGCTTCCAGGGCGAGTGCCAATTGCAGTTTCTGAGCCGGCTGCATGGCGTTTCCGGGCGCCTGTTCCCCGTCGCGCAATGTCGTGTCGAATACCCGGATACGCCGCACCTGATCAGTCATTTCGCGCGCCTTCCGATAATGTGGATCAGCGGTTACCCCTTCAGCCTGCGAGGCTCCCGGCACACCGGCAACGACTTTAAGTCCACCCTTAAGGCCGCAGGGATTGCACGTACGCGGCGAGGTCGCGCAGCCGTGGATGTGTGTACACGGTCCGCGTCTTGATGGTGACGCCGTATTCGTCTTTCAGCCGCGCGACGACCCGCAGGGCCACGAGGGAATGGCCACCCAGAGCGAAGAAATCGTCGTCGGCCGACACGGATTCCTTGTCCAGGACGTCCGCCCAGGTGCGCGCGATGAGTTGCTCCACCTCGCCGGCCGGTGCCGCGGCGCCGGCGACCGGCCGCCGGTCCGGGTCGGGCAGTGCCGACCAGTCGACCTTGCCGCCGATGGTGCGCGGCACCTCCCGCAACGCCACGAGCGCGCTCGGCAGCATGTACCGGGGCAGCCGCTCGCGCAGATGAGCCCCGATCCCCTCCGGGGACGGGTCCGCGCCGGATGCGGGGACGTAGTAACCGACGAGTCCTGGCCCGCGAAGCACCGCGAAGGCCTGAGCCACGTCACCGTGCCCGGCAAGTACCTGCTCGATCTCGCCGAGCTCGATGCGATGCCCGCGCCATTTCACCTGCCGGTCGACCCGGCCGCGATACTCCAGAGTGCCGTCGGGGCGCCGGTGGACGCGGTCGCCGGTGCGGTACATGCGCGATCCGTCCGCGGCGACCGGGTCGGCGACGAATGTCTGGGCTGTCCTGCCGGGATTCCGCCGGTAGCCCTGGGAGACACCGCCTCCGGCGAGATACAGCTCGCCGTCGGCCGTCTCGCGCAGGGCGTCGTCAAGAACGTACCCGCGGACGCCCGGCAGCGGCAGCCCGATGTGCACACCCCCCTCCTCAATGGGGGCGGCGGTGGCGTCGACGGTGCACTCGGTGGGCCCGTAGACGTTGACGGCCTCGATCTGCTCGCGATCGGCCACGAACTGTGCCCACATGTCCGGGGGTATGGGTTCTCCCCCGATCAGGATCCGCATGCGCTCGCGCAGCGTACGACCGGCGACGATCTGCTCGCGCAGCACCCGCCAGTGCGACGGCGTCACATCCAGATCGGTGGCGCCGCTGCTGCGCAAGTATTCGGCGAGGCGCTCCGGGTCCTCCCGCCACTCGTCGGGTACGAGCACGAGCGTGTCACCGCGGCAGATGCGGATCCACTGCTGCACCGAGGCGTCGAAGGCGACGCTGGCGTTCCACGCCACCCGGCGTTGCGTCCCCTGGTAGACGCCACCCTTCTCCAGCGCGCCCAGCAGGTGCGTAACGTTGCGGCGGCTGACCTGGACGCCTTTGGGCCGCCCGGTCGACCCGGAGGTGTAGATGACGTACGCCAGGTCGTCCGGATGGGTGTGGGACTCTGGGGGCTCGCCGACTGCGGCCAGCTCCGCGGTGTCGGTCACGACGAAGGCCGTACCGGCGTCGCCCATGATGAGGTCCCGCCGACGGACGGGCTCCGCCGGATCCAGGGGAAGGTAGGCTGCCCCGCTGCGCCATACCGCGAGCAGGACGGCGACCAGTTCCACGCCGCGTGGCAGGGCGACACCCACCAGTGTCGCGGGTCCCGCCCCGCGCGCGGCCAGGCCCGTGGCGAAGCGCCCCACCAGGTCGTCGAGCTGGGCGAAGGTGGTGTCGCCCGTCGGGGTGTGTACGGCGATCCGGTCCGGGGTACGCCGCACGACGTCGGCGAACCTGTCGAGAACCTCCCAGGACCCGGTCATCGGCGCAACCCCGCGGTCGCCGGAACGGTCGGGGCGCAGTCCGCCACTGCCGTCGGCTGCCCCATCGCCACCACGATCCTCCGGTCTCCGCGGTAGGCCTCCCGGCCGTGCGCACAAAGCACGTTGTCCACCAGCAGCAGGTCGCCGACGGACCAGGGTGCCCGCACAGTGGCCAGCTCGTACGCCGCGTTGAGTGCGTCCACGTCGGCGCGGCGCAACGGCTCGCCGTCGCCGAACGAGGTGTTGAAGGGCAGCCTCTCGGGTCCCAGCTCGTCGACGAGGACCTCCCGGATCGCCGGGTCGAGGGACCATTCGCTCCAGAAGGCGGCGTGGTTGAACCAGACGGCCTCTCCCGTGACGGGGTGGTGGATCACGGCCGAGCGGGTCTGCGTCGTGCGAAAGGCCCCGTCCGGCAACCGTTCGGGGGCGATGCGGTGCTCCTCGCAGTACCGGAGGGCCGCGTCGTCCGTGTCGACGCCCAGGGCGGTACGCCAGTCCAGGGAGATGGTGTCGGAGTAGGTGCGGGTGAGCGCCCAGCCATGGGTGCGGAACCGGTGCAGCAGGGCCTCCGGGATGGCCTCGAGCACCTTGCGGCAGTCGGCGACCGGGGTGGCACCGCCATCGGCCGGGGCCACGAGGCAGCCGAACAGCAGCAGACCGGGAAAGGTGAGGGTGTAGCTGTTCTCGTTGTGCTGCCGGATCGGCTGCGCGGGTGGCAGGTCCGTCGACGAGAACACACCCCCGCCGAAGTCGCTGCGCGGTGTCGCCTTCTCCTGATAGGAGGCCGGCTCGGTGAGCAGGACGTCGCGGGCTCGGGCGAAGTCCTCGGCGGTGCGGATCGGCAATCCTTCGAGATGCAACGCGCCGTGCTCCTGCAGGGCGGCCATGATGACCGGGCGCGATTCGCGCAGCCAGGCCAGTGCGTCGTCCGCGGGGAGCTGGGACGGGGCCCGGACCGAGGCCGGCCGGCCCGGTGCGGTACGGCAGTCCTGTGCGGTCATCACGTTCGTGCTCATCCGAGAAGCCCTTCCTGTGCCGGCGCTGCGGTCACCGTCGTCGGGGTGGCGAAGTAGGCGGGCAGGTCCGCCCAGACCGCGGGGTTGTAGAAGTGGCCGCCGGGCAGTTCGTCGCTGCGGAACCCGGCGCGGGCGACGCGCCGCCAGTGCGCGGCGACGTCCGCCTCGATGACGTCGTCAGCCGCGCCGTGCAGCACCTGAATCGGGACGTCCGTGGCGGTCCCGTGCGGAAGCGCGAAGGTGTCCCTGACCCGGATGTCCGCCCGAAGAAGGTCGAGCGCCATCTCCGTCAGGTCGGCATCGCCGAGGACGTGGTCGGGCAGCATCCCGCTCTTGCGCATCCAGGCGATCAGCGTCTCGTCGGTGTCGTCCAGCCGCGGGAACATGTCGCGGGCTGTCAGTCCGCGGTCCGGGGAGTTGCACGACGACACCACCAGCAGCTCCGGCAGCCGAGCTCGAAGCCGCGCCATCCGGGTGACCACGTCGAACGCCATCCAGCCACCCATGCTGTGCCCGAACAGGGTGTAGGGCCGGTCGGCCCCGAGCGCCACCGACCGGCACGCGTCGGCGGCGAGCTCGTCCCAGCTGACGGCGAACCGCTCCGCGAACCGGCCCTCGCGTCCCGGGTAGCACACGATGACCAGCTCGACGTCGTCGTCGACCCGGGACGCCCACGACTTGTACGCCGCCGCACCGCCGCCGCAGAAGCTGAGGCAGATCAGCCGGCGCGAGGCGTCCGGCCGGGGTAGCGGCCGCACCAGGGTGGCTTGCGCGTTCCGATCCGGGATCATGCGGCCCGCACCCCGTCGAAGGTGAGCACGATGACATCCCGATGGGCCCGGCCCGGCAGCTTGGGCGTGATGGGGCTGACGTAGTGCCGGACCGCGCGATCGTTGAGAACCATGGTCTCGCCCGCCGCCATGCTGCGTTCGACGAGCAGCTCACCGGCTTGCTCGGCGCCGGGCAGCGACACCATGGAGATCCCGCCGTTGACGTTGCACTGCCCGACGCAGGTGATCACCACCCAGTCGAAGCCGTCCCGGTGGAATCCCTCGGGTGCGGGATAGCCGTTGAAGTCGTCGTCGGCCACGATTCGGATCTGGTGACACCCCACCGTCACCGTCTCGCCCAGGGGGACCGGAAGCAGGTTCTCGTCGTCGACCAGGCGCTCGGCGAACACTCGGGCCGCCGTGCTCAGGGGCGCGAACCGGCGCGGCCGGCCGCCGGCGTACGAGTTGATCGCCTCGCTCTGGAGGAAGTCCTGGGCGTCGTCCGTCCAGTCCAGCTTGCGGTCCCGCATGGTGGCCGGACCGAACGCGCGGAACCGGAAGGGGACCGCGGTTCTGAGGTAGTCGTCCGGGGGTAGGTCGCCGAAGCTGTGCAGAAGGTCGGTATTGATCTTGTCCACGCTGTTCACCATGCGGAGGTACACAACTCTCCCCTTATCCCTCGTCGTCAGAGCGCCTGTCGCGCCGGGCGCTCACGGCGCCGCAGGGCCGGTCGGCTGGAGCGGGGCAGGCTGTCGAGCCGTTCGGCCAGGCCGGCCACCGTCGGCGTCTCGAAGATCGCGGCGATCGGCACCTCGACGCCGAAGGCCGTACGCATCCGCGTCACCAGCCGGGTCGCGAGCAGAGAGTGACCGCCGAGGTCGAAGAAGTCGTCGTCGATCCCGACCCGGTCCGCCGCCAGAACCTGGGCGAACATCTCGCAGAGCCGCTCCTCGCGCGGGGTCCGCGCGGCTCGTCCGGTGCTCACCGCGGCATAGTCGGGGGCCGGTAGCGCCCGGACGTCCACCTTGCCGTTGGGCGTCAGGGGAACCGCGCCGATCACGACGATCGCCGACGGCACCATGTGACCCGGTAGCTTGCCGGCCGCGTGCCGGCGGACGGCGGCGGTCAACGCGCCGATCTGCGGGGTGGCGTAGGGCTTGCTCACCCACTGTCCCGGCGAGCCGGACGTCCCGGCGGGCCGGTACACCCCCGACAGGGCGTCCGCGCCTGCCGGCAGCAGTACGGCGTCGAAGTATTCCGGGCCGGCGGCCGACCACGTCACCACCGCGCGCAGACCGGCGTCCTGCACCCAGCCCAGCAACACTTCCGGATCTACCGGCTCGCCGTGGGACTGTGGAGGAGCGCCACCGTCCATCAGCTCCCGCATGACCGCCACTTCTCCGGTCACCCGGGCGTTCGGCAGGCCGGTGAGGCGAACCGGTACGGTGGCCTCACCCACCGCCGCGACCAGAGCCTCCGTGCCGGTGACGTCCTCACCCCAGCGCAACTCCGGTACGCCGGCCAGCTCCCGGACGGCGTCGCCACCACTCTTGTGCAGGACCACCTCGTACCTGTGCCGGGTCAGCTCGTTGTGCGCGGCTCCCCGCTTGAGGCGGATGTCGACGCCGGCCAGGCCGTCGATCGCGCCCTTCAGCATGCTGAAGAACTCGGGCGCGATGACGAGCTCCTTGTCCATCAGGACGGCGTGCTCGACGGCTGCTCGCAGCCGGGACGGCGCGGCGGATCCGAGGCGGGCCCGCTGCACCGCGGTGTGGAAGGCCCGCTGGGTGGTCGCGTTGCGGACGTCGCCGATCAGGATGTGACCGCCGGGGGCGAGCAGACCCAGCAACCGATCGATCACCGACGCCAGATACTCACCATCCGGGAAGTACTGCACCACCGAGTTCAACACCACC
>NZ_JBFAPM010000007.1:0-330061 GCF_040676695.1 Actinoplanes sp. NPDC049548
TGCGCAACCTGACCAACGGCAAGACCAACCACCTGAAGACCGACTCGGACGCGTTCGTCGAGGAGATCCGCAGCCTCGCCGCCGCGGGCTTGGTCACCCCGGCCCCCACCCTTGCGTGGGGCTCGGTTGCGGGTGCGGGATGGGTTGCTCGCCGCTGGGTGGGCGGCTGGGATGGTGGCTCACCTTGCGGTTCGGGGTCTGGCTGCCGCGCCGGGGTTGATGGTCGTTCGTTTGTCGGGCGGGCCGGGCTGGGCGGTGGGTCAGGCGGACGTACCGCGCCGGTTCTGGTTGGTGGGGTGCGATCAGCGGGGCCGATCGCTTGTCGCGGTCCGGTCATCGTGCGGCGGCCGCTTTGCTCTGCCGTCCACGGCGGCTGGGGTCGGGTCAGGCCGCAGGTCGGGTCGAGACGGCCGGGGCGGGGTCTGCAGGACTTTGCCGGCACACGCATACTCAGGACATGAGCCTCAACGATCACCGCTCCGCGCCACCACTGTGGACGGGGCTGCCGCAGACGGCGTACAGCGCACTGACTCCTGCTGGTGAGGTGGAACAGGCGGCCAAGGTTGCCGAAGGGTTCCGTCAGCGGCGCCAGGGGTGGCGGCGGGTTGTCTTCGTCGCCGGGGTGGGCGTTCTGGGGCTTATGGCCGTTTTTATGCTCGTGTTCGCTCTCTTCGGTTCTTCCTCGTAAGAAGGCGTGGAGGGGAGAGGCTTCCCGCCCTCCTTCGATGAGGAACGAGCCGCTGGGCGACCGGACCCCGGCCACGCTCGTCTCAGGATCTTCGACGGAGCATAACTAGCTGTAACTGACATTCATCACGCACAGTGTTTACTTGTGTGACGGGAATGGCGCTGGGCGCCTCGCGAGCCGGCAGGGGTGCCGCCGGCCGCGTTTCCTTCGGCTCTCGCGTTCGGAATGGGTGCGAAATTGCCCGGAACCTGATCCGGAAAGGGCTCATCGGCACCCGGATGTGGAACGGGCGTGGGGGCCTGGGGGAGGCTCGGCTGTCCATCGCATGAGTGGGTCTTGTCCGGTTGGGGGAGGTTAGCCGGAATGGTGAACACTACTGTGCGTAGTTATGGAAAACCTCAAGACACGCAGTGTTACTAGCCGTCGCCGCTTCCTCTCGGTGCTTGCCGCGGGCGTCGCTCTCGGGGCCGTGGTGTCGACCGGGGTGTCGGCGCCTGCTCTGGCGGCGGTGTCCGAGGCCGGTACGGACCTGTCCGGGTGGACGAACGTGGTGGGTGACGGGGTGTTCGCCGCCTCCGGCCAGGCGCCGGTCACCAGTGCCGACATCGCCGTCGAGAACCGGGGAGCCGACTCACGCCTGCGTGCCAACGTCCAGAACCGCGGCATCATGGCGCACGTGATCTCGTTCAAGCGGGTCACCGACGTGTCGATGATGAAGACGGTGCACCAGGCCGGCTTCTCGTTCCAGATGCCGTACGTGCCCTCCACCGCCGGCGGTCCCCGCAACGCGCAGACCGTCGAGGGTGGCCTGTTCGTCTGGGACGGCATCAACACGCGCGTCGACCACGGTACGGCCTTCCAGTGGGTGCTCAACCCGTGGCAGTCGAACTTCGGCCAGATTCGCGTCTGGACCAGCGCCAATGGGGGCAGCTGGGCGGCCGCCGGATACCTGAAGCCGGACACCGCGCTGCACAACGTGTCGATGATGGTGGACCCGGTGAACCGCAAGGTGAAGCTGGTCATCGACGGTGTCGACATGAACGCGCCGTACTCGGTGACGCCCAAGAGCGGCTGGGGCACCGACGTGTCCGCCCGCCTGCAGATCGAGACCATCTCGCTCTACCCCGGTGCCACGGCGACGTGGGGTCCGCAGCAGGAGCTGCTGGCTCGCAACTGGAGCTGGACCCGGCAGTAATCTCGACGGTCGTCCGACTGCGTGATGCGGCCCCTGGAGTGTTTCCGGGGGCCGCATCACCATGTGGGTCGCACCCGCCCGGGGGTCGCGAGCTTGGAGAGGTCCTGCCGCAGGGTTGCCAGGCGTTCGGGTCCGAGCTGCTCGGCCCAGGGCCGGAGGACCTCCTCGGCGGCTTCGTCGGCCGCTCTTGTGCAGGCGCGGCCCTTCTCGGTGAGCACGATCAGGCGTGCGCGGGCGTCGTCCGGGTGCGGCCGGCGTTCCACATAGCCCTTCTTCGCCAGGTCTTCCACCATCTGGCTCGCCGCCTGTTTGGTCACGTCCAGGTGCTCGGCCAGTTGCATCACCGTGGCTCCGTCGCCGGCGAGGCGGGCGAAGGCGAAGCCGTGGGCCGGCCGGAGGTCCGTGAAGCCGCGGGCGCGTACCCCGGCGTCGATGCCGTCCACCAGGGCCCGTGCCGCGCTCAGCAGGAGCACCGGCAGATCGAGGAGTTGCACGGGCACCAGTTTGACAGATGGGTCAAGCTGCTTGACTATATGGTCAAGCTGATTGACTAAATGGAGGTTCGGAGATGACGGTCGTTCGTGAGCGGGACGCGGTCGAGCACCACCTGCACGGTGCGACGTTCCGGTCGTTCGTGGCTCCCGCCCGGGGGAGCCGGGAGTTGTGTGCCTGGCGGCTGGAGATCGCCGACGGCACCGTCGGGGTGCCCCACCGGGTCAGCCGGGAGGAGGTCGTCCTCGTGCTCTCCGGGCAACTGACGGCGACCATCGACGGAGTGGCCGCCACGGTACGCGCCGGGGAGGCCGCTTTCGTGCCGTCCGGGGCGGAGTTCGCCGTCGACAACACGTCCGGCGGTCCCGCCGCCGCCTGGGTGACCACCAGCGTGGGGCTGACGGCCACGCTCGCCGACGGTTCGACGATCAGCCCGCCGTGGGCGGCCTGACGGCGGGGACCGGAGATCTGTCCCCGCCGTGGGCGGACGTGCCCGGGCCGTCTACTTCGACGGCTCGGGGATGTCGCACTTGACCTTGGGGTTGACGCCCAGCCAGTTCAGCGGGCCCGCCACCACGGTGACGATGACCGTGCCGGCCTCGGCGCAGCTGGCGTCGCCGGTGTCCTTGAAATAGCCGCGCTCGAACGCGGCGACAACGCCGAGCACGAGCCAAATGATGACGATGATTCCGCCGATCGATCCAACGCGCATCGGGGGCTCCTATACGAGGTGGGGGAGTGGCCCGCGAGATACCCCGTACCCGATGATCTCTAAACGGCCGTGCGCACCGCCTGGAGGGTGTAGGTGTGCGGCAGCCGCCGTGGGCGTTCGGTGACCTGCCACTCGCCGCCCGGCAGCAGGGTCATCCGGCCCGGCAGGGCCTCCCAGGGCACGCTGTCGTGCTCGACCAGGCCGGTGATCGTCATGCCCGCCTCGAGCAGGGCGGTGACGATCTCGCCGAGGCCGTGGTTCCACTCGTGGGTGGTGGTGTGCTCGAACGTGTGGTCCGTGTCGACGTAGGTGCCGCCGTCGTCCCAGACCGTCGGCTCGGCGTGCTCGAAGTAGGGGTACTCGAGCACGAGCAGGTCGTCCTCCCGCTCGTCCTGCAGCGACCACAGCACCGGGTGGCCCTCGCGGATGAACAGCCGGCCGCCCGGTCGTAGCAGGGTGGCCACGACCTGCGCCCAGCGGCGGATGTCGGGCAGCCAGCCGAGCGCCCCGATGCCGGTGTAGACCAGGTCGAAGGAGCCGGCGTCGAGCACGTCGGGGGCGCCGTACAGGTCCGACTCGACGAAGTCGACCGGGGTGCCGGAGGCCGCCGAGAGCTTGCGGGCCTCCGCGAGAGACGCCGGGGAGAAGTCGAGGCCGGTCATCGTGGCGCCGAGCCGGGCCAGCGACACGGTGTCCGTACCGATATGGCATTGCAGATGAACGGCCCGCAGGCCCGCGATGTCCCCGAGCAGCGGCCGGTCGAAGGTGACGACGTCGCTCAGATGGTGCGGGTCGCGGGTGAAGGCGGCGAGGTTGTAGCCGGCCGAGGCGGCGTGGGCCGGCGCCCGTTCGTCCCAGTTGGCCCGGTTCACGTCCCGGTAGTCGGTCATGAGCTGGAGACGGTAGAGCACGAGACGGCCGTCCGCGCCATGGTTTCCGCGGGGTGCGTGGCACATGATGAGGCGGAGCCTTCCGTCCGGTCGTGGGTGGCGGTGGGGCGGTTGGGTTGGCGTAGCGTTTAATGGCGGGTCGGCGAACGTGGATTGAAGGCGGGTGCGGGTTGGAGACCAGGCGTACGACGGTGCGGGACGTCCGCCGAGCGAACCGGGCCAGCCTGCTCACCGATCTCTTCCACGGCGGTCGCCAGAGCCGCCAGGAGCTCGGCGACACCACGGCGCTGAGCCAGGCGAGCGTCAGCAACCTCATCGGCGAGATGATCGAGGAGGGGCTGGTCGAGGAGGCCGGCCTGGTCGGCTCGGACGGCGGCCGGCCGCGGGCGCTGCTGCGCGTCGCGCCCGGCTTCGGCTACGTCGCCGGTGCCGACGTGGGCGAGACCAGGGTCACGGTCGAGCTGTACGACCTCGCGATGTCCCGCCTCGGCTTCGCCCAGTTCTCACTGAACTCCGACGATGCGGACGGCGGTCGCCCCGATCCCGCCCTGGCCGCCGCGAAGCTGCTCGAGGGCCTCGACGCGGTCGTCGCCGAGGCGGGCATCGAGAAGTCCTCGGTGCTGGGGTTCGGTGTCGGCGTGGCCGGTGTCGTCGACCAGACCGGTGAGGCACCGGTCGTGCACTCGCAGACGACCGGCTGGGAGGGGGTGCCGCTCGGGCGGATGCTGCGCGACGGCACCGACGTCCCGATCTTCGTGGAGAACGGCGCGAAGACCGTCGGCCAGGCCGAAATGTGGTTCGGCGCCGGCCGCGGGGCGCGGCACGCGGTCATCGTCATGGTGGGTACGGGGGTCGGCGCCGCGGTCGTGATGGACGGACGCAGCTACCGCGGTGCCCACAGCAACGCGGGCGAGTGGGGACATACCACCCTCGTGTACGACGGGGACGTGTGCCGGTGCGGGGCCAAGGGGTGCCTGGAGGCGTACATCGGCTCGGACAAGGTGATCGCCCGCCTGGCGGAGGCGACCGGCCAGGCGCCCGACCCCAAGCTGCTCCATCGGGTGCTGGCGGCGGAGGGTGAGCTCGACGAGGCGGTGGCCGAGGTGATCCGGCAGACGGTCGGCTACCTGGGCGCCGGCATCGCGGGTCTGGTCAACCTGTTCTCGCCCGAGCGCATCGTGCTCGGCGGCCCGGCGGGCTTGGCCCTGGGAGAGCGCTTTCTTCCGGACATTCGGGATGCGGCCTCGCGAAATGCGCTGCGGCACCCGTACTCGCGTACCCGGATCGACCTCTGCCAGCTGGGACCCGACGCGGTCGCGATGGGCGCGGCCACCCTGCCGATCGCCCGCCTGCTCGCCGACGGCGGCCTGCCCGCGGCGGCCGGGCCGGCGCCGATGTCCCGGGCCGCGCACCGCCGCTCCTTGAGCCGCGGCCGGCACTGAGGTCTATTCTGGACGGGCGCGAAAACACTGCCCCGTCGGTAGTCGGGGCGTCGCCCCTCCCGGGTGGCCCGTCTCCTGCCGGTCGCGTCGTCGACCGGTTGTCCAGCGCAGGACGAACCATGCCTGCGCTGAGGAGACACGATGGCAACGATGACGGTGTACTTCGACGACCCGTTCTGGGTCGGCGTGCTCGAACTGCTCGACGGCGACGAGGTCCGTGCCACCCGGCACGTGTTCGGTGCGGAGCCGACCGATGCGGAGCTCTACCAGTTCCTGCTTCGCCACGGCGGTGCCCTGTTGACGAACGCCCAGGACAGCCCGGCCGTGCCGGTGGCGAAGGTGCCGCCGCCGGGGACGCGCAACCCGAAGCGGGCTGCCCGCGCGGCTGCCCGGGCCGCCGCCGAGTCCCGGCCGAGCACCGCCGCGCAGGACGCCATGCGCAAAGCCACGGAACTGCGCAAACAGGCGTCGGCGGAGCGGGGCCGGGAGAACCGGGCGGCGCACGACGAGCATCGCCGGCAGCGGCGGCGTGCCAAGTCCCGTGCGCGACGTCGAGGTCATTGACCTGACACAGCAGGGCGCGACATGGGTCGCGCCCTGCTGAAGCCGTCAGCCGTTGCGGTGCCGGCTGATCGTGTCGCGGTACCACAGGGCCGACTGCTTCGGCGTACGCTGCTGCGTCTCGTAGTCCACGTGCACGATGCCGAACCGCTTCGCGTACCCCTCGGCCCACTCGAAGTTGTCCAGCAGCGACCACGCGAAGTACCCGCGGATGTCCGCGCCCTGCTCGCGGGCCGCCGCCACCGCCGCGATGTGCTCCGCCAGGTATGACGTGCGGTCGTCGTCCGCCACGAAGCCGGACTCGTCGGCGGTGTCGTGGAACGCCGCGCCGTTCTCGGTGACGACGATCGGCAGGCCGGGGTAGTCCCGGTGCAGGCGGACCAGCAGCTGGGTGAAGCGTTCCGGGGTGATCGGCCAGTCCATCGCCGTGCGGGGGCGGTCCGGGATCACCGCCCGGACGACGGGGTTGCCGTCGGCGTCGGTCGTGCTGCCGTCCTCGTCGGTGCCGCTGAAGTCCTGGCCGAAGTAGAAGTTGACGCCCAGCACCTCGAACGGCGTGGAGATGATGTCCAGGTCGCCGTCCTGCACGGGGAAGGTCGAGCCTCGGGCCGCCAGCTCCGCCACCATGTCCTGCGGGTACTCACCCTTGCGCAGCGGGTCCAGGTAGACGCGCAGGCCCATGCCGTCGGCGCGGCGGGCGGCGTCGCGGTCCGCCTGGCTGTCGGTGGCCGGGTCGGCCGTACCCATGTTGAGGGTGATGCCGAACGTGTGGTCGCGGGTCGCCGCGGCCCGCATCCGCTGGGTGGCGAGGCCGTGGCCGAGCAGCAGGTGGTGCACCGCCGCGAGGCCCGCGTCGAAGTCCTTGCGGCCCGGGGCGTGCACGCCCGTGACGTAGCCCAGCCACGCCGAGCACCACGGCTCGTTCATCGTGGTCCACGTCTCGACGCGGTCGCTCAGCTTGTCGAACACCATCATCGCGTAGTCGGCGAAACGGTACGCGGTGTCGCGGTTGGGCCAGCCGCCCGCATCCTCGAGCTCCTGCGGCAGGTCCCAGTGGTACAGCGTCACCCACGGGTCGATGCCCGCGGCCAGCAGCTCGTCGGTCAGCCGGTCGTAGAAGGCCAGGCCGGCCTGGTTCACCGGGCCGCGTCCGCGCGGCTGGACCCGGGGCCAGGCCACCGAGAACCGGTACGTGTCCACGCCCAGGCTCTTGATCAGGGCGACGTCCTGCGGCATCCGGTGGTAGTGGTCGCACGCCACGTCACCGTTGTCGCCGCCCACGACGGCGCCGGGTACCCGGCAGAACGTGTCCCAGATGGACGGTGTCCGGCCGTCCTCGGCGACGGCTCCCTCGATCTGGTACGAGGAGGTGGCGACGCCCCACTTGAACGACGGGGGGAAGTCGGCCGCGGGCAGGAGCAGCCCGGGGGCGGAGCTGGCGGTGGGGTTCATGCTTCTCCTGGTGGGGATGGATAGGAGACGGCCCCGGCGGAGCAGGGCCGGGGCCGTCGGATTCCGGGGTCTAGCCGACCGGTTGCTTGACCGGGTGGAGCCAGCAGGCCACGGTCCGCGTCGACCCGTCCGGGGTGTCCGGGTTGCCGAGCACCGGGATGTTGTCGGCGCACGGGTCGAACACCTTGGGGCAGCGCGGGTGGAACGAGCAGCCGGTAGGCATGCCCTTCAGGTCCGGCGGCGAGCCGGGGATGCCGCTGAGCTCCCGGCGCGGGCCGCGCAGTGCCGGGAAGGAGCTGAGCAGGCCGGCGCTGTACGGGTGCAACGAGTCCCGGTACAGCGACGTGGCCTGCGCCTCCTCGACGATCCGGCCGCCGTACATGATGGCGATCCGGTTCGAGAACTCGACCAGCAGGGACAGGTCGTGGGTGATGAAGATGACCGAGAAGCCCAGCCGCTCCCGCAGCTCGATGAGCTGGCCGAGGATCTGCCGCTGCATCACCACGTCCAGGGCGGTGGTCGGCTCGTCCATGATGACCACCTGCGGCTGCAGGATCAGCGCCATGCCGATCATCACGCGCTGCCGCATGCCGCCGGAGAGCTGGTGCGGGTAGGCGTCCATCCGGTCCGGGGAGATGCCGACGAGCTTGAGCATCTCGCGGGCCCGGGCGTTGCGGCTGTGCGCCGTCATCTTCGGCTCGTGGGCCTGGAGGACATCGGTCAACTGCGTGGAGATCTTGTGTACGGGGTTGAGCGAGTTCATCGCCCCCTGGAACACGATCGCCGTCTCCGCCCACCGGAACTTGCGCAGTCCGTTGTCGTCGAGGCTGAGCACGTCGTACGGCTCGCCGTTCTCGGGGTGGTAGATGACCTCGCCGCCGCTGATCACGCCCGGCGGGGCGAGCAGCCGGGTGAGGCCGTACGCGAGGGTGGACTTGCCGGAGCCCGACTCGCCGGCCAGGCCGAGGACCTCGCCGCGGTGCAGCGTCAGGTTGACGTCGCGGACCGCGTGCACCGCCTGGTCGCCCAGGCCGTAGTCCACGTTGAGGTTCTTGATCTCGAGGACGGGATCGCCGCTCACTGCGTGGCCTCCTTGCTGCCGCGGTTCACCGGCGTCGCCGCCGCTGTGTTGATCGTGGGGATCGGCCGCGCGTGGGTGTGCGGCGCCGACGAGTTGCTCAGGACCGGGGTGAAGCCGACGCGCATCCGTACCGTGTGGCCGGAGGCGGTCTTGACCTTCGTCTTGCCGGCGCTGCGCAGGCGGGGGCTGACGAACTCGTCGATGCCGAAGTTGATCAGCGACAGGGCGGTGCCGAGGAACGCGATCGCCAGACCGGCCGGAACGAACCACCACCAGGCGTGCTGGGCCAGCGCCTGCTGGCTCTGCGCCCAGAACAGGATCGTGCCCCAGTTCCACTCCGACACCGTGCCGATGCCGATGAAGGCGAGGGTGATCTCGGAGGTGACGGCGAAGATGACCGTACCGACGAAGCCGGAGGCGATGATCGCGGTGAGGTTGGGCAGGATCTCGAAGAGGATGATCCGCCAGGTCTTCTCGCCGTTGGCCCGGGAGGCCTCGACGTAGTCGCGGCGCCGCAGCGACAGGGTCTGCGCCCGCAGGATGCGCGCGCCCCAGGCCCAGGACGTGAGACCGATGATGAGGGCGACCAGGACGTCACCGCCGCCGGGAACCGCCGCCGTCACGATGATGATCAGGGGAAGCGCCGGGATGACCAGGAAGACGTTGGACAGCGCCGAGAGGCTCTCGTCCCAGCCGCCCGAGAGGTAGCCCGCCGTGACGCCGATGAGCACGGAGAAGACCGTGGCGATCACGCCGGCGGCTAGGCCGACGAGCATGACCCCGCGGGTGCCGACCAGGACCTGGCTGAACACGTCCTGACCGAGGTGCGTGGTGCCGAACCAGTGGTCGGCCGAGGGCGGCGCCGTCAGCGCCGAGCTGCGCGCGTCCGGGTCGTAGGGTGCGACCCACGGTCCGATGATCGCGAAGAGGATGTAGATGCCGAGCACGATGAGGCCGGTGGCGGCCTTGGCGTTGGAGACGAAGCGGAACCGCTTGCGCTTGGCCTTCGCCGGCTTCGCCGTCTCGGGCTGCGCCATCGCCCCCTGCCCGGGGATGACCTGCTCGACGCTCGAGGTAGGAATGGTCACCGGTCAGCCCTCCTTGCGGGTACGCGGGTCGAGCAGCAGGTAAGCGATGTCGGCCACGAGGTTCGCCACGAGCACCGAGATGGTGATGACGAGGAAGATGCCCTGCATCAGCGGGTAGTCCTTGGCGCCGACCGCTCGGAACAGCAGGAACCCCAGACCCGGGTAGGAGAAGACGATCTCGACCAGCAGCGTGCCGCCGACGATGAAGCCCAGCGCCAGAGCGAAGCCCGAGACGTTGGGCAGCAGCGCGTTGCGGGCCGCGTAGCCGAGCGCCACCCGGCGTTCCGGAAGGCCCTTGGCGTGCGCGACGGTGATGTAGTCCTCCGCCGCGACGGTGACCATCATGTTGCGCATGCTCAGGATCCAGCCGCTGACCGACGAGATGAGGATCGTCAGCGCGGGCAGCAGGCTGTGCCGGATGGCGCTCGGGATGAAGAACTGGTCCCAGGCCGGCACCAGGCCGGGCTCGTAGCCGCCGGAGGACGGGAAGAAGCTGTCCGGTCCGGTCAGCAGGTAGATCGCCAGCAGGCCGAGCCAGAAGTACGGCACCGAGGACAGGAACGTGGTGGTCGGCAGCAGGCCGTCGATCCACGAGCCGCGCCGCCATCCGGCGATCACGCCCAGGCCGGTGCCGATCAGGAAGCTGATGATGGTGGTGATGCCCACCAGTGCCACGGTCCAGGGCAGCGCGTCGGAGATGACGTCGGAGACCGCGGCCGGGAAGGCGGTGAACGACAGGCCGAGGTCGCCGTGGAACAGCTGCTTCCAGTAGTCGACGTACTGGCTCCAGAGGCTGGCGTCCTTGTCGAGGCCGAACAGCACGTAGAGCGAGTCGATCGCGTCCGAGCTCATCTGGCCCTGGTAGCGGGCGAGCAGCGACTTGACCGGGTCGCCCGGGATCATCCGCGGGATGAAGAAGTTGATGGTGATCGCGGCCCACGCCGTGAAGACGTAGAACAGGATCCGCTGGAGCAGGTACCTCATCGGGCGCCCTCCACCTTGACGATGCCGGCGGCGGCGGCCGATCCCGGCTCCTGCGCGGCGACGGTGGCCTCGTCGTACAGCCAGCAGGCGGCCCAGTGGCCGGGGGCGTCGCCGATCTCGAGGCGGACGGGAAGGTCGGTGGTGCAGCGCGGCATCGCCATCGGGCAGCGCGGGTGGAACCGGCAGCCGGCGGGCGGGCGGATCAGGCTGGGCGGCTCGCCGTTGCCGCGGTCGCCGGTGTCCTCGAGCATGTTGTGGATGCGGTCCGGGTCCGGCGCCGACTCGATCAGGAGCCGGGTGTACGGGTGGGCCGGCGACTGCGTGACGCTCTCGCTGTCGCCGCCCTCGACCATCCGGCCCGCGTACATCACGAGCGTCTCGTCGGCGAAGTAGCGCGCCGACGCGATGTCGTGGGTGATGTACAGGATGGCGAGGTTGAGCCGTTCTTTGAGGTCCTTCAGCAGGTTGAGCACGCCGAGGCGGATCGAGACGTCCAGCATGGACACGGGTTCGTCGGCCAGCAGCGCCTCAGGGTTCGCGCCCAGTGCCCGGGCGATCGCCACGCGCTGCCGCTGGCCGCCGGAGAGCTCGTGCGGGAACTTGTCCAGGTAGCGCTCGGGCGGGGTCAGGCTGACCCGCTGGAGCAGGTCCGTGAGCGCGCGCTCGAGGTCCGCCGCGGACGAACCGGCGTTGCCGTGGATCTTCAGCGACCGGGTCAGGTGGTACCGGATGGTGTGCACCGGGTTCAGCGAGGCGAACGGGTCCTGGAAGATCATCTGGACCCGCCGGACGTACGCCCGGAACTGCCGGCCGCCCTTGACGCGGGTCGACTGCCCGTGCAGCTGGATGTCGCCACCGGTGCGCGGGTACAGCTGCGACAGCAGGCGCGCGACCGTGGACTTGCCGGAGCCGGACTCGCCGACCAGCGCGACCACCCGACCGCGCCGCAGCGTCAGGTTCACGTCGTCGACCGCGTGCACGGCGTCGTGCTCGCGCTTGAACAGGTCGCGCAGCTTCCGGCGGACGGGGAAGTGCTTGGTCAGGCCGATCGCCTCAAGCACCACCTCGTTGGCCGGCGCTTTCGCGTCGGGGCTCAACGTCATGCCGAGTTCCTTAGAGAAAGGGGGGTCACAACCGCCGCGGTGCCGCCCCCGGGACGCGGGTCCCGGGGGCGGCGGAGCGGATCAGGAGTTGGCGGGCTTGAGGTGCAGGACGACGTCCAGGGCGTTGGCCTGCGTGGGCTGGCCGGCGCCGTAGGGGTTGGTGTCGTCGGGCCAGCCGACCCAGTTCTTGGTGCTGTACGCCATGCCGACGTTGTCCGCGCCGACCGGGATCATCGGAACCTGCTCGACGAAGACCTTCTGCAGCGTGTTGATGGCGGTGGTGCGGGCCGCGTCGTCCGAGGCGTTCGCGTAGTCCTGGATCGCCTTGGTCGCGTCGTCGTTCTTGAAGCGGCCGAAGTTACCCGCCGGGGACGCGGTGCCGACCGGCTTGAGCAGCTTGCCGTCCATCACCGTCTGGTAGATGTCCCACGGAGTCGAGCCACCGTTGGTCCAGCGGAAGGTGGCGTCGAAGTTGCCCTCCTCCACGTTGCGGAACCAGGCGTCCTGGTTGGCCTTGTCGACCGTGGCCTGGATGCCGATCTCGGCGAGGTTGCTCTTCACGATCTCGAGCGAGGTCTGGTAGTCGGACCAGCCGCTCGGGTCGGTCAGGGTGAGCTTGACCGGCTTGCCGCTCGGGTCGTTCAGCGTGGTGCCGTTCAGCTTGTAGCCGGCCTGCTCGAGCAGGGTCTTGGCGCCCGCCACGTCGACGGCGTGGTTCTTGCCCTTGTACTCCGGCGCGATGAACGCGTCACCGGCCGGCGTCGGCAGACCGGTCACGCTGGTGACCAGCGGGTGGAAGTAGCCGGCCTCGGCCTGGTTGAAGATGTCCTCGCGGTTGACGACCATGTTCATCGCCTGGCGCAGCTTCGGGTCGTCGAACGGCTTCTTGGTGGTGTTGATGTAGAGGCCGTGGATGCCGAGCACCGGCGGCGCCCAGACCTTGTAGTGGGCCGGGTCCTTGTCGATGAAGACCGTCTTGTAGTTGGGGATGAAGACGAAGCTCCACTCGTTGGAGCCGTCCGACAGGGCGGTCGTCTGCGCGTTGTTGTCGGTGTACGACGTGTAGCGCAGCTCCTTGACCTGGGGCAGGTCCTGCCAGTAGCCATCGGTGCGCACCGACAGCGTGGTGGTCTGCGGGGTGAAGGTCTTCAGCGTGTACGGGCCGGAGCCGATCGGCTTCTTGTTCGGGTCCTTGGTGGGGTCGCTGATCTTCTCCCAGACGTGCTTGGGCACGATCGGGGTCTGGCCCAGCCACTTGTCCTTGTAGACGAACATCGAGCTGGTGAACGTCACGGTGACCTGGTTGCCGTTGGCGGAGATCTCGCCGTACGGGGTGGCACCGCTGTTGAGCGCCTCGTTCTTCTTGATCAGGTTGAAGGTGAAGGCGACGTCGTCACCGGTGACCTTCTGCCCGTCCGACCAGGTCGCGTTGTCCCGGACGGTGATGACGACCTTCTTGTAGTCGGGCGACCACTCGGCGCCGGTGGCGAGCCACGGCTTCGACGGGTCGGCCGGCTTCACCGGGTTCCACATCATGAGGGGCTCGTAGATCATCCAGCGGTAGCCCAGCGAGGCGCCCGCCGACGTGCTCAGGAAGGGGTTGTGGTTCTCGGTCTGCGGGCCGTTCGGCATGCCCACGGTGAGGAACGTGTTGCCGCCCGAGGCGTTCTTGTTGCCCGCGTTCGGCGAGTCGCTGCAGGCGGCGAGCCCGCCCGAGGCGAGCACGCCCGCCAGGGCGACCGCGAACAGTTTCCTTCTCTGCATCTCTAGATCTCCTCAGGGTATTGCGATCGGGTGAGAGGGGTGCCCGAGGAAGGGCGGCGGTACGGCCGGACGCCTAGGCAACCGGCGAGTGCGGTCGGTGGTCAAACAGTGGCCGGGCCCGCGCCCGTGGAGCCGCGGGCCATGAACGTGGCGGGAATGACGGTCGGTCGGTTGGGCAGGGGTGAGCCCTCGAAGTGGGCGAGCAGCGTGCGTGCCGCGGCCTCGCCCATCTCGCGCAACGGTTGGTGCACGGTGGTGAGTGGCGGCTGGGTGTGCGCCGCCAGGGGAATGTCGTCGAAGCCCACCACCGCGACGTCCTGCGGGATGCGCCGGCCGCTGTCGAGCACGGCCTGCATGGCGCCGGTGGCGGAGAGGTCGTTGTGGGCGAAGACCGCGTCGAAGTCGAGGCCCGCCTCGATGGCGGCGTTCACGCCCTCGAAGCCGCAGGCGATGGTGAAGTCGCCGGGCAGGTGGTGGCTCGCCGGGATCGGGTGGCCGGCCTCGGCGAACTCGGTGGCGAAGCCCTCGAGCCGCTGGACGGTGCAGCCGAAGCGCTCCGGACCGGCGATCACCAGCGGCTTGTGCCGGCCGATCTCGAGCAGGTGCCGGGCGGCGGCGCCGGCTCCGGTGAAGTTGGTGGTGCCCACGCTCGGGATCTGGCCGGGCTGGACGTCCCGGTCGTCGATGAGCACGACCGGAAGGCCCCGGGCGTGCAGCGTGGCGATGTAGTCGAGGGTGCCCTCGGGCTCGATGACCAGCAGCCCGTCGAAGCTCTTGGCGGAGACCTGCGCGCCGAACTGGCGCATCGACTCCTCACCGCGGTTGCAGGTGAACAGCAGCAGCCCGTAGCGCTCGGTCTCCAGCACGTCGACCGCGCCCTGCAGCACCTCGCCGATCCACGGCCAGGTGAGCGAGGGGACGAGCATGCCGACGACCCGGGTACGCCCGCGGGCCAGCCCGACGGCCCGGGAACTGGGCACGTAGCCGAGCTCCTCGATGACCGCGCGGACCCGGGCGGCGGTGGATTCGTCCAGCTCACCCTTGCCGTTCAGGACCCGGGACACCGTGGTCTTGCTGACCTTGGCGCGGGCCGCGACATCGGCGATGGTGATCGGCACTGGTCCTCCGACGTGTGTCCGTGGGGTTTCGGAACCGGTTTCGGGAGCGGTTCCGGCAGTAAACTCCGGTGAGCCCCGTCACGTCAACGCGTCGACGTCTTTATTTAGGTTTCGAGACGGTAACCACGGGGAGGCACACTCGTTATCCGGCTTTCCAAGCGGTAACGAAGGCCGCGAATCGGCCAGATGGTGTGTCAGAAGCGGACAGCGGCGCCTTCGACACGCTGGACGATCTCCGGAAGCACGCGGCCCAGCGGCGCGTCCACGATCAGCCCGGCGTACGGCTCGCCGCGCGTGACGCCCTGGTTGACGATCGCCACCCGGATGCCGTCCTTGGCGGCGCGCAGCACGAACCGGCGGCCGGACATCACCGTCAGTGATGAGCCCAGGACGAGCAACGTACGCGCCCCGGCGACGAGCTCGAAGCTGCGGCTGACCCGCTCCGGCGGCACGGTCTCGCCGAAGTAGACGACATCCGGCTTCAGCATCCCGCCGCACACCGCGCAGTTGACCACCGTGAAGCCGTCCAGCTCGGCGTCGTCGATCTCCACGTCACCGTCCGGGTTGACCGCCGACACCGCGGCTGCGAAACCCGGGTTGGCGGCGTCCAGCCGCTCCTCCAGCTCGGCGCGGCCGGTGCGTCGCCCGCAGCCCAGGCAGACGACGTATGCCAGATTCCCGTGCAGCTCCACGACACCGTGGGCCCCGCCCGCCTGGTGCAGGCCGTCGACGTTCTGAGTGATGATCCCGTCGAGCCGGCCGAGCTCCTGCAGCCGGGCGACCGCCCGGTGCCCGGCGTTGGGGCGGGCGTCACCGATCGTGCGCCAGCCGAGGTGACTGCGCGCCCAGTACCGGCGCCGGGCCACCGGGTCGCGGGTGAACACCTGGTACGTCATCGGGGTCGCCCGCCGCGCGACGCCCGAGGGGCCCCGGTAGTCGGGAATGCCGGACTCGGTGGAGAGCCCCGCACCGCTGAGCACGACCACGCCGCCGTCGCCGACCCATCCGGCCAGCTCGTCCACTCGTTCCACCCCACCATGGTCCCTCACCCGGATCACCCGCCGGAGTGGGACGAAGCACTCAGTCGATGCGATCTGTGCACGGACCTGCGGATCACGGTAAGTTGACCGGGTGACTGTCGTCGCGCGCCTGCTTCCCCGTCTCTGGGACGGGCGTCGCCTGCTGCAGTTCCTCACCGGCCTGGCGCTGATCGCCCTGGCCTTCGCGGCCCCGGCCCTGGCCGCCGTGCCGCAGCCGCCCACCCCCGCGGTCGTCGTCACCACGGTCGACGCGCCCGTCCGCGGCGCCGTGACCGACCGGGTCGCCGAGCCCGCCGCGGCCGGGACCGAGGCGGCCGACTCCGGCGCCGGCCATGCCCCGATCGTCCTCTCCGTCGACCGGGCCGGCTCCAAGCCGTTCCGCGACGGCGACGTCCGCCGCCCCGGCAGCGTCGCCCAGCGGCCGTTCTCGGGCCGCGGCCCCCCGCTCGCCTGAGCCACCCCGCTCACTGCCCGTGACATCCACCGGGCCCACTGTGTGCGCATGCCGGCGTGCCGGCGAAGTCCTTCCCACCACCGAAAGCGAACCCCCCACGCACGAGAGAAGCCGGTGTCAACCGTGGAAACCGCTGCCGTCCTTTGGATGACCTTGTTGCTCGCCGTCGCCGCCGCGACGGCCGCTTTCGCCGTCCCCCGCCGCGAGTCCCGCCCCGAGCCGGGCGGCCGGTCCGCTGCTCGGCGCGCCGGCTCGGGCCGTGGCGCCGTTGCTGCCCGCTGGGGGCTCGGTCCTCGCCCCAGCCGTCCTTGCGCGCGAGCGGTCCTTTCGGGCCGCCACGCCGAATCCCGAGGCATCGCCGACGCGGGCGGTTCCGCGTCGTCGGGCGGTTCCGCGTCCTCGGGCCGTTCCGCGTCCTCGGGCCGCTACGCCTCCTCGGATCGCTACGCGGATGAGGTCACGGCAGCGGCGGAGCAGGCCGCGGAGATCGCGCTGCGCCGGCGCCAGGCTTGGGAACACGCCCAGGAAGAGGTCGACGAGGCCTGGGCCGCCTTCGACGCCGCCGACCAGGCCGCCCGCCGGTGCACCGCCGCGGCGGCATTCCCCGTGCTGAAGCAACGCCGCACCCGCGCCGAGATCGCCGACCGCGAGCGCTTCCTGCATCGCTCCGCACTGGCCGCCTGCCGTCGTAAGGAGCTGTCGATCGCGCAGCTCAACGAGGTCCTCGCGCACCGCGACGGGTGGAATCCCCGCAAGCATCCGGTGGCTCAGGAGACCGCGCTGCGTGCCGCCGTGCGGGAGCATCGCTTCAGCGCGTACCAGGCGGCGACGCAGCGGGAGCAAGCCGCGTGGACGGAGGCCGAGAAGGCCGCTGCGGCCCTGCGCAGCCTCCGTGCCGAGGCGCTGGCGGCCCGCCTGCGTGCCGGGCGGAACCTGCGCTCCGAGGACGCGCGGCACCTGCGTGTCGAGGAGGCGCCGCGGCGTGCCGGGCAGTGGAGTCCCGCCGAGCCGGTCGCCCGCCCTGCCGCCGCCGCGACCCTCGCGGCCAGGTGAGCCGCCCGCTGACCCGCGCGGTGAGCCGCCTGGTGACGCTCCAGAGTGGACCGGTGCCCGCCGTTCACCCGTTGGGGCGCGTGATGAAAGCAGGCCAGGTACCGTCACAGGGGCGTTGACTGGCGAAAGACGGCAGGAGGGCGAAGTGTCTGGGACCCCGGCGGGCGGGCCGCCCGCCGTGCGGCTGCACCGCGCCGCACGGATCGAGGACGCCGTGCACGAGGTCGTCGAGCGCCGGCTGCGGCAGCGTGGCTGGCAGCCCGTGATCACGGCCTACACCGGGTACGGTGCGCCGGGCTGGGCGCGTGTCATGGCGCGGGTCGTACTGACCCGGCGTACGCAGGCGCGCAAGAAGCTCGAGAAGGTGCGCGGCTGGCGCAGCTTCACCACGTCGCCGGTGCACAACGCCCCGGTGCAGATCCAGGTCGGTGACCAGGTTCATGAGACGCGTACCGATCGCAGCGGTTACGTGGACACCCGGGTCACCGGCGACCTGAAGCCCGGCTGGGGGTGCGTCCGCCTGGTCACCGAGGGCGCGGAGCCGGTCGAGGCGCCGATCCGGGTGGTCGACCCGGCCAGCAAGTTCGGGCTCATCAGCGACATCGACGACACGGTGATGGTGACCGCCCTGCCGCGCCCGCTGCTCGCCGCCTGGAACACGTTCGTCCTCGACGAGCACGCGCGCACCGCGGTGCCCGGCATGGCGGTGCTCTACGAGCGGCTCGTGACCGCGAACCCCGGTGCGCCGGTCTTCTACCTGTCCACCGGCGCGTGGAACGTGGCTCCGGCGCTCAGCCGCTTCCTGTCCCGCCACCTGTACCCGGCGGGGCCGCTGCTGCTGACCGACTGGGGTCCGACCCCGGACCGCTGGTTCCGCAGCGGCCAGGAGCACAAGCGCAACACCCTGGCCCGGCTCTCCAGCGAGTTCCCCGACATCCGGTGGCTGCTGATCGGTGACGACGGCCAGCACGACCAGGAGATCTACTCGGAGTTCGCCCGGGCGCACCCGGACAACGTCGCGGCGGTGGCGATCCGCCGGCTGTCGCCGACGCAGGCCGTGCTGGCCGGCGCCATCCCCGGGCCGTCCGGTCAGGCGGAGGCGGTCGGCTCCGGCGGCAAGACGTGGTTCTCGGCGCCGGACGGCGCCGGCCTGTGGTCGCTGCTGCGGGACGCCGACGTTGTCTGACCGTCAGCTCTCGTCCGCCGTCGCGGCCGGGCCCTGTTCCGCCTCGGCGACCCGGGCGTGCAGCCGCTCCCGGATCTCGTCCGGCGTGTACGCACGCCGCCGCCGCTCCTGCCGTGCCAGCACCACACCCGTGGCGGCGACCCCCGCCAGCCCGGCCAGTCCCGCTACTTTCCACCAACGCATCTGCCGAGGATAGACACGTGGTTGCCGACATCAGTCTCGAAGAGGCCATCGATCTGACGCGTACGGGTGACATCTGGCTGTTCCGCGGCCGCTCGGGCCCGGACCGCGCCATCCAGGCCATGACGAACAGCCCGGTCAACCACGTCGGCATGTCCATCGTGATCGAGGACATGCCGCCGCTGATGTGGCACGCCGAGCTCGGCAAGTCGCTGCCGGACCTGTGGTCGGGCACCTTCCAGCGCGGCGTGCAGCTGCACGACCTGCGGGACGCGGTCACCGTCTGGGCCCACCGGTACGGCCAGCGGGGCTGGCTGCGCCAGCTGGAGCAGCCGGTGACCCCGGAGATGGAGGACAAGGCGCTCAAGACGGTGGCCCGGCTGGACGGCACGCCGTTCCCGTCGACGGCGCGGCTGGCCTGGCGCTGGGCGCGTGGCCGGGTGCCGCAGCTGCGCCTGCCGTGGCAGGAGTCCGAGAAGAGCGAGGGCGACCTGGAGACGGCGTACTGCGCCGAGGTGGTCGCGGTCACCTACGAGGACATGGGGCTGCTGCCGCGGGGCAAGAACCCCAACTGGTACGACCCGGGTCGCTTCTGGAGCGGCGACGACCTCGAGCTGTGCGACGGTTACCGGCTCGGAACAGAGATCGCCGTCCACACCCCCTGAGGCGGGGGAATACCCTGTCGGCGTGGGTCTCGTCGCGCGGGTGCCCGAGATCGTCACCCTGGACCGGCTGCGGGCCGCCGCGGCCGCCGGGGCGGGCGCGGCCGTGCTGGTCACGGGCGAGGCGGGGATCGGCAAGACCGCCCTGGTCGAGGAGGCCGTGGCGCGTGCCGGGGCGGCCGGTGCGACGGTCCTGACCGGACGGGCGGTTCCCGACGAGGGTGCCCCGGCGTGGTGGCCGTGGCTGCGCCTGCTCGAGGACGCTCCCGGGCTGCCGGACCTGCTGACCGCGACGCCCGCCGAGGGGGAGACGCCGGCCGCGACCCGCTTCCGGGTCGCCCAGCGGACGGTACGGGCACTGCGCGACGCCGGTCACCTCGTCCTCGTCCTCGAAGACCTGCACTGGGCCGACGCCGCCTCGATGGCGCTGCTGCGGCTGCTCTGCACGGAGATCTCGGGATCGCGGCTGCTCGTCGTCGGCACCGCCCGGGAGGCGCCCGACCTGCCCGGCGCCGAGGTGCTGCGACTCGAACCGCTCACCCCGGCCGCCGTGGGCGCGTGGCTGGCCGACCGGGCTGCCGGGCCGGTGCACCCGTCCTGGGCCGCCGAGGTGCACCGGCTCAGCGGCGGCAACCCGCTGTTCGTCCGGGAGGTGGTGCGCCGCCTGGTCCGCGCGGACCGGCTGCACCGTCCCGCCGGACCGGTCGATGTGCCGGCGGAGCTGCGCGGGCTGGTGGAGCGGCGGCTGGCGGACCTCAGCCCGGGATGCCGGGACCTGCTCGGCGGTGCGGCGGCGCTGGGTACCGAGATCGATGTGGCGGTGCTGCGCGCCGCCGCACCACACCCGGACACGGTCGACGCCCTGCTCGCCGAAGCCCTCGACGCGCGGGTGCTGACCGAGGATCCGTGGCGCCCGGCCCGGCTGCGGTTCGCGCACGAGCTGGTCCGGCAGGCGCGTTACGCCGGACTCGCCCGCGGCGAGCGGATCGCGTGGCACCACCGCCTGGCCGACGCGCTGGGAGCCCAGGCCGAACCGGGCGAGGTGGCCCGTCACCGTGTCCGGGCCGCCGTCGACCCGCCGTCGGTCGCGGCGGCGGTGGCGGCCTGCCGGGACGCGGCGGCCGCTGCCACCCGCGGACTCGACTTCGCCGAGGCCGTGCGCTGGTACGGCCACGCGGCCGACCTCGGCGCCGACCCCGCCGACCTGCTCGCCCGCGCCCGGGCCGCGTACGCCGACGGCCGCCTGGACCTGGCGACAGCCGACTGCGCCGCGGTGCTCGACGCGGGCGGTCCCAGCCTCGCCGTGGAAGCCGCCCTGGTGGTCCGCGGCGTTGCCACACCTGCCGTGCTGGTGCTCTGCGAGCGGGCGATCGCCCTGGCCGGCCGCCGGCCCCGCGTCCTGGCCCAGTACGCCTTCCAGCTCGCCGAGGCGGGCGACCTGCAGCGCGCGCACGCCATCAGCGCGGAGGCGATGGCACTGGCCGAGCGCTCGGCGGACGTGCAGGACGTGGCCGCCGCCGTGCACGCCCGGCACCAGGTCGTCGACCCTTTCGAGGACCCCGCGGAGGCGTATGCGCTCGCTGACCGCGGCTGTGCGCTGGGGCTGCCGGATGCCGAGCTCTGGGCCCGTACCTGGCTCATCGACCTGCATCTGATGGCAGGTGACCAGGCCGCCGCGGATGCCGAGACCACCCGGCTGGCCGCGCTCACCGACCGGCTGGGCTGGCCGCTCGCCCGCTGGCACCTGCTGCGGGCCCGGGCGACGCGGGCGTTGCTGGCCGGGCTCTTCACCGAGGCCGAGCGGCTGGCGCTGGAGGGCCGGGAGCTCGCGGTCCGCATGCAGGACCGGGCGGCCGCCACGGTGTTCCACGCCTTCACCGCCGACCTGGCATTCCACACTGGACGCAGCGAGCGGTTCCTCGACGAGGCGGTGCCGCTGCGCGCGGCGATGCACGAGGTCCCGGTCGCCGCGGCGCAGTTCGGCCGGATCGCGTTGGACGCGGGCCTGACCGACGTCGTGGCGGAGAGCTGGCAGAGCCTGCGGCCGGCGCTGGCCGGGCTGCCCAGGGACGGCAAGCGCACCTACATCCTCGTCACAGCGGGGGAGCTGGCCGCATCGCTGGGCGACGAGGAGGCCGCCCGGGAGTGCTACGAGCGGACCGTGCGCTACGCCCACTTCCACCTGAACACCACGACCAGTTGTTACGGCGCGGCGGCACGCCCGCTCGGCGTGATCGCCTCCCGGCTCGGCGAGCACGACACGGCGGTCGCCCACCTGGAGGCCGCGGTGGCCATGGATGCCGGGTCGCCGCCGTTCCTCGCGCACGCCCGGCTCGGGCAGGCCCGGGCGCTGGTGGCGCGTGCCGCACCGGGGGACCGGCAGCGGGCGCGCGAGGCCGCCGGGCAGGCCGTGGCCATCGCGCGCCGGCTGGGCATGACCCGGGTCGCAGCCGACGGGCAGGCTTTGGTGGACGAGACCGCCGGCGTACGCGCGGGAACCGGCGCCCTGACCGCCCGGGAGCGGGAGATCGCGCACCTGGTCGCCGACGGACTCGCCAACCGGGCCATCGCCGACCGTCTCGTGCTGTCCGAGCGGACCGTGGAGACCCACGTCCGCAACCTGCTGGCCAAGCTCGGCCTGACCAACCGCACTCAGGTCGCGGCCTGGGTACGTACCGTTTCTCAGCACTGGCACTGAGGTCCGATCGAGCCGCGGCGACGAGGCTCGAGGCATGACCGACACCCTGCGCCTCGAGAGCGCGATCACACCCGGCACCTACCGCATCGACACCGGCCGGTCGACGGTCCGGTTCACCGCCACCCACGCCTTCGGCCTCAAGCCGGTCGACGGGACGTTCGCCGTACGCACCGGAACGGTGGTCGTGGCCGCCGACCGGGACCGGTCCACCGCGTCCGTGGAGCTGGACGCGGCCTCCTTCACCACCGACGACCCGCGCCGGGACCGGGACATCCGGGGCCGGCGGTTCCTCGCCGCGGACGCGCACCCGTCGATCGGGTTCCGCAGCAGCGGCATCACGCGTACCGCTTCGGGCGTACGGCTCGACGGCGTGCTCAGCGTCCGCGGCGGTTCTACGCCCATCGGCCTGACCATCGTGGAGGTGACGCCGATGGTCGACGGCTACCGGTTCCGCGCGACCGCCTCCGTCGACCGGGTCGCCGCCGGCGTCAAGGCGGGCCGGGGAATCATCGGCCGCCAGGTGGCCGTCGTGGTGGACTGCTGTGTGACCCGCGCCTGAGCGGGGTACCGGGAGCCGATGACCAGTCGCATCGCGCAGTGGACGCTGGACGTGCAGGACATCGGCGTCATGTCCCGGTTCTGGTCGGCGGCGCTCGGCTACCGCGTCGAGGCCGGTGACGACGGCTCCGCGAAGCTCTATCCGCCGGACGAGGCCGTGCCCGGGGCGCTGCCGGTGTGGTTGCAGGCGTCGGCCGGACCGAAGTCCGGCAAGAACCGCAACCACCCGGACCTCGTCTCCCCTGACGGCGACCACGCGGCCGAGGTGGAGCGGCTGCTCGCGCTCGGCGCCCGGCGGGCCGACGTGGGCCAGACCGGCGAGGAGGGGTTCACCGTCCTCGCCGATCCCGAAGGCAACGAGTTCTGCCTGCTCAAAAGCCCGCCGGTCTAGGGGCTAGCGGCCGCGGCGCCCGCCGACGCGGGTGCCCGCCGAGAACGCGGCGGCGCCGCCGGACTCGCTGGTGTGCACCGCAGTGGAGCCCGTCGCGCCCGACCGCCGGGCGCGAGGCTGACCCTGGCGAGCCGCCTGAGCACCGCGGGCCGGCTGACCGCCGCGGGCGCTCTGGCCCCGGCCGCCCTGTGACTGGGCGCCGGCCTGGCCCCGGCCGCCGCCCGTGGCGGGAGCGGCCTGGTCGTGGGTCGCCGTGGCGGGACGGCTCGCGCCTCGCCCGCGGCCCCGGCGCGGACGGCCCGGACGGGCACCGCCGGCCGGTGCGGCCGGCTCCTCGGCGGCCGGTGCCGCGGGCGGGGTGAAGCTGCGCTCACCCGGCGCCAGCCGGGCCAGCAGGGCGTCGCCCGGCCGCGCCTTCGTGGTCGTCGGCTTGATGCCCGCCTTGCGGGTCAGGTCGCGCACGTCACCCTGCTGGTCGTCGGTCATCAGCGTGATGACCGTGCCCTGCGCGCCGGCCCGCGCCGTACGCCCGGAGCGGTGCAGGTACGCCTTGTGCTCCACCGGCGGGTCGGCGTGGATCACCAGCGCGACGTCGTCCACGTGGATGCCCCGCGCGGCGATGTCGGTCGCCACCAGCGTCTGGGCGCTGCCGTCGGAGAACGCCGACAGGTTGCGGTTGCGCGCGTTCTGCGCGAGGTTGCCGTGCAGCTCCACGGCCGGTACGCCCGCAGCCACCAGCTGCCGGGTCAGCGTCTTGGCGCGCCGCTTCGTACGGGTGAACACCACCGTGCGGCCCGGCGCGGCGACGAGGTCGACGAGCACCGGGAAACGGTCGTCGTGGCGTACGTGCAGGACGTGGTGGGCCATCTCCACCGGCGCCTCGGCGGCGGCGTCCACGTGGTGGGTGACCGGCTTGCTCATGAAGCGTTTGACGAGCACGTCGACGCCGCCGTCCAGCGTCGCGGAGAAGAGCATCCGCTGGCCGTCGCGGGGCGTGGCGTCCATGAGGCGCCGGACGACCGGGAGGAAGCCCAGGTCGGCCATGTGGTCGGCCTCGTCGAGCACGGTGATCTCGACCGCGTCCAGGCTGGCGTGTCCGCTCTGCAGGTGGTCGGCGAGCCGGCCCGGGCAGGCCACGAGCACGTCGACGCCGGCCTTGAGGCCCTTGATCTGCGGGTTCGGCCCGACACCGCCGAAGACGGTCAGCGTGCGCAGGCCCATCGCGGTCGCGAGCGGGGCGAGGGTGGCGTCGATCTGGCTGGCGAGCTCGCGGGTCGGCGCGAGGATCAGCGCCCGCGGCCGGCCGGGGCGGCGCGGCGTGCGGGACCGGGCGAGGCGGGCGACGACCGGCAGGACGAACGCGTACGTCTTGCCGGAGCCGGTGCGGCCGCGGCCGAGCACGTCGCGGCCGGCCAGCGAGTCCGGCAGCGTCGCGGCCTGGATGGGGAACGGGGTGGTGATGCCGAGGTCGGCGAGCACCGTGGTGAGCTCGGCGGGCAGGCCGAGGTCGGTGAATGACGGCATGTGGGTGAGAACTCCGAACGTCTGAAGGGGTCGTCCTGCCCGGCGCAGACCGCACGGGTCGCGGCGCGTGGTGGCCGATCCGTAACGCGGCCCGAGGCAGAACAGGTCGTGACCGCGAGATCAAGTGTACGCGCCCGCCGACCGCAACCCCGCTGCACCCGACTGTGACCCGTCCTGCACCTCGTGGATCGGACCGTTTCTCCTCAGTGCCGGTGTCTCCCCCCGACCCGGCCAGGTACCTCTGAGGAGACCCCCCATGAGCGGTGCTGTTCAGGTCGACCGCCGTCGCGAGGACGTCGTACGGGCGCACATGCCCCTCGTCGGGCACCTGGTCCGCGAGATGCTCGCCCGGGTGCCGTCCCACGTGAACCGGGACGACCTGCTCTCGGCCGGGTACGCGGCGCTGGTCGCGGCGGCACGCGGCTTCGACGACTCCCGCGGCGTACCGTTCGCGCGGTTCGCCGCGGCCCGGGTCCGCGGCGCGTTGCTCGACGAGCTGCGCGGGCTGGACTGGGCCAGCCGGTCGGTGCGGCAGCGCGCCCGCCGGACCGACTCGGCGCGCCAGGAGCTGACCGCCGAGCTGGGCCGCACGCCGACGGTCGCCGAGGTCGCCGACCGGCTCGGCTGCTCGGTCGAGGACATCGAGGCGGCGGACGACGACGTGCAGCGCGCGGTGGTGTTCAGCCTGCAGGGCTTCGCGACGGCCGCGGCCGACGACATGGTCACCGAGCCGAGTGCCGGACCGGAGGAGATGCTGATCCGGCGCGAGCGCCTGGGCTATCTCCGGCACGCCGTGGACGTGCTGCCGGACCGGCTCCGCGCGGTGATCATCGGCTACTTCTTCGAGGAGCGGCCGATGGCGCAGATCGCGACCGACCTCGGCGTCACCGAGTCGCGGGTGTCGCAGCTGCGCGCCGAGGCGCTGTCGCTGCTCAAGGACGGCTTGAACACGCACCTGGAGCCGAGCCTGGCCGCGGCGCCCAAGGATGGGTGCGTGGCGCGGCGGCGGGCGGCGTACTACGACCAGATCGCGACGCGCGGCACGCTGCGTGACCGGCTGGCGGTCACCGGACCGGACGGCCTGCCGGTAGCGGCCTGAGGACGCGCCCGAGGCCCGGTCACCGCTCCTGCGTGCGGTGACCGGGCCTCGGGGCTTTTCGGTGGGATCAGGCGTTGGCGCAGGTACCGGCCTTCTTCTGGGCGGCGATGGCCTTGTCGGCGCCCTTGGCGTACAGGGCCAGGCCCTCCTTGGCCGGCTCGAGCCGCCAGGCGTTCTGCTCGTACACCATCGTGTACGACTGCGCGGCGACGAGCTGCTTGGCGATGACGACGGCCTTGTCCGTGCCCTCCATGCGCGCGCTGGTCAGCTGGATGGCGAGGCCCTTGCGCGAGCACGCCTCGTTGAGCTTGACGTAGTCCGCCTTGCTGATGGCGGCCTTGCCGGCGGCGGTGTACATCTCCCACGCGCCGCCGAAGTCGCCGCCGCTGAAGCGGTCGAAAACGGTCTGCGCGGCGGCCTTCGCGCCTTCGATGGTCTTCGGCTCGGGGCCGCCGGCCGCGGCCGCGGCGGCGTTGCCGGCGGGTGCGTCGTCGGCGTCGTCGGAGCAGGCGGAGCTGAAAGCGAGTGCGGCGACGGCGACGAGGACCAGGGCGCCGGCACGCCGGATCGGGTGGTTGTGGTTCATGACCCGGTTCAACCCGGGACCGGCTCGCACGTAACGGCAAGGGCCGATGGTGACGGATTACTGACAGTGTCGGAGTTCGCCGTAACCTCGCTCACGTGGTCGCCCGGCGACCGGGCATCGGCTATTCTGAGCGTTTGCACGGCAACAAAAAAGCGGCCATCAATGGCCGCGGACTTGCGAATGCTACCACGATAGGGAGTGGTTTTGTCAAGCTCCGCCGACGGTACGGACACCTTGCGGAACGATGACATCGAGTCCGAACAGGCCTATCTGACCGCCCTCTACGCCCGCCTCGACCAGCTCCGTGAGCAGGCCGCCGAGCGGTTGCGCGCGATCCTCCTCGAGGCCGGCGGCACGCCGCAGGGCCGTTCGCAACGGGAGGCCACCCGCAGTCACTGGGCCGAGCAGGTGGCCCAGATGAATGCCGTCGAGAACGGATTGTGTTTCGGCCGCCTGGATTTCGCGGCGGACAATCCGCGCTACATCGGCCGGCTCGGCATCTTCGCCGAGGACCGGGACCGTGATCCGTTGCTGGTCGACTGGCGCGCGCCCGCCGCGCGGCCGTTCTACCTCGCCACGGCGGTGTCCCCCGAGGGGGTCACGCGCCGCCGCCACCTGCGGACCAAGGGCCGCGAGCTGACCGGGATCGACGACGAGGTGCTCGACCTCGACGCCGGCGGAGCGGGCGGGCGCGAGGACGTGACCGGCGAGGCGGCGCTGCTGTCCGCGCTCAACGCCGGGCGCACCGGCCGGATGCGCGACATCGTCGAGACGATCCAGGCCGAGCAGGACGAGGTCATCAGGTCCGGGCTGGCGGGCGTGATGGTGGTGCAGGGCGGCCCGGGTACGGGCAAGACCGCGGTGGCGTTGCACCGGGCGGCGTACCTGCTCTACACCCACCGCGCCCAGCTGACCAAGCAGGGCGTGCTGATCCTCGGTCCGAACGCGACATTCCTGCGCTACATCTCCCAGGTGCTGCCGTCGCTGGCGGAGACCGGCGTGCTGCTCGCCACCCTCGGCGACATGTTCCCGGGCGTGACGGCCCGGGCGAGCGAACCGGCGGCCACCGCGGCGCTGAAGGGCCGGCTCGCCATGGCCGACGTGCTGGCCCGGGCCGTGGCCGACCGGCAGACCGTGCCCGACGACTACGTCGAGGTCGACCACGACGGCTACCCGCTGCGCATCGAGCGGTCCGTCTGCGAGGACGCCCGGGCCGCCGCCCGCCGCTCCGGCCGCCCGCACAACGTGGCCCGGCAGCTGTTCGTCACCGAGGCGGTGCACGCCCTGTCGCTGCAGATCGCCGAGCGGATCGGCGCCGACCCGCTCGGCGGCGACAACCTGCTGGAGGAGGCCGACCTCGCGGAGACGCGCCGAGAGCTGCGCGAGGACGAGGACGTGCAGCGGGCCCTCTTCGAGCTGTGGCCGGTGCTGACCCCGCGGCAGGTCCTGCGCGACCTGCTCAGCGACGCCGACCGCCTCGAGTCGGCCGCGGCGGAGCTGAGCCCCGAGGATCGCGCGCTGCTGCTGCGCGACCGTGCGGCGCGCTGGACCCCCGCCGACGTCCCGCTCCTCGACGAGCTCGCCGAGCTGCTCGGCGTGGACGACACCCTCAGGGCGCGGGCCGCGGCGCGCGAACGGAGCCAGGCCATCGAGTACGCCGAGGGCGTGCTCGAGATCGTCGAGGGATCCCGCTCGCTCGACTTCGAGGACGAGGAGGAGGAGATCCTCTCCGCGATCGACGTGGTGGACGCGAGCGCCTTCGTCGAGCGGCACGAGGTGATCGACACCCGGACGGCGGCCGAGCGAGCCGCCGCGGACCGCAGCTGGGTCTTCGGGCACGTGATCGTCGACGAGGCCCAGGAGCTGTCGCCGATGGCGTGGCGGCTGCTGATGCGCCGCTGCCCGAGCCGGTCGATGACCGTGGTCGGTGACGTGGCGCAGACCGGGGAGCTGTCCGGTACGACCACCTGGGACCAGGCCTTCGAGCCGTACGTGGGCCAGCGCTGGCGGCTCGTCGAGCTGACGGTCAACTACCGCACGCCGGCGGAGGTCATGGCCGTCGCGGCCGACGTGCTGGCCGCCGTCGACCCGTCGCTGCAGCCCCCGCGATCGGTGCGGGAGTCCGGAAGCGTCCCGTGGGCGACGCGGACACGGCCGGAGACGCTCGCCGACGACCTCATCGCGGCGGTACGCCGGGAGACGGCCACGGTGCCGGACGGCCGGGTCGGTGTCCTGGTTCCCACGGCCCTCGAGGGCCCGCTGGGCGACGCGCTGACGGCGGCGGTCCCCGGGGCGGCCGTGGGGGAGCAGCCCGACCTGCGCAACCACATCGTGCTGATGACCGTGCGTCAGGCGAAGGGCCTGGAGTTCGACAGCGTGCTGGTGGTGCAGCCGGACGAGATCATCGCCGAGAGCCCCCGCGGTCTCAGCGACCTGTACGTGGCGGTCACCCGGGCGACGCGGCGGCTCGGCGTCCTGCACACCGCGGACCTGCCGAAGGTCCTCAACGCGTTGGCGTGACAGCGAGAAGGGGCCGGCGCACGAGCGCCGGCCCCTTTCCCAGGAACTTGTCGTCAGGCCGCGCCGGCGGCGTACGGGGTGTGCCCGTAGGCGTTGGTCATCGCCAGGCGGGACTGCATCGTGGTGTTGCCGGCGATCGCGGCGTAGTAGCCGGCGCGGCGACGCGCGGTGATGCTCTCCGGGTTCTCCGGGACCGGCGCCAGGTGCGGGTCGAGGTGCGTGTTCAGGCCGTCCTTGAGCAGCGCCAGCGCCTCGGCGCGCAGCTGCGAGATGCGGCTCTCGGTGACACCCAGGTCGGCGGCGATCTCCGCCATCGGGCGCTCCTTGAGGAAGTACTCGGTGATGACGTACTGCAGCCGCTCGGGCAGCGAGTCGATCGCGTGGTGCAGGTAGCCGATCTGCTCACGGCGCAGCAGCATGTCCTCCGGGCCGGGGGCCGGCTCGGTGACGAGGTCGTCGGCGCTGCTCGTGGTGAAGCCCTGCAGGGACAGCACGGTGGCGCGCTGCACGTCGTTGTCCGTCTGGTGCAGGTCGGTCGTGGTGGTGCCCAGTGCCTGCGCGAGCTCCTCGGCGGTGGGGGTCCGGCCGAGCGTCGTCGTCAGGTTCTGGCGGGTGGTGTCGGTCGCGCGGGCCTTGGTCCGCACCGAGCGGGTGGCCCAGTCGAGCGAGCGCAGCTCGTCGAGGATGGCGCCGCGGATGCGGGTGGTGGCGAACCGGTGGAACGGGATGCCGCGGGTCGGGTCCCAGCCGCGGGCGGCGGTCACGAGCGCGTGCAGGCCGGCGCTGGTGAGGTCGTCGCGGTGGATGTGGTTCGGGATGCGGGTGAGCATGTCACGCACCAGGTGGCCGACGAGCGGCATGTGCGTACGGATCAGCTCTTCCTGCTCGACGGCGGACAGGGCCGGCACGGCGGTCGCGGTGTCGGCGTCGAAGTCGGCAACTGCGGCGGTCATGGTGCTGGTCATGTCGTTTCCCCCGGTTTTCGTCGGTGGCCCGCGGCTGGTGGGCGGCACCGGCTGACAGGGAGAAACTTTGGGTGACCAGGGGTACATGTTCCGGTGGCGGAGAGTTGCCGCCTGGTTGCTTCGTCTCTTTTCCTCAAGCGGCCGCGGAGAGGTCCCACAGGAAGCGCTCGGGAGCGAACGCCTCGGCGTAGCGCACCCGCGCCTGGGCGCCGTAGTGCCGGGCCGTGGCGGTGGCCAGCTCCGGGTCGTCCACCAGCTCGAGCTTCCGCTCGAGGTGCGCGGTGACGTCGACGAAACAGGCGGCCCCGAAGCGCAGCGTCGACTCACCCGGGTAGTGCAGGATCCGGCGGCTGTGCCGGGCCGCGGCAACGGTCGCGACGGCCGCCGCCCGCCGCCCGGCGTCGGAGTCCTCCGGCGCGGGCGCGTAGATGACGTCGGCGTCGACGCCGGTGAGCACGTTCTCGATCGCGGCGACCGCGGCGCCGTCCCAGACCCCCAGATTCCGGGTACGCCGGTCGCCGCCGCGGACCCGGTCCCGCCGATCCGCGGTACGCCGGCGCTCGGCCGCCTCGGGCCCCCACACCAGCAGGCAGTCGAGGGCGCGGGCGGACGCCTCCGTACGCCGCGTCAGCGGATGCTCCGGCCCGTCGCAGGAGAGCACGAGCATGGTCACGGAATCTCCGGCCGCCCGGTGCGCGGCGAGCGTCCCCGCACAGCCGAGCTCGAGATCGCCGGGAAGGGCGCCGACGGCCAGGACGCTGCGTGCCACCGGACCTCCTCGCCTCACCCGCGCCGTCCGGGGGTCGGGCGGCGCTGAGTGTCCATCGGCCGGCGCACCCGCCGGTTGAGGGTTGTGGCACGGCTACGGCAGGCTGGTCCCATGGACCTCGGCGACACCGGTACGACCGTCACCCTCATCGCCGCCGTCGCCATGGTCGCGGGAGTTCTCGGCGTGGTGATCCCGGTGCTGCCCGGCCTGCTGCTCTGCTGGGCCGCCGTGCTGCTGTGGGCGCTGCTCGGCGACGCATCCGGCGGCCGGTGGGCGGTGCTGGCGCTGGCCACGGTGATCGCGGTCGGCGGCACGGTGGTGAAGTACCTCTGGCCCGGCCGTCGCCTGAAGAGCACCGGCGTGCCGACGTCCTCCCTGGTGGCCGGCGGGCTGCTGGGGGTGGTCGGCTTCTTCGTGGTGCCGGTGGTCGGCCTGGTCCTGGGCTTCGTCCTCGGGCTCTTCCTGGCCGAGCGGCTGCGCCTCGGCCCCGGTCAGGCCTGGCCGTCGACCCGGCAGGCCCTCCAGGCGGTGGGCCTGTCCCTGCTCGTGGAGTTCGCCGCGGCGCTCGGCATCGCGGTGATCTGGGTCTTCGGCCTCATCGCGACGTAGGGCGTGCCCTCCCGGCGGGGCGGCGGCGCACCCGGTGGCGACGCCGCTGGGTGAGCAGGAGCAGCAACGGCGTGGCGGCCAGGATGACGGCGATGGCGGCGGCCGCACCCAACGGCAGCCCAGAGCTGGAAGCGGCGCGGGCGGCGGCCGGTGCGGGAGCGGGGCGCTTCTCCGCCAGCGGGGCCACGCTCGCGCCGGTCGCCGTACCCTTGGTCTCCGGGCCGTCGGGAGCGACGAGCTTGCCCACCGAGGCGTCCCGGGGCAGTGAGAAACCCCAGTCCAGCAGGGCCGCACCCTGCTGCCAGCCACGCAGCGGCCGAGCCTCGGCGCCGAGCAGGGTCGCGACCAGCCGGCGCCCGCCGCGTTCGGCACCGCCGACATAGCTGTGCCGCGCGAGCTGGGTGAAGCCGGTCTTGCCACCGAGCGCACCCGGGTAGTTGAAGATCAGCTTGTTCTCGTTCTGAATCTGGAAGCCGCCCTTCTTGAGCTGCTTCTGCGCGGGGATCTGCGCCGTCCGGGTCAGCGCGTACTTGCGGAACTCCGCGTCGGCGAAGCACTTGCGCGCGATCAGCGCCAGGTCGTACGCGCTGGTGAACTGCCCGGGCCCGTCCAGCCCCGAGGGCGTCACCGCATGCGTCTGGTACGCCCCCAGCCGCTTCGCCTCGGCATTCATGGCCGCCACGGTCGCGGGAACCCCACCCGCGCCGCCACCCAGCCGGGCGAGCGCGTTGGCCGCCTCGTTGCCGGAGTTGAGCAGCAGCCCCAGCCACAGCGTCGCGATCGTGTACCGCCCGCCCTTGAGCAGCCCGACGGCCGAGCTGCCAGGCTCGATGGCGAGGTCGCCCTCGGTCACGGTGATCGTCTTCTTGGGGTCCAGCCGGTCCATGACCGTCGCGGCGAGCAGCAGCTTCTGCACGCTGGCCGGGGTGCCGTAGACGTGCGGGCCGCAGCTGCCCAGCACCTCACCGGTGTCCAGGTCGGCGACCAGCCAGCTGGTCGCGGTGAGCGCGGGCGGCCGCTTCGCCCCGGGCGGGACCACCAGCCCGTCGGTGGCCAGGGCGTCGCCGCCGACCGCGCGCAGGACCGGGTCGTCCTTCGGCGGGGTCGGGCGCGGCGGCCGCCCCGGCGGCGGCTTCACGTCCGGCCGCGGGCACGGCACGGCGGGCGCCGCGGCCTGCGCTGCGGGATTCCGAGCGGTCTGCGCTGCAGGGTTCCCTGCGGCCTGCACCGCGGGTTTCGCTCCGGCGGGCGTCGCGGCTCGTGCCGGCAGGCCCGCCGCGGCCTGCGCCGGATATCTCGTCGTGGCCGCGAGGGAGGCCGCAGCCGGCGCGGGCGCGGCAAGGGCGGCGGCGCTCAGGGTGAACGCGGCTGCGAGGGACGCCACCAGGCGGCGCGGGGTCGGGGATGGGGTGTCGCCAGGGCTCACGGCCAGACGGCTCCTGCTTCGAGACGACGCTCCAGCAGGAGCGCCAAGGGGATGGTCTCGCCGTCGCCGCCTCCCGCGCCGACGACCAGCCGGGGGGTGCTGGGCGGCACGTCGGCGCCCGAGAACCGGGCGCGCAGCGACGAAGGCACGGTCAGGACGTAGTACCCGCCGTCCGCGCCGACGGCCACCGACCGGTTCTTCTTCAGATACCAGCCGTGCAGCGTCGTGCGGTAGGTCGAGCGGCCGTCGTACGACGTCGCCCGCAGGGGTCCGGGCGGCAGGCCCTTGCCGGCGGCCCGCCGCACGAAGTCGGCGAGCAGCGCGCCCGCCTCCTTCGCCTCGGCGGCCCGGCCCGCCTCGAGCGCGGCAGCGTGCCCGGCGGCCGGCGTAGCGGCGTGCCCGGCCGTCGTCGCTGCGTGCCCGGCGGCCGGCTTGGCGGCGTGCCCGGCCGTCGTCGCTGCCTGCCCGGCGGCCGGCTTGACAGCCCCGGGGCGGCTTCCGGCACCGGGCGCGCTTGCGGCCGTGGACCGGCTTATGGCGCCGGATTCGCTTGCGCCACCGGATCGGCTTGCGGCGGTGGGCCGGCGCGGGGCGTGCGGGGTGGCACGGTCGTCGTCGGCGTCCATGGCGATGACCCTAACGCCGATCAGCGGGCCGAGCCCAGCGCGGGTTGTGATCGCTTCGTGACGCATCCCGGGCCGGGGCGGCGCGGATTGTGCGCCAATAACGATGTCGCATTTACTGGAGCCATGCCTCGATAATTGCCCGGCGTCGGCGATATTCTGTGAACTCCGGGAGAACTGTTGCGCGCGGAGTGCATCGCACGCCACACTGACCCCGGTTCTTCGGATTTCTTCTCAGGAGTCGTTATGGCGCGGCAGGTAATCACCACCCTCATCGACGACATCGACGGAAAGCCGGCCGATCGCACGGTGGAGTTCAGCCTCGACGGCACGGCGTACACCATCGATCTGTCCGAGGCCAATGCCGGCAAGCTCCGCAAGGCGCTGGATCCGTTCATCGCCGCGGGCACCCGAATCGGCCGTTCCTCTTCGGGGCGTGGGGCGGGCCGGACGGCACCGGCGCGCACGGCCGGCAGCCGCGACGAGAACAGGCTGATCCGCGAATGGGCGGCGCAGCACGGGCACCAGATCTCGGAGCGCGGCCGCATCCCGCAGAGCGTCAGCAGCGCCTATCGGGCGGCGCACGGACGCTGAGTCGCCGCCGCTCCCGGCTACCCGGCCGGGAGGGTCTGACCAGGACGTGAGGAGCCGGCGCGGACCAGGCGGTCCGCGCCGGCGGTGTGAGCGCTATCAGCCAGGCCCCGGAAAGGCGACTGCAGCAGCGCCCGATGAAGCGCCACCCCGGGCAGGCCGCGCGAGCGGGGAAAGCGCCACCTCGGGCAGGCCGCGCGAGCGGGGAAAGCGCCACCCCGGGCAGGCAGCACGGTGGAAGCGCCACCCTCGGCAGGTAGCGCGAGGGAAAGTGCCACCCCAGGCAGGCAGCGCGAGGGGAAGCGCCACCCCCGTGCAGGCCGCACTGCCGAGGAAAGCGCCACCCGCGCAGCCGGCGCCGGGGAAACCGCCACCGCGGGCAGGCAGCGCCGCCGACGGAACCGCCACCCCGGCGGCCGGCCCCGCCGGCGAAAGCGCGACCCGGCTGAGGAAAGCGCGACCGCACCCCGCCACCGCGCCCAGGACAGGAAAGCGCCACGACGACCGGCCGCCGCCCCGGGGAAAGCGCGACCGCGACCGGCCGCGCCGGGCGGAGGAAAGTGCGCGACCGGCCGGCAACGCCCTTCGGTGGCATCGGCGCCGGCGCATCACGGGCCTGATCGAAGGCATCACAGGTGGTGAATGTGGCCGGTTCCGGTCCTGGTTCGTGTTTTGCGCACCCGGTGCCGCGGCGGAAAGCTCACCGGTGGTAAAGGGCGGGGCAAGGGGGTCCTACGCAGAAAGGCTTGTACTTCCGGAAGGATTGTGGCCTTTACCGGTCGGCGGCGTCAGCCTCGGCGCAGGCGCGGCAGCATCGGCGCCACCTTTTCCAGGACCTTCTCGTCGCCGGCGTACCAGCTCGTCGCCCGCGGCCAGTGCACCATCACGTCGGTGAATCCGAGTTCCCGCGCCCGGCCCACCGCTTCCTCGAATGTCTCGGGGCTGCTCAGCGAGTAGACCGGCGCCGAGTCGAGGCTGAGATAGCGGTCGGCGTGCGGACGGCCCGCCCGTTCCAGTGCCGCGGTGAAGCGGTCGCCGGCCTCGCGGACCGAGCGCCACCACGTTTCCTGGTCGTCGAGGCCCTGGGCGCCCGTCGTGACCCAGCCGTCGCCGTGGCGGGCCGCCAGGGTGAGCGATCGCGGGCCGTTGGCCGCGAGGATCAGCGGCGGGCGTGGCTGCTGCAGCGGTCCTGGCAGGGTCCGGGCGTCCATCGCGCGGTAGTACGCGCCTTCGTACGAGACGTGGTCCTCGGTCAGGAGCCGGCCGAAGAGCTCGACGAACTCCGTGAAGCGGTCGACGCGCTCGCGCGGGGTCAGCGGTGCGGCGCCCAGCACCTCGGCGTCGAAGCCGATGCCGCCCGCGCCCACGCCCAGCAGCAGCCGGCCGTCGGACACGTCGTCCATCGCCAGCGCCTCGCGCGCGAAGTGGACCGGGTGGCGGAAGTTCGGGGAGGCCACGAACGTGCCCAAGCGGATGCCTTCGGTCACCGTCGCCGCCGCCGTGAGGGTCGTCACGGCGTCGAACCAGGGGCCGTCGACGAGGTCTCGCCATCCGAGGTGGTCGTAGGTCCAGGCGTGGTCGAACCCGTACTCCTCGGCGCGGGCCCAGCGGTGCCGGGCCGCCGACCAGCGTTCTTCCGGGAGGATCACGATGCCGATGCGCATCGACGGACCGTACCCCAGATCGATCTAGGCGGTCCGCAGGCCGTCGCCGGCGCCGGACGTGCCGGCGGTCGCCGCGTCGTCGAAGGCCGCGAGGGCGCGGACCAGGTCGGCCCGGCGGGCGGGGCTCATCCGCTCCATCACCTCGGCGATCGCGGCCTGGCGGCGCTCGCGCAGCTCCTCGAGCAGCCGCCGGGCGGCCGCCGTGGGCAGCAGGCGCACCTCCCGGCGGTCCCGGGGGTCGGGTACGCGCCGGAGCAGCCCGGTGGCCTCGAGCCGGTCGCAGAGGCGGCTCGCCGACGACGGCACCACGTCGAGGGCCTCGGCGAGCCGGCTCATGTTGGTGTCCTCGTTGCGGGAGATGATCGTCAGCACCCGGAGCTGAGCCGGCGGCACCGCCGGCGAGCGGGCCAGCCGGGCGCTCTCGAAGACGCCGAGCAGCGACTCCACGGTCGATTCCACCGCCGCGGCGACGTCTGTGAGGCGCTCCATGCCGGTCCTCTGTCCGCAGGAATTGAGGCGTTGCGGACCGCCCGTACCCGTTGGCCGCGGATCTGAAGCGTCATCGCCGCCAGTCGAGGCAGACGGTGACCGCGTCGTCGTCCGGGTCCAGCCCTCCGTGGTATTCGCGTAGCCCGCGCATCACCGTACCCACTGCCTCGGTCGCCGGCTGCAGCCGCGTCCTTCGCAACGCGGTCAACAGCGCGGATTCACCGTACGGGGGGCGTCCCCCGGGAGTGGCGGCGTGCACCCCGTCGCTGACCACCAGCAGGCGGTCGGCGGGTTCGAGCAGGAAGCGCTGGGTCTCGTAGCGGGTCTCGCCGAACATGCCGAGGGGCAGCTGCTGCTCGAGCGTCACCGTCCGGATGTCTCCGTCCCGGGCGACCATGGCTCGCGGTGAGCCGGCGTCGACGGCGTCCACCCGGCCGCTGACGAGGTCGATCTCCAGCAGCAGCGTCGCGGCGTGCGCGGCGCCGCCGTAGCGGGCGTAGAGCGCGTCGGAGGCCAGCTCGGCCTGTTCGACGATGTTGGCGCCGGAGCGTCGGGCGTTGCGCATCGCGTTGACCGCCACCGTGGTGAGCAGCGCCGCTTCGAGTCCGTCGCCGTTGCCGTTGAGCACCGTGACGGTGAGCCGGTCCGCGGTCAGCGACCAGTCGAAGTGATCGCCGAACACCGCGTACGCGGGCTCGAGCTGGCCGGCGATCAGGAACCTGTCGTCGCCCAGGGAGCGGCCGGGCAGCAGCTCCCACTGGAGCTCGGCGGCCATGGTGAGGCGTTCGCGCCGGCAGGCCCGGCGGTAGCGGTCGGTCACCACGTCGGCGGCCCGCAGCGCCAGGGCCAGCTCGTCCGCGACCGCCGACAGCTGCTCGGTGAGGCCGGTGGCGGCGGGTGCCGGCGTCTCCACGACCAGCACGCCGAGCCGTTCTCCCCAGACGTGCAGCGGCAGGTACGCCCGGTGGATGCCCGGCGCGCCGTCGATGACCGGGCGCTGGCTGCCCAAGCACCGCTGGGCGAGCACGTCGCCGGCGAACCCGTCCTCGTCGAGCAGCGGCCGGAGCCCGGTGAGGGTGAGGTCGCTGAGCAGCACCTCGATCCGGCCGGCGGCGTGGTGCCGGCGCAGGTGCTCGGCCGTCACCTCGGGCAGCCGGTCCGGGGGTGCCGCACGCAGCGCCGCGCCCACGGACGTCGGACGGTCGGACAAGGGACCTCACTCTCGCAGCGAAGACGGCAATATTTGCTGTAGAGCAAGAATGATAGAAAACGCGCACGGCAGCTCCGCGCCGGGCCGCGCGATGCGGTCCCGACCCGCGGGGACGCCGTCAGCGCGCCGCGGCGAAGGACTTCTCGAAGTGGATGAGGCTGCCCCGGCGGGGAGTCGAGTGCATCCGCACGTTCTCGCTCAGCGCCTTGATGAGGAGCAGGCCCCGGCCTCGTTCACTGCGGTTGTCCGGCGCCTCGACCGCATCCGCGTCGAACCCGGCACCGTTGTCGGTTACGTCGATAGCGCAGCGGTCTTCGGCGAGGTCCAGGCGCACCTGGATGGAGTCCGCCCCGGACGCGTGGTCCACCACGTTCGCGCACGCCTCGGTGAGCGCGATCTCGAGGTCGTGGCCGGCTTCCCGGTCGACGTGGAAGGCCGCGAGGGCACAGCGCAGCAGCCGCCGTACGGCCGGGACGCTGCCCACCTCCCGGGGCAGGTTCAGGTGGACCGAGATACGCATGACCCGCCTCCTTCCGCCGCCGGCGCGACTCTCGGCGCCTGCTCTGTGTGTTCCCGGCCGGGCGGTGCGTTAACCACGTCCAGGTCGGCGTACCCTCGCCCGGCGTTCCGGGACCGGCCGGCCGAACTTCCTGTTATCGGGGCCCGTTCGGCCGGTCTCCCTCCCCGTGGTCGTCGAAACCGCGGCCGCGAGCGATGATCGATGCTCCACGGAGAGGTCCTCACACCCATGGCGTTTCAACCGGACACCGCGACGGTGGTGGCTGCCCGCGCCGGCGACCCGGCCGCGATCGACCGTCTCGTCGCCGGGTACCTGCCGCTCGTGTACACGATCGTCGGCCGGGCCCTGGACGGGCACGCCGACGTCGACGACGTCGTGCAGGACACCATGCTGCGGGTGCTGCGCAACCTGGGTGACCTGCGCGACCCGGAGGCGTTCCGGTCCTGGCTCGTGGCGATCACCGTCCGGCAGGTGCGCGAGCGTTACCGGGTCCGGCGAGGGGCGCCCGACGCGCTGCTGCCCGACGACGTCCGCGACCCCGGCGCCGACTTCACCGATCTGGCGATCACCCGGCTCGAGCTCGCCGGCCAGCGCCGGGAGACCGCCGAGGCGACCCGCTGGCTCGACGAGGACAACCGCGAGCTGCTGTCGCTGTGGTGGCTGGAGGCGTCGGGGGAGCTGACCCGCGACGAGATCGTGGAGGCCATCGAGGTCACCCGCCAGCACGCGGCCGTGCGGATCCAGCGGATGAAGGGCCAGCTCGAGACGGCCCGCGTGGTCGTGCGGGCGCTCGCCGCGACCCCGCCGTGCCCGGAGCTCGCCGTGGTCACCACCGGCTGGGACGGCCGGCCGGGCCCGCTGTGGCGCAAGCGCATCGCCCGCCACACCCGGGACTGCCGCCAGTGCTCGCCGGCCTGGTCGGGGCTGGTCGCGGCGGAGAAGCTGCTGGTCGGGATGGCGCTCGTGCCGCTGCCGCACGCGCTGAGCGGCGGCCTGGCCGGTCTCGGCGGAGCGGCCGGCGGCGCACACACCGCGGCCCACCTGGGCGCGCACGCCGCGGGCGGGTCGGGCAAGGCGCTGGCGGCGAAGATCGCGGTCAAGGGCACGGTCGGCGTCGGCCGCCGGGTGCTGACGGCCATGCTGGCCACCGGCGCGGTGGCCGGCGGCGGCACGGCCGCGGTCGTCTACGTGCAGGACGACAAGCCGGCCGCCCGGGCCGCGGTGGTGTCGACGACCGCGCCGGCGCCCCGGCTGTCACTCCCGCCGTCGCCGAAGCCGAGCGTGACCTCCGCCAAGCCCTCGCCGACGAAGAAGAAGACGACGAAGGCGCCCCCTCCCGTGCCGCCGACCGGCACGTCGGCGAAGAAGGGCGTCGGCACCTGGCAGTTCGGCGGCATCAAGGGTGCGCTCGACGACGTCGGCGCCGGCTGGTACTACAACTGGGCTCCGGACAACGACACCATGCCCGGGCCGGCCGACGTCGAGTTCGTGCCGATGATCTGGGGCAAGGCGAACGTCACCGACGCGACGCTGGCCAAGGCGAAGCGCGAGGGCGACGTGCTGCTCGGTTACAACGAGCCGGACATGGCGGGCCAGGCCAACATGTCGGTCGAGGACGCCCTGGCGGCGTGGCCGAAGCTGCAGGCGACCGGGATGCGGCTGGGCAGCCCCGCCGTCGCGTTCGGTGCCGACAAGGACGGCGGCTGGCTCGACCGGTTCCTGAAGGGCGCGAAGCAGAAGAACCTCCGGGTCGACTTCATCACCCTGCACTGGTACGGCTCCGACTTCAGCGACGCGGCGGTCGGCCAGTTCCTGGGCTACGTCGACGCGGTGCACAAGAAGTACGATCTGCCGATCTGGGTGACCGAGTACGGCCTGCAGAACTTCGGCGGCAGCCCCAGGTACCCGAGCGCCGCCCAGGAGGTCGCCTTCATCAAGGGCAGCACGAAGGGCATGGAGTCCCGGTCGTACGTCGAGCGGTACGCCTGGTTCGGACTGCCCGCCGTGGGCGACAGCGTCGAGTTCGGGCTCTACAAGGACGCGAGGACCCCGACCGAGGCGGGCAAGGCCTACAAAGCCGCGGGATAGGGTCGAACCATGATTCGGTTCGGCTACAAGGCATCGGCGGAGCAGTTCGCCCCGCGCGAGCTGCTCCGCTACGGCATCGACGCGGAGCAGCACGGGTTCGACTCCGTGTTCGTCAGTGACCACCTGCAGCCGTGGCGGCACGACGGCGGCCACGCCCCGGCCGCGCTGCCCTGGCTCGGCGCGCTGGCGACCAGCACCGAGCGGGTGCTGCTGGGCACCAGCGTGCTGACCCCGACCTTCCGCTACCACCCGGCGGTCGTGGCCCAGGCCTTCGCGACGCTCGGCTGTCTCGCCCCGGGCCGCGTCATCCTCGGCGTCGGCTCGGGGGAGTCGCTCAACGAGGTGCCGCTCGGCCTCGCCTGGCCGGAGGGCAAGGAGCGGTTCGCCCGGCTCAAGGAGGCGGTGGCGCTCATCCGCCGGCTCTGGACCGAGGACCGGGTGACCTTCGAGGGCACGTACTACCGCACCGAGCTGGCGACGATCTACGACAAGCCGGAGCAGCCGGTCCCGATCTACATCGGCGCCTCCGGCCCGGCCGCGACCCGTCTCGCCGGCCGGGTCGCCGACGGGTTCATCACGACCAGCGGCAAGGGCCACGAGCTCTACACCGACACGCTGCTCCCGGCCGTACGGGAAGGGGCGGAGAAGGCGAACCGCTCGCTGGACGACATCGATCTCATGATCGAGGTGAAGGTGTCGTTCGACCCGGACCTGGAGAAGGCGCGCAACGACACGCACTACTGGGGCGCTCTGGCCCTGTCGCCGGAGGAGAAGACCGGCGTCGAGGACCCGATCGAGATGCAGCGCCGGGCGGACGCCCTGCCGGTCGACCGCACGGTCACCCGCTGGATCGTCTCGTCGGACCCGGACGAGCACGCGGCGAAGGTCGCCGAGTATCTGGACATGGGCTTCCGGCACCTGGTGTTCCACGCGCCCGGGCCCGACCAGGACCGCTTCCTGCGCGTCTACGGCGACGAGGTGCTGCCGCGGCTGCGCGAGCGGACCAAGGGTCAGTAGCGGCCGTCGCCCCGGATCACCCGCCGGTCCGCCCGGCGCCGGGGGCGCGGCGGAAGCGGCACCGAGTGCCGGCCGGTCGGCTCGTCGGCCGGCCGGTCGGGTGTCAGGGACCGGGGGTGCGGCGCCGGCCGGTGGGTGGCCTCCACGGGTACGCGACGCCAGCGGCGGGCGTACTCGGTGGCGATCGTGCGCAGCACCCGCAGCGCCGAGGGGAGCAGCCGCCGCGGCCGGTCGCCGTGGATGCGCGGGTAGCCGACCGTCGCCACCTCCACCACGCGCAGCCCGCGGGTGGCCATCCGGATCGTGATGAGGGTCTCGACCTCCGGGCCGTCGCCCCAGGCGAGCCGGCCGCGCTTGAGCCCGGGTACCTCCGGCCCCGGCAGGTCGAGCACCGGGAGCAGCTCCCGCCAGTACGCGTTGTAGCCACAGCTGAGATCGGTGAACCGGGTCCGGAAGAGGACGTTGACGACCCGGCTGAGCACGGTGTGCCCGAGGCGCTCGGCCGGCAGGGCGTCGCGGTGGTCGCCGCCGTAGCGGAACCGGGAACCGTGCGCGGCTTCGGCGCCGGAGAGCAGCGCGTCCACGAAACGAGGTATCTCGCCCGGGTCGGCGGAGCCGTCGGCGTTGAGCGTCACGACGATGTCCCCGGTGGCTGCGGCGAAGCCGCACGCGAGGGCGTTGCCCTTGCCGGAGCGGGTCTGGCGCACCACGACGACGTCCGGGCGGACCTCCCGCGCGACGGCCACGGTGTCGTCGTCGGAGCGGCCGTCGACGACCACGACCTCGTTGACCGGCGGCAGGTTCTCGAGCACCAGGGGGAGGTTGTGCTCCTCGTTGAGCGCGGGTATGACAACGGTCACGGTGGGTGACGACGCGGCGTGGGACGGCGCCGGGCGTCGCGGCGAGGGAGGCATGGCGGTGGCTCCTCGACGGCCGGGGTGAGCGGGGGCGGCTCACAACTTACCAACTGGTTACCGTGGGTCAACCGGGCCGCGAGAGCGCAGTAGGGTTCGGGGGAATCGTCCGCGGAAGGGAAGCTCGCGCGTGAACACGATCGAAGCGGTGGTCTTCGACCTGGACGGCGTCATCATCGACACCGAGGAGGTCTGGGAGGAGGTCCGCCGCGGCTACGTCGCCGAGCACGGCCGCGAGTTCCTCCCCGACAGCCAGGCTCGGATGATGGGCATGAGCACGGGGGAGTGGTCCCGGCACCTGAGCGAGGACGTCGGCGTGCCGCGTACGCCCGAGCAGGTCGCCGCCGACGTCCTGGGCCGGATGGCGGACCGCTACCGCGAGGACCTGCCGCTGATCCCGGGGTCGGTGGCGGCGGTCCGCCGGCTCGCCGAACGCTTCCCGCTCGCCCTCGCCAGCTCGTCGGCGCGGATCCTCATCGACCAGGTGCTGAAGACGGCCGGGCTGACCGACGCCTTCCGGACCACTCTCTCCACCGAGGAGGTGCCGCGCGGCAAGCCGGCGCCTGACGTCTACCTCGCGGCGGTCGAGCGCCTCGGGCTCGATCCGCAGGTGTGCGCCGCGGTCGAGGACTCCAGCAACGGCCTGCGCGCGGCGGGTGCGGCAGGGCTCGCGGTGGTCGCGGTGCCGCACGGCGTGTATCCGCCGGCTGCCGACGCGCTGGCACTGGCGAGCCTGGTGATCGCGGGCCTGGACGAGCTCACCGTGGAGGCCGTGGAGAAGCTGCGCTGAGCCCGCTGTAGGCGGGCAGGTCGATCTTTGCGCTGCGGTCGCCGGCGATCTTCATGACCATGCCCAGGAACCACTGCTGGTTGTGCAGCCAGTTGCGCATGCGGATGCCGTGGGCGGTGCGCGGCGCCAGGAACCTTCCGGTGGTGTTCCCGCCCCGCTGGGCCCGGCGGGCGAAGTCGCCGACCAGCTTCTCGTAACGCGGGAACGCGACGGTGTGGTCCCCGCCCGCCGCCGCCAGCTCACCGGCCAGGGCGTAGGCGGCCACCAGCGCCGTGCCGTTCCCCATCCCGCCGATCGTCGCGCCGGCCGCCGCATCGCCGACGAGCGTGATCCGTCCGCGCGACCACGGCCGGACGTCCACCCGGCAGATCTGGTCGAAGTACAGGTCGGTCGCGTCGTCGAGGGCGGCCAGCAGGCGCGGCACCTCCCAGCCCAGCCCGGCGAACCGGTCGCGGAGAATCCGCTTCTGCGCAGTGACGTCGCGCCGGTCGTACCCGATCTGCCGCGGTGACGAGAACGCCAGGAACGCCTGGCCGCCACCGAGAGCCGCGAGCCGGCCGGGAACGTTGTAGTTGCGGGTCGGGCCGGGACCGTCCGGCATGCTCCAGCCGGCGACGTAGTAGCCGAGGTGCCGGACGTGGTCCCGCTCGGGGCCGAAGGCGAGGCGCCGCACGGTGGAGTGCACGCCGTCCGCGCCGACCACGAGGTCGAAGGTGCGTCGCCGGCCGCTGCGGAACGTCACGTCGACCCCGGCGGCGGTCTCGGTGAGCGAGGTGACGCTGTCGCCGAAGAGCCACTCGGTGCGCTCGCCGCTCGCCTCGCAGAGGATCCGCGACAGGTCTCCGCGGGCCACCTCCAGATCGCCGCCGGCGAAGTCGGCCGGCATCTCCATCAGCACCCGGTCCCGTTCGTCGACGAAACGCATCGCGGTGCCGCCGGTCTGCACGTCGCGCAGCCGGTCGAGCACGCCCATGCGTTCCAGGAGTCCGAGGTGGACCGGCCCGCGGTAGTCGACGGCGCTGCCGCCGGTCCGCAGCGCGGGCGCGACCTCGACGACTGTCGGGTGGAAGCCGTGGTGGCTCAGCCAGTAGGCCAGGGCGGGCCCGGCGATGCCGGCGCCCGAGATGAGAACGGTCGTGGACATGGCGGCTCCGAACTGTGTCCGATGGAATCAGTTATTTCTGTGTACGGTAGATACAGTTCGCACCGAGCGCAAGGGGAGCCGATGACGGTCGAGTTCCTGTGGGGCGGCCGGGCCCGGCCCACCCGCGGGCCCAAGCCGGCACTCACGCTGGAGGGCATCGCCGACGCGGGCATCGCCGTGGCGGACGCCGAGGGGCTGGCTGCCGTCTCCATGCAGCGCGTCGCCGCCGAGCTCGGCTACACGAAGATGTCGCTGTACCGCTATCTGCCCGGCAAGGCGGAGCTGGTCGCCGTCATGGTCGAGCGCGCGATCGGCGAGCCGCCCGCCCTGGCCGAGCCCGGGTGGCGTCCGGCCCTGGAGGAGTGGTCGCGGCTGCTGCTCGGCCGCTACCTCGCCCACCCGTGGACCGTCGAGGCCACCGTGGGGCGGCGGCCGCTGGGGCCGTACGAGATGGGTTGGATGGAATGCGCGCTGGACCGGATCGCGGAGTTGCCGCTGAGCGGGCCCGAGCGGCTCGACACGATCGCGGTGCTCGCCGGGCATGGCCGCATGCTGGCCCAGCAGGCCGCCGCCATGCTGGGCGAGGCGGAGATGAGCACGGCCATCGCCGCGGTGCTGCGCGAGCACGGCGAACGCTTCCCGCAGCTGACCGCGGCGCTGGCGGGGGCCGCCGACGGGGGCGCGGACCAGGCCTTCGAGTACGGCCTGGCCCGCATCCTGGACGGGGTGGAGATGCTGGTCAGGAGCCGCAGCTGAGCCGGGCGTCCGCCCAGTCGGCGTGGTCGAAGTTCTTGCCGTCGCCGCCGTCGGTGGCGCGCAGCGTCAGGACCCGTACGCCCGTCACGTCGGCACTCAGCGCAGCCACCGGATCGGCACTGCGCCGCACCCCGCTGGTGGCCAGGGTGCGGCCGTCGCCGAGCACCTCGAAGTCCACCGAGCCGGACTGGGTCACCTCGTCGTCGATGCCGACCTGGGCGGCGAAGCCGGTGCACGCCTCGCCCAGCCAGACGGTCACCTCACCCGGCGCGTGCATGCCCAGCCCTTTGGCGTAGACGGTGCCCCGGATGGTCAGCGGGTTGCCGTCGCCGCCGGCCGCCTCGCCGTTGGACCGGTCGCGCTCGACCGGGCCGTACCCGTTGCTCTCGGACAGGAACGGCAGATCGCTGACCGCGGGCGTGCCGGCCGGGTCGGCGGGCGGGACGAGCGCCCGGACCGCCTCCTCGACGTGGACGGGCCGGGAGGCGGGGTCGCCGGGGAAGGTGAACTCGGCGGCCACCGGGAGGTCGACCCGCCCGGTGCCCACATCGGGTCCCGCGGTGAACGTCCACGTGCCGCTCAGCGAGTCACCACCGCGCATGCTGCGGTCCGTCGCCGCGCCGCCGCGGACCGTCCAGCCCTCCGGCGCCCGTGGGGCGAGCCGCACGCCGGTGATCGGCCCGCCGGCCGGAAGCGTGAACACCGCCTTCACCGTCACCGACCCTCCGGGATGGACGTCCGCCGTGGACGGATCGACGGTCAGCGTCGTGGCCGGCGCCCGCCGGACCGGCTGGTCGCAGGTCGCCGACCCGGTGTACGCGCACACCACCGTCACGAACCCGCCGTTTCCCGCCTCCGCCACCGCCAGGGTGTCGCCGCGCCGGACGATCCGGCTCTCCCGGACCAGCCCGTGGTCGCCGTCGCGCAGGGTCTCGGCCAGGTACCGGCCGCCGCCGAGGAAGTCGAGCGGCGCCGTGACGGTGTGCGCGGGGATCGCCGAGATGCCACCGAGGTACCACCGGTCGTCGCGGCGCCGCGCGACCACGGTCTCCCGGCCGGGTGCGCCGGCCAGCAGCCGGGTCTCGTCCCACACGGTCGGCAACTGGCTCAGCGTCCGCAGCGCCTCGGGATGTGCCTCGTAGGTCTCCGGCTTGTCGGCGAGATGCGTCCAGCCGGACTCGTACACGAGCGCGAGCGCCACCTCGTGCGCGTCGGTGGTGTCCCGGTCGCTGACCACCCAGGTCACCGGCGTGTAGTCCATGCCGCCGACGACGTTGCGGGTGTACGGGAACATCGTGTTGGTCGCGGCTCGGGTGCGGAACTGCTCGGCGCCGCGGACGGCCTCCAGGGTCATCACGTGCGGCCAGGTGCGCTGGATGCCGCGCGGGATCGTCGCGCCGTGGAAGTTGACCATGAGGTGCTGCGCCGCGGTGGCGGTGAGGATCTCGTCGTACCAGCGGAAGCGGGCCTGGCTGTCGGAATCCATGAAGTCGACCTTGATGCCGGCGACGCCCCAGGACCGGAACTGCGGCAGCCGGGTCGCCCGTTCCTGCTCGGTGTCCAGGCCGGTCCAGTGCAGCCAGAGCAGCACGTCGACGCCGCGGGCCCGGGCGTAGCGGACCACCTCCGGCACCCAGTCGGCGCTCCAGCCCTCGTCGATGAGCACGTACGGCCAGCCGTTGCGCGCCGCGAAGTCGATGTACTGCTTCTGGCGTACCGGATCGGCGGGGCTGCTGTGTTCCGACAGCCAGGACCAGGCCACCATGCCGGGGCGTACCCAGGACGTGTCGGTGAGCCTCGACGGCGGTGCCAGGTCGTCCACGAGCATCGATGCCGTCACCGTGGCGAGGTCGCCGACGACCGCGACCCGCCAGGGGGTCGCCAGCCGGTCGGCGGCGGCGATCTGCGGGTCGGCCAGCTTGATCCGGTACGTCCCTGAGCCGGCGTCATGGGTCAGCCGCGCCCCGGCGTACCGCCCGTCCACGTCGGACTCGGTGAGCAGGGCGTAGTTGGCGCCGACCTGGAACAGCGACGGAAACCCGTAGTCGCCCGTGGCGGCGGCCGCCGCGGTCGCCTGCAGGCGGGTGTCCTCGTAGTTCGGCGTGTACGGCAGCAGCCACGCGGGAGCGTCGGCGGGCAGCGACCACGACGACGCCTCCCCGGTCACCGACCCCCCGGCGGGCAGCACATAGCGGTACGCCGCCCCCTCCGCCGAGACCCGCACCACCACGTCGAGCCGCACCCCACCGGCGCCGGTGAAGGCGAACGTGGACTCGCTCAGAGTCACGTCCCGGTGGAGCTGCTTGCCGGTGGTGCGGGTGTAGCGCTCGCGCACGGTGCGGTCGCTGCGCGCCGTGAAGCTGAGGCCGGCGGTCAGGTCGGCCTCCGTGGTGGTCAGGCCGATCGGTGCGGGAGCCAGCACGCCGGCGCCGCGCCGGTCGACGCCGAAGCTCAGCCGCCCGGAATCGTCGATCGCGAGCCGGGCGGAGACACTCCCGCCCGGCTCGCTCACGGTCCAGTCCGTGGCGGCCTGTGCCGGCGCCGGCACGGCCAAGGGGATCGCGGTCAGCACAAGACCGAACACAAAGGACAACGTCCGCATGAGTTCAGACTCTATCGATAATTGACTATCCCTGGGGAGTGAGGCGCTCCGGGCGGTTCTCGGCCGTCACGCCGTGGCGGGTGTGCGGCGCCGCCGTCGAGGGCTTCAGCGTCGCCGGGCCGGTCACGGGCAGGACCAGCGTGCTGCGGGCCAGGTCCACCTCGACCGTCGCGCCGGTGTTCGGCGCCTCCGTGTACTCGGGGTCGCTCTGGGTCAGCACGAGCCCGAGCGTGTGGCCCGCCGGGACGGTCGCGTCGTACGCGCTGACCGGCACCGTGATCGCGTACCACCGGCCGGGGCGCAGCGGCGTGGTGAAGCGCAGCGACACGTGGTGCGCGGCGTCCTGCCAGCCGCGGGTCAGCACGGCGTGGTCGGTCGTGGCCACCCGTTCCGCCACGTCGAAGTAGCAGGCGTCGTCGGCCGCGGTCGACTCGCCCCAGCACGACTCGGTGGTCAGCGTCCGTACGCCCTCACCGCGGTCGTACTGCACGCGGTCGGCCGTACCGTAGTCGACCAGCCGTGCGGTGAGCTGGGTCGTCGGGCGGTCGACGCGGACCCGCAGCCGCACGGACGGTGAGCCGGAGATGCGCAGCGGTGCCGTCAGCGGTCCGTACCGGAAAGCGAGCCGGCCGTGGATCTGAGCGCCCGGATCGGCGACGGCCACGTCCTCCGGCAGCCCGGCGTCGGTGTACGAGGCGACGCCGGTGCCGAGGCGCACCGCGACCGGGCGGGTGCCGGGCACGGGCCAGTCCCGGGCCTCGGTGAAGACGCCGGGCGAGGTCTCGACGGTCGCGCGCGGTGCCCGGTCGATGCCGTTGTGCAGGCCCTGCAGCCAGCGGTCGAACCACTGGTGCAGGGTGTCCACCCAGGCGTCGCGCCGCACGTCGAACGGGTCGACGTGGCCGGTCTGGTGCAGCCAGATCTTGCGGGGTACGCCGCGCTTCGCGAGCTCGTCCCACCACTCGGCGAACTGGGGCGTGGTGACGTTCAGGTCGTTGACGCCGTGCACGACGAACACGCTGGCGTGCACCCGCGACGCCGAGCGGCGGTAGTCCCGCTCGCGCCAGAACGCGTTGTAGTCGGCCGTCGCGTCGTCGCTGTCGGTCGCCAGCGACTCGGTCACCGCCGCACACTGCGCGATGCGGTCGCTCACCAAGCCCTGCAGGTAGGTCGGGTAGCCGGTGGCGCGCAGCGTGCCGTTGAAGCGCATGTAGTCGTACCAGCTCGAGATCGCGGAGATGGGCACGATGGTCTCGAGGCCCTCGACGCCCGTCGAGGCGACGCCGTTGGCGACCGAGCCGTCCCACGACTTGCCGATCATCCCGACCTTGCCGGTGCTCCACGCGGTCGCGGACACCGGGGTGCCGTCGGCGCTGAAGCCGGGAGCGCGGCCGTTGAGCCAGTCGATGGCCGCCTTGGCTCCGGCCACCTCGTGCCGGCCACCGACGTCCTCGCAGCCGGTGGAGCGGTTGGTGCCGGTCAGGTCCACGGCCGCGAAGGCGTACCCACGGGGGACGAAGTAGTTGTCGTAGAAGAGCGGTTCCTTGCTGATCACACCGTTCGCGTCGTACGCCTTGAGCTCGCTCTCGTTTCCCCGGCCGCAGCAGGCGTAGTACGGCGACGCGTCCATGACGACCGGCACCTTGACGCCGGGCTCGGTCCGCGGGCGCACGAGGTCGACCGCAACCCGGTCCGGGACGCCGTCCTCGTCGGTGTCGTCCGGGGTCTGCACCCACACGCTCTCCCGGATGGCGGTGGCGTAGTCGTAAACGGGGACGGTCTCCCCGCCGCGCACGTACGGCCGGTCGCCAGGCGCGGCATGGGCGGGTGACGGCGCCGCCAGCACGGCGACGAGGGTGGCGAGGAGGAAGCGGGGCAGGGCAGTAGGCATGGATGACATTCGATCGCATCCGGCCGAGGTGTGAAAGAGATTCGGCTCGGGTAACGACGCGTCGACTGCACAGGAGGTGCCCATGGGCGTTCTCGCGGCTGAAGGGCCCGGGCTCAGGCTCGATCTCGACGTATTCGACTACCTCATCCTCGTGATCTACTTCGCGACCGTCCTGGGCATCGGCTTCGCCGCGCGAAGAGCGATCAGCACCAGCGCCGACTTCTTCCTCTCCGGCCGCTCGATGCCGGCCTGGGTCACCGGCCTGGCCTTCGTCTCCGCCAACCTGGGCGCCCTCGAGATCATCGGCATGGCGGCCAACGGCGCGCAGTACGGCCTGATGACCCTGCACTACTACTGGATCGGCGCCGTGCCGGCGATGGTCTTCCTCGGCATCGTGATGATGCCCTTCTACTACGGCTCCAAGGTCCGTAGCGTCCCGGAGTTCCTGCGGCTGCGCTTCAACCGCCCCACGCACCTGCTCAACGCGGTGATCTTCGCCGTCGCCCAGGTGCTCATCGCCGGCGTCAACCTGTACGCCCTCGCCCTCATCCTCGACGCGCTGCTCGGCTGGCCGCTCTGGGCCTCGATCGTGATCGGCGCCGCGATCGTCCTGACCTACATCACGATCGGTGGCCTCTCCTCGGCGATCTACAACGAGGTCCTGCAGTTCTTCGTGATCATCGCGGGCCTGCTGCCGATCACCATCGTGGGCCTGGTCAAGGTCGGCGGCATCGACGGGCTCTTCGACGCCGTCCGCTCCAGCGAGCTCGGCGACGCCGCCCTGCACGCCTGGCAGGGCACGGCCGGCTCGGAGAACCCGCTCGGCGCCAACTGGATCGGCATCGTCTTCGGCCTGGGCTTCGTGCTCTCGTTCGGCTACTGGACGACGAACTTCGCCGAGGTGCAGCGGGCGCTCTCCGCCAAGGACATGAGCGCGGCCCGGCGTACGCCGATCATCGGCGCGTACCCGAAGCTGATCATCCCGATCATCACGGTCATCCCCGGGCTGATCGCCATCGTCACGGTCAAGGGGCTGGGTGCCAAGACGGGTGACCTGCAGTACAACAACGCGATCCCGCTCCTGATGCGCGACCTGCTGCCCAACGGCGTGCTCGGCGTCGCCGTCACCGGCCTGGTGGCGTCGTTCATGGCGGGCATGGCGGCCAACGTGAGCGGCTTCAACACCGTCTTCACGTACGACCTGTGGCAGTCGTACGTGCGCAGGCACCGGTCGGACGACTACTACCTGCGGGTCGGCCGGATCGCGACGATCGCCGGCATCATCATCAGCATCGGCACGGCGTTCATCGCGGCCGGCTACGACAACATCATGAACTACATCCAGGCGCTGTTCTCCCTGATCAACGCCCCGCTGTTCGCCACGTTCATCGTCGGCATGTTCTGGAAGCGGATGTCCGCCTGGGCCGGCTTCTGGTCCCTGCTGCTGGGCACCCTCGCGTCGCTGACGCTCTACCTGCTCTACCTGGGCGACGTCGTGAAGTTCAACTCCGACCTGGAGGAGAGCTTCTGGGGTGCGGGCCTGGCGTTCGTGACCGCCCTGGTGGTCGCCGTGGCGGTGACCCTGTTCACGCGGCCGAAGCCCGAGAGCGACCTGCGCGGCCTCGTCTACGGCCTGGCGGGCACCTCCACCTCCGGCGAGGTGGTGCTGGCCGCCGACAAGGTCTGGTGGCGTAACCCGGCCCTGCTCGGCGGCGTCGCCGTCGTCCTGGCCTTCCTGCTCTACATCCCGGTCTGGTGAGAGGCACTGTGATGGCTGAGGAAGTGAACCGTCCCGAGGACGAGCTGCTCGCGGAGGGTGAGGAACTGGAGAAGCGGTCCGCGGCCGCCCGCCTGTTCGACGTCCGCCGGGTGATCGGTGGCCTCTTCGTGGTGTACGGCGTGATCGTGACCCTGCTCGGGATCTTCGACTCCAGCAGCGACATCGACAAGGCCCAGGGCGTACGGATCAACCTCTGGATGGGTCTGGGGATGCTGGTGCTGGGCGGCCTGTTCCTGCTCTGGCAGTGGTGGCGCCCGACGCACGTGCCCTCCGCCGAGGAGCTGCGAGCGGCCGACGGGCACGGAGAGTAACTGAACAGCAACCGTTATAGGAGCGCTGAGGGAGAAGTTAGTGCGAATCAGGTGCAGCTCGGTTGCACCGGGTCCCTGAACCTTCCGATGAGGGCACCGAGCTTCCGATACTCGTGGCATGGAACCCCTCGCCTCAGTAAGCCTCGCCAGCGGAGCGTCGCCACGCCCCGCTGGCTGGCAGATGCAGCTTCGTGTTGACTACGTGGTCAACAAGGTCATGCAGACGCATCGCGGCCAGTCCGAGGATGCGGTTGCGCAGGCCATCAAGGATCAGCTCCGCAGTTTCGGCGTGGTGCCGAACGGCCGGCAGATCGACCAGTATGCCCAGGTGATCAGCAGTCTCCCGCTGCTGCCGCCGAACAACCGCTGACGGCCTGCGGTTCCCCGCCCGTCCCCCTCACCGGGCGGGGAACCGCAGGATCCGGTCGTCGCCGTCGCGCACGTCCCCGCGTCCGTCGGTGTTCGACGTGGTGAGCCACAACGCGCCGTCCGGCGCGACCGCCACGGTGCGCAACCGCCCGTAGCGTCCGGACAGCTCGTCCTGCGGATCGCCGCCGCCCAGCGGCACGGTCCACAGCCGCTCGCCGCGCAGCGCCGCGACGTAGAGCGTGTCGCCGGCGATCGCCGCCCCGGACGGGGACGCCTCGTCGGTCGTCCAGGTCACCAGCGGGTCGACGTACCTGCTGTCGTTCCCTGTGCCCTCGACCTCCGGCCAGCCGTAGTTCTTCCCCGGCTCGATCTTGTTGACCTCGTCGAACCGGTTCTGGCCGAACTCGACCGCGTACATCGTCTTGTCGGCCGCCCAGGCGAGGCCCTGGACGTTGCGGTGGCCCAGGCTCCAGACCGGCGAGCCCGCCCGCGGGTTGCCCGGGGCCGGCTTGCCCTCCGGGGTGAGCCTCAGGATCTTGCCGTTGGTGTCGTCCGGGTTCTGCGAGGCCGAGCGGTCGCCGGCGTCGCCCGTGCCCGCGTACAGCATGCCGTCCGGGCCGAACGCGATCCGGCCGCCGTTGTGGATCCCCGCCTTGTCGATGCCGTCGAAGATCACCTCCGGCGCGGCCTGGCTGCCGAGCTTGAACCGCACGATCCGGTTGTCGTCCGCCGCCGTGTGGTACGCGTACACGTAGTCGGTCTTCTCGAAGTCCTTCGCCACCGCCAGGCCGAGCAGGCCGCCCTCGCCGGACGCGGAGACGCCGGGCACCCGGTAGACCTCGCGGGGCGCGCCGCCGCCGGCGGAGACCTGCAGGACCCTGGCGCTGTCGCGCTCGGCGACCAGCGCGCTGCCGTCGGGCAGGAAGGCCAGGCCCCAGGGCGTCTCGATGCCGGTGGCCACCGTTTCCGGATCACGCAGGTCAGGCGCGTCCCCGGCGGGGGCCGAAGGGGCCGAAGGCGCGGCGGACGACGCCCGTGGGATCGTCGACACCCCGCCGGAGCCCTGGTCGTCCGAACAGGCGGTGAGCAGGGCGATACCGGCCGTGGCGGCGGCGACTGCCCAGCGTGCGGCGATGGTCATCCCTTCACCGTGCCTCGCCGGCCTGAGAGAAACCTGAAGACCGCCGGGAGCGGAAGCTTGACACCGTCCTGGGCTGCGGCGAAGGTCCACTCACGACCTTCCCACCCATGGAGGCCTCCACCATGACACCAGTCCGCTGGGCAGCCGCCTGCGCACTTTCCTTAGCGACCGCGGCCGCCGCGGTCCTGCCCGGGATCGCGCCGGCCGCCGCGGCTCCTTCCGACGACACCCTCGGGGTGTACGTCGGCACTCTCGACGCCGCGCAGCTCGAACGCCTGCGCGCCGTCGGCCTCGACCACGACGAGAGCGCGGTGACCGCCGCCGCGAACGGCAAGATCGCCGTCGAGACGATCCTCGGACGGCGCCAGGCCGAACGACTCGTCGCGGCCGGCGTACCCCTGACCGCCAAGCGCCCCACGGCCCGGATGCGCGCCGAGGCCGCCCAGGCCCCCTCGGTCTTCCGGCCGTACGCCGCCCCGGGCGGCATCCGCGACGAGCTGGCCGCCACTGCCGCGAGGCACCCGCGGCTCGCCAAGCTGGTCACCGTGGGCAAGACGCTCAAGGGCGTACCCATCCAGGCCGTGAAGGTGACCCGCGACGCGCGGCTGGTCCGTGACGGGCGGCGCCCGGCCGTGCTCTACATCGGCGGCCAGCACGCCCGCGAATGGATCACCCCGGAGATGACCCGGCGGCTGTTGCACCACGTCCTCGACGGGTACGGCACCGACGCGACGATCACGAAGGTGCTCAACACCACCGAGCTGTGGTTCGTGCCGGTCGCGAACCCGGACGGCTACGACTTCACCTTCACCGAGGGCCACCGCCTCTGGCGCAAGAACCTGCGCGACAACAACGGCGACGGTGAGATCACCGCGGGCGACGGCGTCGACCTCAACCGCAACTTCGCGGAGAAGTGGGGCTACGACAACGAGGGTTCGTCGGCCGACCCGGCCAGCGAGACCTACCGCGGCACCGCGCCGAACTCCGAGCCCGAGACCAAGGCCCTGGACGCGCTCTTCAAGCGGGTCGGCTTCGAGTTCCTCGTCAACTACCACTCGGCCGCCGAGCTGCTGCTCTACGGCGTCGGGTGGCAGGTCAGCACGCCGAGTCCGGACGACCAGATCGCCGTGGCGCTGGCCGGCGACGACGCCCACCCGGCGGTGCCCGGCTACGACCCCGACATCTCGGCCGAGCTCTACACCACCAACGGCGACACCGACTACCACGCCCAGGTGCGCACCGGCACGATCGGCTTCACGCCGGAGATGAGCACCTGCGAGACCATCTCCGGGCTGGACCCGGACGACCAGTGGAACCCGGACGACTGCGAGAGCGGCTTCAACTTCCCGGACGACGAGAAGCTGATCCAGGGCGAGTTCGTCAAGAACCTGCCGTTCGCCCTCTCGGTCGCGCAGTCCGCCAAGGACCCGGCCAACCCGGTGTCGACGGTCGGGCGCAGCACGCCCGATCTGGCCGTGGACGCGTTCGGCACCTCGTACGGCTCGCGCCAGCAGGTCGCCGTGACCGCCAAGCGCAGCCTGCGCGCCGTCACCCTGCACTACTCGATCAACGGCGGCCGTCAGCGGATCGCCCCCACGGCCGAGTGGCGCGGCGGCGAACGGTACGGCGACGTCCTCGACAAGTACTTCGCCGAGCGCCGCGGCACCGTGCCCCGGGCCCGTCCCGGCGACAAGGTGAAGGTCTGGTTCACCGCCCGCAAGGGCGCGGCCACGATCACCTCGTCGGACTTCACCTACACCGTCGCCGACAAGATCGGCGGCGACGTGCTGGTGCTCGCCGCCGAGGACGTCACCGGCGTCTCGCCCGCGAACACCGACGGCGCCACCAGCGCCCGGTACGCCGACGAGTACGTCGCCTCGCTCAAGAAGGCGGGCCGCTCGGTCGACGTCTACGACCTCGACACCCGTGGCCGCGTGGCGCCGCACCCGCTGGGCGTCCTCTCGCACTACGACGCCGTGGTGTGGGAGACCGGCGACGACGTCATCCCGCGCGCGCCCGGACAGCCGGCCGGCACGGTGGCCCGCTCGGCCCTCGAGACCGAGCTCGCCGTGCGGGACTACCTGAACGAGGGCGGCAAGCTGCTGCTCGCCGGCAAGTACGCTGGCTTCGCGCAGGGCGCCAACGGGGCGTACCGGTACCTGCCCGACGGGCCGGGGGAGTGCACCGACCCGGACAACCCCGCCTGCCTGCCGATCTTCAACGACTTCCAGCAGTACTGGCTGGGGGCGTACTCGTACGTCGACGAGGGCGGGACCAGCGCCGACGAGAAGCCGTACCCGGTGAAGGGTGTGGCCGGGAAGTTCGAGGGCTACTCCGCGACGCCGGGACCCGGGCACACCGCCGCGTTCCTGGCCACGTCGAGCTTCCTGCAGCCGTTGCGGTTCCCGCAGTTCGCCGACTCCGCCGCGCCGATCGACTGGCAGCAGCCCGGCGCCGCGCCGTACGACCCGTACGACGGCGACTGGTACCTGTGGAGCGGGCAGGCCGACAGCTCGTACAAGCGGCTCACCAAGACGATCGACCTCACCGGGGCCCAGGCGGCGCGCCTGAAGTTCCGTACGTCGTTCGATACCGAGGCGGACTGGGACTTCATGTTCGTCGAGGCGCACGTGGTGGGCAGCGACGACTGGACGACGCTGCCGGACGCCAACGGGCTCACCACCACCGGCACCGGGGAGAGCTGCGAGTCGGGGATCACGAGGCTGCACCCGTTCGTCGCCCACTACCAGAGCGCGGACTGCACGCCGCAGGGGACGACCGGCACGTGGAACGCCGCCACCGGCAACAGCGGCGGGTGGAAGGAGTTCGACGCGGACCTGTCGGCGTATGCGGGCAAGCAGGTCGAGGTCTCGATCACGTACATGTCGGACTGGACCACCCAGGGTCTCGGCGTCTTCCTGGACGACGTCCGGGTGGAGACCGGCGGCACGGTGGCCCAGCGGACGTCGTTCGAGAGCGACCTCGGCGGCTGGACGGTGGCCGGCCCGCCGCCCGGCTCGGGGGTGAACAGCTCCGACTGGTCACGCAGCCGGTTGGCCTTCGACTCCGGCGCGGCCGTCACGACCAAGGACAGCGTCTATGTCGGCTTCGGCCTGGAGACGCTGACCGCGGCGGAGCGCGACGCGCTGGTGAAGCGGGCGCTCAAGCACCTCGGAATTTAGTTCTTTCGGGGTGAAAATCCCGGTTCGGTAGATTGCGCCGCGCGCTTCCTCTAGACAGGAGGCGCGCGGCGCGCTGCCGTGCAGGGCGGAGAGACGACGCGGTGCGAGCAACGACCCGGCCGATCCTGGCCGCGTTCCTGGCTGTCCTCACAGCGGGCGCCGCGAGTCCCGCCCATGCCGCCCGCGACCGCGGTCCGGTGTGGAAGGCCTGCGTCGAGGACCGCACGGCGCAGTGCACGACGGTGCGGGTGCCGGTCGACCGGGCCGACCCGTACGGGCCGTCGCTGAGCATCGCCGTCGCCCGCCGCCCGGCCGCCGACCCGGGACACCGGATCGGCACGCTGCTGGTCAACCCCGGCGGCCCCGGCGGCTCCGGCGTCGACTTCGCGCTGGACAGCCCCTGGTTCTTCAGCGAGCAGGTGCGGCGCCGCTTCGACATCGTCGGCTTCGACCCGCGCGGCGTGGCCCGCAGCAACCCCGTCGTGTGTTCGGCGTCGCTGCTCGCCGCCGGGCCGTCCGTGGTCATCACCAGCGCCCACGAGTACGCCGACACGATCGCCTACAACCGCAGGCTCGCCGCCGACTGCGCCCGCCGCTCCCGCCCGGTCTTCGGCCACGCCGACACACTCAGCGTCGTGCAGGACATGGAGAGCATCCGCGCCGCCCTCGGTGAGGAGCGCATCAGCTTCTACGGCGCCTCCTACGGCACGCTCCTCGGCGCCCAGTACGCCGAGCGCTTCCCTCAGCGCGTCCGCGCCCTGGTCCTGGACAGCGTGATGGACCACAGCGGCGACACCGACGCCTTCCTCGGCGCGGAGACGAGCGCAGCGCAGGACTCCTTCGACGAGTTCGTGGCCTGGTGCACGAGAAGCGCCGAGTGCGCCCTGCACGGCCGGGACGTCCGCCGGATCTGGGCCGCCCTGCTCGAGCGGGCGAAGCGGGGCACGCTGCGGGACCCGTTCGACCCGTCCCACCGGATGACCGTCTACGACCTGCTCGGAGTGGCGTTCGGCTCCTTCTACGACCCGCAGTGGCACTCGCTTGCCATCTACCTCAAGGAGGCGTCGGCGCCGTCCGGCCGCCGCGCCCGTGGGACCGTCACCGAAGTGGAGTACGGCTTCCCGGCGGTCTTCTGCGACGACTGGTCCGTGCCGGTGGGCGGGTGGACCGGCCTGCGCGACCGGCTCGCCGCGCTGGCCCGCGCGAACCCGCAGATGCCGGTGTCGCCGCTGGCGCTGGCCTCGGTCGCCGGGTGTCTCGGCTGGTCGCTGCCCGTGAGCAACCCGCAGCGGGTGCCGGCCCCCGCGCGCACCGGCCCGGTTCTGCTCATCAACGCCCGGCACGACCCCGCGACCCCGTACGCCTGGGCCCGCACTCTCGCCGCGCAGCTCGGACCGAAGGCGACGCTGGTCACGTACGACGGGTGGGGCCACACCGTGTACGGCCGCAGCGACTGTGTCACCACGCTGGTGGACCGCTACCTGCTCGCCGTACGCCCACCCGCGGCCGGCACCTCCTGCCCGGGCGTCGAGCCCGCCCCGCACGGGGTGGGGAAGCGCCCGGCGGCCCGGCGGGGGTATCGTTAGCCTGGCTAACTACTCCCGTCCGGAGAGGAGGGCGCACCTTGAGCCGTCGCGCGCCCAGGGCGTCCATCGACCCGGACACCGGAAAATCCTGGCTCCGCCGTGCCCTGCCCCTGGTCAAGGCGCACCGCGTGCTCCTGATCACCTCGCTCGTGCTCTCCTTCGCCGGGCTCGTCGTGCAGGTGCAGATCCCCAACCTGCTCCGGATCGGCATCGATGACGCGATCGTCGCGCGCAGCGGGCAGCTCACCACCTACGTGTGGTGGATCGTCGCGCTCGCGCTGGCCCAGGGCGTCATCAACTACCTCGCCCGGCTCTACCTGCTGCGCACCGCCTACGAGCTCGAGTACGACCTGCGCAACATCCTCTACGCCCACCTGGCCCGGATGCCGTTCGGCTTCTTCGACCGGGTGCAGTCCGGCGAGCTGATGTCGCGGTCCGGCTCCGACATCCGGGCCGTGCAGATGTACCTCTCGTTCGGCCCGTCGATCCTGGTGCAGTGCCTGATCGCGGTGGTCGCCTTCGGGCTGATGCTCTCGATCAACGTGCCGCTGGCCGTCGTGGCGATGGTGACCATGCCGGTCATCGGCTTCCTCGGCGTCGGCATGCGCAAGGCGATCTTCCCCGTGTCCTGGCTGATCCAGGCGCGGCTGGCCCGGCTCGCCACCGTGGTCGACGAGAACATCCAGGGCGTCCGCATCGTCAAGGCGTTCGCCGCGGAGGGACGCCAGCTGCGCACGCTGGGCGAGGCCGCCGACCGGATCCGGTGGGCGTACCTGCAGGACGCCCGGATCCGCAGCCGGTGGACGCCGGTGCTGGACAACCTGCCCCGGCTCGGTCTCGCCCTCGTCCTGCTGGTCGGCGGCCTCATGGTCATCGACGGCGGCACCACCGTCGGCACGATCGTGGCCTTCAACTCGTACGTGCTGATGCTCCAGCCGCCGTTCCGGCTGCTCGGCATGATGATCATGCTGGGCCAGCGGGCGTCGGCGTCGGCCCGGCGCATCTACGAGATCCTCGACACGCCCAGCGAGGTGGTCGACGCCCCGGAGCCGGTCGACGCGAAGCTGCGCGGGGAGGTGCGGTTCGAGGGCGTGCGGTTCGCGTACCCGAACGGCACCGTCGCCCTCGACGGCCTGGACCTGCACATCCGGCCGGGGGAGACGGTCGCCGTCGTGGGCGCGACCGGCAGCGGCAAGTCGACGCTCGGCCGGCTGATGGCCCGCTTCTACGACGTGACCGCCGGGCGCGTGACGATCGACGGCCACGACGTCCGGTCGCTGCGGCTGTCCGGGCTGCGGGACCAGGTGGGCATCGTCCCCGACGAGCCGTTCCTCTTCTCGCTGTCCATCCACGACAACATCGCGTACGGCCGCCCCGGCGCGAGCCGGGCCGAGGTGGAGCGGGCGGCCCGGGCGGCGGGCGCGGACGAGTTCGTGCGGGCCCTGCCCGAGGGCTACGACACGGTGGTGGGCGAGCGCGGCTACACGCTCTCGGGCGGGCAGCGGCAGCGCATCGCGATCGCGCGGGCCCTGCTGGTCAACCCGCCGGTGCTGGTCCTCGACGACGCGACCAGCGCGATCGACGTGACGGTCGAGAAACGGATCCACGCCTCGCTGCGGGACCGGATGCGCGGCCGCACCACCCTGATCGTCGCCCACCGGCTCTCCACGATCAGCCTCGCCGACCGGGTGGTCCTGCTCGAGGGCGGCCGGGTCGTGGCGGACGGCACCCACGCCGGCCTGCTGGCCACCGAGCCCCGGTACGCCCGCGTGCTGGCCAGCGCGACCCTTTCCGAGGACGAGGTGGCCGCATGAGCATGTTCGGGGGTGGGTTCGGCGGGTTCAACGCGGGCGGGCGGCCGTCGGTCGGCGCGGCCGGGCGCAAGGGCAACGGGCTGCCCTTCGCCGGCATCCCCGACGACCTCGCCGAGGGGGTGGCGAGACTGGAGTCCCGCGAGCCCGACCACGGCGACCCGCGGGCGTCCTACGACCCGGTGGCCGACCGCGGCAGGAAGGTCACGCTGGGCCGCCTGCTCGCCGGCCGGCCGGTCCTGCTCGCCGCCGCCACGGCCGCCGTGCTCGTGGAGACGCTGCTGCTGCAGGCCGGCCCGTACCTGGTCCAGGTCGGTATCGACCACGGCATCGCCGGCCGCGACCTGCGCGTCCTGATCGGCGCGACCGTCGCGTTCGTGGCGGCGGTGCTGCTGACCGGCGTCGCCACCGCCGCCCGCATGCGCCAGACCGGCCGGATGGCCGCCTTCGCCACCCGTGACCTGCGGATCCGGCTCTTCGCGCACCTGCAGCGCATGTCGCTGGACTACTACACCCGCGAGAAGGCGGGCGTCACCATGACCCGGATGACCTCCGACGTCGAGGCGCTACAGAGCCTGCTCAGCGACGGTTTCGCCCAGTTCGGCATCCAGGTGCTGACCATGGTCGTCGTCACCGGCCTGCTGTTCCACTACAACGCGGAGCTGGCCCTCATCACGTTGGTGCTGGTCGTGCCGCCGCTGACCGCGGCGTCGCTGTGGTTCCGCCGCGCGGCCGACCGCGGCTACAACCGCCAGCGCGACACCATCGCCGCGATGTTCGCCGATCTCGCCGAGAGCCTCAACGGCGCGCGGGTGGTCACCGCGCACAACCGCCAGGAGCGCAACATCGTCGCGCACCGCGAGGTGGTCGGCGGCTACCGCGACGCCAACGACTTCACCGGCCGGATCAACGCCGTCTACGGCCCCGGCACGTCGGTGATCGGCCTGCTCGGGATGGCGGCGCTGCTGCTCGTCGGCGGCCGCATGGTGCTGCGCGGCTCGCTGAGCATCGGCGAGCTGACCGCCTTCGTGCTCTACCTCAACTCGTTCTTCCAGCCGGTGCAACAGCTGGTCCAGCTCTACACGCAGTACCAGCAGGGCCGGGCCGCGGTCGGCAAGATAAACGGGCTGCTCGCCACCGAGCCGACGGTCCGCGAGGCTCCGGACGCGCGTCCGCTCCCACCCGTCCGGGGCGAGATCGTCTTCGCGGGGGTCAGCTTCGGATATCTGCCGGACCGGCCGGTGCTGGAGCACGTCGACCTGACCATCCGACCGGGGGAGACGGTGGCCTGCGTGGGGCCGACCGGCGCCGGCAAGTCCACCCTGGCGAAGCTCGTCACGCGCCTGTACGACCCGACCGCAGGGCGCATCCTCATCGACGGCCACGACCTGCGCGGGGTCACGCTCGCGTCGCTGCGCCGGCAGATCGGCGTGGTGCCGCAGGAGCCGTTCCTCTTCGCCGGGACGCTGCGCGACAACATCGCCTTCGCGCGGCCGGACGCGACCGACGAGGAGGTCCGCGCGGCGGTGGACGCGGTGGGGCTGAACGACCTGGTGGACCGCTCACCGGAGGGCCTCGAGACGCCGCTGCACGAGCGCGGCCAGTCGGTGTCCTCGGGCGAGCGGCAGCTGCTGGCCCTGGCCCGGGCCTTCCTCGCCGAGCCGCGGGTGGTCGTCCTGGACGAGGCCACCTCCAGCCTCGACCTGCGCAGTGAGCTGCGGGTCGAGGCGGCCCTCGACCGGCTGCTGCAGGGCCGTACGGCGATCCTCGTCGCGCACCGCCTGTCCACCGCCCGCCGCGCGGACCGGATCATCGTCGTGGACGACCACGGCATCGTGGAGTCGGGCTCGCACGACGAGCTGGTCGCGGCCGGCGGTCGCTACGCCGACATGTACTGGACCTGGGCCTCCCACGGTTCTGCTGATCACGCAGCGTGAGTCGCGTGTCCCAGGTTGTGCCCGGTCGCCGGTACCGGTAGGCAGAGAGGGACTGTCCACTCTCTCTGTCGCGCCGGAGGCACGATGCGGTTCACTCTTGCGCTAGCCACCACCGCCACCCTCGCCCTGACATCCGTCACCCTGGCCCCCACCGGCGCGAACGCCCACACCCGCAACGGCGGACCCACCGCGGTCGGCTTCGGCGGGGCGGTCTCCACCGTCGACGCCACCGCCACCGCCGTGGGCCTGGACGTCCTGCGCCGCGGCGGCAACGCCGTCGACGCCGCCGTGGCCGCGGCCGCCACCCTCGGCGTCACGGAACCGTTCTCGGCCGGCATCGGCGGCGGCGGCTTCTTCGTCTACTACGACGCGAAGCGCGGCACCGTCAGCACCATCGACGGCCGCGAGTCCGGACCGGCCACGATGACCGAGGACACCTTCATCGACCCGGCCGACGGCAAGCCGTACGACTTCGCGGAGGCCCGGGTCAGCGGCCTCTCGGTCGGCACCCCCGGCACCCTCGCGACCTGGGAGGCCGCGGCGAGGAAGTGGGGCACGCGGTCGCTGAGCAGCCTCCTGCTGCCGGCCGCGCGGGTCGCCGACCGCGGTTTCACCGTCGACGCGACGTTCCGCCAGCAGATCGCCGACAACGCCGCCGCGTTCGGCCAGTTCGACTCCACCCGCGACCTCTACCTGCCCGGCGGCGCCCCGCCCGCGGTCGGCACCGTGCAACGCAACCCCGACCTCGCGGACACGTACCGCCTGATCGCCCGGCGCGGCACCAACGTCTTCTACCGCGGCCAGGTCGGCGCGGACGTGGTCCGTACCGTGCAGCACCCGCCGGTCGCGGACGACCCGACCGGCACGTGGGCGTACCCGATCCGCCCCGGTGACCTGCGCCTGTCCGACCTCGCAGGATACCGGGTGCGCTACCCGGCACCGACCCGCTCCGGCTACCGCGGCCTCACCGTCTACGGCATGTCGACCCCGTCCAGCGGCGGCACGGCCGTGGGCGAGGCCCTCAACATCCTCGAGAAGACCGATCTCTCCAAGGTCTCGATCACCCAGGCCCTGCACCGGTACGCCGAAGCCAGCGCGCTGAGCTTCGCCGACCGCAACCGCTACGTGGGCGCGTACACCCCGCAGCCGGTGCTGGACAAGCTCATCAGCGACGGCTGGGCCACCCAGCGCGCCTGCCAGATCAACCCGTCCCGCGCCCTGCCCAAGCCGGTGCCCCCGGGCGACATCAACGCCAGCGGCTGCACGCCCGCGCGCATCGGCGGCCCCGTCGAGCAGGGCCAGAGCACCACCAACCTGACCGTGGCCGACCGCTGGGGCAACGTCGTCGAGTACACCCTGACGATCGAGCAGACCGGCGGCAACGCGATGGTCGTGCCCGGCCGCGGCTTCCTGCTCAACAACGAGCTGACGGACTTCAACTTCACGGGTACGCAGGGAACGGCCCCCGACCCCAACCTCCCGGGCCCGAACAAGCGCCCCCGCAGCTCGATGTCCCCGACCATCGTCCTCAAGCACGACCGCCCGTTCCTCGCCCTGGGCTCCCCGGGCGGCGCGACGATCATCACCACGGTCCTGCAGCTCCTGGTCAACCGGATCGACCTGGGCATGACCCTGCCGCAAGCCATGGCGGCCCCGCGAGCGTCACAGCGCAACACCCCGGGCATCCAGGCGGAACCGGCCTTCCACCAGCAGTACGGGCCGGGACTGGAAGCGCTCGGCCACACGTTCAGCGCGGACGTGCCCGAGCTCGGCGCCGCCACGGCGATCGAGTTCACCCGCCACGGCGGCCTGATCGCCACCGCCGAACCCGTCCGCCGCGGCGGCGGATCGGCCGCAGTGGTGGTCCCGCGCCGCTGAGGAAGCACGACGAGGGGCGGGCCGGCAGGCCCGCCCCTCGTTCACGCCGTCAGGGCGATGGTCAGCGCCCCGGCGGCCACCATCACCGCCGCCCACAGTTTGTCCACGTTGAACCAGGCCCGGCGCAGCACGCTCAGCCCCACGAACTCGTAGACGCCGACCGCGCACGCCGCCATCACCGCGAACATCGCCACCGTGTGGACCGCGGCGGCCAGGAGCCCGGTGAGAGCCCCGGAGGGCGCCGCGGTCACGGCGTGATGCATGGGCATGCCCGCGGGCATCGGTGTCGTCGCCAGGACCGGTAGCAGCATCAGGCCGGCCCCGTGCGCGGACGACATGAGGAACGACCAGCCCGCCAGCTGCCCCTGCGACAGCCGCATCCCCGCCCACCGGAAGTGCCGGGCCGAGAGCAGCCGCCACAGCCCGAAGGCGACCAGGACCACTCCGCCGACGATCGCGACCACGTTGCCCGCCACCACCGACTCCGTCGCGGAGACCACGGCCGCCACGATCGCGACCGAGGCCAGATGGCCGGCCGCGATCGCCGGGAGGGAGGCGAGGAGCACCGTACGGCTGCGTTCCTGCATGCCCCGCGCCACCGCGAACAGCCAGCCCATCGCGGGGTTCAGGCCGTGGAAGGCGCCCAGTGCGGCGAGGGCGGCCAGCTGGCCACCCGTCACGGGAAGCAGTACGAGTCGGACGACGCGTCGCCACCCTGCAGCCGGGTCTGGTGGACCCGCAGCCCGCGGAAGTCGTCGCCGTGCGGGAAGAAGCGTTCGTCCAGCGTCATCCCGCCCGCCTCGGTGTCCACGTCGATCTTCGCCATCCAGGCGCCCACGCCGTCCGGGTAGAACTGGTCGTCCCACGAACCGTAGAGCGAGTTGGTCACGTAGACCCGCTTGCCGTCACGGGAGATCTCCACCATCTGGGGGCCGCCGGCCAGGCGTCCGGTGGGGGAGGCGGGGTGTGCCACGCGGCCGACGACGCCGCCGAGGCGGATGGAGCCGGTCTCGCGGGGGTGGAACGGGTCGCTGACGTCGAACTGCTTGAGCTCGCCGGTGCCCCAGCAGGAGACGTAGAGGAAGCGGTCGTCGACGGACAGGTCGATGTCGGTGACCAGCGGGGGCACCGCGCCGAACGGCTGCAGCGCCGGCGGAAGATCCGCGGCGTCGGCGGGCTCGGCAGGGATGTCGATCACCTTGGTGACGGCGAACTCCCCATCCGACCACCCCGCCGCCGCCCCTGACCGGACTGAAGACTGCGCTCCGTCCCTGTGCCACACCCACACCGAGGCCGAGAGGTCCTCGACGCTGGTGACGACGCCGACGAAGCCGTACTCCTTGCGCGGGTCGTGGGCCGGGCGCAGCTCCAGCGGCATCTGGTACTGGTCGCCGAGGTCGACGCTCTGGACGAGGGTGCGCTTGGCGAGGTCCCAGAAGTGGATGCGGTGGCCGTACTTGCGGCCGACGAGCAGCTCGGGGTTGATGCCGTCCTCGATCATCGACGGGGTGCCCCACTCGGACGACACCAGCACGTCGCGGGTCAGGTGCCACCAGAAGTCGTAGGCGAGGTACTGGTCGCCGCGGTCGTGCTCCCACGGGCCGCGTACCTCGAAGGTGGTGTGGTCGAGCACCGCGATGCCGCCCGGGCCCTCGGAGGAGCCGCCGCCGAGTGCGGAGACGTAGATGCCGTCCGGCCCGCAGTGGATGGTGTGCGGGCGCGAGTAGCCCGCCTTGGCCGCGAGCTCCTCGGCGGGGATCTCCTTGACCAGCGCCGGGTTGCGCGGATCGTCCTTGGTGTCGAGCACGTACAGCCGCGACGACCGCAGGCCCGGGACGATCAGGTAGCGCCGTTCCACGTGCGGGTGCGGCGCGGTCGGGCAGAGCGCGCTGCTGCACGCGTTCCAGCCGAAATGATGAAGCTCGTCACCGGTGTGCGGAAGATCGGTCCAACCCACGACCTTCCCGTACGCGTCGGAAGCGGGATCGGTGTCCAGCACGACGATGGCGTCGGGGCGGGTGGCGGAGCGGTCGAAGGCCGCGACGTACGCGAGCTGCTCGGCGGGCGCGGTCAGTGCGTCCCGCGGCGAGGCGTAGAAGGTCGGGTCGGGAGTCCAGCGCGTCATGTCGCCATCCTCGCCGGGGGCGAGCCCTGTGAACAGGGTCACAGGTGTCAACAGGTTGTCAACGGATCTCCAGCGGCAGCCGGACCACCACCGTCGTACCCGGACCGTCGTGCTCGGTCAGCTGGATGCTGCCGTGATGCCGCTGCACCACCGCGCGGCTCAGCGTGAGGCCCAGACCCGACCCGGGAATCGCGCGGTCACGTGCCCTGCTCGTCCTGTACAGACCGGTGAACATCTTCTCTCGCTCCTCGGGGGCGACGCCGATCCCCGTGTCCGAGACCGACAGCTCCGCGGTGCCGCCGTCGGTCCGGAGGGCCACGGTGATCCGCCCGCCGTCCGGGCTGTACTTGACGGCGTTGCCCAGCAGGTTGTCGACCACCTGGCGCAGCCGCCGCCTATCCCCGGGGACCACCAGATGCTCAGGCAGGTCCTCCTCGATGAGCAGCGGTTCGTCCTCGATCGCCCCGCGGGTGTCCGCCACCGCCTCGCGCACCAGCTCGGCCAGGTCCAGCGGGGCGAGCTGCACGGCGGCGTGACCGGTGTCCAAGGCCGACAGCTCCAGCAGCTCGCTGATGATGTGCCGCAGCCGGGTGGTGTTGCGGTCCACGACCTCCAGCATCGCCGGCCCGTCCTGCACGAGCGTCTTCGCGTCCGCCTCACGCAGCAGCTCGGTGTACGCGCCGATCGAGGTCAGCGGCGTGCGCAGCTCGTGACCGATGAGCGCCAGATACTCGTCCTTGGTCCGGGCCAGCTGCCGCTGCAGATCCTCGACCATGCGCCGCTCGATGAACTGCCCGATGTGCGCGGCGATCCCCGACATGAGCGCCACCAGCTCGTCGTCCGGGCTCTCGGCCGAGTCGGCGAAGACCGTCAGGACCCCCAGCGCATCCCGGCCGTGCCGTACGGGAATCGCCAGGGCGGCGTGCAGCTGAGACTCCTGCGCGGTCTCCGGCGAGATCAGGCTCTGCGGCCGTTCGACGTCGCGGATCCACAACGGCTTGCCCGCCTGCCACGCCCGCCCGGCGAGCCCCGTACCGTAAGGAAGCTCGGCCGGCACCTCGATCCCGGCCGCCCACCCGGGCGCATGCCACTCGGCGACCGACCGGGCCACCCCGGCGGCGTCGTCCACCAGCCAGAGCTCGGCATGTGTCCACCCGAGCGTGCGGACGATCGCCTCCAGCACCCGAGACCCGGCGGCCTCCACGCTCGGCGCGTCGGCCAGCGCGGTGATGACGTTGAGCTCGCAGGTCCGGAACCGCTCGGCCCTTTTGCGCCGGGTGACGTCCTGCACGGCCTGGACCGCCCCGACCGTACGCCCGTCCGGCCCGATGATCGGCGTCGCGTCGACGACGTAGTGGCGGGTCCGCCGCCCCCGCCCCGACAGGATCAGCTCGTGGTCCCGCAGGCGCTCACCGCGCAGCGCCCGGTACAGCGAGATGTCGTCCGGCTTGACCGGCTTGCCGTCACGGTCCGTGAGCCCGGCGATGGCCTGCTCGTCGTCCAGCTCCCCGGGGATCCCGGCGGCACCCCACAGCTGCTGCATCCGCGCGTTGACCAGCACGATCCGCCCGTCCGCGTCACACGCTGTCACCCCGTCATGCAGGCTGTCGAGCACGGCGTCGAGAAACCGCCGCTGCCGGTCCACCTCGTGACGCGCCAGCTGCTCGGTGATCAGCAACGTCCCCACCTGCGCGGCGTCGGCGACGGCGGCCCGGTCGTCCTCGCTCCACCGCCGCGGCTCCGCGTCGACCGCGCAGCACACGCCGAGAATCGCCCCACGCTCGTCACGGATCGGCCGGGCCAGGTACGCCCCGGGCAGCCCATGCCGCCGGATGGGCGAGCCGGCCGGCACCCGTGCGTCGGCGGCCAGGTCCTCGACGACCAGCTCCTCACCGGTGCTGACGACGATGCCCGCCAGAGTGTCCCCGATCGGAAGATCGTCGAAGTCCGCCCGTGGCACCCGCAGCCCATGGCCGCCGTAGAGCAGCAGCCGGTTGCCGTCGACGAAGTGCACGAGCCCACAGGTGGAGTGCGTGGCGCGGGCCACGAGGGCGGCGACCTGGTCTGCGGCGCCGCTGGTCAGGACGCTGCGGGCGGGAATGACGGACCGGGCGTCTCCACCGGAACCGCCGGTCATCCACGGCGCCTCCATCCCGCCGCCGCCTCCGGTCCTGCTGTCAGCCGCCGTAGACCCTCCGGGGTCGCCCGCCGTGGCGTTGCCGGCCGGGGGAGACCCTTCCGAGCCGGGGGGTGGGGGCGCGACGGTATCCGGGGCGCCCGGGTGCCCGGGTACGCCCCGCCGCGCCGGGCGGTCGAGGCCGAGATCGCTTCGTGGCATGCTCCGCCCTCCGCCTCCCAGCGTACGGGCACGAAAGCGATGAAACCGGCAAATCCGCTCAGCGCCGCCGGTACACGAGGTCGAAGATCTCTCTCCCGGCCCGTACGCCCCGCTGCTCGAACTTCGTCACGGGGCGATGCTGCGGGCGGGGCGCGTAGCCGCCGTACACATCCTCCAGGCCCGGATCGGCCCGCAGCGTCTCCGCCATCGCCTCGGCGTAGTGGGCCCAGTCGGTCGCACAGTGCAGCGTCCCGCCCGGGCGCAGCCGCTCCCGCAGCAGAGCGACATGCGCCGGTTGCACGAGCCGCCGCTTGTGGTGCCGCGCCTTCGGCCACGGGTCCGGGAAGAAGGAGTGCACGGCGTCCAGGCTGCCCGCAGGCAGGCGCCGCACCAGCTCCATGGCATCGCCGTGCGCCACCCGTACATTCGTCAGACCGTGCTCCGCCACGAGCGCGAGCAGATTCCCGATGCCCGGCGTGTGCACCTCCACCCCGAGATAGTCCCGCCCGGGATCCGCCGCGGCCATGGTCGCGGTCGCATCACCCATCCCGAACCCGATCTCCAGTACGCGCGGAGCATCACGCCCGAAGAGCTCCCGCAGATCCAGCGGAGTCCGGTCCCCATCGACGACGGTGAGCCCCAGGCGCGGCCACAGCTCGGCGAAGGCATCGGCATGCCGGTTGCTCATCCGGCCCCGCCGCGGGTGAAAGGTCCGGATGGCCCGTTCGGTCGTGTCGCTCATCAGGCGCCCCACGATACGCAACCGGGGCCGGACGCCCCACGGCATCCGGCCCCGCCGGTCTCTCGGCGCCCCTGGCGCCCGCGGTCGTACGCGACCGGGGCAGGCGCCCCGCGGTCAGCGGACGGGCTGGACGCTCGGCTGCGAACCCTGGTGGAACGGCGTCCGCGCGCCGGTGGCCAGGTTGACGACCATCACCCAGGAGCCGTTCTTGTACGTACCCGTCGCCACCGCCCGGCCGGTGTCGGCGTACGCCAGCTCCCGGTCCTGGCTGGCACCGACCGTGCGCTTCGCCCCCGTCGCGACGTCGTACTCGACGACGTGCACCGGCAGGTCGTCGGCGGCGGTCTCACCCTTCTGGTACGCCGTCCACGCCAGCTTCGCCCCGTCCCGGCGCCAGCTCGGCACCACGGCGAAACCGGAGTTCTGCCGGCTCCCGCCGCCGTACGCGTCGACGGTCTTCTCCCCGCCGGTGGCCAGCGTCCCCACGGTCAGGCAGGCGTCGTAGATCGACTCGCAGTCCCCGCCCCGGAAGGCTACCTTCGTGCCGTCGGGCGACCAGGCGACAGCGTCGTCGGCACGCAGCCGCTCGCTGAGCGACCCCGACTCGGCGGCCCGGGCGGCGGGCTCGGCGGGCAGCTCCTCATCCCGGCAGTACGCGGGGAACACCACCGCGGGCGACGCGCCGACGGTCGTAGCGGAGATCGTGTACACACCGGGACCACCCGAGCACGACAGCGAGGCGAACGCGATCGACTTCCCGTCGGCCGACCACGACGGCCCAGCGGCGGCCCGCGTCGTCAACCGCCGCTTGGCGCTGCCGTCGGCCTTCATGGTCCACAGCTGACCACCCTTGAGCAGCGCGATCGACCGCCCGTCCGGCGACCACCGCGGCCGCGACCAGCCCCCGCCGGTGGTCAGCCGAGTCTCGGTGGCGCCCTTGCTCACATACACATCCCCGCTGCGCACGTACGCGACAAGGCTCGCCATGCTGGGCGCCGTGGCGGCGGAGGCGGGCGTCGGCCCGACCAGAGCCACGCCGGCGACACCCGCCGCCACCAGAACACTTCCCGAAACCCGGCTGACCACCGACATGACCAACGCCCCCCGACGCCGTTCCCCCGCTTACACCGGAAGACATCGTCGCAACCGCGCTGCACCTAAGAAGTTCCCACTCCGAAACCAAAACAATTCCGGACCGTTCGGACGACCCCTCCCGGTCATCGGTTCACGAGCCGTGCACTCGCAACCCGAAACGCACCCGAAGGGCGCGAGTGTCCGGTGAATCCTGCGCGAAGCGGCCCCGAGGCCGTCTTGCGGCGGCTCGATCGCTTGACGCCGCGCCGAGAGGGTCGGTGCGGGACTCGGGGGATGTGCTGCGGGGACGTGCGCTTCGGGCCGAGATTCCCCGGCCACCGCGCAGGAATCAGCCGGCCGAAGGGCCCCGGTTGCCGCCGTCGAGTAGTCGGCCGAGCATCGTGATGATCTGGTCAAGTTTGCCGTGCGCGGCGGTCAGCGACTGCTCGTGCCGGTCGAGCTTCTCGTTGTGCTGTGACTGCGTGATGGCCAGGGCCTGGATGGTGTGCTGCTGCGCGCGCGAGGTCTGCGCCATGTCGGCTAGGTTGCGGTCCCCGCTGGCACGCAGCCCGGACTCCGTGCCGAGGCGTTCCTCTTGCGCGGCGACGCGACGGGCCAGGTCGTCCAGGTCGGGCATGTGGTGCACCCTCTCGTGTCTGGCGCGGGATGGCATCACCCGGCCGGGGGTGAAGTCAATGTCCTACGCGGGGAGTAGCCGGTCAGCCTAGCCGGGATCTTCGGCTCACGTTCGGCGTCGCCGACGACGGTGGCGACGGAGTGGGCGGCTCGACCGTGGTCGTGCCGGATATGCCAGTCAAGCATGTGCGCGACAGGCGGCCGCCGGGCGAAAAGGCGCCGTGCCCGAGGCTGGACCGCGCTCGGCCCGCCCCGGCGGCACCCGGGACGGGCCTCGACGTCAGGCTGCCGTTGCGGTCCACATGGCCGTGAAGGCCGCCGCCTCGCCGGCGAGCCAGCGTTCCACGTCGCCCGTCTTCGCTCCCGGGTCGATGCGGTGGGTCGTGCCGCGGCGGAGGTCAACGACGACCGGGTCGGCGTTCGGGAGGATCTGGTCCATGTGGCGGGCCATCAGGTGCAGGGTGGCCGTGAGGGCTTCCGGGGTCGGGGGTTCTTCGTCGAAGTGGAGGCGGACGGCTTCGCGGTGGTTGTCGGCGTACCGGAGTCCGAAGTGGGGGTTGATCTTGACTGCGAGCGGGCCGACCGAGGCGAGGGCCTCGCGGGTCTGGGCCAGGCTCACGGTCTCCGGGTCGCCGAGGGAGTGCAGGTAGGTCAGGGCGCCGGCGCTGACCGCCTCGTAGAGCGGCTTCCAGCGGGGCTTCACCAGGTCGACGACGCCGGTCAGGTAGCTGCCGCCGGTGCGGAACGCGATGTCCGCCTTGAGGGCCTTGACGAGTTGACTGTGGGGATTGAAGCCGGTGCGGCGTTCGCGCTGGCGGCGCAGGCCGCCCACGAACGTGGCCTTCGCGGGCCCCGTGCGCGCGACGTAGCGCGTGAAGCCCAGCATGGTGGCGTACGGCGGAACGGTCGGCACTGAAGTGGACAAAACAGGCGTGGTCACGATGATCTCCCCGCAGCTCAGACGCCGTTTTCGTACATACATTCTAATCGACGGGTACGACATTCCCAACCGCGCTGGAAGCGGGTGCCGTGTCAGGTCCGCGCGAACCTGCGAGTGTCCGGGCAAGTCTTCGAGTGATCTTGCGAGCGGTCCGTCGGTAGGTCGCCGGGTGGTGTCACCGGTGGCGCTGATGCGGTCCGTGGCTACCGGCTGCCGTAAGCACTTTGTAAGGTTTGCGCCTGGCATATGCCCGCTACGGCGGGTTGACTCGACGGGTGACCCGCAGATTCCCTACCAAGCTCGTGGTCTGGGCCGTCGCCGCGCTGCTCGGCATTGGCGGTGCGGCCGCCCTCTACTGGTTCCAGCCCTGGCGGTTGGTCACCGACACGACGGTGTCGGACACCCTGGCTGTCGTGCCCTCCGCAACGTCGCAAGCACCAGGCGCCTCCACTGAGCCTGACCTACCGACGGCGCGGGTGATCGCCCAGGGGTCCTTCGTGACCCACGAGCACGACACCGCGGGCACCGCGCGGATCGTGCGCAACGTCGACGGTTCCCGACAGCTGGAACTGGTCGGCCTCGCTACCAGCGATGGGCCCGACCTGCGGGTGTGGCTGTCAGACCAGCCGGTACGCTCCGGCGCCGCCGGCTGGCGTGTCTTCGACGACGGCGCCTACGTGGAACTGGGCAGGCTCAAGGGCAACCACGGCGACCAGGTGTATTCCATCGACGCCGATCTTGACCTGTCCAGCTTGCGCAGCGTCAGCATCTGGTGCAAGCGGTTCTCCGTCTCATTCGGAGCGGCCGCACTCACCTGATCGCGGGCTTCGCCGTGGAGCTCCTCGATGCGGGAAGGGTTCCGCGCCGCGAGGCACGGGACCAGTCGAACGGGATGGCTACGATCCCCGCGTGACGGGCACTGGGATGGAGACGACGGCGGAGCTGGTGCAGGAGCTGGTGCGCGATCAGCACCCCGATCTGGCCGACCTTCCGGTGACGCTCGGCGCCCGTGGTTGGGCCAACCAACTGTGGCGCCTCGGCGACGACCTCGCCGTGCGCTTGCCCCTGGCCGGCGAGGAAGCGGGTGAGCTGTTGCTTCTGGAGCACACGTGGCTGCCTGTGCTCGCCCCGCGCCTGCCGCTGCGGGTCCCCGTTCCCCAACGCCTCGGCGCGCCCTCCCCGCGGTTCCCCCATCCATGGATCGTCACCACCTGGGTTCCCGGCGTCCCCGGTGACCTCGCACCGATCAGCTCCCGCTCGTCGGGAGCCGGTGCGCTGGCCGCCTTCCTGTCCGCCCTGCACCGGCCGGCTCCCGCGGATGCGCCCCGGGGCCGTGGCCGGGGAGGGACGCTGGCGGAGGTGGCGGAAGGCGTCTCCGCGGGGCTGGCCACCTTGACGGAGCTCGGGCTCGTTCCCGACCCGGACGCGGTTCGCGCGGTCTGGGACGACGCCCTTGCCGCTCCGGAGTGGGGCGGGCCGACGCTCTGGCTGCACGGGGACCTGCATCCGGCCAATGTCCTCACCGAGAACGGCAGCCTCTGCGGAGTGGTCGACTTCGGCGACCTCTGCGCCGGTGACCCGGCCTGCGACCTCGCCGCCTGCTGGATCCTGCTCGACGATGCCGGGATCGACCGCTTCCGGCGGGCGTATGAGCCGGGTGTGGACGCCGCGACCTGGCGGCGTGCCCGGGGGTGGGCCGTGTGGCGGGCGATGGGCAGCCTGTTCATCGCCGAGGCCGGCAAGGCGGGCCGGCCCGGCGGGAAGACGACCTGGGGTCCGCCGGCTCTCGCCTCGCTGCGGCGTCTCACCGCGGGTGTGACAGTGCGGTGATACTGGTGCGATGGCATTGATCCGCTGTGACTTCTCCTCCGAGGCGCTGGCGCTGAGCACCTCGATGACCGTCATCCTGCCGCAGCAGGCGAGCACCCAGATCGGTATCGAGGGGCGGGCCGGCGACGCGGCCCCTCCGGTGCTCTATCTGCTGCACGGGCTGACCGATGACGACACGGCGTGGACGCGCTACACCTCGATCGAGCGGTACGCCGCCGCGAAGGGCATCGCCGTGGTCATGCCCCAGGTGCACCGCAGCTTCTACGCCGACGAGGTGCACGGGGGCAGGTTCTGGACGTTCCTCTCCGAGGAGCTGCCGTCCGTGGTCTCGTCGTTCTTCCGTGTCTCGACCCGCCGGGAGGACACCTTCGTCGCGGGCCTGTCGATGGGCGGCTACGGCGCTTTCAAGTGGGCGCTGCGGCAGCCGGAGCGCTTCGCCGCGGCGGCCAGCCTGTCGGGTGTCCTGGACCTGGCGTACATGGCGGAGCGGGACGAGCGGCCGCACATCACCGAGCTGATCTCGCGGGTGTTCGGGGGGCGTCCCGTCGCCGGCACCGATGACGACCTGCTGCACCTGCTCGAGACGAGCGACGGCGAGCTGCCGCGGCTGCTGCTGCGGTGCGGCACCGAGGACCATCTCGTGGCGCACAACGAGCACTTCGTCGCGGCGTGCCGCCGGCTCGGGATCGACCTCGACGCGGAGTTCGGTCCCGGGGAGCACGAGTGGGGTTACTGGGACACGCAGATCCGCGCGGTACTGGACTGGTTGCCGCTGAAGAACTAGGACTGCAGCGCGGACGCCATGCGGGCCTGCTCCTCGAGCACCTCGTTGATGCGGGCCTGCACGGCGTCCATCTGCCCGATCGTCTCGCTGGTCGTGTGGATGCCCGAGGAGACCGTACGCGCGCTGTTCTGGATCCCGGTGATCTGCTCGGACACCCGCTGGGTGGCCTCCGCGGTCTCCCGCGCCAGGTCCTTGACCTCGCCGGCGACCACCGCGAACCCGCGGCCGACCTCGCCGGCGCGGGCGGCCTCGATGGTGGCGTTCAGCGCCAGCAGGTTCGTCTGGTCCGCGATGGACGAGATGATCTTGATGACGTCGCCGATCGCGGTCGACGCCTGGCCCAGCGCCTCGACCTCCTGGGTCATCTCCGACGCTCGGGACACCGCGTCCTGGGCCACGCGGGTCGCGTCGTCGCTGGCCGCGCGCAGCCGCGACACGGAGTCCAGCAGGGAGCGGGCGTTGTCCGCGGCCGCCTCGTTGTTGCGGACGATGTCGAGCCGCTGGGACACCAGCTGGGCGACGTTGCGCAGTGCGGACTCCCGGGACTCCGACAGCTCGATGTAGTCGGAGGTGAAGAAGTCCATGGTGCCGATGATCCGGCCGTGGCTCCTGACCGGGAAACACACGCCGGACCGGACCCCGGCGCGCTGCGCCGCCGGCGCGCGGACGCAGTCTGTCAGCTCGCCGATGTCGCGGACGAAGACCAGGTCGCCGGTACGCCACGCGCGCCCGGACAGGCCCACGCCCTCGGCGAAGGTGGCCGCCAGCGTCACCTTTCGGAACTCGTCACCGGCCGAGCCGGACTCGACCTTGAACCGCAGCAGGCTGTCGGCGTCGTCCACCTCCCAGTAGGAGCCGTACGCCCAACCGAACGAGGTGCGCACCGCGTCGAGGGCGATCCGCAGCGCGGACGGCACGTCCTTGGCCTCGCCCAGCGCGGTGACCACTGTGGTGACGGCGAGGCGGTCGGCGGCGACCTGGCGCAGCTCGGCCGCGGCGACGGCGGAGAAGCGGGCCCGCTCGGCGATCCGGGCGATGGACGCCCACTTCTCGGTACGCGGCCCGTCGACGTACATCGGCTCGGCGGAGTAGTACTCGAGCACCGCGACGATCTCGTCGTCGCGCAGCACCGGCGTGACGACCGCGGCCGCCATCCCGGCCCGGGACGCCTCCTGGCAGCGGGCGCAGTCGTCGCACTGGTCGAGGGCGCTGACGTAGACCGGCTGCCTGGTGCGGACGGCCTGGCCGACCAGCCCGGCGTCCATGGGCACCGGCCTGCCGGCGATCGCTGCTCGCAGCTCCGGGATGATGGCGCCGATCTCGTACTCGATCTCGATCTGGCCGCTCCCGGTGGGCCGCCAGACCGCGCCGTAGCTGAAGTTGTGCGAGTTCACCGTGCTGTCGACGGTGACGCGCCAGGCGGTCTCCTCGTCGGCCACGCCCTCGAGATCGAAGATCAGCTTCTCGAGGCTCTCGACGTCGCGCGGAATCTGACGCACTGCCGGCGCTTCCGCCGCCCGCGACCGTAACGAGACCACCCGACGCTCCTGTCACTCGACATGCCTGGTCAAACCCATGATGGGGCAGGTTTGGGGCCGAGTGTGGCGGATTGCCGGAACCGGTGCCGGCGGTGCTCCTGCGCCGGGGTGCCCACTGTGTGACGGGCACCCCAGGCGGAGGTCATTCGCTGTCGCGGGCCTGCTCGGCCAGGAAGCGTTCGAGCTCGGCGCCGAGCTCCTCGGCGCTCGGCAGGGCGCCGTTCGGCTCGGCGAGCAGGTTGCCGGCGCGGCCGCGCAGGAAGGCGTCGTACTGGGCCTCGAGGGACGCGACGAGCCGACCGGCCTGCTCGTCGTCGGCTACCTGGCGGTCGATCTCCTCGCGGATCTCGGTCGCGGCCTCGTGCAGCGCGGCGGTCGGCAGCACCAGGCCGGTCGTGTTGGCGACGGACTCGACGAGCAGCTCGGCGGCCGCCGGGTACGTGGTCTGGGCGAGGTAATGCGGGACGTGCGCCGCGTAGCCCATGGCATCGTGGCCGGACTCGCCGAGACGGAACTCGAGCAGGTTGCCGACGCTGGCCGGGACCTGCACCCGCTGCAGCCACGACTCGCGCTCGCCGAGCAGGCGCCGGTCGGTGGCGTGCGCGGTGACGCTCACCGGGCGGGTGTGCGGCACGGCCATCGGGATGGCGTTGAGGCCGACCGTCAGGCTGACGCCGAAGCGGTCGATGAGCCCGCGGACCGCCTTGATGAACCGCTCCCACTGCAGGTCCGGCTCGGGGCCGGCGAGCAGCAGGAACGGCGTGCCGGTCAGGTCCTTGAGCAGGTGGAGGGCCAGGCTGGGCTGCTCGTAGCTCTCCCAGTGGTCCTCGACGAAGATCATCGGTGGGCGGCGCGACCGGTAGTCGAGAAGCTGGTCGAGGTCGAACGTCGCCAGGACGCGTCCCTCGAACTGCTCCAGAAGGTGTTCCCGGGAGAGCTGGATGGCGCTCCCCGCGTCGACGAACCCCGTGAGTGCCTGGACGAGTACCACGCCGTCCAGCTCAGGCAGGTCGTCGGCCAACTCGTAGAGCCCGTGTGGGTCGAGCACGCTGCGGACCTCCTCATGTACGTCGCCCGTGGGCCCACGGGCGACACCCGTGATCCCACGGGCGACGGAGGTGCAACACCCGAGCGTGACCGGAAATTCCGAGGATCAGACGCGGAACTGTGCCACCAGCGATTGCAGTTCCTCGGCGAGACGCGCCAGTTCGCCGGCGGTACGCCGCGACTCGTTCACACCGTCGTTGGTGCTCTGTGCCGCCTCGGCCACGCCGGAGATGGTGCGGGCGATCTCGGTCGAGCCGCCGGCCGCCTCGGCGACGCTGCGCCCGATCTCGCTGGTGGTGGCGGTCTGCTCCTCGACGGCCGAGGCGATGGTGTCGGAGTACGCGTTGATCCGCTCGATGACCGCGGCGATCTCGCCGATGGCCTCCACCGCCGCGGACGTGTCCGTCTGGATGGCCTGGATCCGGTTGGAGATCTCCTCGGTCGCCTTGGCGGTCTCCTGGGCGAGGTCCTTGACCTCGCTCGCGACGACGGCGAAGCCCTTGCCGGCCTCGCCCGCGCGGGCCGCCTCGATGGTGGCGTTCAGCGCGAGCAGGTTGGTCTGCTCGGCGATCGAGGTGATCACCTTGACGATGTTGCCGACCTCGGCCGACGAGACACCGAGCTTGGCGACGGTGCTGTTCGCCGACTGGGCGACCTCGACCGCGCCGCGGGCCACCGCCGCGGCGTCCGCGGCGCTGCCGGCGATCTCCCTGATGGACGCCGTCATCTCCTCGCTGGCCGCGGCGACCGTGTCGACGTTGCTGCTCACCGTCCCGGCCGCGCTCGACACGAGGTCGGCGCGCGAGCTGGTCTGCTCCGCGTTGACCGCGATCCGGCTGCTCACCTCGGCCATCTCCTGCGCCGAGCCGGCCAGCGTGTGGCTGCTGCCGGTGATGCGGGAGATCGTGGTGCGCAGGGTCGAGGTCGCCCGGTCGAGCTGGTCCGCCATCCGGCCCACCTCGTCCTTGGACTTCATGCTCGCCGTACGCGTCAGGTCGCCGGCGGCGATGCTGTCGATGACCTTGGAGACGCCGCGTACCCGGGCGACGATGTCGCGGGCGATGGCCAGGCCCAGCAGGGTGGCCAGGATCAGGCCCACGATCAGGGTGACGATCACGAAGGTCCGGGCGGACTTGTAGGCCGCAGCCGCGTCGGCGACGCGACCTCGGGCCGCCGCCTCCTCCTGCATCGCGAGCTGCTCGAGGTTGTACTTGGCCCGGACGATGGCGGGCTGGACCTGCGTGTCGCGGGCCAGCAAAGTGGCCGTGGCGTCACCGGCGTCGGCGGTCTTCAGGTACGCGTCGCGGGCGGCCACGTACTTGGTCCACAGGAAGACCGTCTGGTCCATCAGCTGCGGATTGATGGTGACGGCCTTGTATTCCGCGACGTCCTTGGCGATCTGTGCGTCCATCTTCTTGATCGCCGCCGCGACGTCCGGCGACGGCGACTGGCCGTACGTGAGGACGTAGGCGTGCATCGTCCCGGTGTCCGAGGTGATCCGGTTGAGCCCCTGCCCGGCCGTGAAGCTCTGCTCGTACAGCTTCTGGCCGACGGAGTTCACCTCGGACAGGCGGGCGAGGGCCACCAGCCCCACCGTCGCCGCCACGATCGTCATGGCACCCACGATGATCAGGATCTTCGTGTTCAACGACCGGTTGCCGAGCCAGCTCCCCAGCGGGTTGCTGACGGCGGGCATGCGGAAGGACGGCGCTCTTCTGGCGGCAGACATGTGGTGACGACCTCGCGGTAGCTCGAACGGGAACGCTCTCGTCCCCTTCATCACTATCGGTTGTCGTTCGGGTCCGCTGAGGTGATATCCCGGAGATGGCCCTCAGACGGTCAGGGGCCGGTGCTCGGCCAGGTGCTCGCTGACCTGGTCGGCGGAGAGCGGCCGGGAGAAGTGGTAGCCCTGCGCGAAGCGGTAGCCGAGCCGGAACAGCGTCTCCGCCTGCTCCGCGGTCTCCACGCCCTCGGCGATCGCCTGCAGGTGCAGGCCGTTGGTGATCTGGATCATGGCGGTGGCGATGACCGCCTCCTCGGAGCGGCCGCCGATCCCGTCGACGAACGACTTGTCCACCTTGAGGGTGTCCGCCGGGCAGGTCCGCAGCAGGCCCAGCGACGAGTGGCCGGTGCCGAAGTCGTCGAGCGCGATCCGGACGCCGAGGGTGACGAGGTTCTGCAGCGTGTCCAAGGCCACGCCGCCGTCGAAGACCGCCGTCTCGGTGACCTCGACGACGAGCTTCTCCGGGTCGAAGCCGGTGTCGGCGAGCGCGGCCCGGACGTCCGCGGCGAACCCGGGCTCGCGCAGCTGCCGCGCCGACACGTTCACGCCGATCTCGCCCGGGGCCGCGGCGCCGTAGCGCTGCTGCCACTCGGCGGCCTGGCGCAGCGCGGTGCGCAGGATCCAGTCGCCGAGCGGCACGATGAGGCCGGTGCGCTCCGCGATCGGGATGAAGACGTCGGGCCCGATGAACCCGCGCTCCGGGTGCTTCCAGCGGATCAGCGTCTCCAGCGAGGTCCACTCGCCGCCGGGCAGCGCCACGATCGGCTGGTAGACGAGGTTGAAGTCGCCGTTGTCGAGGGCCCGGCGCAGCTCGGCGCCGAGCTGGGCGTCGGCCGCCTGGTCCTGCTCCAGCCGGGCGTCGTAGACGGCGTGCCGGCCCTTGCCGCGCTCCTTGGCCGCGTACATGGCCAGGTCGGCGCGGCGCAGGAGCTCCTGCGGGCTGGCGCCGGGCCACACCTCGGCCAGGCCGATGCTGGCCTTGACCAGCAGGTCGTAGCCGAGCGCGTGCACCGGGCGGGTCAGCGACTCGGCGATCCGGTCCAGCACCTCGGTCGCCTCGTCGCTGCGCAGGCCGTGCAGCAGCAGGCCGAACTCGTCACCGCCGAGGCGGGCCACGATGTCGTCCACGCGCACGGCCTCGCGCAGCCGGTCGGCGACCACGACCAGCATGGCGTCGCCGACGGCGTGGCCCAGCCGGTCGTTGATCGCCTTGAAGTCGTCGAGGTCGATCAGGGCCAGGCTGAGCGTCTCGGCGGCGTCGCCGGCCTGGGCCAGCGCCTCCTGGGTCCGCTGCTCGAACAGAGTGCGGTTGGCGAGGTCGGTGAGGGCGTCGTGGTTGGCGCGGTGGGTCAGCTGGGTCTGGTAGCGGTTGAGCTCCAGCAGGTTCGCGTCGACGCGGCGCAGCAGCCGCCCGTTCTCCGCGAAGGCGTTGATCTGGCGTGCCACCACGAGCGCGGTGAGCACGACGGCCGCGAGGGCGACGGTCAGCACCACGCTGCCCGCCGCGCTGCCGACGACCAGCAGCAGAGCGTCCGTCGCGGCGACCGCCAGGTAGGGGACCATGCTGAAGGACGGCGTACGCCGGGCGACGACCGGCACGCGGGCGGATCGGCGCTGCCGGTCTGCTGCCAGGGCGACGAACAGCAGGGTGGCCGGGATGAACGTCATCGAGCCGCTCAGACCCGGGTGCATGTTGAGCAGGAGCGGGACGAAGCCACCGCCCAGCGCGCCGACCGCCGCGGCCATGGCCAGCAGCCGCAGCGCGACCGGGTCGAGGCCACCGAACCCGGTCATCCCGACCTTGAGGAAGGCGAGCGCACCGACCAGCCCGAGGGCGGTCAGCATGAGCATCGGCACGATCTCGGTGCGGCCGGCGCCGGAGGCGTCGAGCACGCGGAGGGTGAAGTACCAGGAGAAGACGCCGAGGGTCACGGTCACCGTGGTCGCGTCCAGGACGAACCGCACCATGACCCGGTCCTGGCGCTGACGGGCGCTGATCGGCAGCCGCATCAGGGTCCAGAGCAGGACCAGGACCGCGAGGGCGTACGCGACCGAGGTGGGCATGTCGTGGTCCTGGTCGACCGCACCGGGGTTCAGCGCGTAGTAACGGGTGTCGCCGGCCACGCCGAGCACGATGAAGAAGCAGACGATGGACAGCGAGCGCCACACCCGAGCCGTGATCCGGGGGAGGCCGCGGGTGCACGCGGTACGCCGGCAGGACCAGCCCGCGACGGCCGTGCCGAGCAGCGCGGGCAGCCAGCCGAGCACCACGGGCGTACGTTGCTCCGTGTAGTTGACGGCGAACAGGATGATGGAGGCCACGAGGACCCCGGCCGCCGTCAGCAGCATCGGAGTCGGCCGCAGCCGCTCCACCTGCCGTTCGTCGACCGTCATGCGGCTTTGCCTTCCTGCCGGGTCCGGGTGCTCTCGGGTGACTGATCGGTCGCACCGCGTGCAGCATGAGCAGAACGGTCGTCCGGGTCCGTGACCAGGTGATTGCGCAGCGTCGAATATCCGGAGAGCGGTGTCGTGCACGTGCATCTGCAAGGCACAATGAGTGCAGACCTCCCCTCCCGCCGCTCGGAGCGATCCGTGAGTGAACCCGCCGTACCCTTTTCACCCAGCACGTCCGACGACGCCGGCCCACCGGGGTCCCTCTGGGCCCGGATGAAGGCCGACCCCCAGTACGCCCCCGAGCACCTCGCCCTCGAGGCCGTGCGCAGGCTCGGCCCGGAGGCTCGCAGCTGGGCCGAACGCGCCCGCGAAGCAGAGCCCGGCGTCACCGCCGACACCCTCGCCGAGCAGGCCGCCAAGCGCTTCCTGAACCACGCCCGGCTCTCCGGCGCCGTCTCGGGGGCCACCGGACTGCCCGGCGCGGTCGTCGACGTCGGGGTGCTCGCCTGGACGCAGTCGCGGATGGTGCTGCACATGGCCGCGGCCTACGGCGTCGACCCCACGAGCGCCGAGCGCGCCACCGATCTCCTGGTGCTGCAGAAGGTGCACAAGGTCGCCGAGACCGCCCGGGTGGCGCTGGGCGTGGCGGCCGGCCGCGAGCGGGCCAGCCGGCTCTTCGCCGGCGCCACCGACCGGCCGCTCAGCGGCGTGATGGTCAAGCTGGGCGTCAAGCTCGCGCAGATGGCGGGCGTACGCGCGGCCAAGCGCATGTTCGCCAAGATGATCCCCGGCGCCGCCGTCGTGCTGGGCACCTGGGTCAACTCGGCTGCTACCAAGGATCTCGCCCAGCGCACCCGTGAGCTGTACGGCCGCTCCTAAAGTGCCCTTCGCCGCTGTCGATCTGTCCCGGGTGATCGACCAGGTCCGGCAGCAACGAGGGGAGGAGCGCATGAGCGACCGCCGACGCTGGCTGCTGCTCTTCGCACCCCTCCTGCTGGCGGGCTGTGGAGGGCTCGGCGGCTCCTCGCCCACGGGGACACCCTCTCCCGTCGCGACCACCGGCAACGGAAACGGCAGCGGCTCCTGGCTCGTGGTCGCCCACGGCAGCCCGACGCCGACGCCGCGGCCGAGCAGCGGCATCCCGCCGTACCCGATTTCGACCGCGACAGGTTTCCTGCCGGTCGCCCCGACGACCGGGCCCACGCCGACGCCGACCTGCGCTCCGGACACCGTGCACTTCTCCCGGATCGGTGCGCTGGACGTCACGCCGGGCACCACCAGCGCCACGGCGACCTGGTACAACGTCGGCGGGTACAACCTGGTCGAGTACCGGCTCACCGCGATCAGCCAGGACCTGAGGACCGGCAAGCAGCGCGACATCGGCTGGGTGACGATCAAGCCCAAGAAGGCGTGCGGCCCGCTGAGCGCCACGATCAGCAAGCTCGACCGCAAGACCGGCTATGTCTTCTCGCTGGACGCCGTGGTGACCCGGCGCAGCGGTGCGGGGACGCACGCGGGCACGCTCATGCGCTCGCACGTCATCTACACCAAGTAGTCCGCCAGCTCCCTCTGCGGCCGGTAGCCCTGCGTGCGGGCGCGGCCGATGTCGAGCACCATGCCGTCGGTGAGCTGGTCGACCGCGTAGCGGGTCAGTGAGGGCGTCACCGCGGCCAGGCCGCGGACCGGGCCGGCGGGAACATGCCGGACCGGCACGCCGAGGACGCGGGCCAGCACGTCATCCCTTCGGTACGGGCGCGCGTCCGCGATGTTGTACGCCCCGCCCGGCCACGTCAGCGCCGCCAGACAGGCCGCCGCCAGGTTCTCCACCGCGGTCAGGCTCATCGCCACGTCGGGCCCCGGCAGCCAGGCCCGCCCCCCGCGCACGACCCGGCGCAGGCGCGGCAGCAGGTGCCGGTCGCCGTCGCCGTACACCGCCCGTGGGCGCAGCGCCACCGCTCCCGCCGCCAGGGCGAGCCGCTCGCCGGCGGCCTTGGTGCGCCCGTACGCGCTGCGCTGACCGTCGGCCGGATGGTCCTCGCCGAGCGGCTGCTCGTACGGGCCCGGGCGGTAGACGCTGGCGCTGCTCACCCACACGACGGGCCGGCCCCGGGCGGCGTCGAGCAGCCGGGCCGTGCCTGCGACGTTGACCTCCCGGTACGCCTCCTCGGCCCGACGCCCCGGGGGAGGATCGCCGACGGTCGCGGCCAGATGCACCACGGCGTCGGCTCCGGCCAGGTCGGGCACCTCACGGGCGGCGTCCCAGCGGACGTGCGCGCCGACCGGACCGGGACGCCGGCCCAGGCACACCACGTCGTGCCCGGCCGCGGCGGCGAGGCGTGCGACGGCCGTACCGCAGAAGCCGGAGGCGCCGGTGACCGCGAGTCTCACGACGGCCGCACCACCAGCGAACGCCACGACGGCAGGGCGGCCCGGCGGTCCACCCGGGCGCGCACCACGACCGGCCGGTACGGCGCGAGAGCCCGCAGCACGTCGGTGAGCTGGGTCCGGGCCAGCCGGGCGCCGGGGCACGCGTGGGCGCCGGCGCCGAACGCCAGCTGGGCGATGCGCGCGGGCATCGGCCGGGCCGGGTCGGGGTCGAGCCGGTGGGCGTCGAGGGCGTGCCGGGCGACCAGCAGCATCCGGTCGCCGGCGCGCACGGGGCATCCTCCCGGCACCGGCAGCTCGCCGGGCCCGGCCGCCACGCGGGGCAGCAGTGGGGTCGGGGCGGTCACCCGCAGCAGCTCGTCGGCGAGCGCCGGGTGCTCCGCGTACCCCCAGAGCTCCGCGTCGCAGGCCCAGGCGACGGCCCGCGGCACGGCCGCCACGGTGGTGGTGACCGCGGCCACCGCCAGCATGGTGGCGAGCGCCGCCGGGTCACCGCCGCCCGGCGAGAGCAGCGACGAGAGCTTCTCCGTGGCTTCCCGGGCCGTACGGTCCGTGCCGGGTCGGCGCGGGCCCGGCAGGTGCGCGCGGGCGGCCGCGGCGGCGGCTTCGCGGGCCGCCGAGGCGAGCGTGACGCCGTCCACATCGGCCTCGAGCAGGGCGGCGGCGGTCGTCCCGGCCAGCTCGGCCGCCACCGGGACGAGGTCGACGGGATCGCCGTCGGCGAGCGGCTTGAGGCGGCGGTCCAGCAGCTCCGTCCAGATCGGGCGGAGCCGCGCCACCCCGGCCGCGCCGAGCGCCTCGGCGGTGTCCCGGCGGGTCCGGCGGTGGTCGTCGCCGGACTGGTCGAACAGCAGGTCGCCGCCGGTGAGCCTGCCCGCCGCCCCGCCGGTGGTGCCGGGCGCGGTCCGGTCGAGCGGGACCCGCGTCAGGCCGGCGACGAAGGCCTCGCGGTCGTGCACGAGCAGGGTGCGGCCCAGCCGTACGGCCGGACGGCGGCGGGTGGCGGCCAGCAGGGCGAACAGCAGGGGGTGGCTGCCGAGGTAGACGCGCCGGTCGCGGGTGCGGGCCCTCATCGGACGTGCACCGCCTGGCCCTCGGGCCGGTAGCGCCGGTCCCAGTGCCACAGCAGCGTGCGGCGCGGGCCCCAGCGGCGCAACCGGCGCAGGCTCGACTCGACCACCAGCTGTTCGGCCCGGATGATCCGGTCGGTGTGCTGCCGGGCGCGGTTGAGCAGGGTCACGTCCTCGGCGCCGTCCTCCAGGGCCTCCCGGGGGGTGCCGCCGCACCGCTCGTACAGCGCGGCGGTGATGGCCAGGTTGTGGCCGTGGACCAGCAGGAACGGCGTACGGGCGGACGCGGAGCGGTGCAGCAGGCGGCCGACGCGGGCAGCCAGGCGCACGACGGCCGGATACACCCGGCGTTGCGCCCACGTGGGTCTCTCATCGGCGCGGGGGACGCTGCGCCCGCACACCATGTCGGCGTGGTCCAGCAGGGCCCGGCCGGTCGCGACCCAGTCCGGGGCGGGCAGGCAGTCGGCGTCGGTGCGCAGCAGCTTGGTGGCGCCGTGTGCGATCGCGTACCGGAATCCGGTGTCCGCCGCCGTGCCCGCACCCGGCGCGGGCTCGGTGACGACCTCGACCTCGCCGGCGAACCCCGCGGCGACGGCGGCGGTGTCGTCCGTGGACGCGTTGTCCACGACGACCAGGGTGAAGTCGCGGTCGGACTGGGCCGCGAGCGCCGCCAGCGTGCCGGGCAGCAGCCGGGACTCGTTGTAGGCGGGAACCACCACGGCCAGCTCCCTCATGAGCGCGCCGCCAGCCGGGCCGCCGCCGCCCGGTCCGGTTTGCGGGACCGCCCGGCGAGGGGCACGTCGGCGACGACCACCGCGTCCGGCCGGGCCGCGCCCATCCTCTGCAGCGGGTCGCGCAGCGCGGCCCGGACGGCGTCGGCGGACACGCCCGGCGTGGGCTGCACCACGGCCACCACGCGCTCGTCGCCGTCGCCGGCCGGTACGCCCACGAGCACCGCCAGCTCCACACCCGCCACGTGCAGGGCGGGCTCGTACAGGCCGGGATAGATGTTCTCGGCGCCGCGCAGGATCATGTCCTTGCAGCGGCCGCCCAGCACCACCCGGCCGTCCACGGCCCGGCCGACGTCGCCGGTCGCGACCCACTCGTGCGGCTCCTCGCCCAGGTAGCGGTGGGCGGCGTTCGCTCCGGCGAGCAGCAGCTGCCCCTGGTCGTCCGTGCGGGCCCGGACGCCCGGCAGCAGGTCGCCCACCAGGTCGCCCTCGCCCTCGTACGCCGCCTTCGCGCGGGCTTCGACGGCGGCAGCGGGGAAGACCTCGGTGAGGGCGTACACGCCCCAGGCCTCCTGCGCGCCGGCCTGCCGGACCCGGGCCAGCAGGTCCGCATTGACCGGTGCGGATCCGCTGTAGACGCGGCCGGTGAAGCGCATGCCGGCGGCGAGCGCGGCGCGCAGCTGCGGCGGCGTCAGGTACGTCGCCTGCGGCCCGAGCCGGGCGGCCTGCCGGACCAGGCGCGCCGCCCCGCCCGCCGGCAGGGCCACCGGAGCACCGCCGGCCAGGGACGGGACGAGGACGAAGAAGGTGCCGCCGAGCACCGGCCGGTCGGGCGCCGGGCGGACCAGGTCGTGGACCAGGCGCATGCCCGCGGTGAGGCTCGCGCGGGTGTGCACCACGGCTCGCGGGCGGCTGGTCGTGCCGGAGGTGAAGACCACGACGGCGTCGCCCTCACCGTCGTGGCCCCGGGGGCGCGGGCCGGGGGCGGGTGGCAACGCGGGGGCGCTACCCGGCAGGCGCCGTCCGATGGTGACGGTCGGCGCCAGCGCGGCGAGGTCGGGCAGGGCCAGGTGGGCGCGGCGGGCGAGCGGGGCCGCCCAGCCGGCGACCGCCTGCGCGGCCGCGTCCGCCAGAACCAGCCGCGGGCGGGCCAGGGCCAGCCGGGCCAGCAGCACCTCCGGGCCGGCGGTCGGGTCCAGCACCGCGACGCGCAGGCCCAGGTGATACGCCGCCAGCAGGACGGTCAGGGAACGGGGGCCGGGGCGTACCGCCACGCCGACCGTGTCACCGGCGACGAGCCCGCGCGCGTGCAGCGCCGCCGCGTAGCCGGTGACGAGCCGGTGCAGGTCGCCGCGGGTGGCCCGGACGACGGGCCGGCCGCCGCGCCTGGCACCGAGGACGGCGGGCCGCGGGTCGTCCTCGCGCAGGCTCGCGATGAGGTCGCCGAGCATCAGCGGGGATCCGCCGTGAGCGGGCCGCTGCCCCGGTCGAGGTACCACTTCGCGGTGCCGATGATCCCGTACGCGCTCAGCCGCCGCGTCGAGTTCTCCACGACCATCGCCCGGCTGTGCCGGATGGCCGGGGTGGTCCGGCGTACCCGGTTGAGGAAGGTCCGGTCGGTGGGGGAGGGCCGCCGGGGCATCCCGCCGCACGCCTCGTACAGCTCCGCCGTGATCGCCATGTTGTTGCCCGCGTGCATCCGGTAGGGCGCCTGGTACCCGGCGTCGCGGTGCGCCGGCCGCAGCCGCCCGAAGGCCGCCGCCGCACCCACCAGCGCACGGAAGAGCGCCCGCCCGGCGGGACCGTGCTCGTCGCGGCGGGCGGTGATCCGGCCGCACATCAGCCCGGCGCCACCGTGCAGCCCGGCCCGGGCCGCCGCCACCCAGCCCGGCCGCGGCAGGCAGTCCGCGTCGGTACGCGCGAGCAGCGTGGCACCCTGCGCGATGGCGTGCCGGAACCCGGTGTCCACCGCGCAGCCGACCCCCTTCTCCGGCTCGACGAGCACGTGCACCGGGAACGGCGCGGTGAACGCCCGGGCGATGTCCGCGGTGCCGTCGGTGGAACCGTTGTCCACCACGAGCAGCTCGAACGCGGTGTCCGTCTGCGCCGCGAGCGCGTCGAGGGTCTGCCGGATCCGCGCCGCCTCGTCGTACGCCGGCACGACCACCCAGAGCTCGGTCATGAGGACACCTCCCAGACCATGGTCATCAGGCTCACGCCGCCGCCCAGCCCGACGAACAGCACCCGGTCGCCCGGCACGAGCCGGTCCCGGACCCGGGCCAGCTGCACGCCCAGCGTCGCGCTGGCCAGGTTGCCCAGCTCCGGCACGGTGATCTCGAGCTTCTCCGCCGGTACGCCCGCCACCTCCACGAACCGCTGCAGGTACGGCATCGTCACCTGGTGCACGAGCACCTTGGCGTAGTCGTCCCACCCGAACCCGGTGCGGTACGCCACCCGTTCGAGCAGGCCGAGCCCGATCTTCTCGAAGACGCCGCGCAGCTTGTGCCCGTCCCCGGTGAAGTACGTGTGCTCGTCGCCGCGCGGGTGCCGCGAGCCGCCGCCGAAGATGCCCCCGACCGGCCAGTGCTGGGAGTGGGTCTCGCTGTCCACGTCGAGGATGCCGCCCGTGCCGACCCGCTCGACGAGCACCGCCGCCCCGGCGTCGCCGAAGGTGAACCCGGCGAAGGACTTGCGCGCCTGGGCCATCCCGTCCAGCCGGGGCCGCATCGACCGCGTCGGCGTCTCCCCGGTCACCACCAGCGCCCGGTGGGCGCGCCCGGCCAGGATCATCGAGCGGGCCAGGTCGATGCCGTTGAGGAAGCTGTTGCAGGCGTTGGTCACGTCGAGGGCGTGCGCCCGGCTGCCCAGCGCCGCCTGCACGACGTGGGCGGTCGCCGGCTCGACCATGTCGCGGGTCGCCGAGGCGAACAGCAGCAGGTCGATGTCGAGCGCGTCCAGACCGGCCCGGTCGAGCACCGTTCGGCCGGCGCGGACGGCGAGGTCGGAGGCGTACTCGTCGGGGGCGGCGACGCGGCGCCGGTCGATCCCGGTCGTCTGCGCGAACATCCCGGCGGGCAGCGGCAGGCCGCTCGCCGCGGCGACCCGCTCCTGGAGGTCGGCGGTGGTCACCTCGCGTTCGGGCAGGACGCTGGCCACCGCGGTGATGCCCACGCGGGGAACGGTCAAGGTCATGAGCGCCAGCCTTCAGCAATGCGGGGGTGCACGGCGTGAGTAGAACGGCTCATTCTTCCTAGGCCCCGCGGCTGCCGGCAGCCCCGCCGGGCGTGGGTGGCGCCACAGGCCACGCGGCGCGGACTTCTCTAAGCTTCCCGCATGGAACCCATCGTCGACACGGTCGTGATCGTGGCGATCTGCGTGCTCGGCGCGGCCCTGGCCCGGCGGCTCGGCTTCATCGCGCCGCTGGTGCTGCTGGTGGCCGGTCTCGGCCTGTCCTTCGTGCCCGGCCTGCCCGAGGTGCACGTCGAGCCCGAGCTGGTGCTGATCGGCATTCTGCCCCCGCTGCTGTACGTGGCCGCGCTGCAGACCAACCTCGTCGCCTTCCGCCGGGCGCTGCGGCCCATCCTGCTGCTCGCCGTCGGTCTGGTGATGTTCACCGCGTTCATCGTCGGCTTCGTGGTGCACGCGTTGCTGCCCGACGTGCCGCTGGCCGCCTGCATCGCCTTCGGCGCGGTCGTGGCGCCGCCCGACGCGGTGTCGGCCACGGCCATCGCCCGCCGCATCGGCCTGCCGCGCCGGGTGGTGGTCATCCTCGAGGGCGAGAGCCTGCTCAACGACGCCACCGCGCTGGTCATGGTCCGGATCGCGGCCGGTGCGCTCGGTGCGGCGGTCAGCTTCTGGGACATCGCCGGGCAGGTCGCGCTGAAGGCGGGCGTCGGCGTCCTGCTCGGCCTGGCGGCCGCCGTCGCGGCGGCGTGGCTGCACAAGCGGATCACCGACCCGCTGCTGGACGACGCGGTCTCGCTGCTCACCCCGTTCGTCGTGGTGATCGTCGCCGAGGAGCTGCACTCCTCCAGCGTGGTCGCGGTCGTGGTGGCGGGTCTCTACCTCGGCCACCGGATCCCGTACCTGTTGTCGGCGACGTCGCGGTTGCAGATGGACGCCGTCTGGAAGCTCATCACCTTCCTGCTCGAGGGGGTCGTGTTCCTGCTGGTCGGCCTCCAGCTGCGCGATCTGGTCAGCCACCTGGAGGCCGACGTGGCCACCACCTTCCGGGTCACCGCCCTCGTCTTCCTCACCCTGGTCGCTGCCCGCTTCCTCTGGATGTATCCGGCGACCTACCTGGCCCGGCTCTTCCCGCGGATCCGGGAACGGGAGGAGCGCCCGCCGCCGGCCGTGCCGGCCGTCATCGCGTGGGCGGGCATGCGAGGCGTGGTGACGCTCGCGGCGGCGCTCACTCTTCCGCGCTCCGCGAACGTGCCGGGGGACCTGTTCGTCTTCGTCGCCTTCGCGGTCATCGTGCTCACCCTGCTGATCCACGGCACCACGCTGCCGATGCTGGCCCGCGGGCTGGGCGTGCGCGAGGACACCAGCGCGGAGGACGCGCTGGCCGAGGCGAGCGTGCAGCACGCCGCGAGCCGGGCGGCCCGCGAACGGCTCGAGGCGGCCGCGGACGGCGCACCCGAGTCGGTGGTGGACCGGCTGCGGGCGCTCACCGACAGCCGCTCCAACAACGCCTGGGAACGGCTCGGCAGCCAGGCGCAGGAGACCCCCTCGGCCGCGTACGGCCGCCTGCGCCGGGAGATGATTACCGCCGAGCGGCACGTCTTCAAGATCGCCCGGAACGAGGGGCGCATCTCCGAGGAGGTGCTCAACCGTGCGCAGCGCGAGCTCGACCTGGAAGAGTCCCAGCTGAACCGGAGTGACGATTGACCTGCGAGCATCTCAAGAACGTTGCCGAGCCCACCCCGCAGTCGCCGTACGAGGCGGGCTGCCCGGAGTGCGTGCACGACGGCTACCAGGACTGGGTCCACGTCCGGCTCTGCCTGGACTGCGGGTACGTGGGCTGCTGCGACTCCTCGCCGCGGCGGCACATGTCCCGGCACCACGAGGAGACCGGGCACCCGGTGATGCGCTCGTACGAGCCGGGTGAGACCTGGAAGTGGTGCTTCGTCGACGACGTGCTGGGGGTCTGAGGCGTGCGGACCCTGGTCGTGGGCGCCGGGGCGACCGGCGGCTACTTCGGCGGCCTGCTCGCCGGTGCCGGCCGGGACGTCACGTTCCTGGTCCGGCCGCGACGCGCCGCCGCGCTGGCCGAGCGGGGCCTGAGGATCCTGTCACCCGGCGACGAGCGGGTGATCCCGGTCCGCACGGTCACCGCCGACGCCCTCGACGGGCCGTACGAGCTCATCGTCCTGGCGGTCAAGAGCTTCGGGCTGGAGCAGGCGATCGCGGACGTGCGGCCCGCCGTCGGCCCGCGGACGGTGATCGTGCCGCTGCTCAACGGCATCCGTCACATCGGCGTGCTCGTCGAGGAGTTCGGCGCGGACCGCGTCTACGGCGGCGTCTGCATGATCGCCGGCACGATGAACGACCAGGGCGACGTCGTGCGGATGACGGGCCTGCACCGGCTGGCCTACGGCCCGCTGGAGGGCAGCGACGACCGGCTCGACGCCGTGGCCGGGGCGCTGTCCGGCGCGGAGTTCGAGTCCCAGCCGTCGGCGCAGATCGTCCAGGAGATGTGGGAGAAGTGGGTCTTCCTGGCGAGCCTCGGCGTGGTGACGACGCTGATGCGCGCCACGGTCGCCGACGTCACCGCGGCCCCGGGCGGTGTCGCCTTCGCCGGGGCCGTGGCGGAGGAGGCCATCGCCGTGGCGTCGGCCGCCGGCCACCCGCCACGGGAGTCCGCCCAGGCCTTCCTGCGCACCTCGATCACCGCGCGCGACGTCCCCACCACCTCGTCGATGTACCGCGACATGGTGGCGGGGGCCCCGGTCGAGGCGGACGCCATCGTGGGCGACCTCGTCGCGTACGCCGAGCAGCACCGGATCCCCGTACCGCTGATCTCCGCCGCCTGGACCAACCTGTCGATCTACAGCCGGGGACGCGGCTAGAACCGGACCTAGGCGCCAGGACGAAGGCGGATCGCGGTGGCCAGCATGTTCCGGGTGCTCTGCCCGCGGAGCCTGGCCCGTACTACCTCGGGTGCGGTGATGACCAGGGCATGCAGCTGACGCTGAGCGTCAGCGCCGGCTTCGACCGCCGCGCGCGCCGGGGATGCGGCCGGTCGAGTTCGACGACCGGTTCCCCGGCGGTCAGGCCGACGCCGTATCCGCTGGAGCACCAGTGCCCAGGCTCGTAGTCCTGAGTGCTGTTCGGCCGGGGCGAGCAGTTGCGCGTATCCGTCGGGATCGGTGGCCACAGTGATGCTGGCCAGGACTGCGGCGGTGTGGGGCCGGTACCGGCAGCAGCGAACGGACAAGTCCCGCGCGAAGGCTCAAAGCCAGTCAGACGAAGAGTCACGTCCACCGCTACCGGCCGCCAGCCCATCATCAACAGACCGACACCACCAGCTTCACAGTCAGTCGAGGCCGCGGCCGGGTGCGGACATGTCGCCGGTCCCCGGCGTGCCGTCGGCGAGCGCGTAACGCAGGTAGACGGTTCCCTTCGGGCTGACCGCCGGCGGTTCGAGCAGCGTCAGGTTCGTGGGCACCGCGCCGCCGTCGAACACCTTCTTGCCGACGCCGAGCACGATGGGGTGCACCCAGAGGTCGAGGCGGTCGAAGAGCTTCTCGCGCAGCAGGGTCTGCACCAGGTCGAGGCTTCCGACGACCTTGATGTGCTCGTGCCGGTCCCGGATCTCGCGGACCGCGGCGGCCAGGTCCGGGCCGAGCTGCGTGGACCCCGCCCACGGCAGGTCGGGCTTGCCGCGCGAGGCCACGTACTTCGGGATGCTGTTGAACAGGGTGGCGATCTCGTCGTCCTCGCCGCCCTCCTGGTGCGGCCAGAACCCGGCGAAGATGTCGTACGTGCGCCGGCCGAGCAGGAGGGCGTCGGTGCCCTCGTACGCGGCGCCGATCTGCGCGCCGGACACGTCGTCCATCAGGGGCGCCTGCCAGCCGCCGAAGGGGAACCCGGCCGGGTCCTCCTCGGGGCCGCCGGGCGCCTGCCCGACGAGGTCGAGGGTCGCGAACATCTCGATGTGGATGAGGCCCATGGCGTACTCCCGATAGGTCGGTCGGCTGTCGTCAGACGGTAGACCTGCCGACGCCGGCGAACTCATCGGTCGACGGGCCGTGCAGGTGCGAGCCGTGGGTCCAGAGCCGCTTGGCCCGGCACATGGCACCGAGCGGCGCCGGCTCGGCGGCGGCCGAGACCAGGATCCGCCCGGCGGTGCCGCCGCAGGCCCAGGATCTGGCGGTGCTGGTCATCGAGGTTTCCCCGGCCGGTGCGGATGGCGAACCGGGCCGGTGCCGGTTTCGTCGGTCGGCATGCCGGGGCCGGCGTTCGCTGTTTCGTTTGTGCCGGAGGTGCGGATCGTCCAGTCGGTTCTGGATGATTTCTTGATATGAAATGTCCCTGGTTGGCTTCGTCGGATCCGGGGGTGCGCGGGATAATGGGAAAATGACGCAACTCGCATTGTTTTCCACGAAGAATGTGCGGGATCGGACGTTGCGTCGCCATCATTCGCCGGAGGCTGAGGAGTTCCGGCGCCAGCATGAGCGGCACCGCGCGTGGGGCTTGGTGCAACGTCATTCCAGGCGTCTGCGTCGGCTGCGCCGGGCCGCGGCCCCACAGCCGGTCGTTGATGACCGCCGCCCGGAGGCGTCGCCCGGCATGCCGCATCCCGGTGACACAATGGATCATCGCGGGCGGCCGGAGCGATCGGCACTGCACGACGGGCCGGGGGGTTGCACCGCATCTGAGGACGGCAGTGTGCACCGTAGCGGCGCGGGACACCGCGGCGAGGCGGGGGCCGTGGAGCAGGTGCGGGCGACCAGCTCGCCTGGTTCCACCAGCGCGCGGCGGCCGCTCCAGCCGGGCGTGGCAGCTGTTTCAGCGGGGCGTGGCGGTCGATTCAGCGGGCGCGGCAGCCGCGCGTCCCATGCGACCAGAAACGGGCAAACTCGAAGCCCGCCTGCCGCTTCCGTGCACCCGAACATTCCGGCGCACATCGAACCACCGACCATTGTCATGCCGGACCGGTGAGGGGGCCCTGCCGATCACGACGGAAAGGCGAACGAGACCTCCGGCGAGAACTGTCAATGGCGAATCCGAGCGCACTCATATTGGCGGATCAGAGGATGCTCCGGCGACTGGAGAAAGGAGACGATCGCAGCTTCCCGGCAGAAATCTCGACCCCTGACAGCGCACTCAGCTCCAGGCCTGCGCGACGGCGGCCGCGACCTTCTCGGCCTGGGCGGCGCCCGCGGCGAGGGCGGGTCCCCGGCGGCCGGGGTCGAGGATGTTGCCGCCGATCGCTTGCCGGGCGGTGGCGTCCGGGACGATCAGCATGCTGCGGGGTGCCGCCAGCTCGGCCAGCTCCTCCGCGGGCGAGGCGCGGAACATCCCGGAGGTGGGGGCGATCACCACGACGGCGTCGGCACCCGCGGCCAGGTCGGCGTTGGTGACCGACCGCACGCCGCCGTCCATGTACCAGCCGTCGCCCACCCGTACCGGTGGGAAGACGCCCGGGAGCGCGCAGCTGGCCGCGACCGCGGCGGGCAGCGGCACCTCCGCGCCGGCGTCCCAGGCGGCCAGGTTCCCGGTCGCGGTGTCCACGGCCGTGACGACCAGCCGGGGCGCCCAGGGCCACTCGTGCACCGGCAGCTGCCCGGCGAACCGGGCGACGTGCGGGCCGTCGTCGCCCACCGGCGCGCGGCGGGCCAGCGCGCCCAGCCTCGCCCGGACGTCGCGCGGCGGCAGGGACCGGTCGCTGAGCACGGCGAAGCCCTGGGCGAGCAGGGTCGGGTCGATGCGCGGCGACAGCTCGATCTCGATCCGGGCGGCGCCGGAGACGGCCTCGTCGAGGTCCGCGCCGGTGGCCAGGAGCGCACCCACGTACGCACCCGCCGACGTGCCGACGATCAGGTCCGCCTTGCCGAGGTCGGTGCCGGCGCGGCGCAGGCCGGTGAGCAGTCCGAGCTCCCACGCGATGCCGGTGATGCCGCCGCCGCCGAGGACCAGCGCCCTCATGCGGTGAGCAGCCGGTCCGCCGCCAGCACCCGCTCGGCCTCCCGGGTCATCCCGCCGCTCGCCTGCGCGGCCTCGTACACGGCGAGGGTGCGCGCCGCGATCTCGGGCCAGGCGAAGTCCTCGCGGACCCGGCGGCGGCCGCGGCGGGCCAGGCCGCGGGCGAAGTCGCGGTCGGCGAGCACCGCGCTCACCGAGGTGGCCAGCGCCTCCGGATCCTGCGGGCGGAACGTCACGCCGGTGACGCCGTCCTCGACGATCTCGGCCAGGCCGCCGGTCGACGACACGGCCACGGGCGTGCCGGCAGCGGCCGCCTCCAGCGCGACCATGCCGAACGGCTCGTAGATGCTCGGCACCACATAGCAGTCGGAGGCGCCCATCAGGGCGGTCAGGTGGTGCCCGGTCAGGAAGCCGGCGAAGCTCACCGCGGGGCAGGCCATCGCCTCCAGCTCCGCCCGGTACGGGCCGTCGCCCGCGATCACCACGCGCAGCCCCGGGCTCGTCTCGAGCAGCCGGGGGACCGCGGCGATCAGGTGCTGGACGCCCTTCTCGTAGACGAGCCGGCCGGCGAAGGACACCAGCGGGGCGTCCCCGGCGAAGCGGCGGCGGGCGGCGGCGACGGCGCGGGGGCGGGCGTACCAGCGCAGGACGTCGACGCCGTTGTGCACCACGTCGGACTTGGACACGGGTACGCCGAACTGCCGGACCACCTCGGCGCGCATGTACTCCGAACAGACGATGACGCGGGCGGCCTCGGCGGCCAGCCAGCGCTCGACGTCGTCGATCGTGCGGTTGTGCGGGTGCGGCAGGTAGCCCTGATGCCGGCCCGCCTCGGTGGCGTGGATCGTGGCGACCAGCGGCACGTCGAGGTGTTCGCGCAGGGTCACGGCGGCGTGCGCCACGAGCCAGTCGTGCGCGTGCACGACGTCGTACCTCGCGGTGCGGGCGGCGCGCAGGGCGGCCCGGGTCAGGGTGTGGTTGAACGCCGTCGCCCAGCCGGCCATGTTGCCGTTCTCGACGGGGAAGGCGGGCGGGTCGTCGGGGGCGCGGACGATGTGCACGCCCTCGGCGTACTCCTCGCGCAGGGAGCCGGGGGTGTGCCGGGTGATGACGGTGACCTCGTGGCCGGCGGCCACCAGCGACGTGGCCAGGGCGTGCACGTGCCGGCCCAGGCCGCCGACCAGCAGCGGCGGGTACTCCCAGCTCAGCATCAGGATCCGGCTCATGAGGCGTACCCCCGTACCCGCAGTGCCTCGGCCACCGACCGGGCCGAGAACGGACTACCCGTCGCCCGGTGCGGCGCGTCGCCGTCCGCCGTCTCGCTCAACGATCCCACCCCCGCTTCGCGCATGTGCGCCTCCAGTCCGGTCAGCAGCCCTTCCGTGGGCAGGCCCGTGGCGGCGCAGGCGTCCGCGTACGGGCCGATCAACCAGGGCCACACCGTGCCCTGGTGGTAGGCGATGTCCCGTTCGTCCCGGCCACCGCGGTGGGTGCCCTGGTAGCCGTACTCGGTGGGCGCCAGCGTGCGCAGGCCCAGCGGGGTGAGCAGCGCCCCGCCGACGGCGCGCACCGCGGCCCGGTCGAGGTCGCGGCCGTCCGGGCCGGCCAGGGGCGCGTGCGGCAGGGACCAGGCGAAGAGCTGGTTGGGGCGCAGCGACGGGTCGTCGTCGTAGGCCCCGGCACCCAGCGGGTACGTGGAGGCCGGCCCGTCGATGACGTCGTAGAGCCAGCCCTCGGCGGCGCGGAACCGGGCGGCGAACGACTCCCGTGCCCGCGCGTGCCGGGCCCGCAGGTCTCCGCTGTCCCTGCCGGCCTCGTCCAGCAGGTCGGCCATCGCGGCCAGGGCGTTGACCCAGAGCGCGTTGATCTCGACCGGCTTGCCGATCCGCGGGGTGACCGGCCCGTCGTCGGTGTACGCGTTCATCCAGCTGCCCGCGTCGCCGTCCAGCCGTACCAGCTCGTCGGCGGTGTCGAGAGCGAGCGTGCCGCCGTCACCGATGTGCCCGCGCAGGAGCCGGGAGAGCGGGCCGACCAGCATGGCGGCGAGATCGCTGTCCCCGGTCCGCCGCACGTGCCGGTCGACCGCGTGCACCAGCCACAGCGGCGCGTCGAGCGAGCCGTGCGGTCCCCACGGGCCGGTCTCCTCGCGCACCGCCCGCGCGGCCGCTTTCGCCCGGGCCAGCAGCAGCTCGCGGCCCTCCTCGGCGCGGCCGGTCTCGAGGAACAGCCCCTCGTACGCCGTCATGGTGTCGCCGAGGTAGCTGCCGAACCACGGGTAACCGGCGACGACGTCCGGACCGTCGGCCCCGGCGACCACGAAATGATCCGCGGCCAGCACCAGGCCGGCCGCGGTCCCGTCGGCCTTCGCCGAGGTCACGAGCGCATGAGCGCGTTCGCGGGCGGCCGCGACGACGGCGGAGGCGGCCGGCGGCCGGTCGTCCAGGGCGCCCGCCCAGGCGCAGATCTCCATCGTGCCGCCGGCGTCCAGGCGGTCGACGAACGTGCCGGCGAACCACAGGTCCTCGGTGGCGCTCAGCCCGCGGGCCGCCTCCTCCCGCTGGTACGCCCCCAGATGCCAGCCGCCCCCGGCCTGCCAGCCCGGCCCGGCCAGCCGGTACGCGTCCTCGACGACAGCCCCGTCGGCGAGGTGCTCGACGCGCGGGTCACCCGCACCCGCCTGCCGCAGGCCGTGCGCGTCCCGCCACGTGCACATGGCCGCGACGGCCAGCCCCACGGGACCGGGCGCGGCGACGACCCGGTGCACGACGCCGAGGGCGCTGCGGCCGTGCACCATCGCCAGCTCCCGCTCGACGACGACGTCACCGACCCGCCACCGCCACCGGGGCAGGCCGTCGTCCAGCGTGAAGGTCTCGAGGTGGCGGTGGCCCTGGGGCGCCACGGCCCCGGACTCCCACTCATGGGTGTACAGCGGGACGTGCGCCCCCGAGGGCAGCGTGAGGGTGAGGTCGAGCGCGGCCAGCGCGACGTGCCGGACGGCCGTGGCGGGGTGGGCCACGGCGAGCAGCGCGTGGTACCGGCGGGTGCGCAGGCCGGAGACGGTGCCCGTGGCGTATCCGCCGAGGCCGTCGGTCACGAGCCATTCGAGGTGGGCGCCGCCGTCGGGCGAGAGTGAGCCGCAGGTCTGCGGACCGGTGACGATCGGCAGGGTCATGGCTTGGACAGCTCAGTCAGCGACACGGTGCCCTCTATGCTCGAATTCTCGACCGTCAAACCACCCTGTCCGGTGATCGACCGCACAGCTCGGGGGCGAAGTATCTGCGGGTAACCGGACAGTCGCGCAGACGTTATCAGCCGCATCGGTGAGAATGACCGCTGACGCGGCCGTACAGGATTGAACCCCCGCAAGCGTGGGCACACGTGCCCAGCCCGCGGGGGGTCGCCCTCACGATCGCGGGCACCGACGGTCGAGGGTGGGAGCAGCACATGCAGGTGTGGCCGGGGCACCGGTATCCACTGGGCGCGACGTACGACGGGACGGGCACCAACTTCGCGATCTTCTCGGAGGTCGCCGAGGCCGTGGAGCTGTGTCTCTTCGACGCGTCAGGCAATGAGCGCAAGGTCCAGCTGCACGAGCAGGACGCGTTCGTCTGGCACGCGTACCTGCCGGGGGTGGAGCCGGGACAGCGGTACGGCTATCGGGTGTACGGGCCGTACGACCCGTCCCGGGGGCTGCGGTGCAACCCGCACAAGCTGCTGCTGGACCCGTACGCGCGGGCGGTGGACTCGGACATCGACTGGCACCCGAGCCTCTACGCGTACGACTTCGACAACCCGGACCAGATGTCCGATCTGGACTCCGCGCCGCACATGGCCAAGGGCGTGGTGGTCAACCCGTACTTCGACTGGGGCAACGACCGGCGTCCGGACATTCCGTACCACCACTCGGTGATCTACGAGACGCACGTCAAGGGCCTCACCGAGCGCCACCCCGAGGTGCCCAAGGACATGCGCGGCACGTACGCGGCGATCGGCCACCCGGCGATCATCGAGCACCTCGCGAAGCTGGGCGTGACCGCGATCGAGCTGATGCCGGTGCACCAGTTCGTGCACGACAACCGCCTCGCCGACCTCGGGCTGCGCAACTACTGGGGCTACAACACCCTGGGCTTCTTCGCGCCGTACCACGGCTACTCGGCGATGGGCTCGCTCGGCCAGCAGACCCAGGAGTTCCGGGGCATGGTCAAGGCGCTGCACGCCGCCGGCATGGAGGTCATCCTCGACGTCGTCTACAACCACACGGCGGAGGGCAACCACCTCGGCCCGACGATGAGCCTCAAGGGCATCGACAACCGGACCTACTACCGGCTCGTCGACGACCAGCCCAATTTCTACATGGATTACACGGGTACGGGTAACAGCCTCAACGTGCGCAGCCCGCAGAGCCTCCAGCTGATCATGGACTCGCTGCGCTACTGGGTCACCGAGATGCACGTCGACGGCTTCCGCTTCGACCTCGCGTCCACCCTGGCCCGGGAGTTCTACGACGTCGACCGCCTGTCCACCTTCTTCGAGGTGGTCCAGCAGGACCCGGTCGTGGGCCAGGTCAAGCTGATCGCCGAGCCGTGGGACGTCGGGCCGGGCGGCTACCAGGTCGGCAACTTCCCGCCGAACTGGACGGAGTGGAACGGCAAGTACCGCGACACCGTGCGCGACTTCTGGCGCGGCGAGCCGGCCACCCTGGCGGAGTTCGCCAGCCGGATCACCGGGTCGGCCGACCTCTACCAGGACGACGGCCGCAAGCCGTTCCACTCGATCAACTTCGTGACGGCGCACGACGGGTTCACGCTCAACGACCTGGTCTCGTACAACGACAAGCACAACGAGGCCAACGGCGAGGAGAACCGCGACGGCGAGAGCCACAACCGGTCGTGGAACTGCGGCACCGAGGGCCCGACCGACGACAAGGCCGTGCTGGCCCTGCGCGCCAAGCAGCGGCGCAACTTCCTCGCCACGCTGATGCTCAGCCAGGGCGTGCCGATGATCTCGCACGGCGACGAGCTCGGCCGCACCCAGCAGGGCAACAACAACGCGTACTGCCAGGACAACGAGCTGGCCTGGATCGACTGGGAGAACGCCGACGAGACGCTGCTCGAGTTCACCCGCAAGCTGACCGCGTTCCGCCACCGCCACCAGGTGTTCCAGCGCCGCCGCTTCTTCACCGGCCTGCCGGTGACCGCCCGCGGCGGCGGCGACCCGCTGCCGGACCTCGAATGGTTCACTCCGGACGGCCGGCAGATGGCGGGCGACGACTGGGGCAACGACTTCGGGCGCGCGGTCGCCCTCTTCGTCAACGGCGAGGGCATCCGCGAGCGCGGCCAGTACGGCCAGCGCCACGTCGACAGCTCGTTCCTGCTGTTCTTCAACGCCCACGACGCGCCCATCGAGTTCGCCACCCCGCCCGCCGAGTACGGCGAGAAGTGGGAGAAGGTCATCGAGACGGCGGAACCGTCGCCCGACCGCCCGAACGTGGTGGAGGCGGGCTCCAAGATCCTCGTGCCCGACCGCTCGCTCATCGTGTTGGACAGGACGGTTTGATGCCCCCCCACCAGCCCACTGGTACGTACCGAGTCCAGATCCGCCCCGACTTCGGCTTCAAGCCCACCGCCGAGCTCGCCGACTACCTGGCCGACCTGGGTGTCAGCCACCTCTACACCGCGCCGATCCTCACCGCCGCGCCCGGCTCCGAGCACGGCTACGACGTCGTGGACCACACCAAGGTCAGCCCGGCGGTCGGCGGCGAGGAGGGCCGGCTCGCGCTCAAGGCCGCCCTCGACGCGGCCGGGCTGGGCCTGGTCGTCGACATCGTGCCCAACCACGCCGGGGTGGCGGTGCCCGCCGCCAACCCGACGTGGTGGGACGTGCTCAAGAACGGGCGCGAGTCGGCGTACGCGAAGTTCTACGACATCGACTGGGAGAGCGGGAGGCTGCTCATCCCGGTGCTGGCCGACGAGCCGGACGCCCTCGACGACCTGCGCGTCGAGGACGGGGAGCTGCACTACTTCGACAAGCGGTACCCGCTTCGCCCCGGCACCGGGGAGGGCACCGCCCGCGAGGTCCACGACCGCCAGCACTACGAGCTGGTCAACTGGACCCGCGGGGACAGCGAGCTCAACTACCGACGGTTCTTCGCCATCGTGGACCTGGCCGGGCTGCGCGTGGAGGACCCGGAGGTCTTCGAGGCCACCCACCGCGAGATCCTGCGCTGGTACGCCGAAGGCGCGGTCCAGGGCCTGCGCGTCGACCACCCGGACGGCCTGCGCGACCCGGGCGAGTACCTGCACCGGCTGCACGAGGCGGCGCCGGACGCCTGGCTCGTCGTCGAGAAGATCCTCGAGCCGGGGGAGGAGCTGCCCGACTGGCCGATCGCCGGCACCACCGGCTATGACGCGCTGGCTGAGGTCTGCGGCGTCTTCGTCGACACCACCACCGAGCGGTTCTTCGACACCCTCGACCACCACCTCACCGGCGGTGAGAAGAGCTGGCAGGACCAGGTCCACGAGACCAAGTTCCACCTCGCGACCACGCAGCTCGCCGCCGAGCTGGCCCGCATGTGCCGGCTGGTCCCGGAGGTCGAGGGCGCCGCGCAGGGCCTCGCCGAGCTGGCCGCCTGCTTCCCGGTCTACCGCTCGTACCTGCCGTTCGGCTCCCGGCACCTGGCCAAGGCGCGCTCCGAGGCGGGCCGCCGCCGGCCCGGGCTGATCCCGGCCCTGGACCAGCTCACCGCGCGGCTGCGCAACCCGGCCGACGAGCTGGCGATCCGCTTCCAGCAGTACACCGGGGCGGTGATGGCCAAGGGCGTGGAGGACACCGCGTTCTACCGCTGGACCCGCTTCACCGCCCGCAACGAGGTGGGCAACGACCCGTCGAAGTTCGGCGTCAACCTCGACGAGTTCCACGACGTCACGACGGAACGCCAGCGGCGCTGGCCGGCGGGCATGACGTCGCTGTCCACCCACGACACCAAGCGCAGCGAGGACGTCCGGGCCCGGCTCGCCGTGCTGTCCGAGCTGCCCGGCGACTGGACCGAGGTGGTCCGCCGCTGGGTGCGGGTCGCCCCGCTGCCCGACCCGGCCCTGGCCCACCTCATCTGGCAGGCCGCGGTCGGCGCCTGGCCGCTCGACCGGGAGCGGCTGCAGGCGTACGCGTTGAAGGCGGCCCGCGAGAGCGGCGTCGGCACCAGCTGGACCCGGCAGGACGAGAAGTTCGAGACGGCGCTGCGGCAGATGGTGGACCGGATGTACGACGACCCGGCCCTGCACAGCGAGATCGACGACTTCGTCCGCTCGATCACCGCACCCGGCTGGTCGAACTCGCTGGGGATGAAGCTGGTGCAGCTCACCATGCCCGGCGTGCCGGACGTCTACCAGGGCACCGAGCTGTGGGACCACTCGCTGGTCGACCCGGACAACCGGCGGCCGGTCGACTTCGGCGAGCGCCGCGAGCTGCTCGCCCGGATCGACGACGGCTGGCAGCCGCCGGTCGACGAGAGCGGCGCGGCCAAGCTGCTGGTCACCAGCCGGACCCTGCGGCTGCGGCGGCAGCGGCCGGAGCTGTTCAACCGGTACCGCCCGGTGTACGCCGATGGCCGGGTCGCCGAGCACGTGATCGCCTTCGACCGCGGCGGCGTGGTCGCGGTGGCCACCCGCCTGCCGGTCGGATTGTCACGTCACGGCGGCTGGCACGACACCACGCTGACACTCGACGGCCACACCTGGCGGGAAGTCTTCACGAACGCCAGTTACGGCGGGAACCGCCTGGCCGTGGCCGATCTGCTGCACACGTACCCCGTCGCCCTCCTGGTGAAAGAGTGACCATGACCCTCTTCGAGGTGTGGGTTCCCGAGAAGACCGTCAAGCTGCGCATCGACGGGTCCGATCGCGACATGGACCGCGGTGACGACGGGTGGTGGCGCCTCGACGTGCCCGAGGCCGGCGCCGGCACGGACTATTCGTACGTTTTGCCGGATCACGACAGCCCGCTTCCGGACCCGCGGTCGCGGTGGCAGCCTGAGGGCGTGCACGGCCCCAGCCGGGTGTACGACCACGCGGCCTTCTCCTGGACGGACGGTGCCTGGACCGGGCGCCAGCTCCCCGGTTCCGTCCTCTACGAGCTGCACGTCGGCACCTTCACCCCGGAAGGCACCTTCGACGCCGCCATCGAGCGGCTCGACCACCTCGTCGACCTCGGCGTCGACCTGGTGGAGCTGCTGCCCGTCAACGCCTTCAACGGCGAGTACAACTGGGGCTACGACGGCGTCTGCTGGTATGCGCCCCACGAGGCCTACGGGGGCCCCGACGGGCTCAAGCGCTTCGTCGACGCGGCGCACGCCAAGGGCCTGGGCGTGGTGCTGGACGTCGTCTACAACCACTTCGGCCCCAGCGGCGCGTACGCCCCCATGTTCGCGCCGTACCTGAGCGCGGCCGGGGCCAACCCGTGGGGCGCCTCGGTCAACCTCGACGGACCGCTCTCCGACGAGGTACGCCGCTACATCATCGACAGCGTGCTCGGCTGGCTGCGCGACTACCACATCGACGGCCTGCGCCTGGACGCCGTGCACGCGCTGGTCGACCACACCGCGATCCACCTGCTCGAGCAGCTGGCGAGCGAGGTGGAAAGCCTGTCGACGCACCTGGGCCGCCCGCTGTCGCTGATCGCCGAGTCGGACCTCAACGACCCCACGCTGATCACCCCGCGCGAGGCCGGCGGGTACGGCCTGCAGGCCCAGTGGGACGACGACGTGCACCACGCCCTGCACACGCTGCTCACCGGCGAGCGGCAGGGCTACTACGGCGACTTCGGCTCGCTGGACTGCCTGGAGACGGTGCTGACCGGGGCGTTCTTCCACGCGAACACGTGGTCGAGCTTCCGCCGGCGCCACCACGGGCGCCCGGTGGACCGCAACCGGGTGCCGGGGCATCGCTTCGTCGCGTACCTGCAGAACCATGACCAGATCGGCAACCGGGCGATCGGCGACCGGCTCTCGGCGACGCTGTCGCCGGGTCTGCTCAAGGTCGGCGCGACGCTGCTGCTCACCTCGCCGTTCACGCCCATGCTCTTCATGGGCGAGGAATGGGCGGCCAGCAACCCGTGGCAGTTCTTCACCAGCCACCCCGAGCCCGAGCTCGCGGAGGCGGTGCAGACCGGACGCCGGCGGGAGTTCGCCTCGCACGGATGGGCGGAGGCGGAGGTGCCGGATCCCCAGGACCCGGCGACCTTCGAACGTTCCAAGCTCGACTGGTCCGAGCGGGAGAAGCCCGGTCACGCGGAGATGCTCGACCTGCACAAGCGCCTGATCGCGCTGCGCCGCGAGCACGCCGACCTGTCCGACCCGCGCCTCGACCGGGTGGAGGTGTGGCACGGCGACCAGTTCGTGGTGATGCGCCGCGGCCGGTGCGTGGTGGCGGCCAACCTGGCGTCCGCGCCGCAGACCGTGAGCCTTCGTTCGGTGCCCAGCAAGGTGCTGCTCGCCACCGAGCCCGGGGTGGTTCTGCAGCGGGACCGGGTCGAGCTGCCCGCCGAGAGCGCGGTGGTGGTCTTCGCGCGCTGATCAGCGATGCGCGTTGGTGCGCGTCACCGCGGCCGGGTTCGGCGCCGCGGGGCGCGCACCGCGCCATTTCTGCCCGATCCGGTAGGCGAAGGCGCGCGAGCCGTGGATGAAGCCGGTCGGGTGCAGGTCGGCCGGGACGTTGCGCACCGGGTCGAACGCCAGCGCGGCGTCCGCCGCCGCCGGCAGCACCCGACCGAAGCGCGCCCGGCCGACGAGCCGCGTGGCCCCGGCACCGTCGGCGGCGCCCAGCATCAGGCGCGCCCCGTCGTCGTCGGCCGCCGCGGTGACCGATTCGAGGCTTGTGCCCAGGGAACGGCCGTCGAGGTCCGGCTGGACGCAGAGGTGGAGCTTCCTCCGGCTGCCGGTGCGGTAGGGGAGGATCGTCCCGTAGACGCTGTCGAAGCTCCGGCGCGGCACGGGCACATGCCGTAGCCACCGCCCCCGGCCGCAGGTGGAGAAGAGCAGGTCCGTCCGCCGCCCGGCGACGGGCCCGTGCACGCGCAGGGCCACGCCCAGCACGTCCGGGTAGCCCGGCGGCGTCCCGCCGCCTTTGGAGATCCGCAGGGTCACCGGGTGCCGGCCCGGCCGGTCGAGCAGGTTCGCGCCGCTGGGTGCGCCCAGCCCCCACACCTCCAGCTCGCCGGTGAACGAGCGGCCGTCCGGGTGCAGGAAACGACGGGTACGGGAGTGCCATACGCGCACTCCCACGCCGACCAAGCCGGCCGCCAGCAGAGCCCGCCCGATTCTCATGGCCGCCGGGGTACCCCGACTTCTCGCGCCCATGCTTCACCATGGTCGGCATGTGGGGCAGGAAACGACGCAAGCGTAAGAACCGGGTGGGCGATGCCTGCGACTGTGACTGCGATGTCTGCGACCTTCCGTTTTGCGACTTCGGTCTGCTCAGCACGACCCTGCTGACCGTCTCCCGCTTCTCCGGGGCCGGGTCCGGAGCGGTCACTGCGGCGATCCGCGGTTACCGCAAGGTGTCGCCACGGCTGCCCACCCGCTGCCGCTTCACGCCGACGTGCAGCGCGTACGGGCTCGAGGCGGTGCAGCGGTACGGGACCCGCCGCGGTCTGATGCTCACGGCCGGACGGTTGCGCCGGTGCCGGCCGGGTGTCGCGTACGGGACCCCGGACCCCGTTCCGTGACCTTGATCAGGCACGATGGGCGCTCCGCAAGGGGGGACGGAAGGCGATGTCGAGCATGGAGGAGGACCGGCCGCCGGTTCGCAAGGTAGTGGTACGCCGCCCGCCGCGGCAGCGCGGCGTGCCCGGGCGGCTGCCCGGCGCCCGGCAGCGGCGTGGCGAGCGGGCCCTGGCCGGGCTGCGCCGCACCTTCGCGCGCCCGGACGAGGCCGTCAAGACCTGGGGTGCCTCCCTGGCACCTTGGCGCCTCGCCGCCCTGGGCATGGTGCTCGTCGTGGTGCTGGCGTTCGCGTGGGTCAGCCTGTTCCACGTGGGGCCGCCGTCGGTGGAGGACCTCCGGCGCGAGGCCGGGGTCGACGAATGGCGCACGCTTCCCATCGCGGTCAAGGACGACCAGCCCGGCATCGCCTACCGCAATCCCGATGACGGCAGCTGGAGCGGGTTCGACGTCGACATCGCGTACATGATCGCGGAGGACCTGGGTTTCCGCCGCGACGACGTGCGCTTCTACGGCATCGAGAGCGAGGACCGGGCCCGGATGGAGGCGACCGACCTGCAGGGCAACCCGGTGCCGGTGAAGATGGTCATCGCCAGCTACAGCATCACCAAGGAACGCGAGGACATGCCAAACGTCATGTTCTCGTCGTCGTACCTGCACACCGAGCAGTCCGTCATCACCCTGCACGGGCATAAGAAGGTGGCGAGCCTGGAGGAGTTCAAAGGCAAGAAGGTCTGCAGTCTCTCCGCCTCGACCAGCGCGGCCACTGCGTCGTCCTTAGGCGCCCGCCTGGTCCGCCGCAACCGCGTGTCGGAGTGTTTTCAGGCGCTCGACAAGGGAGACGTCGATGCGGTCAGCACCGATGCCGCCATCCTCGGGGGCTTCAAGTCGAAATTTCGTGACAGGTACGACCACTGGGACCTCGGTGACGACAAGACCGAGGCGTGGGGTGTCAGCGTCGGCGACAACGAGGCGCTGCGGGACCTGGTGAACCTGACCCTCTACCGGTCGTACGCCGATCCCAAGGACGCGCGGTGGGAGACGGCGTACAAGAACAACATCCTGCCGGAGACCGAGAACAACCGGGGTGTTCCGCTCGCCCGCCCGCAGCAGCCCGTGACCCCGCGGCCGCCCGTGCGGGAGCTGCCTTGGGAGGACACCCTGTCGTGACCACCACCGTACGGACCCTGGAGCGCCGGCCGCGGTTACGGCGGGCCCAGCTGAACTGGCTGCTGACGGCGCTGCCCGCGTTCCCCCTGGTGCTGCTCGTGCTCCGGCTCTGGTACCTGAGCCGCCAGGACCTGCCCACCATGCTGCTGCTGGTGCAGTACATCAGCCCGCTCGGCATGCTCAGCGCGCTCATCATCTCGCTCGTCTGGACCGTGCCGGTGGTGGTGCTCGTCGTGCGGATGCTGGGCGGCATCCTGCTGGTCAGCACGCCCGACGAGGATGAGACCGCGCGGCGTTCGCTGCTCGCGCTCACCGCGCTGCGCATGCCCGACTGGGTGGTGCTGGTCGCCGTGGCGGTGGCCGGCTTCACCTGGCAGATGCGGATGCTGCCGACGCTGGTCATGCTGGCCGTCGCGATCCTCGGACTCACGGCCGTGCAGCGCTACCCGACCGAGCACCGCATGCTCGCCGTGGTCACCCTGGTCATCCCGATCCTGCTCGGCCTGCTCACGCTGCTCTGGGTCCGGCCCGGCATCCGGGTTGCCTGGTCCGCCGACGACTGGGGCACGGTCGTGCTGCTCGGCGCGCCGCCCCTGCTCGGCTGGCTGCTGACCGGTCCCGTACCCGCCCGCCTGGCCCGGCTCGCCACGCACTGGCCGGCTGTCGCCGGCGCGCTGATCGCACCGTTCCTCGTCGGCGTGGTGTTCCTCCGGGTGCCCGTGCTGCCGGACAGCGCGGTCGAGGTCCGCGACGGGACCACCTCGACGCGGGTGATCCGCGGGCAGCTGATCACCGTCGACGACACCGCCACCACGATCCTGCAGCGCGGCGGCGAGGTGGTGTTCGTCCCCAACGCGCAGGTGACGTCCAAGACCCTCTGCCCGGAGCAGGTACGCGCCCAGCACAGCCGGATCACGGTCCGCGGCTGGGCGGTCGACCAGTCGGCGCTGGAGTGGGTCGCGCCCACCAAACCGGCCGCCGCCGTCGACCCCCGGTGCCTGGGACGGCCTCTCGTTCCGTGAGAGGTGCCTTTTTCCGCAGTTCGCGAGCCGTTGTCCCGGCGCGCCGCCGACCGCGTGCAGACAGGCTGGACCCGACCTGGCAGGCTGCACGCCATGACCTTGCACCTGCGGTGGGCGGCCGTCACCGATAAAGGCCACGTGCGAAGCAGCAATCAGGACTGCTACTACGCCGGTGACCGGCTTCTGGTCGTCGCCGACGGCATGGGTGGGATGGCCGCCGGGGACGTCGCCAGCCGTATCGCCGTCGAGGCCATGGCGTCGCTGGACGTGCCGATCGACAACGAGCACCAGATGGACGCGCTGCACAAGGCGCTCGAGGTGGCGAACGGGCGGATCGCCGAGACCGTCGCCGGCGACGCCGCGCTGCAGGGCATGGGCACCACGCTGACCGCCGTCATCTTCTCCGCCGACCGGGCCGCCCTCGCCCACGTCGGCGACAGCCGCGCCTACCTGCTGCGCGACGGCCGGCTCAACCAGCTCACCAAGGACGACACGTACGTGCAGATGCTCGTCGACCAGGGGCTGATCCGGCCCGAGGAGGCGGGGAGCCACCCCCGGCGGGCGGTGGTGACGCAGGCGCTGCAGGGCGAGCCCGTCAGCCCGTCGTACGTGATCGTCGAGCCGGAGCCGGGCGACCGCTGGCTGCTGTGCAGCGACGGCCTGACCACCGTCGTGCCCGCCGACCAGATCGAGGCCGAGCTGCTCGCCTGTGACGCCCCGCAGAACTGCGCCGAGCGCCTGACCGACCTCGCCCTGCGCGGCGGCGGCCCGGACAACATCACCGTGATCGTCGCGGACCTGTCGGCCGGCGACTAGGGCTGCGGTACCTTACTCCGGTCGCGGTGGTCGGGGGCGCCGGTGACCGGTTGGTTCTCGAAGGCGCAGCAGGTGGTGATGACGGGACGCTCGGCGCGGTTGCCCGTGACGCTGGCGGTCGTCGCCGCCGTCACGGCCGTCGGCGCGTGGGCCGTCCCGGCCGGTGCCGGGCAGCGGCTCTACGGTGACGCCGCCCAGTTCGTGGCCGGCGCCCTGGCCGCGTTCGCCTGCTTCCACGCGGCCCGCAGCCACACCGGCGCCCGGATCCTGTGGCGGCTGCTGCTGGGCGCCGCCCTCACGACGTGGGCGCTCGTGCGGCTGTGGTGGACGATCCGCGACGTCGCCGGGCCGCTGCCGACGCCCGCCGTGACGGTCGCCGACGTGGCCCTGCTGACCCTGCCCCTGCTGACCTTCGTGGCGCTGGTCGCCGGCTCCATGGCCCTGCCCCGGCCGGCGCAGGCGTCCCTGCGGCGCGACCGCACGGTGCTGGTCATCGACAGCGTGCTGATCACCGGTTCGCTGCTGGCGATCGTGTGGTCCGTGCTGCCCGACCGGCCCCTCGACACGGCGGGACGGGACCCGTGGGTCGTCGCGGTGGCGGCGGCGTACCCGATCGTCGACCTGGTGCTGGTCGTGATGGGCGTGCTGCTGCTGGTCACGCGCCCGTCCTCGCGAGCGGCCCGGGCGCCGCTGCGGCTGATGGTGTGGGCCATGCTCGCGCTCGGCTGCTCGGACACCCTGAGGCTGCTGCGCGCGGACCCCGGCGCCCTCACTCCGTGGGAGTCGGCCGGGTACCTGCTCGGGCCGGCGCTGCTGGCGCTCGCCGCGATGAGCAACCGCGGCCTCGGCGCCGCGCCCGCCGACGAGCGGGTCGACCGGGACTGGCTGCACCTGCTGCTGCCGTACGTGCCCGTCGTCGCCACCGGCGTGTTCATCGCGGTGCGCACCGGCGGCGGCGGGCGGCTGACGTCGTACGAGGCGTACCTCGGCTGGCTGGTCCTCGGGCTGGTGGTGGCGCGGCAGATGTTCACCATCGTGGACAACATGGTGCTGCTGGCACGGGTCTCCGAGGGCCGGCGGAAGCTGCACCACCAGGCGTACCACGACCCGCTGACCGGGCTGGCCAACCGGGCGCTGTTCCAGGAGCGGCTGGTGCTCGCGCTGGACGCGTACCGGTATCGCGGGGTGCCGGTGGCCCTGCTCTTCGCCGACCTCGACGACTTCAAGCTGATCAACGACGGCTTCGGCCACGCCGTGGGCGACCGGCTGCTGCGGATCTTCGCCGAACGCCTGGCCGCCGCCGTGGGCCCCGGTGACCTGGTGGCCCGGCTCGGCGGGGACGAGTTCGCGGTCCTGCTCGAGCGCCGGGCGCCCGAGGCGGAGGAGATCGGCCACCGGATCCTGACGGCGCTGCGCGAACCGTACGCGATCGACGGGCACACCGTGGCGGTCAGCGCCAGCCTCGGCCTGGTCCTGCCGGAGCCGGAGGACCGCAACCTCACCGCCGACGTGCTGCTGCGGCGCGCCGACGCGGCCATGTACGTCAGCAAGCGCCGCGGCAAGAACGCCATGGCGCGCTACTCCGGCGCCGACGGCGGACCCAACGCCGACCTGCCTCACCTGCTGGCCCGCGCCGTGAGCGCGCCGGGCGAGTTCGGCTTCGAGACGTACTACCAGCCGATCGTGCGCTTCGCCGACGGCGCCGTCGTGGCGGTCGAGGCGCTGGCCCGGTGGACCGATCCCGTCGCCGGGCCGGTGGATCCCGACGTCTTCGTGGCGGTCGCCGAGCGCACGGGGCTGGTCGCGGCCATCGACGACTTCGTGCTCGACCAGGCGTGCGCGGACGCGGCGGCACTGGCCAACGCGTACGGCCGCCCGATCGACGTGCACGTCAACGTGTCGGCGGCGCGGCTCGGCCAGCACGGGCTCGAGGAGGGGGTGCTGCGGGCGTTGGAGCGGCACGCCGTACGCCCGTCGCGCCTGGTCGTGGAGATCACCGAGACCCGCCGCATCCCGGAGCTGCCGCCCGCCGTCGAGGTGCTGCACCGGCTGCGGCAGCGCGGCGTACGCGTGGCCCTCGACGACTTCGGCAGCGGGTTCAACGCGCTGGCCCAGCTGCACTCGCTGCCGGTGGACATCGTCAAGCTGGACTCGTCGCTGACCGATGTGGACGTCGCGCCCGAGCGGGCCGGCGCGCTGTGCCGCTCGGTGCTGCGGATCTGCGCCGAGCTCGGCGTCGTCGTCGTGGCCGAGGGCGTCGAGACGCCCGACCGGGCGCGGGCGCTGGCCACCCTGGGCTGCGACCTGGGTCAGGGCTACCTGTTCGGGCAGCCGGCACCCGCACGCACCCTGATCCGCACCATCCCCACCCAGCCCGGCCCGGGCATCGCCGTCATGCCTTAGGACCTGCGAGGGTTGGCCCGCCGCGTCGGCGCGGCGGCGGCCGGGTCCTCGGGCCACGGATGGCGCGGGTAGCGGCCGCGCATCTCGCCCCGGACGTGCGGGTAGGCGTTGACCCAGAAGGACGCCAGGTCGCTCGTCACGGCCAGCGGCCGGCCGGCGGGGGAGAGCAGGTGCAGCACGACGGGAACCCGCCCACCGGCCAGCTTCGGGGTGTCCTGCCAGCCGAAGGTCTCCTGGAGCTTCACCGCGAGCACAGGGGCGGCCGGGTCGGTGTAGTCGACCCGGATCGCCGAGCCGCTCGGCACCCGCAGACGTTCCGGCGCCACCTCGTCCAGGCGGCCCGCGACCTCCCACGGCAGCAGCCGCCGCAACGCCGTGGCGACGTCGATCCGCGCGAGGTCCGCGCGACGGCGCGCCCGCCCGATGTCGAGCCAGTCGCCGCCGGCCAGCGCCTCGTCCGAGACGTCCGGCCACGGTTCGCCCAGCGTCGCGCGGACGAACGCGAGCCGCTGCCGCAGTGCCGTCGCCGCCGGCGACCAGGTGAGCAGCCCGAGCCCTTCGCGGTGCAGACCCTCGAGGAGGGCGGCCCGCACCAGCGCCGGATCCGGGTCCTCGAGCCGGCGCTCGCCCAGGATGATCGCCCCAAGCCGCTCCACCCGCCGGGCCACCACGTCGCCGTCGATCCAGCCGATCTCCGTCTCGGTCGCCGTCAGGGTCTCGGCCGCGGCGCGGGCCGTCGTCTCGTCCAGCGGGGCCGCGCTGCGGATGCGCGCGGTGCGGGCGCCGGGCGCGCGGTCCGCGTCGGCCACGGCCAGCCAGGTCGTCCCCGCCAGGCCGCTGCCGGCGGCCAGCTCCGCGGCGGTTCCGCCGGCCATCAGGTACGCGCGGGAGCCGGCTTCCCGCACCCGGGCCACCCGTTCCGGGTACGCGAGACCGACGACGAGCCCCGCCGCGAGGTCGTCGCCGAGGCGCCCGCCGCCGGGCTCTCGCGGGCCCTCCTGCCGGTCGAGGGCGGCGGTGAGCCGGCGTACCTCGGCGGTCCAGGCGCGGTCGGACTCGGAGCGGGCCCGGCGCCACGCCAGCACCACGTCGTCCCCGGTCGCGCCGGCGTCGAGAAGCGCCACGATCTCGGCCGTCCGCCTGGCCCCGGCCAGGGGTGCGCCGTCGACCAGTGCCCGGGCCAGGCGCGGATGCAGCCCGGCGTCGGCCAGGCGGCGTCCACGGTCGGTCACCCGGCCGTCGTCGCCGGTGGCGCCCAGGGCCCGCAACGTGGTCATCGCGGCCTGCAGCGCGCCCGGCGGCGGGGCGTCCGGCAACGCCAGGCCGCTGCCATCGGGATGTCCCCACAGAGCGAGGTCGAGCGCGAACCCGGTCAGGTCGGCCGCCGCCACCTCGGGCTCGGGCTGGGCGGGCAGGCGCTCGTGCTGCGCCTGCGACCAGCAGCGGTACACGCGGCCGGGCGCCTCCCGGCCGGCACGGCCCGCGCGCTGCACCGCCGAGGCACGCGACACCGGCACGGTCACCAGCGCGCCCAGCCCACGGGCGTGGTCCATCCGGGGTACCCGGCTCAGGCCGGCGTCCACGACCGCGCGTACGCCCGGCACCGTGAGGCTGCTCTCGGCGACCGCGGTGGCCAGCACCACCCGCGGCCCTGCCGCCGGGCGCAGCGCGGCGTCCTGGATGGAGGCGGGCTGCCGGCCGTGCAGCGGGACCACGGTGGCGGCGATGCCGTGCAGGCGCCCGGCGACCGTCTCGATCTCGCGGGCGCCCGGCAGGAACGCCAGCACGTCGCCGTCGCTCTCGGCGAGCGCCCGCCGGATCGTCGAGGCGACGTGGTCCAGCAGCCGGGGATCGACGCGCAGACCGTGTGCCGGGGTGACCGGCTGGGGCGGCGGGCACCAGTGCACCTCGACCGGGTGCAGGGCGGCGGCGGCCGTCACCACGGGGACGTCGCCGAGCAGGCCGGCGAAGCGCTCCGCCTCGGCGGTCGCGGACGTCGCCAGCACCCGCAGGTCGGGGCGCAGAGCGGCGCGCACCTCCACCAGGAACGCCAGCGCGAGGTCGGAGTCCAGATGCCGCTCGTGGCACTCGTCCAGCACCACGACGGCCGTGCCGGCCAGCTCCGGATCCCGGTGCAGCCGCCGGACCAGGACACCGGTGGTCACCACCTCGACCCGGGTCCGCGAGGACACCCGGCGGTCGCCGCGAACCGTGTAGCCGACCCGCTCGCCCACCTCCTCGCCGAGCAGCGCGGCCATCCGCCGGGCAACGGCCCGTGCCGCCACCCGGCGCGGTTCCGCCACCACCACCCGGCCGCCGTCGGCCGACGCCAGGGCCAGCGGCACGACGGTGGTCTTGCCGGTTCCGGGCGGCGCCACCAGCACCGCCGCGCCGTGCGTCGCCAGGGTGGCCGCCACGTCCGGCAGGATCGGCCGGATGGGCAGGTCGGGAAGCGCGGCGGCGGAGATCAGCACCGGCCCAGTCTCGCGTACGCGGATCTGGTTGACTGACCGGGTGAAGGCGTTCAACGCGCTGCCCGCGGACGAGCTGACCGCCACCCTGCTCGCCGTCTGTGCCGTGCCGGCCTGGGTGGAGGCGGTCGCGGCCGGGCGGCCGTACCCGTCGCGGGCGGCCCTGCTGTCCGCCGCCGACACCGCCGCCCGGGAGCTGAGCTGGGAGCAGGTCCAGCAGGGCCTCGCCGCCCATCCCCGCATCGGGGAGCGCGCGGCAGGCGAGTCGCGGGAGGCGGCATGGTCGCGCCGCGAGCAGTCCACGGCGGCCGCGGGCACGGACGAGCGGGTCCGCGCCGAGCTGGCCGACGCCAACCGGGCGTACGAGCAGCGGTTCGGCCACGTCTTCCTCATCTTCGCCAGCGGGCGGACGCAGGAGGAGATCCTGGCCGCCGCCCGCGAGCGCCTCCGCAACGACGAGGGAACCGAACGCCGGATCGTCGCCGGGGAACTGCGCAAGATCGCGCTGCTGCGGCTGGAGAGGGTGCTCGATGGGCTCGGGTGAGCGGTTCGAGGCGGAGTTCCACGCGCGGATCTCCACCCACATCCTCGACACGGCGTCCGGCGAGCCGGCCCGAGACGTGTACGTGCGGCTGGAACGGCGCGACGCGGACGGGTGGCGGCTGATCGCGGAGGGGCGCACCGACGACGACGGCCGGCTCAAGCACCGGGTGCCGGTGCACGACTGGCAGGCCGGCGGCTACCGTCTGGTGTTCTATGTGGAGCCCTATCTGGGCGGCGCCGCGTTCTTCCCGGAGATCACCGTCGCCTTCCAGGTGCACGACCCCGAACGGCACTACCACGTGCCGCTGCTGCTGAGCCGCTACGGCTACACCACCTACCGAGGGAGCTGACGCGTGGCGATCGTGCTGGGACCCAACCGATACGGCAAGGCGGAGACCCGGCTCGTGCACGTCACGCGCGGCGGCGACACGCACGGGCTGACCGACCTCAACGTCAGTGTGGCCCTCGCCGGTGACCTGTCGGCAACCCATCTGACCGGGGACAACGCCGGCGTCCTGCCGACCGACACGATGAAGAACACCGTGTACGCGTTCGCGCGCGAGCACGGCGTGGGCGAGCCCGAGGCGTTCGCGCTGCGGCTGGGCCGGCACTTCGTCGAGACGCAACCGCAGATCGTCACCGCCCGGGTCGGCATCGAGGCGTACGGCTGGGAGCGCCTCGGCCCGCACTCGTTCCGGCGCCGCGGCGACTTCACCCGGCTGTGCACGGTGACCGTGGGCGAGGGCTTCACCCAGGTCGTGTCCGGGCTGAAGGACTTCGTGGTGCTCAACACCACCGCGTCGGAGTTCCACGGCTTCCCCCGCGACCGCTACACGACGCTGCCCGAGACCACCGACCGCATCCTGGCCACCGAGGTCGACGCCCGCTGGCGGCACCTGTCGGACGCCACCGAGTGGGGCGAGTCGTTCGAGAAGGCGAAGGACGCGCTCGTCAACGCGTTCGTCAACACGTACAGCTACTCGCTGCAGCAGACGCTGTTCAGTATGGGCACCCGGGTGCTGGACAGCCGGCCCGAGATCGCCGAGATCCGCCTGGCGCTGCCCAACAAGCATCACTACCTGGTCGACCTGTCGCCGTTCGACCTGCAGAACCCGGGGGAGGTGTTCATCGCGGGCGACCGGCCGTACGGGCTCATCGAGGGAACGGTGACCCGCGACGACGTGCCACCGGCCGACGTGCCCTGGTACCCCGCCTGAATCAGATCTGGCCCAGATCGAGCTCGACGGAGAAGGGCGCGGCCAGTTTCACGACACCGGTGAAGACCTCACTGTCGCGGTAGCGGTTGGTCGCCGGGTCGAGAACGTACGTGTAGACGAGAGGTGCCCCGGTGGCGGCCTGCTCGACACGCCAATAGCGTCACGTCAGGACGACGGTTGTTCAGCGGCACGTCCTGGAGCCGCACATCGAAGTCGGTGTCCGCGTTCCAGTCCGGTCCCGCGGCGACATCCAAGGCGTTCGCCAGAAGCCGGGCCAGGCGGTTGTGCCGCTTGGACGCGCTCGGACGCACGACGACCGTCCCGTCCACGATCTCGATGCGTGCACACTCCGCTTCCGTCCAGGCCGCGTATTGCTCCGCCGTGGTCTGCTGCTGCCTGTGTTCGCTCACCGACCTGAAGCTACCGTGGCTGTGGCGACGACCGGCCTCTCTGTGCGCTTCGCGTCGCCACCCGGCGTGGCAGCGGCGCTTAAGGAACTTTTAAGGCTGAGGTCCACAGAAATTGTTATTTCGTAGCGATAACGCGGCCACCTGCGGACCCGCGCAAGCCCATCCTCAAATGTTTCTTCAAGGGTTGAAGCAAGCGCGCTGAGCTGGGCATACTTCCTCGCGAAATGCGCTAGCCCCGCTCTCGTCGAAGGATTGGTAATGCGGAGATCTGCCTTGCACGCCGCCCCGGAACCGGCGAAGAAGCGCCGGCGCACCACCCGCGTGGTGCTCGCCACCGCGGTCGCTGTCGCGCTCGGCGGCAGTGCCGTCTACATCGCCAACGCCAGCGCCGCGGAGAACGCCGTGCCGGGCCGGCTGCAGGCCGAGTCCTTCGCCGCTCAGTCCGGGGCGCAGACCGAAAACACCGGCGACGCCGACGGCGGCAAGAACGTGGGCTGGCTCGCCGACGGCGACTGGCTGCGCTACGACAACGTGACGGTCTCCGGCGCGAACCTGTCCGCCCGCGTCGCCTCGGACAACGCCGCCGGCGGTTCGATCGAGCTGCACCTCGGCTCGCAGTCGGGCGCGCTGCTCGCCACGTTCCCGGTGAGCAGGACGGGTGGCTGGCAGAAGTGGACCACGGTCACGGCGCAGGCCAAGTCGGTTCCCTCCGGCGCTCAGACGGTCTTCGCGGTGCTGAAGAGCTCTCAGCGCGCCGACTTCGTCAACATCAACTGGTTCACGCTGGGGACGGTGACTGCCGCGCCTTCCGCGCCCGCGCCTTCGACCGCTGCCCCGGACGGGGATGGCTGGGTGAAGATCGACAAGGCCAAGTGGGACAAGCAGCTCGCCGAGTACCGGGCCACCGTGGCGAAGCCCGTGCCCGCCGGGAACGTCCGGGTGCCCGAGTTCAACGCCGCCTGCAAGATCAGCCACCGGCTCGCCGACGACGCGATCGTCTTCCCCGGCATGGCCGGCGCCTCGCACCTGCACTCGTTCTTCGGTAACAAGAGCACCGATGCGTCGTCCACCAACGAGTCGCTGTTCGCCAGCAAGGAGACCAGCTGCGAGCCGAAGGTGGACCGGTCGGCGTACTGGATCCCCACGCTGGAGGAGAACGGCAAGCCGGTGGATCCGCACGGCGTCACGGTGTACTACGGCTCGCGGCTGAAGGACCCGACGGAGACCGTACCGTTCCCGGAGGGCTTGCGGATGATCGCGGGTAACGCCAAGAACCAGGCCGCGTCCCCGAAGGGCACGCCGGGGCAGTTCTGGTGCGCAGGCGCGGGCGGCGAGATCGGGCGCAGCACCGACGGTAACTGGCCGGTGTGCGCCAAGACCGCCGAGCTGACCTACCAGCTCACGTTCCCGGACTGCTGGGACGGCGTGCACCTGGACAGCCCGGACCACAAGTCGCACGTCGGCTCGACCGGCCCCGACGGCACGTGCAGGAGCGGCAAGTTCCCGGTGGCCATCCCCTCCCTGTCCTTCGTGATCGGCTACCCCACCTCCGGTGGCCCGGCCGGGTTCAAGCTCTCCTCCGGCGGCGCGCTGTCGATGCACGGCGACTTCATGAACGCCTGGGAGACGAAGCCGCTCGCCGAGCGCGTGCGCAACTGCATCACCCAGAAGGCGAAGTGCGACTCGTTCGGAAACTTCTGACCATCCCCAATTGTCAGAAGGAATGAGGAAGGCGACGGTCCCCGGTTCCCCGCGGGGGCCGTCGCCCTTCGCTTTGTCCACAGGCCCTGCGCGCGGCAAGGCCCGGACCGATACGGTACGGAGAGCAACCTGTGAAGGGAGTGCCCGCCCGTGACCGAGATCCTGTCCGACGAGGCCGTGGCGTTCGTCGCCGACCTGAACCGCCGGTTCCGGCCCCGCCGCAACGAGCTGCTGGCCCGCCGCGCGGAGCGCCGCGCCGAGATCGCCGCCGGTGGCAGCCTCGGGTTCCTGCCGGAGACGGCCGAGATCCGTGCCGGCGACTGGACGGTCCCGCCCGCGCCTGCCGACCTCACCGACCGGCGGGTCGAGATCACCGGGCCCACCGAGCGCAAAATGACGATCAACGCGCTCAACTCCGGCGCCAAGGTCTGGCTCGCCGACCTGGAGGACGCCAACACCCCGCACTGGGCCAACGTCGTCGACGGCCAGCAGAACCTCCACGACGCCATCCGCCGCACCATCCGGCTCGAGACCGACAAGAAGACGTACGAGCTGGGCGGCGGCCCCTACCCGACCATCGTCATGCGGCCGCGCGGCTGGCACCTCGACGAGCGGCACCTGCCGGTCGACGGCGAGCCGGCCGTGGGCGCCCTCGTCGACTTCGGGCTCTACTTCTTCCACAACGCCGCCGAGCTGGTCGCGCGCGGTTCCGGGCCGTATTTCTACCTGCCCAAGATGGAGTCGCACCACGAGGCGGCCCTCTGGAACGACGTCTTCACCCACGCCCAGGAAGCCCTCGGCATTCCGGTGGGCACCATCCGCGCGACCGTGCTCATCGAGACGATCCCGGCCGCCTTCGAGATGGACGAGATCCTGTGGGCGCTGCGCCCGCACATCTCCGGCCTCAACGCCGGCCGCTGGGACTACCTGTTCAGCATCATCAAGTACTACCGCGACAATCCCGCGATGGTGCTGCCGGACCGTGCCTCGGTGACGATGACGGCGCCGTTCATGCGGGCGTACACGGAGCTTCTCGTCTCGACCTGCCACCGCCGGGGCGCCTTCGCGATGGGCGGCATGGCGGCCTTCATCCCGAGCCGGCGCGACCCGGCCGTCAACGAGGTGGCCCTCGCCAAGGTCCGCGAGGACAAGGAGCGCGAGGCGGGCGACGGCTTCGACGGCTCCTGGGTGGCCCACCCCGACCTCGTGCCGGTGTGCCGGGAGATCTTCGACAGGGTGCTGGGCGACCGCCCCAACCAGCTGGACCGGCGGCGCGACGACGTCACGGTCGAGGCGGCGCAGCTGCTCGACGTGGCCGCGACGGGCGGCGCCGTCACCGAGGCCGGGCTGCGCTCCAACGTCTCGGTCGCCCTGCAGTATCTGGAGGCCTGGCTGCGCGGCAACGGCGCGGTCGCGATCTTCAACCTCATGGAGGACGCCGCCACGGCCGAGATCTCGCGCTCGCAGGTGTGGCAGTGGATCCACAACGGCGTCCGCCTCGACGACGGCACCCCGGTCACCGCGGACCTCGTCGGCCGCATCGAGGACGAGGAGCTCGCCAAGATCCGCGAGTCGCTGGGTGACGAGGCGTGGGCGTCGAGCCGCTTCGACGACGCCCGCAAGCTGTTCGAGCGGGTGGCGCTCGCCGACGACTTCGCCGACTTCCTCACCACCGCCGCCTACGACTCGATCGACTGACCGTGCGGCTGCGCGACGACGACTACGCCGCGATCGACGACCGGCTCGCCGCCCACGACGCGTTCCTCGCCGCCCGCTATCCGGGGGAGCGGCCCGGACGGCAGCCGGTGCACACGGTCTACATCCCGGCCGACCGGATCGCCGGCTTCCGGGAGTGGGGCACGCAGGCCCTGGCCGTCCTCGACGAGCACCCGCCGTTGCCGTTCCCGGCCGCGCTCGCCGACCGGGTCCGGGACAAGCTCGCCACCGAGCCGATCGAGGACCTGCGGATCGACTTCGAGGACGGGTACGGCGTCCGCGACGACGACCGGGAGGACGCCGCCGTCAAACAGGCCGCCGCGGTGCTCCTCGACGGCCCCCGCCCGCCGTTCGTCGGCATCCGGATCAAGTCGCTCGAGGCGCCCACCCGGCGCCGGGCGCTGCGCACCCTCGACCTGTGGCTCGAGCTTTATCGGGAGCCGTTCGTCGTCACGGTGCCGAAGGTCAGCGGGCCGGCCCAGGTCGAGGCGGCGGTCGCGCTCTGCGAGCGGCTCGAGCGGGCGTACGGCCTGCCCGCCGGGCGCCTCCGCTTCGAGATCCAGATCGAGCTGCCCGCCGCGGTGCTGGGAGCGGACGGCACGGCGACCGTCGCCCGCCTCATCACCGCCGCGGCGGGCCGGTGCACGGGGCTGCACTACGGCACGTACGACTACAGCGCCGCGGCCGGTGTCGCGGCGGCGTACCAGGCGATGGACCACCCGGTCGCCGACTACGCCAAGGCCGTGATGCAGGCCGCGGCCGCGGGCACCGGCGTACGCCTCTCCGACGGCTCCACCAACATCCTGCCGGTGGGCACCGACGTGGCGGTCCACGACGCATGGGCGCTGCACCACCGGCTCGTGCGCCGCTCCCTCGAACGCGGCTTCTACCAGGGCTGGGACCTCCACCCGGCCCAGCTGCCGACCCGTTTCGCCGCCACGTACGCCTTCTTCGCCGACGGCATGGACGCGGCGATGACCCGCCTGCGCCGCTACCATGACCGCCAGGCCGGCGGCATCCTCGACGAACCCGCGACGGCGCGCGCCCTCGCGGGCTATCTGCTCCGGGGCCTCGACTGCGGAGCCCTGCCGGCCGACACGGTCGGCTTCTCCCGCGAAGAGCTGATGACACTCGCGTGAGTGGCTTCACGCGACGTAGCCGCTCGGCGACGCCGGGCGGTTAGGCTCGCTTCATGGTCGATCTCGTGCTGCGGTCCCGCCGCGCCGTCACCCCCGGTGGCGAGCACGCCGCCGCCGTGTCGGTCCGGGACGGGCGGATCGTCGCCGTCGACGCCTACGACGCGGTGATCGCCGCCGCCGAAGACCTCGACCTCGGCGAGCTGGCGCTGCTGCCCGGCCTGGTCGACACGCACGTGCACGTCAACGAGCCCGGCCGCACCGAATGGGAGGGCTTCGCCAGCGCGACCCGGGCAGCCGCGGCGGGCGGGGTCACCGCCATCGTGGACATGCCGCTCAACAGCCTGCCGCCCACGGTCACCGCCGATGCGCTCGAGATCAAGAAGAAGGCGGCCGCCGGGAAGATCCAGGTCGACGTCGGCTTCTGGGGCGGGGCGATCCCCGGCAACGCCGCGGCGCTGCCCGGCCTGCACGCTGCGGGCGTGTTCGGTTTCAAGGCCTTCCTCGCCGACTCCGGGGTGCCCGAGTTCCCTCCGTTGACCCCCGGACAGCTCGCCGAGGCGCTGGCCGCCGTCGACGCGCTGTTCGTCATCCACGCCGAGGACCCCGACCACCTGCACGCGGCCGCGTCGTCCCCGGCGTACCCGGACTTCCTGGCCTCCCGCCCACCCGACGCCGAACATGCCGCCGTGGCCACCGCCATCGAGGCGGCCCGGGCCGCCGGCGCCCGCGTCCACATCCTGCACCTGTCGGCATCGGACGCGCTGCCGCTCATCGCCGCCGCGCGGGCCGACGGACTGCGGGTGACCGCGGAGACCTGCCCGCACTACCTGACCCTCGACGCGGCCGAGATCCCCGCCGGGGCCACCGAGTTCAAATGCTGCCCGCCGATCCGCGACGCCGCCAACTCCGACCGCCTGTGGGCCGCGCTCGCCGACGGGCTCATCAGCTGCATCGTGAGCGACCACTCGCCCTGCACCCCCGACCTCAAACGCCGCGACACCGGCGACTTCGCGGCGGCGTGGGGCGGCATCGCCTCCGTCCAGCTCGGGCTGCCGGTGATCTGGACGGCGGCGCGCGAGCGAGGGTACGCCCTGCGCGACGTCGCCGATTGGATGGCCCGGCGGCCCGCCGACCTCGTCGGACTCACCCGCAAGGGACGGATCGCCGTGGGCGCCGACGCCGACCTGGTCGCCTTCGACCCGGACGGGACCTTCGTCGTCGATCCGGCGCGGCTGCACCACCGCAACCCCGTCACGCCGTACGCGGGCAAGACCCTCACCGGGGTGGTCCGCACGACCTGGCTGCGCGGCCGCACGGTGACCGGCGCCGCACCGCACGGCCGTTTCCTCACCCGGGAGGTCTCCTGATGGAAGAGTTCACACTCCTGCCCGACCTGGCGTCGCGCACCTTCGGCGGCGGGGTGGTCCACGCCAACGACGAGTTCTTCGCCGCCGCCGACCATCTCGTCGACCCTGCCACCCCGGTGTTCGCACCGCAGACGTTCGGCCAGAAAGGCCAGGTGTACGACGGCTGGGAGACCCGGCGCCGCCGCGAACCCGGCCACGACACCGCGATCATCCGGCTGGGCGCGCCGGGCGTGGTGCACGGCATCGACATCGACACCGCGTTCTTCACCGGCAACTACCCGCCGTACGCGTCGGTCGACGGATGCGCCTTCGACTTCTACCCCGACGCGACCCAGCTCGCCGAGGCACAGTGGACGCCCCTGGTACGCCGCTCGCCGCTCGCCGGGGACAGCCAGAACCTCTTCGCCGTCGACTCCCGCCAGCGCTACACCCACATCCGCTTGAACATCTACCCGGACGGCGGCGTGGCCCGCCTGCGGGTCCACGGCGAGGTGGTCCCCGACCCGCGCCTGCTCCCCAGCGTCTTCGACGTCGCCGCGGCCGAGTACGGCGCCCGCATCGCCGGCTGCAGCAACATGTTCTACGGCCACCCGCAGAACATGCTCAACCCGGGCGTGGCCCGCTCGATGGGCGACGGCTGGGAGACCTCCCGCCGCCGCGACGACGGCAACGACTGGGTCCTGGTCCAGCTCGCCGCGCCCGCCGTGATCGAGCTCGCCGAACTGGACACCAGCCACTTCAAGGGCAACGCCCCCGGCAGCGCCACCCTGCGCGGCATCGACACGCGTACCGGCCTGCTCGACGACCCGGACGACTGGTTCGAGCTGCTGCCCCAGGTCCGCCTGAGCCCGGACACCCGGCACCGCTTCCCGGTCGCGGTGGTCCCGGTCGCGACCCACGTGCGGCTCGACATCTTCCCGGACGGAGGCATGGCCCGGCTGCGCCTGCACGGCCGCCCCGACGGCGCGGCGCTCCGAGCCCGCTACGAGGCCGTCACGTAGGGCCGCTCGTTCATCGCCGCATCGGCGGTCGAGAATGGGTGCCGTGACGGATGAGAAGAAGGTCGGGATCGCGGTCGATGACTACGACGCGGCGCACGCGGGGGTGCAGGCCAGCCCTCTGATGCAGCGCCTCTGGGCGCAGGCGATGGGCGACGACTACCCCCACGGTGTCGAACCGTTCAGCGCCTGCTCCTGGTGGATGCTCGGAAACATCGTGGCGACCCTGCGCCTGCGACCCGGTGGGCGCCTGGTCGACCTGGGGTGTGGCCGCGGCGGTCCGGGCCTGTGGCTGGCGCGGGCGCTGTCGGCCCGGCTGACCGGCATCGACTTCAGCGCCGTGGCGGTGGAGCTGGCGTCCCAGCGGTCCGCCGACTTCGTCGCGCCGGGGCAGGCGGAATTCCGGCAGGGCACGTTCGCGAAGACGGGACTTCCCGCCGACTACGCCGACGGAATCGTCAGCGTCGACGCGCTGCCGTTCGCCCCGGACCGGCCTGCCGCGTTCCGCGAGGCGCGTCGCATCCTCAAGCCCGGGGGCAGGTTCGTGCTGACGGTACGCGAGCAGCCGGCCGGCGCGGACAGCTGGGAGTCGATGGCGGCCGGTGCCGGGCTGGAGGTCGAACAGCTGCTCCTCAACGAGAACCATCACGAGTTCTGGCTGCGGTTGTTCGCGCTGTGGCAGTCCCACGCGGATGAGCTTCGGGCGGAGCTCGGCGAGCGGGCGGCCGAGAACTTCCTGCTCGAGTCCCGTCAGCCCCGGTCCGCGCTGGAGGAGCGTCCGGCATACCTCATGGTCCTGTGCCGACGATGATGTCGGCGCGTTCCCGGGTGCCGTCGGCGGCGAAGAACCGCTCCTCTTCGGTCATCCAGCGGCGCCACAGCCGGTCCGCGCCGGCGAAGGCCCGGTCGCGTTCGAGGCCGCGGGCCAGTCGCAACGATGCGGGCGCCTCCACCCAGGCGGCGTACGCCAGCCGGCCGACCGTCTCGCGGCGGGTGCAGGTGACGCCCTCGATGATGATCGCCGGGGCCCAGGGCTGTCGCTTCCACTCGCCGAGGGACGAGCCGTACCAGTCGTTCCAGTCCCTCGCCTGGTAGACGGCGTCCTCGCCGGCGAGCAGCGGCGTGAGGACCTGGGCGTCGAAGCGGGGCCACCAGCCGGCGAAGCTCTCCCACGAGGCGAAGTCGTCGATCTCGATGATCGGTGCGGAGAGCAGCTCGCCGAGCGGGCGGGCGAGGTGGCTCTTGCCCGATCCGCTGGGGCCGTCGATGCCGACGATGCGGATGCCGTTGATCGGCTCGCGGGAGGTCACGGCCGCTGCGATCGCTGCGACACGGTCGGACATGAATCGCAGCCTAGATGTCGAGAGCCGGCGGGTGGCTCCGACTCAAGGACGCAAGCGTTTCCCCGGACGAAGGAGTGAGGGTCATGGCCAAGGTCGTCGCGGACATGTCGATGTCGCTGGACGGGTTCATCGCGGACCCGCAGGATCGCACCGACGAGCTCTTCGGCTGGTACGGCAACGGCGACGTCGAGGTGCCGACCGCCGTTCCCGGATTCTCGTTCAAGGTCTCCGAGGCCAGTGCCGAGCACCTGCGGCCCGCGTTGACCGGTGGGGTGGGCGCACTGCTCGCCGGGCGCCGGATCTTCGACCAGACCGAGGGCTGGGGCGGCCGGCATCCGCTGGGCGTGCCGGTCTTCGTCGTGAGTCACTCGGTGCCCGAGGGATGGCCGCGTCCGGATTCCGACACCACGTTCCACACCGACGCGATCGCCGCGCTGGAAGCGGCGAAGAAGGTCGCGGGGAACCGGATCGTGGCGGTCTCCACGCCGACGCTGACCCGGCAGTACCTCGACGCCGGCCTGCTCGACGAGATCGTGGTGTCGCTGGTGCCCGTGCTGCTGGGCAGCGGCATCCCGTTCTTCTCCGGGCTGGCCAAGCATCCCGTACGCCTCGGCGACCCGAAGGTCGTGGCCGGCCGGGGCGTCACCCACCTGACCTATCCGGTGCGTCCCTAGCTTGTCCACAGGGGTCCGACGCGAAGGCGCCACGCACGTTACGGTTCCTCGGGTGGGAAGGACTGTGACTCTCGTGCTCGTCGACGCCGCCGGTGAAGTGCTCGGCGCGTTGCCGCCCTTCGACGTCGAGGTGCCGTGGTGGCCGGAGGTGGCGGACGTCGTCGCGGCGGCTCGTGCGCTTCACGGGGTCGAGGTGACGGTCCTTCGCCTGGTGTCGGCCGCGCGGGCCGCGCCGCCGGGCGGAGCCGTCACCTACCTCGCGCAGACCCACGGCACGGTCAGCGCGCCGCTGCAACCGGCATGTCTCGACGGGAGCCCGGCGCCGCTGCGTGCGCCCTGGGCGGTGCCCGGCGGACCGGCCGCCTCGCTGCGCTGGGCCGCCGAGGCGCTGGGGCGCGACGACGTCGTCGCCGTGCAGCACCGCACGTGGAACCTGTCGGCGATCTGGCGCCTGGAGGCCGGCGGCGCGCCGGTGGCCTGGCTGAAGCAGGTGCCGTCCTTCTTCCGGCACGAGGCGGCGGTGCTGCGGCTGGTCGATGCGGTGGTGCCGGGGCTGGTGCCCACGGTGCTGGCGAGCGGCGACGAGGGTCGCACGCTGCTGGCGCATGTGCCGGGGGAGGACCGTTACGGCGCCGACACGCCGTTCTGTGCGGAGGTCGCCCGGGACTTCCACCCCGTCCAGGAGCATTTCGTCACCCGGACGAGCGAGCTGTTCGCGGCCGGGGTGCCGGACCGGCGGCTGAGCTACGGCCGTTTCGCTCGGGTGGCGGCACCGTGGCTGGACACAGTGGACGGGCTGCAGGCCGTGTTGGAGGAGCTGCCCGCGCGGCTCGCCGCCATCGACGCGTGCGGTCTGCCCGACACGCTCGTGCACGGCGACCTGCATCCGGGCAACGTCCGGTCGGCGGGTGCGGACCGGGTGATCGTCGACTGGGGCGATGCCACCGTGACCCATCCGGCGTTCGACATCCTGCGGCTGACCGAGGGACTGCCGGAGCCGGAGGCCGTCGGGCTGATCGGCGAGTGGGCGCACCGGTGGCGCGAGACGGCACCGGACAGCGACCCGGAGACGGCGGCCGCGCTGATCCGGCCGGTGGCCGCGCTTCGCTCGGCAGCCGTCTACCAGGAGTTCCTGGACCACATCGAGTATTCGGAGCGGCCGTACCACCAGGCCGACGTCCCGGAACGGCTGGCCGCCGCCGTCGAGGCCGCCCGCCTGCCGGAGAGCGTGTCACGGCCTACGGTGGATCGGTGACCGATCTGCGGCGCCGCTTCGTCGAGCAGCTCCGGCGCCACGGTGCGCCGTTGACGCCGGAGCTCGCCGCGGCTTTCGCCAGCGTGCCGCGCGAGATCTTCGTGGCCGACGGCTTCCAGCGGCGCGACGGCACGTGGGCCGAGCCGGGCACCGCCGGGTTCCTGGAGACGGTCTACCAGGACGAGGTGCTGGTCACGAAGGTCCACGGCAGGACCCCGGTCAGCTCCTCCAGCCAGCCCTCGCTGATGGCCGTCATGCTGTCCGCGCTCGACGTGAGCGCCGGCCACCGGGTCCTCGAGATCGGCGCCGGGACCGGCTACAACGCCGCCCTGCTCAGTGCGGTCGGCGCCGAGGTGACGAGCATCGACGTGCAGGCCGACGTCGCGGACCGGGCCCGCGCGGCCCTCACCCGGGCCGGAGTCGAGAAGGTACGGGTGATCGCGGGCGACGGCTACGCGGGTGCGCCGGGGCAGCGCTTCGACCGGGCGATCGTGACGGTCGGCGTGGCGGGCGTCTCCCCGCACTGGCTGCAGCAGACCGGCCCTGGCCCGATCGTGGTGCCCGTCGAGCACGCCGGCACCCATCCCGTCCTCGCCGTCCGGGGCACCATGGACGGCCCGGTCACGGCCACGGTCGTCTGCCCCTCGGGCTTCATGACCGCGGCCGGCCCGCTGACCGCGCAGCACGCCCGCGCGCACCCGCACCCGGTGCCGGCGGAGAGCCTTGCCACCTTCGCCGAGACCGCACCCGCCCGGTGGGAGCAACCGCTGGACCCGTACGAGTACCGCGATCTCTGGTACGCCGCCGGCGTCTGGCACACCCGCGCCACCCAGGCGGCCCTGCCCGGACGCGACGGCAGCACCCTCACCCTCCTGGACGAGACGGGTACGGGCGGAGCGGCCATCCTCCCCGACGGCTCCGTCATGGCGGGCGGCGGCGGGGCGCAGCGCTACACGGCGGAGGCCGTCGAGGTGCTCGACCGCTGGGACGCCGCGAACCGCCCGCCGATGCAGGCCTGGCGCATCACCCTCGAGCGGGCCGGCGACCCCGACACCCCGATCTGGTGCCCGGCCGCCTGGGAGCTCGCGCGGTAGGTCACCGGCGGGTCTTCTCGCCGTGCCCTATGCCGCGTCCTCCGCGCCGGGCCGGGCCGACGCCTCGGCTTCGTCGGCTTCCCAGCGCAGCAGGTCACCCGGCTGGCACTCGAGCACCTCGCACAGGGCCGCCAGCGTCGTGAAGCGCACCGCCTTGGCGCGGCCGTTCTTCAGCACTGCCAGGTTCGCGGGCGTGATCCCCACGCGGTCCGCGAGCTCGCCCACCGACATCTTCCGCCTGGCCAGCATCACGTCGATGTCGACGGCGATCGGCATCAGATCACCTCGTTGAGCTCGGCCTGCATACGCGTCGCCTCGACGTCGCGGGCGACGGCCTGGGCGAGCAGCATCCGCAGGACGAGCACGATGAGGGCGACCCCGAGGATGGCCACGCCGACGCCGCCCATGATGAGGGTGACGCCCGGGTCCTCCCGCTGGCCCGGCGCGTTGAGGGCCGTGACGGCGAACCACACGAGGGCGGCCGCCACGATCGCACCGATCATCACGTCCACGTACCGGAAGGCGGCGTGGGAGAACACGGTTCCGCGTCGCACCATCGTCACCAGCCGCCATACGCAGACCACAGCGACCTGGACGGACACGATGCCCAGAACCGTGATCACTCGCAGCGGAGTGAGCGGGAGCGACCCGTCCTCCGGGTCGTTTCCGCTGACCAGCAGCCACAGCATCGACGCCTGGACGAACAGGGTGCCGGCGAGCACCACCACGAGCACCGCTCGCAGTGCCAGCACAGTCAGCTTTCCCATGGCCAATCCTTCCATCGAGTTGCGATGGAAATCTATCGTAAATCGATAGGTGACGGCAAGTCCTCAGTAAGAGAACGGGTCGTAGCCGTCGTTGTTGCATGTCCGGCGCTGGGCGATGCAGTTCCTGACCCGCTGGTTCATCTGATCGACGTCCCACATCACGAACGCGTCGCCGTGCATCGACGAGGCGCTCCTGCCCACCGGGTCGGAGGAGAGGTAGTAGCCCGCCTTCGTGCCCTTGGCGCCGTACGCGATGTCGAAGGTCAGCGCCGGGATGCGCACCGGATGACTGCGCGGGCAGCCCTCGTCGGTGCCGAACGCCATGTGCGCCTTGTGGTCGGGGCTGTCGAGGTGCTTTCCGTCCCAGCAGTCCTGGAACTGCAGGATGAAGTGCAGGGTCGCCGGTTTCGCGCAGATCGGCCAGTTGCCGTTGTCGCTGCGGGCGTAGCCGTTGATGTCGCCCGGGCCGTAGAAGGCGCAGAAGAACTGGCCCTGCGCGCCGCGCGGAGTCGGCTGCTTCTTCTTGGCGTCGCCGGCGATCATGCGCAGGCCGTTGGGTGCCGGCAGGACGCCGTTCGAGTTCTTCCGGATCGAGCGGTAGTAGACGCGGAAGCCGGTGGTCTCGACCGGCTTGCGGGTCGCGGCCTCGTACAGCGTCGGCACCCAGTAGGCGGAGTGGTCCACGACCGGCTTGCAGGTGGTGGCCGTGAACGCCATCAGGTCGCCGGCTCCGGTGTGCGCGTCGACGGCCTTGTTGCCGACGAAGTCATGCATGTGCGAGGCACCCGGCAGGCCAGGGGCGACGATCGGATCGTCGGGCTTGCGGTGGCTGTACCGGCAGTCGGCCCGGAACTCCGGCAGGTTGCCCGCCGTGCCCGGGGGCTGCGCCTTCGTGGCTTTGTACTTCGCGATCTGAGCATTCCAGGCTGCCGGGTCGACCAGCACCCAGCCGGGCTTGGGCGCCTTTTGTGGAGCGGCGGCGGAGGCGGGGCGAGAAACCGGAGCGGAAGGCGAAACGGCCGGAGAAATGGATGGCGCAGGGGACGGGGAAGCGGACGGGGAAACGGAGGCGGCAGCGACCGGCCGCTGCCGGGAGGCGGAGGCGTCGGTGCGGCTGACCGACAGTGCCACCGCGGCGATCAGGACGACCGCCGCACCCGCGCCGCCGACGGCCAGGCCTCGTCTGCGCCGGGCATGGCGGCCCTGGCGCGACGAGGGTTCGCGGTACGCGGAAGACGACATGAGTCGGAATGCTAGGCAGGCCAGCCTCGCGCCCGACAGGCACTTAAAACAAAGAAAAGAACGACTGTCCGGTCGTCCAGAATTCGCCGAAAACTGTTATGGCCCGTCCGCGCGCAGAAAGGCGAGCACCGCGAGCACGCGGCGGTTCGTGTCCTCGGCCGGGGGCAGGTCCAGCTTCGCCAGTATGTTGCCCACGTGCTTGCCGACCGCCGCCTCGGTCACGAACAGCCGGGCCGCTATCGCCGAGTTGGAGTGGCCCTCCGCGACCAGCGCCAGCACCTCCCGCTCCCGGGCGGACAGCGCGGCGAGCGGGTCCCTCGGGCGGCGCAGCAGCCGGCGGACCACCTCCGGGTCGACCACCGTGCCGCCGCCCGCCACCGTACGCAGCGCCGCCACGAAGTCCTGCACGTCGACGATCCGGTCCTTGAGGAGGTAGCCGACACCCGACCCGCGGCCGCTGTCCAGCAGTGCCGCCGCGTAGTCGTCCTGGACGTACTGGCTGAGCACCACGACCGGCAGCTCCGGGCGTACCCGGCGAAGCGCGACGGCCGCGCGCAGACCCTCGTCGCGGAAGCCCGGCGGCATGCGGATGTCGGTGACCACCAGGTCGGGCCGGTGGGCGGCGACCACCGCGACCAGTTCGTCCGCGTCGCCGACCGCGGCCACCACCTCGAAGCCGAAGCGGGTCAGCACGCCGGTCAAACCCTCGCGGAGCAGCACCCCGTCCTCGGCGAGGACCACTCGCGTCACGGCCGGCACGGCAGCTCGACCCGGACCAGCGTCGGACCGCCCTCGGGGCTGGCCAGCAGCAGCCGCCCGCCGACCGCCGCGACCCGGTCGGCCAGCCCGGTCAGGCCGGAGCCTCCGGCGGGGTTTGCACCGCCTCGGCCGTCGTCACGCACCTCCAGCACCAGGACGTCGCCGGCCCGGGCGAGCAGCACGTCGGCGCGGGCCGCGTGGGCGTGCTTCACCACGTTCACGAGGGCTTCGGAGGCCGCGAAGTACGCCGTACCCTCGATCTGCTCGGAAGGCCGCGGGACGCCGTCCGCGACCGTCACGGCGACCGGAAGTGGCGACCGGCCGGCCAGCTCGCGCAGCGCCGCGGGCAGGCCCAGGTCGGTCAGCTCCTGCGGCCGGATCCCGTAGATCAGGTCGCGGAGCACGACCATCAGCTCCTTCGCCTGGTCGTGGGCCTGGCCGAGCGGCGCGGCGGCGGGGGAGTCGTCCGGCACGTCGAGGCGCGCCATCCCCAGCTGCAGGGTGAGGCTGGTCAACCGGTGCTGGGCGCCGTCGTGCAAATCCCGCTCGATACGCCGCCGTTCCAGGTCGAAGGCGTCGACGAGCCGGGCCCGCGACTGCGCCACCTCCCGCAGGGCGGCCCCGGTCCGGTCACCCAGCAGCGCCCGCGTGACGGTGGCCTGACTGGCCGCGATCACACCGAGCAGATAGGCCAGTACGGGGGCGAGCACGACACCCAGGATCGCGAGCGGCACAGCCTCACCCGACGAGTGCACCGTGAACGCCCCGAACGTCCATTCGGCGGTGCCGGTACGGGCGAACAGCGGGCTCACCACGAACGCGATGTCGAGGATGACCAGCAGCCCGTAACCGAAGTAGACGACGGGCACGACCAGGCCGAGGAACGCCGCATACAGCAGCTCCCGCCAGGTGGCCGTCTCCGCGTAGCGGGCCCGCACCCAGGCGAACGGCTCGGTGGGGACGGGCGGGTGCGGCGAGGGCAGCGGGCGTGGATCCATCAATGCGAGCCGGGCCCGGTCGACCGCTCCCAGCGGGATGGCGAACAGCGGCCCGAAGCCCGCGAAGAGCACGAGCGACACGAGCATGAAGAACAGCGCGTCGCCGGTCGGCATGGCGTGCGTGGTCAGCCGGGACAGCGCGGCGACCCAGGGCAGGACCAGCAGGGTCATCACCGTGGCGACCGGTGCCGCGACGGGCAGGGTGGTCAGGACGTAGACGAAGGCCCGCCAGGGACCGGCCGAGAGCAGGTAGCGGCGGTGCAGGAGGGCGCGCAGCGGAGCATCGTTGGTGGACACACCGTCACGCTAGGTGCGCTGCCCGGGCGTTCCCAGCCGCCCACGGATAGTTCCGGGGGTATACCCAGCACTACCACGCGCCCTTGCGGCGGGCCCGCCACGGGCGGCCGTCCGGGTCGTAGACCAGGCGATACATCGGTACGGCCCAGAGCCGCTGGTGCCACGGGAGCTGCTCGGTCTCGTGGGGCACCAGGCGGCCCGGCGGGCGCGGACCCCGTTGCCCGTTACGGTGCCAGTCACGCAGGGTGTCCGCCGCTTCCCGCACGGCCCGGACGGTGTCCTCGGGGTCGATCAAGCCGTCGTCGGAATCACGGTCGAGGTGCTCGCGCAGGAGCTGGAGCCGCAGGTTCCGGGCGTAGACGCGGGCGCCGTCGCCCAGCCCGGCCGGGTCGAGGGGCTTGCGCTCGTCCCGGGTCCGGTCCAGCACCGCGCATGAAAGCTCGCTGTCGTGTGTCCACGAACGACGGTTGAAGTTGTCGCTGCCCACGCTGGCCCACACGTCGTCCACGACGCAGACCTTCGCGTGCACGTAGACCGGCGTACCTTCATGGTTCTCGACGTCGAACACGTGCACCCGGTCCGGCGCGGCCTTGCGGCACAGCGAGATCGCCTCCGCCCGCCCGACCTGGTTGGGTGGCAGCGAGAACCGGCCGTCCACGTCCGGGTGGCGGGGCACCACCGCGATCAGGTGCAGCTGCGAGTTGGCGTTGAGCGCGTCCGCGAACAGCTGCGCCACCTCCTTGGACCACAGGTACTGGTCCTCGAGGTAGATGAGGCGCCGGGCCCGCTTGATCGCCTTGGTGTAACCGCGCGCGACGGTCTGCTCACCGAGCTTCGCGAAACCGTACGGCGGGCGCATGGCGGGATAGGTCCGCAGCACCTGGATGTCGTGCGGCCCGCACTCCGGCGGATCGGGTGGCTGGGGCGGGAGTCGGTCGGCCCGCAGGTCGGCGTGGCGCAGCTTGTCGGTCACCGTGCTGATCGGGCCATGCTGGTCCAGGGGCGTCGGATCGTTCCACCGCTCCCGGAACGAGAGATCCAGCGCGCCGACCACCGGACCGCGCAGGGCCTGCTGTACGTCGTGCCATGGCGGGTTCTTCCCATACGCCCCGGCCATGGCGACCGCCTGCGGATCGCCCCGATGGTCGGCGTCGTCGCGCCGGCTGTGGCACAGGTCGATCCCCCCGGAGAACGCGATGTCCCGCTCGGGCGCCCCGGGGTGACGCAGGATGACGATCTTCTGGTGGTGCGAGCCGCCCCGGCGTACCCGCTGGTCCAGCAGCACCTCCCCGCCGGCGGCCTCGACGTCCTCGCTGAGGGTCCGGTTCTCCTCCTCGCTGTACGCCAGCTTGTCCAGGTGTGAACGCCACAGCAAGCCCTTGACCACGACACCCCGCTTCGCGGCGGCGGCGAACAGCTCCGCGATGGTCGGCCCGTCCTCACGCATCCGCTCGTCGGGATCGCCCCGCCAGTCGGTGAAGAACAGGTAGTCGCCGTCACCGAGCGTTTCCACCTCGGTCACCAAACGGTCGAAATAGGTTCCGCCGTGAAAGAGGGGTTCGGCGGTGTTTCCCCGCGTCCAGGTGGGTATCTGTGAGTCCGGGTTGCCGCGTTCGTCCGCGGTCAGGAACCAGTCCTCCAGTGACACGGGCAGCCCTTTCGAGGTCGACGACGCCCTCTCACGGTAGGCCCCTTGACGCCCGCCCGCACCCTGAGCCCGTAGCCATTCCCTCGTGAAGGACCCCCATGAGCAGCGAGCCTCTGACCACGACCGCCGTACCGACCGACGCCGCCGCCTCGTCCGAACGCGGCCTGCTGATCGCGATGCTCCTCATGGTGCTCATGGGCGTGGGCGCAATGCTCCTGATGTCCTGACATGCGGCTGTGACCCGCTTCACCGGTGACCTCTTCGTGACAGAAAGCGGGCAGCGCGACGCGGCCCGGCTCATTCATACTCGTCGGCATGACGGGGGAGCCGGCTTTCAGCAGCGCAACGATCGAAGTCCCGCCGGGTGAGGCGGCAGCCGGTGCCACCAAGGTGGTATGGACGCCGACGCACGGACCGCTGACCGTGACGGTGCCCCCGGGCACGGTGGACGGGTCGGTGGTGTGGGTACAGACGCCGGCCGGCACGGTCGCGGTGACGATCCGCGTCGCGGCGCCGTCCGATCCTCGGTTTCCGCCTTTTCCGGCTCCTTACGGTCCTCCCATTTCTTCCGCTCCTCCGGCTTTTCCGGCCGCAGGGCCGCCGGTTTCGGGGGCGCCGGCCTCCGGTTTCCCCGCGCCGGGTGAACAACCGCCCGGGGCCGTCCCGCCCGCGGGCGGCTTCCCCGCGGCCGGCGGCTACCCGGCTCCTGGCGGCTACCCGGCACCCGGCGGATATCCTCAGGGCGCTTACCCGCCACCGCCCGGCGGATACCCCCAGGGCGCCTACCCGCCACCGCCCGGTGGTTACCCGCCCGGGCAGGGTCCGGCCTTCGCCGGTCCGCCCACCGCGGCGCCGCCCACCGGCCGGCGCAACACGATCATCGGGCTGGTCGTCGCGGCCGCCCTCGTGCTCGGCTGCTTCGGCGTGATCCGGGTGGCCTCCGGTGGCGACGATGACGACACCCCGCAGGCGGACAAGCGCAACGGCCTGGCGGCGACGACCGCGCCGGCCGGCGCCGAACCGGTCACGCCGGAGCAGTACGCCCAGCTCCTTGCGGCCTCCGACAGCGCGATCAAGGTGCCCTTCGCCAAACTGAACACCGGCGACACCGCCGCGTTCGCCAAGGCGGCTCCGGCGGCGGCCAGTGCGATCCGCGCCGAGGCCGGCAAGCTGCGCTCCACCCGGCCGCCGGCGGGCGCCGAGGCCGCTCACACGCAGCTCGCCCTCGAGCTGGAGAGCCTCGGCGACATGGTGGAGCAGACCGCGGGCGCCAAGCAGGAGTGCCCGGCCGCCTCGCCGTACGCGACGATCCTGCAGTCGGGCTGGGCGGACGGGCTGCGCGAGGACGCCCGGAAACTTGCGGCGGCGGACGCCGACTACAAGTTCGGCACGTTCCTGCCGGGTGCCCCGAAGGAGCAGAACCGCCGGCTGAAGAACGGCACGTACGTCAAGCGCACCGGCTCCGGCGGCCTGGGCCACCTGAAGATCAAGAATGGCGCCTCGGACACCACGATCTCGCTGGTACCGAACAAGGGCAAGAAGCCTAAGCCGGTGTTCACCGTCTACGTGCGGCGCGGCGGGACGTACACGGCGAAGGGGATCCGTGACGGCACGTACCGGATCTACACGGCGTCGGGCAAGGACTGGGACGCGGGCAGGAAGGGCTTCACGCGGGACTGCTCGTTCTCCAAGTTCGACGACACGTTCAAGTTCACGACCACGTCATACTCGTCGTCGATCTGGACGATCACCCTCACCCCGATGATCGGCGGCAACGCCTCCACCAGCGACGTCGATCCCAACTCCTTCCCGAACTGATCCCGGGCCGAGGCGTCAGAGCACCCGGAAGTCCGTGACGAACGAGGCGACCTCCCCGTCGGCTGTCCGGCCGACGAAGGTCGCGTACCCGCCGTCGTCCGGGCCTGTGCACACCGTAACGACGTTCGCGCCGGTGGCGCGGTCGGTGACCGCGTCGAGGGCCGCGGGGGCCGGCGGGCTCGGCTCGGGAAGATACGTCCGCTCGACCCGCTCGTAGGGCCACGCCCGCAGGGCGGCCAGGGCCTGCCGGTCGGCGAGCGTGGCGGTGCCGCAGTCCGCCGGGTACGCGAAGAAGCCGTCCTCGTCGACAAAGGACGGTCCTGTCCGCGCCGGCCGCGCCGGCTCCCACGTGGCCACCGGCTCGTCGCGGACGACCAGCTGCAGGGCCGCCGTGCGCCGATCCGACTCCACGCCGTGGTAGGAGGCCGGGCACGCCACCGCCACCCACGCGCGCAGCGGATAGCGGCCGGGTGGGACGGTCACGGTGAAGGGTGGCGTCTCGCCCGGGCCGCTCAGGGGATCGCAAGCGACGACGTGACCCGTCGGCAGGCTCACCCGGCCGGCCGGGATCATGGTCAGCCGGTAGTCGTGGGTGTCGTCGAAGTGGTGCGCGCCCTCGGTCAGCAGCCGATCAAGCATCTCGCCGATGTCCACAGCCATGCCCGGAGGATATCGGCGACGACCGACAAAACCGCTGCGTGCGCGAAGCGATCCGCCCGCGGCCGGCGAGCCCGGCGCTCAGTCCGTGTGCGGGAGCCGCTCCGCCGGGATGACGCCCAGCCGGCCCTTCTGGAAGTCCTCGAACGCCTGCATCAGCTCTTCGCGGGTGTTCATCACGAAGGGCCCGTAGTGCGCCACCGGCTCCCGGATCGGTCGCCCGCCCATGATGAACAGCTCCATCGCTGGGATGTTCGAGTCCTGCACCGGCGCCGCCTCCACCCGGAGGGCGTCGCCGGCCCCGTGGGTGGCGAGCTGGCCGATGCGGATCGGGCGCTGCTCCGCGCCGACCGTGCCACGTCCGGCCAGGACGTACACGAGGGCGTTGTAGTCGGGCTGCCACGGCAGGTCGAGCCGGGCGCCGGGCTGCAGTGTCACGTGGGCGAGGTTGATCGGGGTGTGCGTCGACCCCGGACCGGCGTGGCCTTCGACCGTGCCGGCGATGACCCGGATCAGGCTGCCTCCGTCGGGGGTGGTCACCAGGGCCGACTCCCGGCCGCGGATGTCCTGGTACTTGGGGGCGATCATCTTCGCGACCCGGGGCAGGTTGACCCAGAGCTGCAGGCCGTGGAAGAGCCCGCCGCTCATGACCAGCTGCTCCGGCGGCGCCTCGATGTGCAGGATGCCGCCGCCTGCCGTCATCCACTGGGTGTCGCCGTTGGTGATCGTGCCGCCGCCACCGAGGGAGTCCTGGTGGTCCATGGTGCCGTCGATCATGTAGGTGACGGTCTCGAAGCCACGATGCGGGTGCCACGGCGTGCCCTTCGGCTCACCGGGTGCGTAGTCGACCTCGCCCATCTGGTCGAGGTGGATGAACGGGTCCAGCTCCGGCATGGGTACGCCCGCGAACGCCCGCCGGACCGGGAAGCCCTCGCCCTCGTAGCCGGTGGGTGCGGTGGTCAGCCGGCGAACCGGCCGGTAGGCGGTGGTGGCCGGGTCGAGCCGCGGCAGGCGCGGCAGCACCAGGACGTCGTCGACGGTGATCGCTGGCATGAAGGTCCCCTCAGGTGGTGGCCGGGCGCAGGCGCGTGCCGAGCCGGGTGAAGACGCGGGCGAGGACGGCGATCTCGGCGTCGTCGAGGTCGTCGATGAAGCTGTCGCGCACGGTGGCCAGGTGCAGCGGGGCGGCGGCGACGAGCGCCGCCATCCCCTCGCCGGTGAGGACCGCCTCCTGGCCGCGGCCGTCGTCGGGGCAGCTCTGCTTGCGGACGAGGCCGCGTTTGACCATGGAGGTGATCTGGTACGTGACGCGGCTGGGCGAGAAGACCATGCGTCCGGCCAGCTCACCCATGCGCAGCCGGTGCTCCGGTGCCTCGGACAGCACCACGAGCACGTGATAGTCGGCCATGCTCAGCCCGGTCTGCGCCCGCAGGTCGTCCTCGAGGCGGGTCTGCAGCGCCCAGCTGCTCTCGATGTACGCCCGCCAGCAGGTCTGCTGCCGGGCGTCGAGTGGTTCGGCCATGCCGCCGAGCCTACTCCTTAAAATTTGAAATACCAGAGGCGGACCTCACAGCAGGCGGGCCAGCTCGGCCAGGTCCTCGATCATGATGTCGGCGGCGATGCCTTTCAGGGCGGCGACGGTCGCCCCCGCGGCACGACCGGCGGCGACACCCACCTCGGCGTCCTCCACCACCAGGCACCGCGCCGGAGGTACGCCCAGCAGCTCGGCGCCGCGCAGATACCCCTCCGGGTCCGGCTTCCCGCGGCTGATGTCCTCGACCGTCACCAGCACCGGTACGTCGATCCCCGCGGCGCCCAGCCGTGCCTTCGCCAGCCGTACGTCCGCGCTGGTCACGACGGCCCAGGGCAGCCGCAGGCCGGCCAGCAGCTCGATCGCTCCGGGAGTGGCCACCACGTCGCTGAGATCGTCGTACTGCAGCTCGAGCTGCCGTGTCGCCGCGGTCGCCACCGCGGCGTCGTCGAGGTCGGGGCGCACCAGCCGGACAGTGCGCTCGGCGGGGGCGCCGTGCGCGACTGCCAGGACGGCGGCCGGGTCGGCGCCGTACTCGGCGGCCCACGTACGCCAGGCCCGTTCGACGGCCGCGTCGGAGTCGACCAGCGTGCCGTCCATGTCGAAGAGCACGGCCTCGAGGAGGGTGAGATCCATCCCTCCATGGTCCCGTACGCGCCGGGCGGAGGTCAGGCGCGGTAGTAGACGCGAGCCTCGTACCCGGTGCGGGTGAGGTGCCAGCCGAGGTCGTCGACGTCGAGGATCTCGGGGCGGCCGGCGAGCCAGGCGGCCGCCATGTCGAGCGTCTCGGCGGGCGTCGCGCCGGTGAAGGTCATGCACCGGGCGGCGGTGTCCCCGGCGGCGGGTGCGTGCCGGGGGAGTGCCTCGGCGGTCATGGTCGGCTCGGGGCCGGTCACCACGGCGGTCGCACCCACCGCCTCGCCGTCCAGGACGCCCTGGACGAACCAGTCGTTGATCGTCTCGTCGTGCTCGACGGCCCATCCGCTGACCGGGCCGACGTCGGCGGCGATCGCGTGCTTGGCGTTGTCGAGGGCGGCATCCAGCGTGGCGACCTCGAGGTCCTCGCCGTTGTACTCGACCCGGTACGTCATGGCGCCCTCGGTACCCAGCTCGCGGTGTTCCTACGCCGCCTCGGTGTTGAGAGCCCGGGTGAGCTCGGCCCGCAACGCGTCGACGTCGACCTCGCGGTCGGCCAGGATCTGGGCGCCGAGCCCGCGGCCCTCCCGCAGCAGGCCCAGCATGATGTGTTCCGGGGCGATGAAGTTGTGCTTGAGCCGCAGCGCCTCCCGCAACGACAGCTCCAGCACCTTCTTGTTGCGGTCGGAGAACGGGCTGTGCCCGCTGCCGCCGTAGAAGCGCCGCATCAGCCCTTTGCGCTTCGACTGCGCGGGCCGGGGCAGGTTGAGCGCGCCGGGGCCGAAGTTCTCCTCGATCGCCCGGCGGACGGCGTCGAGGTCGATGCCGATGGCCCGCAGCGCCTCCCGGTCGGCGTCGTCGGGGTCCACGACGCCCGGGTCGGTGGAGCGGGTGCCCGCCCGGCGAACGATCTCGGACCGGACGAACCGGGCGTCGATCCCCTTGCCGCGCAGCGCCGGGGCCGAGGCGACCGAGCCGGCCGGGTCGGCGAGCAGCGCCAGCAGCACGTGTTCGGTGTCGACGGGCGTCTGCCCGAGGTCGCGGGCCTCGGTTTTGGCGCGGACGACGACCTCGCGCGCCGCGTGGGTGAATCGCTCGAACATCTCAGTCCTCCCGTGGGTCCTGCATCGGCATGCGGTTCGCGTGCTTCTTGTGTACGCCCTGGCGGGTCACCTCGAGGGCGTCCGCGATCTCCTGCCAGGACCAGCCCTTCCGGCGTGCGTTGGCCACCTGCAGGTGCTCGAGGCCCTCGAGCAGGCGGCGCAGCGCCACGACCGCGCGTAGACCGACCCGGGGGTCGGCGCTGCCCGCGGCGGCGGCGAGATCGGTCGCTTCGGTCATGCTGTCAACCTACGTTGACACATGGCCGCTGTCAACCCCGGTTGACACGGCGGGTGCGAAAGAGGGGCCCGCCACAGTGGCAGGCCCCTCTCGGTGATCTCTATCGGCCGCGGCCGGTCTTCTCCTGCAGGTCGTCGATGCGCTGGGACGCTTCCGCCTTGGTCAGGTCCTCGGGCACCTCTTCGTGGGCTTCGGACGCCAGCGTGTGCAGATACGACTGCTGGGCTCCGGTGGCCGGCTCGTCGCCGGTGGTCCAGTCGGCCGGGTCCTTGATCGTGTTCGACGCCGGATCCTGCTCGCTCGCCGCCATGGTGCCGCCTCCTCGATGACAATCATTCGAACAGGCGTACCACTACCCGCCGAACGTCAGCTCCATGCCTGAGTTCGGCGTGTAGGACATGGTGAGCTCGATCGGGATCGCCGCGGGCGCTGCGATGGAGAACGGGACGCCCCACGGGTCCAGCAGCTCCGCGTACGTGCCGAAGCCCATCTCGCGGGCCCCGGAGATGACGGTGGCGCCGTACGCGCGGGCGTCCTCGAGCGTCTCGACGCAGTCGGCCACCTGGAACGCGGCGCGCCACCAGCTGCCGCCGAGGCTGGGTGCGAGACCCGCCATCGCGTCGTGCGCGGTCGTGATCCACTCGCCGCGGGTGCCGTCGCTGCCGTACTCGTCGCGCAGGAGCCAGCCGAAGGCCTGACCGTAGAAGTTGGCCGCGGCCACCGCGTCGTCGGTGAGCAGCTCGGGGAAGGTCATCGTGCCGGGCTCGCCGCCCACCTGCGCACCGGTGAAGCCGCGCGGCTCCCAGATGCCCAGGACGGCGCCCGCCGGGTCGGCGATGACCGCGGAACGGCCGCCGTGCCCGTCGGCAGGCTCGTGGACCAGGCGCCCGCCGGCCTCGCGCACCCGCAGGATCGAGGCCTCGAGGTTGTGCTCGGTCAGGTAGGTCAGCCAGCCCGCGGGACGGTCCTCGCGAATGCGCGTCAGGCCGGCCACCGCGCGCCCCTCGAGCTTGAACCGGTCACCGGCGGGTTCCCAGCCGAAGAGCCGCGCATAGAACTCCGCCGCCCTGGCGGGATCCGCGCTCGCCAGCTCGACCCAGCAGGGTGTCCCCGGCGCAAAGCCCCGAATACGCATGGCCGCACCTTTCGTCGGTCTACCTTGGAATCCCGGCCTGGGGAGGTGCCGCTTACCTTACAGCCATGAATACGCTCTGCCACTAGAGCCGGGTTCAATGTCCTCAATAAACCACGATCTCGCGGCATTGCGATTACGCAGAGTTGTGGCCGTTACTGAGAGTGTTTCTCTTCCGGGGTATGGGACCGCTCGTTGTATCGGTCCAGAAGCCGCATCACGGGCGTGACCGCAACGCCGTGCAACACCACGCTCACCAGAACGACGAAAGCTGCTGTCGCCCATACGACATCCACCTTCGGGAACTTGGCGTGGCTCATCGCGTACGCCAGGTAGTAGAACGTGCCGATTCCCCGGATGCCGAAGCTCGCGATGACCCAGTGCTCCGCCGTGTGGCCCGGGGCCCCGCGCAGCGACAGGAATCCTGACACTGGCCGGATGACGAACACCAGCGCCAGCCCCACCAGCGCCGCCTTCCAGGTCAGCGGCCCCAGCAGCCCGCCGACCACCGCACCGCCCAGCAGCAGGAGCAGCAGCACCGTGAGCAGGCGCTCGATCTGCTCCGCGAAGTCGTGCAGCACCTGGTGGTACTCGTGCGAACGCTGCGCCGACCGGATCCCCCGTGCGGCGATGAAGACCGCCAGGAAGCCGTACCCGCCGGCGAGCTCGACCAGCCCGTACGCCAGGAATGTCGCCGCCAGGGCGAGAAAGCCCTCCGAATGGTGGGCGAGGCGCAGCTTCTTGTTCCGCGCGCGGAAGAAGAGCCGGCCGAGAAGCCTGCCTATCAGAATGCCGCCGATCGTGCCGATGGCGACCTTGTACAGCAGGTGCATCAGCGCCCACTCGCCGAACCAGCTCTCGTGGGTGACGGCGGCCGTGGCCATCGCGATCGCCGCGTAGACGAACGGGAAGGCGAGCCCGTCGTTGAGTCCCGCCTCGGAGGTCAGCGCGAAGCGCACCTCGTCCTCGGAGTCCTCCTCGTCGGTGGGCTCGCCGACCTGCACGTCGGACGCCAGCACCGGGTCGGTCGGGGCGAGGGCGGCGCCCAGCAGCAGGGCGGTGGCCGGCACGAGGCCCGCCCACCACCATCCGAGCAGGGCGACGGCGGCGATGGTGACCGGCATGGCGACCGCCAGCAACCGCCAGGTGGACGTCCATCGCCGCCCGCTGAGCGGACGGTCGATCTTCAGGCCGGCGCCCATCAGGGCGATGATCACGCAGACCTCGGTGAGGTGCTGCGTCAGCTGCGGGTGGGCGAGGGGATCGGCCTCCGGAAGACCCGACGGTACGGCGAAAAGCACCATGCCCAGCGCCAGGAACACGATCGGCATCGACAGCGGGCGGCGCTCGAGAACCCGGGGGAGGATGCCGGCGAGCAGCGCACCGACGCCGAAGATCGCGAACAGGAGGTCGGGCAGTTGCACCCGCTACCACTGCCCGGCGGCGGGGCAAAACATGCCGGACCGCAACGGTTGTCTGCGGCACAGCAGGGTAAGCGCCCACCCATGACTGAGTATCCTCGCGTCGCCGTCGTCACCGGCTCCGAGTCGGGCATCGGCCGGGCGATCGCCGTCGCCCTCGCCGAGGACGGGTACGACATCGGCATCACCCGGCACCGCGACACCGAGTACGCCCAGCGCACCGCCGACGAGGTCCGCAAGGCCGGCCGGCGCGCCGAGATCCGGTCGCTGGACCTCACCCGCCTGCCCGGCGCGGCCGCCGTCGTGGACGACTTCGCCGAGGCGCTCGGCGGCATCGGCGTGCTGGTCAACTGCGCCGGTACGGGCATCTCCACGCCGGTGCTCGACACCGGCTGGGAGCAGTGGCGGGAGGTGCTCGCCGTCGACCTGGACGGGCCGTTCCTGTGCGCGCAACGCGCCGCACGCCGCATGGTCGAGGCGCGCCGCGGTGGCCGGATCATCAACATCACCAGCGTGCACGAGACGGCCCCGCGGGTCGGCGCGGGCGCGTACTGCGCGGCGAAGGGCGGCCTCGGGCTGCTCACCAAGGTCATGGCGCAGGAGCTCGCCGAGCACGGCATCACGGTCAACGCGGTCGCGCCCGGCGAGATCGCCACCGCGATGACCGGGCAGGAGGACGAGGACCCGCACGACGAGCGGCGTCCGGGCGTACCGCTGGGCCGGCCCGGCGACGCCCGCGAGGTGGCCGCCGTGGTGGCCTTCCTCGCGAGCCCGCAGGCGTCCTATGTGACCGGTGCGTCATGGCCGGTCGACGGCGGCATGCTGACGATGGGCCCGCAGGCCGGCTCCCACCTGACCGGCGACGACTGGCGCCGGCCCTGACCCCTCAGCTGCTCAGCTTCTTGATCGCCGAGCGGTCCAGGGCGGCGAGCAGAGCGGCGGGATCCTTGTAGGTCTCGATGGCACCCGCCGCGGTCAGCTCGTCCGCGCTCGTGCCGCCGCAGGCCAGGCCGATGCACGGGATGCCGAGCTTCCCGGCCGCCTTGACGTCCCACACCGCGTCCCCGACGAAGACGCACTGCTGCGGGTCCACGTCGGACTGGTCGAGGGCCGCCTGCAGGATGTCGGGCGCGGGCTTGCTCTCCTCGGCGTCAGCCGACGAGGTGGCCGCCGTGATGACGTCGTCGGCGTCGATGACCCGCCGCAGCTTCGTCAGTTCGGCGCCCTTCGCGGACGAGGCCAGCACCACCGCGAGCCCCAGGTCCGCGCACGCCCGCAGCAGGTCGGCGGCCCCGGGCAGCGGACGCAGCCGCTCCCACCACGCGCCGTACAGGATGTCGTGCGCGGTGGCCATGTGCTCGTCGTCGCTCTTGTCGCGGTCGGCGCCGAGCAGATGATCGAGGATCTTGTCGGACCCCATCCCGATGGCCCGGTGGATCTCGGCCATGGGTACGTCCTTGTCGTGCTGGCGCAAAGCCTCCCACCAGGCGACCGCGTGCAGGTAGGTGGTGTCGACCAGCGTGCCGTCGACGTCGAAGAGCACTCCCCGGTTGGCTGTCATGCGCAGCGATTACCCCTTTTCCGCGGGGGGTATCAGCATCTCGAACCAAACCGTGGACCCGCGCACCGTGGGATCCGTGCCCCAGGTGTCGCTCAGCTCCTCGATCAGCCCCAGGCCACGGCCGCGGCTGCTGAGGGTGTCCGTGCGGGCGCGAGCGACGCTGCCGCGCGTACCCGTGTCGGCCACCGAGACCAGCAGACGCTCCGCGCTGAGATCGATGTGCACCTGGGCGGGGGTGCCCGCGTGCAACAGGGCGTTCGTGGTCAGCTCACTGGTGCACAGGATGGCGGCGCCGATCACGGCCTCGGGAACGGACCACTCGCGCAGCCGGGCGGTCATCCACTGCCGGACCCGGCTCGGCCCCGTCGGCTCCGCCGGCACCTGCATCGTCGCCGACCGGCTCAGCGCCACGGCCCGCTCGACGGCCAGCACGGCGACATCGTCATCGGTACGCCCGGCCACCGCCGCCGTCGCCAGCGAGCACAGGTTGCGCGGGTCGCCACTGGCCGCACCCGCGGCGGCGCGGACCAGGTCCTGGAGGCCGGCGCTGAGCGTACGGCCACGGCGCTCCACCACGCCGTCGCTGAACATCAGGATCGTGTCGCCGGGCTCGAGCTGTACGGTGCTGGTCCGCCACGTACCGCCCAGCCCCAGCGGCGCACCCGGCGGCACGGCGACCAGCTGCGCCGACGCCCGGGCCTGCCCGGCCCGGCGCAGCACCGGAGGCGGATGGCCGGCACTGGCCAGCGTGATCGTCCCGTCGCCCGGATCGAGCACGCCGTAGACGACGGTCACGAAGATCTCCTCGTTGCGCGACTCCGCCCCGAGGGACCCGACCAGCCGGTCCAGACCCGCCAGCACCGTACCGGGCGCCGGATCGGTGAGCGCCAGCGCCCGCAGCGCCGCGCGTACCTGGCCCATGACCGCGGCCGCCCGCACGTCATGGCCGGCCACGTCGCCGAGAACCATCGCCAGCCGGCCGTCGGCCAGCTCGAACGCGTCGTAGAAGTCGCCCCCGGCCGCGTTGCCGTCCACGCCGACGTCGTACCGGGCGGCGATGCGGAACCTGTCCAGCTCCGGCAGATGCTCCGGCAGCATGCTGCGCTGCAACAGCTGGGCGGTGCCGTGCTGCGCCTCGAACCGCCGGGCGCGCTCGGCCGCCTGCGCGACCAGCTCGGCCGCCGCGTACAGCAGGGCGCGCTCGGCCGGCAGCCAGGTGTGCGCGTTGCGGTAGCCCATGGTCAGCGCGCCCCGCAGCGACGGCGTGCGCAGCGGCATCGCGGCGAGCGCGCGGATCCGGCGCTCGTGCCGGTCGGTCGCCACCTTCGCCAGCGGCGCGCCGTCGGGCTGGAACGAGGGCCGGCCGCTCTGCGCGGTCACCACCAGCGGATAGGCCGAATCGTTGCCGACCCGCTTCCACAGTGGCGGAAGGCGCTCGTCGACCTCGTCCACCATCTCGCCGCGGATCCGGCGGACGTACCGGAACTCCGCGCCGTCGTCGACCGCGAAGACGCAATGGTCGACGTCGAACGAGGCCATCGCGTACGCCAGCACGACCCGCGCGACGTCGTCGATGGTCAGCGTGGCAGCGAGGCGGGCGGTGAGCTCGCCGAGGCTCTGCAGCCGCCGGGTGACCTGGGTCGTCTCGGCCGCCACGGTCAGCACGCCGACGACGGAACCGTGCCGGTCGCGGACCACGGAGTGGCCCCGGGTGAATGACGCCTGCTCCACCTGACCGCCGCGCGGGACCGCCACCTGGGTCTCGGCCTCCAGGAAGGACTGACCGCTGCGGTAGACGTCGGCGATCACCCCGCCGACCCCGGGCGTCTGCCAGAGGTCACCGAAGGTGTCGGCAGCCGGCCGCCCGAGCGCTGCGGGGTGCTTGCCCCCGATGACCTCGGCGTAGGCGTCGTTGTAGATGAGGACGTGGTCGTCGCCGTAGGCCAGCGCCATCGGCACCGGGGAGGAGAGCACCACCTCCACGGTGGCCCGGACGACCGGGTCCCAGACCTCCATCGGGCCAAGCGAGGTGGTCTCCCACGGGTGCGCGCCGACCAGCTCGGCGCAATCCGGTTCGCGGCGCGCCGGCCCGCCGTCCTGTGCGGGCCCGCCGTCCTGCGCAGGCAGCGTCGTCGCCGAAGGACTCCCCATGCCGACCATGACATGAGCGTAGCCCGCCTCGGCCGTTCGGACGATGCCGGTACTGTACGTACGTCCGGTTCTGTCCGGTACGCGCGGGTGCCAGTCCGAGGCGCGTCCCGTGTGCGGTGACGGTGCGTAGTGTGGCCGTACCGGAAATGGGTCTCGGTCTTGGATCTTGGCTCGCTTATAGTGCCGCGCGTGAGTGAGATGTGGCGGCCCCGGCCCAGCCGCGGCGTCATGGGATACGTCGCTGAGCTGCAGCAGTTCGACCCTGTCCCGCCGTCGGTCTATGAGCTGGACCCGCCGGCGGTCCACGACTCCGCCACGGTGGTCCTTCCGCCTGTCTCCCCGCCCTCCTCCTTCGCCCCGCCGGCTTCCTTCGCCCCGCCGGCTTCCTTCGCCCCGCCGGCTTCCTTCGCGTCGCCGGGAGATGCCTTCTTTGCGGAGCCGGACAGCGAACCGGTTCCGATCGCTTCCCACGTGCGGCCCGAGCCGTCGGGCAGGCGGAAGCGGGCCGCCGTGCTCTCCGCGGCCGTCCTGGCGATCATCGGTGGGCTGGGCATCGGCTACGCGGCCTGGGACACGACGGGCCAGGCCACAGCCGCACCGCCGCCCGGTGCGGTTACTTCCGCCGCGCCGGAGGACGGCATTCTCGATCCTGAACCCGCGCTGCCGGGCGTCGACCCCGTGACCGGCGCCGCCTCCGGTCCGGCGACGACGCCCGCCGCGGTGCCCACCACGACACAGCAGGCCACACCGGTGCCGGTGCACGTACCTAAGAGGACGACGGCTCCGGACGTACCCGATCTTCCGGACCCGCCCGAGACCACCACCGCGCCGGAGCCTTCCGACACCGCGGACCCGCCCGAGGACACCGATCCGATCGCCCTGCCGCCAGGTCTTCTTCCGCTGACCGCCGCCTTCACGTACGCCGCGGAGCAGGGGGAGGACGGCTGGACCGGGTACACCGGCACCGTGCGGGTGACCAACCCGGGCGGAAGGGCCGACAGGGACTGGACAGTGTCGGTGACCGTGCCCGGAGGGAACGCGGTGACCGCCTCGGGCGCGCAGGTGCGGCAGAACGGGGAGTCGGTGACGTTCAGCGGGGAGGCGATCCCGGCCGGGGAGTCGGTGACGTTCACGTTCAGCGTCGAGGGGACCCTGGCTGCTCTGCCGGGAGGGTGTCTCATCGAGGGTCTCGCCTGCTCCTGAGCTGCCACTCCGGCCAGGGTGGTTCGCGCGCCGGAATCCTTGCGATCTGCTGACCATCCGGCTCGCACCGGTGCGGGCCGGCGACGGTCGCTCTAACCTCGTCTCAGGCAGGCCGGGCTCGAGGTCCGGCCGCCCCACCCCGGCCTTCCGGCGCACGCGGCCGGACCGGCCCCACCGGCCCCACCGGCGAGGAGAGCGGATGAACGGCTCCGATCTGAGCGAGGGACTCAGCGACATGTGGCGCTCGGTGCTGCTGTTCGTGCCGGCAGCCCTCGCCTTCCTGGCGATCCTGATCATCGGCTACGTGCTGGCCCGGCTCGTGCGTACTGTCGTGGGCAAGACCCTGCACCGCGTCGGATTCGACCGCGCGGTCGAGCGTGGCGCGATCGGACGCGCCCTCGGCGGCCGGGTGGAGCCCAGCGACCTGTGCGCCAAGATCGCCTTCTACGCGGTGCTCCTGTTCGCGCTCCAGCTGGCGTTCGGCATCTGGGGCCCCAACGCTGTCAGCGACCTGCTGACCGCCCTGGTCGCCTGGCTGCCACGCGCCTTCGTGGCCATCGTGATCATCGTGGTCGCCGCGGCGATCGGCGGAGCGGTCCGCGACCTGATCGGCAGCGCGCTGGGCGGCCTGGCGTACGGCCGGATCCTGGCTCAGGCGGCCTACTGGCTGATCCTTGGCCTCGGCATCATCGCCGCCCTCGAACAGGTCCAGATCGCCACAGCCGTGACCCAGCCCTTGCTGATCGCAGTCCTGGCAACGGTCGCCGGCGTAGTGATCGTCGGCGTGGGAGGCGGCCTGATCCGCCCGATGCAGAACCGCTGGGAGATCTGGCTCGAACGAGCAGGCGCGGAGTCGGCGGTGATCCGGGAGCACGCCCGCACGTACGCAGCAGAAAAGGCGCGGCTCGCTGAGGAGGCTCGCAAGGCCGAGGAAGCGCGCTTGGCTGAGGAGGCTCGGAAGGCGGAGGAGGCTCGGAAAGCGGAGGAAGCGCGCTTGGCTGAGGAGGCTCGGAAGGCGGAGGAGGCTCGGAAGGCGGAGGAGGCTCGGAAGGCTGAGGAAGCGCGCTTGGCTGAAGAGGCTCGGAAGGCTGAGGAGGTCCGCCTGGCCGATGAAGCCAGAAAGGCCGAGGAGGCCCGCCGCGCTGAAGAGGCTCGGAAGGCCGAGGAAGCGCGTCTGGCTGAGCAGGCGCGGGAGGCTGAGGAAGCCCGCTTGGCTGAAGAGGCTCGGCGGGCCGAGGAAGCCCGTCGGGCGGAGGCAGCCCGGAAAGCCGAGGACTCGCGGCTTGCTCAGGAGGCTCATACGGCGGAGGAGGCGCCGAAGGTCGAGGAGGCTCGGAGAACGGAAGGTGCCCGATCGGACCAAGCGGCATCCGAAGGCCCGGCGTCTCAGGCCGAGGAGGCGGCGCAGGCCGTCCAGCCTCGTGACTCGACCAGCGCCGCTGGAGCGGGCGCGGGCGGCGAGGGCTCTCGAGCTGATGCGGCGCGCGGGCCCGAGCCTGGGGGCGCTGTGGCGGCCGGCGAGGTCTCGAAGCCTTCCCGGAGGAGGAGGCTCAGGGGTCGTGAGGCGGCGCGCAAACAACAGGAGGAACGTGCTGAGGCGGCGCGGCAGCGCCTCCTGGAGGCCGTCGCGGGTGAGCAGACGCAGGTGATTCCGGTGCAGCGGACCCGCCGGCAGAGCTCCAACCCGGTGCCCGGCTTCGACGACGAGGACGACGATTCCGAAACCACGGCCGACGTGATCACCACGCCGTCTCCGGCAGGTCAGGACGCGCCGGACGACGGCGACGAGCGGACACAGGTGATTCCTCGCCTGCCCGACCCGGCCGACGGCGAACAGACCCAGGTCATCAAGCCACCGCCCAAGACCCCGGGCGGAGCGTGACGGCCCCTGGCGACAGCGGCCCGCTTGCTTAGCCGGTGCGGTGCGGTGCGGTGCGGTGCGGTGCGGTGACTGTGCGGTGCGGTGGCTTGTGCGGTGCGGTGCGTGGCTTGTGCGGTGCGGTGGCTTGTGCGGTGCGGTGGGTTGTGTGGCGCGGTGGCCTGTGAGGCGGCGTCGCCGGCCCGGTTTGCGTCGCTGGTGCGGTGCGTGACGCCTGGCGTCGTCACGCCTCGACAGCCGGGTCGGTCCGCGCGGTAGGCCGGCCTTTCTTTCCGGCTGTGGCCGGGGCGGTTTGTTGACCGGGCACGAGGTGTTGCTGCCGTATACGTAGGAAGGGCCGGCACCTCGGAGGAGGTGCCGGCCCAGAACGGGTCGAAAGGCCTGTTGGGACTGAGCAGCCGTCAGCGGGTCTGGGGCAGCTTGCGGGCGAGCGAGCAGACCGCCAGAAGGCGGGTGAGCACCCAGTCGTTCGCGCTCCAGTCGATCGCGCCCTCCGGTGCGCGCCAGCCGTGCTTGAAGGCGGCGTCGCGGACGCCCTCGGCGTATGCGGCGAGGATCACCGGGGTGAGCGGGCGCACGTCGGTCGAGAGGCTGTCGCGGATGCCCGCCTCGTGCTGGTCGACGGCGGCGAGCAGACCCGCAGAGCGGGCCGCGGCCTCGAGACCGGTGACGCCGACGGACGACATCAGCTCGGCGAGGCAAGCGTTGGCGGAACGCAGGGCAGCACGGGCGGCAGCGCCGCTGAACAGGCCATTCATGAGAAGAAACGTTAGGGACGCCGAGGTAGCCAACGGTTCGCCTGATCGGTGCAGCTCGGTTGAACTCGGAGCCGTCCGAGCCGGTCGGGGGCCGGGTGAGATCTTCGGTTGAATCGCGTACCAGGGGGAATTGGTGCCGCATGAAAGATGGTCCCGACAGCGAGCACCGGCGCCCCGAAGGGCTCGACGACACCACGGTCGAAGCCCTCGGCAAGCTCAGCGAAGCCCTGGAAGTGGTCGAACGCGTCCGCGGCCACCTGTACTCCCTGCACCAGCTGATCGGCGAGGCCGACTTCAAGCTCGACGACGCGGTGGAGCTGCTGCGCAAGGCCGGACACGACGAGCTCGCCGAGCGGGTGCAGCACGAGCTGATCGGCCGCAACGTCATCGGGGGCCGGTGGACGTTCCAGCTGGTCGAGGAGTTCGACGACGGGTACTACGCCGAGTTCAAGGGCATCGAGAAGGACGCCCGGGACCAGCTCGCCCAGGGCAAGCGGCACCTGTACGAGGCCGAGCTCAAGGAGCAGCGCCGTACCCGGGGACGCAAGGGCCACGAAGCACGGCCCTGACCGAGCGGTCACGCCACGGCGCAGATCCGAACCACGACTGAGCGCAGGCCACGGTGGCCCCCAGCAGCGCAGGTCGGCGCGGTCATGGCACGGTGTGCGCTCGGTGACACCGGCATCACCGCCACACACAACTGAGCGGCTGTCACCGGCTCGGCGGCTCTTGCAGCGGTGAGGTGCCGGCGCGGTGGCGGCCTCGGGTGCTTGAGCTTTGACCTGGATGGGCGGCTGAGGGGTCCGGCCTGTTCGGTTCGGCGGCCGGGACCGCGTGGGTGCGGTTGGGCTTGGGGCCTACTCGAGCTCGGCGCGCGGACGGCGGCGCTGGGCGTCGTCGGCGATGATCACGGTGGCGACGAGGAGGGCCACGACCACGGCGAAGAGCCATGAGGCGTCATCGATGAGCGACGCTGCCAACGGCGCCTGGAAGGCGGCGAGCAGGAAGCCCACCCAGGCGAGACGGCGCTGACGCTCGGAGAGGAAACCGGCAGATCGCATCCGGCTAGTGTTGCCGGATTCGGGCGGTTCGCCGTCACCCTTTCGGCCGATCTCGGGTTGTCCGATAGTGCCCACTGCGCTCCGTCGTCGCCGTTCCACGAGCGGTACGCGACCGCTGTTTCCGCAGGTCAGCGCGTTGTCCGCGCGGATGCTCCGCGGCCGGCTCCAGGATGCATCGCAGGTCAGAGGGTCTCTGGAGGTTTGCCGGGCGTTTATCCCTTTCGTGATGCTCCGCGGAAATCGACCAAAGGGCCGGATCTGGCGTGTTTGCACGCATCTGGCGGTGGTGGCGACCCTGTCGGCCTGCTCGCCGGCCACCACGCTGGGCGCGCGCCAGGTGCCGCCTGACGACGGCCCGCAACCGCACGTTCAGGCCGGGGCGTTGCACGGGCGTACGGGTGCCTTCCTGATCCTGCGCGATGCCGCCTCCCGCGTCGAAGTGCGCCTGGCCGATCTGCCCGGTCTGCTCTACCGCGTGAGCACTCCTGCTGACTCAGGGTTGTCTCCGCAGGTCACCGGCGCGCCGGGGCGGGTGCGGGTGGGGCTCGTACCCACCGGGGGCGATGGGCCCGACACCGTCGAGATCCTGCTCAATCGCCAGGTCCGCTGGGACATCCGGCTGCCGGCGGGCGCGGGGGAGCAGCACCTCGACCTCGCGGACGGGCGGCTCCGGCGGCTCGAGCTCGGGTCCGGGGCCGGGCTGGTCAGCATGCGGCTCCCGGCGCCGTCCGGGTCCGTGCCGGTGGCCCTGAGCGGCTCGGTCGGCGAGCTGGCCGTGGCGGTGCCGCCCGAGACCGCCGTCAAGCTGCGGCTTCGCGGTGGGGCCGGGCTGGTCGCGGTGCCGTGGGCGGGCCGGGCCGGCGCCGCGCCAGGAGCCGTCGTCGCCCCGGACCAGTGGGGTACGGCCGCAGACCGCTACCTGCTCGACGTCGCCGCCGAGGTGGGAACCGTGACCGTCCTGGGCTGAGCCCGACGGGGTCCGGCCGGAGCGGCTGGGTCCCGCGGAAGCCTGACAGCGGGGCCGGAGCCCGCGGCGGGTGGGGAGGTGCCGGTGGGCCGCGGCGGGTGGGGAACTGACCGCAGGCGGCGGGTGGGGAAATGACGGCAGGCCGCGACCGGTGATGGTCGCGGCCTGGTGAACGGCGTCGTCAGTGCGGGCCGCTGCGTCCTGTCGTGCTCGGGCGGTACTCCCGGTCCGGGTCCGTCTCGCCGGCCTCGTTCTCGGACGTGACCTGAGCGCCGTGGCCGAAGGCCTGTTCCAGGCCCGCGTCGTTGTCGGTCGGGTCGCCCTGGCCGTCGGTGTCCCAGGTGGCCATGGCCTCGCTGAGGTCCTTGACGGAGAGTTTGTCCTCGTCGCGCCACACGCCGGCGTCTTCGCGATCAGTCATGTCTTCCGCGTACCCACGAAAAGGCCGCCGGAATCCCGGCGGCCTTTCGCGATCGTGGGTTCTTACGGCTGCGGGCGGTCGACCTCGCCGCGCCAGGCGCCGGTCTCGACGCCGCCGCGGTTCTCGATGAACTCCTTGAAGCGCTTCATGTCGCCCTTGACCTGGCGGTCGAGGAAGCCGAGCTTGTCGCCGGCCTGCTCCAGGACGCCGTCCGGTTCGAAGTCCATCTGGCAGGTGACCCGGGTGTGGGTCTCGTCGAGGCGGTGGAAGGTGACGACGCCGGCCTGCTTGCTGCCTTCGGTGGTGGTCCAGGCGACCCGTTCGTCCGGCAGCTGCTCGGTGATCTTGGCGTCGAACTCGCGCTTCACGCCGTCGATGTTGGTCTTCCAGTGGGTGGTCGTCGCGTCGAGCTGGCGGATCTCCTCGACGCCGCCCATGAACCGGGGGAACTCCTCGAACTGGGTCCACTGGTTGTACGCGGTGCGTACCGGCACGTTGACGTCAACGGACTCGGTGACTGTACTCACGGTGTTTCCCTCCTTGTGGGTTTCCCCGCCTTACAAGTGATGCGCCTGGTCACGCGTTGACCGCGTTCCAGACCTCGCTGACGGTGCGGTAGGTCGTGTGCGCCGGAAGCCGGTGCAGCGCCTCCATCACGTCGTCGGGTGCTTCCAGGTCGCGGGCGCTCTTCTCGAGCGCGTCGCGGTCGCCCGGCAGGGCCGAGAGCCCGATGTACGTGCCGAAGCGGCTCAGCGCCTCGCCCTGGGGGCTGCCGACACCGTTGGGCTGGCCGCGGCCGGCGCCGCCTTCCGGCACGACGCTGGTCCGGGGCTGGTCCTCGCCCGACGGCTCGGCCATCTTCCATTCCTCGGCCCGCGCGCCCGCCGTGCCCTGGACGGTCCCGCGGACCTCCTGGGCCATCTGGTCGTCGACGCGAGGGCTGTGCTTGTCGCTACCGCGTTCCATGACAAAAGGTTGCCCGGCGAGCCCCGGCCTAAACCGAAGAAGATTCCTCCGCCGGCTCCTTCGGGGGCAGCGGAGGGTCCGGGTCCTTCTCGCCGGCCTGCAGCTGGCGGCCGCGCTGCACCTCGGCGTTGATCTCGACGCCCAGCATGAGGGCGGAGTTGGCCAGGTACAGCCAGACCAGGAAGGCGATGATCGCGCCCAGGCTGCCGTACGTCTTGTCGTAGGAGCCGAAGTTGGCGACGTAGAGGCCGAAGCCGAACGACGCCAGCGCCCAGGCGAGGAGGGCGACCGCGCCGCCGAGGGTGAGCCACCGGAAGCGGGGCTGGCGGACGTTCGGGGCAATCCAGAACAGCAGCGACAGCAGCAGCATCAGGATCATCACCAGCACCGGCCAGCGGCCGATCGACCAGGCCGTCCGGGCGGTGGTGCCGGCGTGCAGGGAGTTGCCGACGGCGTCGACGAGTGGGCCGCTGATGACCAGCCCGGTGCCCACCGCCGCCATGAGCACCAGGGCGATGGCGCTGAGGCCGATCTGCAGCGGCCGGAGTTTCCAGAACGGCCGCCCCTCCTTGACGCCGTAGATGCGGTTGGACGCCCGGGTGAAGACCCCGACGTAGTTGGACGCCGACCACAGCGCACCGAGCAGGCCGAAGCTGAGCAGGGCCTTCGCGGAGCTCTGCTGGATGATGACGGCGTCGAGGACGGCGGTGAAGTTCTTGTTGGCCACCACCGAGCCGGCGCCGAGGTCCTTGAGGATGCCGAGGATCGTCTCGACCGCGGTCCGGCCGTCGGTGACGAGGTTGACCAGTGCGACGACCACGATGGCCACCGGGAAGACCGCCAGCACGGCGTTGTACGTCAGCGCCGCGGCCAGGTCGCCGCACTCGTCGTCGATGAAGCCGTTGACGCTGCGCCACAGCACGCCGCGCCACGTCGACCAGCGCAGCTGACGGAACCGGTCGGGCAGGCGGGTGGTCACGTCGGGACGGGTCGTCACGGCTGTCATCTCGTCTCCGGCTCCCATCCGTCACCGCATGCACTTTTGTCACTACCCGGGGTGGGTTTGCCGCAAACAGTGCGGGGTACGGTCGGCGCGTGGAACGAGCGGACGCGATCGTCATCGGTGCGGGACACAACGGCCTGGTTGCGGCGAACCTGCTCGCCGACGCGGGGTGGAGCGTCCAAGTGCTGGAGGCGACACCCCAGCCCGGCGGCGCGGTCCGCTCGGGGTACGTCACCGCTCCCGGGTACCTCAGCGACCTGTTCAGCTCCTTCTACCCGCTGGGCTTCGCCTCCCCGGTGATGCAGGGGCTCGACCTCGACGAGTACGGCCTGGAGTGGACCCACGCCCCGGACGTCCTCACCCACCTGTTGCCCGACGGGCGCGCGGCCACGGTCAACCGGGACCTCGAGAAGACCATGGCGTCGATGGAGGAGTTCGCGCCGGGCGACGGCGAGCGGTGGAAGCATGCGTACGACGACTGGTGCGGTGTCTCCGCCGACATGTTGAAGGTGCTGTTCACGCCGTTCCCGCCGGTACGTTCCGGGTTGCAGCTGGCGCGCCGGCTGCGGGTCGGCGGCTCGCTGCGGCTCGCCCGGCGCCTCGTGCTGTCCGTACGCGAGCTCGGGGCGGAGCTGTTCCAGGGGGAGGGCGCCCAGCTGGCCCTGGCGGGATGCGCGCTGCACACCGACCTGTCTCCGGAGGAGGCCGGGGGAGGCGTCTACGGCTGGCTGCTGGCCATGCTGGGCCAGGAGTACGGCTGGCCGGTCCCGGTCGGCGGCGCCCAGCGGATCACCCAGGCGCTGGTCGACCGGCTGCTGGACCGCGGCGGGCGGATCGACTACGAGACCCCGGTGTCGCGCGTGCTGGTCGCCGGCGGCAAGGCCATGGGCGTACGCACCCGCGACGGCCGCAACTGGCGTGCGTGCCGGGCGGTGCTCGCCGACGTCCCGGCCCCGGCGCTGTTCCTCGACCTGGTCGGCACCCGCTGGCTTCCGCCCCGGTTCGCGGAGGATTTGGAGTTCTTCCGCTGGGACGGCGCGACAGTGAAGGTCGACTGGGCGGTCGAGGGCAAGATGCCGTGGAAGAACCCGGCGGCGTCCGGCTCGGGCACGGTGCACCTGGGCGCCGACCTCAACGGCCTGACCCGCTACGCGGCGCACCTCGCCACGAACTCGATGCCCCCGAACCCGTTCCTGCTGCTGGGCCAGATGACGACGGCCGATCCGTCGCACTCGCCGGAGGGCACGGAGTCGGTGTGGGCGTACACGCATCTGCCGCACCGCTCGCACTGGGAGGCCGGGGAGATCGACGCGCACGTCGCTCGGATGGAGGCGGTGCTCGAGGAGCACGCTCCCGGCTTCGGCCAGCTCGTGCGCGGCCGCAACGTGTTCTCCCCGGCCGACATGGAACACGAGAACCCGTCGCTGGTCGGCGGCGCCCTGGGCGGCGGGACGGCCGCGGCCTTCCAGCAGTTGTTCCTGCGGCCGGTCCCGGGGCTGGGCCGCCCGGACACCCCGGTGGACCGGCTGTACCTGGCGAGCGCCTCGGCGCACCCGGGCGGCGGTGTGCACGGGGCGCCGGGCGCGAACGCGGCGCGGGCGGCGCTGGCCCGCAACCGGTTCCTGACCGGGCGGGCCTACCAGGCGGTCATCGACGCCGCCCACAGCGCGATCTACAGATAGGGCCGGCGGCGGAGGAAGCCCGCCGCCGCGAGGCTCAGGCCGGCACCCAGCACCCCGGCCACCAGCGGCTTGTGCATGGTCGCCCACAGGGCGAAGGAGCTGGTACGGCTCTCGTCGTCGAAGACGCCGTGCGCGCCGAAGTCGCGGTCCTCGTCCACCGGCTTGTCGACGTTGTCGTGCCACTGCGACAGGTCGATCTTCTCGCCGGTCTGCTGTCCCTGGTAGCCGCGCTTGTCGTTGGCCAGCAGCCGGTCCAGGAACGCCGGCGCCACGATGTTGCCCAGGCGGGTCTTGAGCGTGGGGCCGCCCACGTTGATCTCGCGCTTGCCCTTGTCGGCCACCCACAGCACCGCGCGGGCCACCACCTCGGGCTGGTAGATCGGCGGGACCGGCTGGGGGTGGTTGGGCAGGCGGGTGCGTACCCAGGAGAACTGCGGGGTGTTCACGGCGGGGAGCTGGACCATCGAGAGCTTGACCCGGTTGCCGTCGTGCAGCAGCTCCGCGCGCAGCGAGTCGTTGAAGCCCTGGATGGCGTGCTTGGACGCGCAGTACGCCGACTGCAGCGGAATCCCCCGGTACGCCAGCGCCGAGCCGATCTGCACGATCGCGCCGTGCCCGGCCGGCCGCATGTGCCGCAGGGCGGCCAGGGTGCCGTGCACCGTACCCAGGTAGTTGACCTCCGTGACGCGGCGGTACTCGGCCGGGCTGATCTCCCAGGTGGGCGCGAAGACCGACGTCATCGCGTCGTTGATCCAGACGTCGATGCCGCCCCAGGCCGCGGCGATGTCGTCCGCCGCCTCCTGCACCGCATCGGCGTCCGACACGTCCACCTGGTAGGTGCGCACGTCGGCGGCGCCGGCGGCACGGGTCTCCAGGGAAGCTCCTTCGAGGCCGGCGCGGCCGCGGGCGAGCAGGGCCACCCGGGCACCGCGGCGGGCGTAGGCGACGGCCACCGCGCGGCCCACGCCGGCGCTGGCTCCGGTGATCACGACGTTCTGGCTCATGGGCGGCTCTTTTCCCGCGTCGCGATGTCGGACAAACGTCGCAGCGACTCGACGTTGCGGCGGTGCAGCACCAGGTCGTTGAGCTTGGTGTGCACCCACCGCAGCGGTCCGGCGCGGAACGTCTCCTCGATCGTCACGCGGGTGCGGCCCCCGTCGACGGGGTCGAGCTGCATCCGTACCGTCGCCTCACCGAGCGGCCACAGGCCCGCGATGATGGTCAGCTCCCGGTCCGGCACGCAGCTGACCACGGTCGAGCTCTCGTGCAGCGACAGGGGCCAGGGGCCGGCCTTGTGGTGGAGTTTCGCGCCGGGTCGGGGCCAGCTCTCGTCGACGTCGCGGATGTGGACGGTGCCGACGACCCAGTCGCTGTAGGTCCAGCCGTCCGCGAGCACCGCGAACACCTGATCCGGGGGAGCGGGAACGATACGCTGCACGATAGCCACGGGCCGGACATACCCGCCCGGCCGATGTTTACGCTTTCCGGTCGGGGGCAAGACGCTCCGCGTATCGCAACTCAGCCTCGACTCCGGTCTTCTCCCGGAACCAAGCTGTCGGAGGAGGACCACGTGCGCATCGCGATGATCTCCGAGCAGGCGAGCCCGCTGCCCGCCGCCGACGCCTCCGCGGGCGCCCAGCAGCGGCACGTCGCGGAGCTCTCCACCGCGCTGGCCGAACAGGGCCACGACGTGCGCGTCTACACCCGCCGGGACAGCCCGGACCTGCCCGCCATCGTGCCGCTCACCCCGGGCGTCAGCGTGGTGCACGTGCCCGCCGGACCGGCGCGTGTGCTGCCCGACGACGTCCTGCTGCGCCACATGGGCGACTTCGCGCAGTGGCTGCGGACCGACTGGCACGACTCCGACTGGCTTCCGGACGTGGCGCATGCCCACTTCTGGACCAGCGGCCTCGCCGCCGTGACGGCGGCCCGGCAGGTCGGCATCCCGGTCGTCCAGTCGTTCCACGAGATCGCCTCCGGCGAGCCCGCCGGCGAGGGCACCTCCCGGACCGGCTACGAGCGCGCGCTCGGCCGCGCCGTGGACAAGGTCGTCGCCCAGACCCACGACGAGCTGCAGGGCCTGGTCCGCATCGGGGTCCCGCGGTCGCGGCTCACCGTGGTCCCGGCCGGCGTCGACAGCGAGCAGTTCACCCCGGACGGGCCGGTCGCCGAGCGCGATCCGGAACGTCCGCGGATCCTGAGCGTCGGCCGCCTGGTGGAACGCAAGGGCTTCGGCGACGTCATCCAGGCCATGCGGTACGTGCCCGGCGCCGAGTGCGTCGTCGTCGGCGGCCCGCCCGCCCCGCAGCTCGCCGCCGACCCGCAGGCCAAGAGGCTGCGCGCGATCGCCGAGCAGTGCAAGGTCGCCGACCGCGTCCGGCTCGTCGGCGGGGTCCCGGCCCGGGACATGCCGCGCTGGTACCGCTCCGCCGACCTGCTCGTCGCCGCGCCCTGGCAGGAACAGTTCGAGCTGGCGCCGCTCGAGGCGATGGCGTGCGGGGTGCCGGTGATCGGCACCGCCGTGGGCGGCCTCAACGAGACCGTCGTCGACGGCCTCACCGGTGACCTGGTGCCGGCTCGCGACCCCCGCGCCCTCGGCAGTGCCCTGCGCCGGCTGGTCAACGACAAGGTGCGGCGGTTCGCGTACGCGACCGCGGCGCTCGACCGGGCCCGCCAGGCGTACTCCTGGAAGCGGGTCGCGTCCCAGCTGGGCTCGGTGTACTCGGCCGTCGCGGGCAGGAAGAGCAACGAGGCGGAGGCCGTCGCCTGATCCCGCATCCACCGACTGGTGGATGTCCGCCGTCGCTCGCCGGTTGATTCGCCGGCGTGCGCCGGCTGTGACGATCGATGCATGACAGTCATCGATGTCCACCGGCTCCGCAAACGGTACGGCGAGACGACCGCGGTCGCCGACGTCTCGCTCGCCGTCGAGGCGGGGGAGATCTTCGGGATCCTGGGCCCCAACGGCGCCGGCAAGACCACCACCGTGGAGTGCATCGCCGGCCTGCGGAAGCCCGACGGCGGCAGGATCGGGGTGCTGGGACGCGAGCCGGGTGATCCGGCCCTGCGGCGGCTCGTCGGCGTGCAGCTGCAGGAGAGCCGGCTGCCCGAGAAGATGACCGTACGGGAGGCCCTCGAGCTCTTCTCCGCCTTCTACCGGGACCCGGCCGACTGGCGGGGGCTCGCCGCCGAGCTGGGCCTCACCGCCAAGCTCCGGGCGCGTTTCGGCAAGCTGTCCGGCGGTCAGCGGCAGCGGCTGTCGATCGCGCTGGCGCTGCTGGGCAACCCGCGGGTCGCGATCCTCGACGAGCTCACCACCGGGCTCGATCCGCAGGCCCGCCGTGACACCTGGGACCTGGTCTCGGCGGTCCGCGACCGCGGGGTCACCGTCGTGCTGGTCACGCACTTCATGGAGGAGGCGGAGCGGCTCTGCGACCGGGTGGCGCTGATCGACGCCGGCTGCGTCGTGGCCGTCGACACGCCGGGCGGGCTGGTCTCCCGGGTCGCCGCCGAGCAGCGGATCCGCTTCCGTCCCTCCGTACCCGTGGACGAGCGGATGCTGACCGCCCTGCCCGCGGTCGACGCAGTGGTCCGGCACGGACCGCAGCTGGAGGTCGTCGGCCATGGTGACCTGGTGCAGGCCGTCGCCGCCACCCTCGCCGCCCACGACGTCGTCGCTCTCGACCTGCGTATCGAGCGGGTCGGCCTGGACGAGGCGTTCGTCCGGCTGACCGGCCGCGGTTCCCGGGAGGTGTGACCGTGTCCGTCTTCGCCCGTCTCATCCGCTCCGAGCTCCGGCTGTTCCTGCGGGAACCGGCGCTGGTCTTCTTCACGCTCGCCTTCCCGTCGGTCCTGGTGGTGATCCTCGGCAGCTTCCCGGCCTTCCGGGAACGCGACGACGGCCTCGGCGGCCTGCGGGTCGTCGACCTGTACGCGGCCATATCGGTGGTCCTCACCCTGGCGATGCTCGCGCTGCAGGTCGCGCCGATGGTGCTGGCCGGCTACCGGGAGCGGGGCGTCCTCCGGCGGCTCGCGACCACGCCGGCGCGGCCGGTCGCCCTGCTCGGCGCGCAGCTGGTGATGAGCCTGCTGACCGCGGTGACGTCCATTGCGCTCGTCCTGCTCGTCGCGCGGGCCGGGTTCGACGTGCCCCTGCCGCGGCAGATCCCCGGTTTCGTGCTCGCGGTGCTGCTGACGGCCGGTGCCGCCTTCGCGATCGGGCTGTTCGTCGCGGCGCTCGCGCCGTCCGGCAAGGCCGCGAACACGATCGGTACGCTGCTGTTCTTCCCGTCGATGTTCTTCGCCGGGTTGTGGACGCCCCGCGAGGCGTTCCCGGAGGTGCTGCGGCGGCTCAGCGATCTGACGCCGCTGGGCGCCGGGGAGCGGGCCGTCCACGAGGCGATGACCGGGTCGTGGCCGGCCTGGGGATCGGTGACCGTGCTGGTGGCGTACGCGCTGGTGTTCGGCGCGGCCGCGGCCAGGCTGTTCCGCTGGGAGTAGACGACGATGTTGGTGGACACGACGGTGCTGGGTACCGTGTCGGACCGGTGGCGGACCAGGCTCGACGAGCGGCTGCGGCTGCTGCCGTACCTGGCGCTGGCGGCCTCGACCGTCATGGTGGCGCTCGCCGGGGACGACTCGCAGATGCCGCACCAGCCGCTGCCGGTGTCCTTGGCGGCGGCCGCGGCCACCGCGGTGTGGCTGCTGCTCTGGCGGCGCCGGCGCACGCACCTCGCCGTCTTCTTCACCGGCATCGTGGCGCTCGACGCGCTCCTGATCTGGACGAACGCGCTGTACGGCTTCTTCGCCTGGACCGGCTTCCTCTTCGTGCAGCACGCGCTGCACGGCAGGTGGCGGCTGCTGGGCGCCGCGGCCGTCGGCGTCTGTACGGGGGTGTCCCAGGTCAGGGGCGCGTGGGTGCCGGCCCAGTGGGGCACGATCGCGGTGGTGCTCGCCCTCAACGTGGCGATCGGCACCGCGATGACCTACCTCGCCATCGTCACGCAGGGCCACCACGCTCGCCGGGCGGATCTCGTCCGGGAGCTCGAGGAGGCGAACGCCAAGCTCGCCGCCGCCCTCGCGGAGAACGCGGACCTGCACACCCGGCTGCTCGTCCAGGCGCGGGAGGCCGGTGTGCTCGACGAACGGCAGCGCCTCGCCGGGGAGATCCACGACGTGCTCGCCCAGGGGCTGACCGGCATCGTCACCCAGCTGGAGGCGGCCGGCCAGGCGAGCGGGCGGCCCGCCGACCACGAGCGGCACCTGGCGACCGCCAAGCAGCTCGCCCGGGACAGCCTGGCCGAGGCCCGGCGGTCGGTCCAGGCGCTGCGGCCCCGCCCGCTGGACGCGGGGTCGCTGCCGCAGGCCCTGGCGGAGGTCGTCGAGGGCTGGTCGGCCCGGCACGGCATCGGCGTGGAGATGATCACCACGGGTACGGTGCAGCCGCTGCTGCCGGAGATCGACGCCACGCTGCTGCGGACGGCGCAGGAGGCCCTCGCCAACGTGGCCCGGCACGCGGGCGCCCGCCGCGTCGCGCTGACCCTGTCCTATCTGGAGGATCTCGTGACTCTGGACGTCCGCGACGACGGCTCCGGCTTCGACCCGGCGTCCCCGCCGGCCCGGCCGGAAGGCGGCTACGGCCTGACGGCGATGCGCGAGCGGGTACGCCGGATCGCGGGCACCCTGGAGGTCGAGTCTGAGCCCGGTGCCGGAACGGCCGTCTCGGCGTGCGTACCGGCGATCCCGCTGGGCGTCGCCGCATGATCGGGTTGGTGATCGTCGACGACCACCCGGTCGTGCGCGACGGCCTGCGCGGGATGTTCGCCGGCGACGACCGGTTCGAGGTGCGCGGGGAGGCCGCCGACGGGCGCGAGGCCCTGGCGGTGGCCCGCGCCGCCGACCCCGACGTGGTGCTGATGGACCTGCGGATGCCCGGCATGGACGGGGTCACCGCCATCCGCAAGCTGCGCGAGCAGGGGTGCGCGGCGCGGGTGCTGGTGCTCACCACGTACGACACCGACAGCGACGTGCTGCCCGCGATCAAGGCCGGGGCGACCGGATACCTGCTCAAGGACACCCCGCGGGAGGAGTTGTTCCGGGCGGTGCTCGCGGCCGACCGGGGCGAGTCGGTGCTGTCGCCGGCGGTGGCCGGACGGCTCATCGGCAACCTGCGGTCGCCCGGCCAGGAGCCGCTGAGCGCCCGTGAGCTGGAGGTTCTCGGACTGATCGCGCGGGGGTGCACCAATCGGGAGGCGGCGTCGCGGCTGTTCATCAGCGAGGCGACGGTGAAGACGCATCTGCTGCACGCGTACGCGAAGCTGGGTGTCCGCGACCGCGCGGCCGCAGTGGCCGCAGCCTTCGAACGTGGCCTGCTCGGCGGCTCCTAGCGCGGTTCTCCCGGGTAGGTGCCGAACTGCCAGCGGTTGCCCTCGGGGTCGCGGGCGGTGAAGTCGCGCGAGCCGTAGCCGGTGTCGTGGGGCTTGCGCAGGATCTCCGCGCCCGCCGCCACCGCCCGGTCGTGGACGGCATCGACGTCGGCGGTGACCACGTACGCCCCGAACGTGCCCGGACGCAGCGGCCAGGGGTCGTCCGGGTCCTCGCGGTGCGAGCCGAGCATGACGCCGCCGCCCTCGGGCCAGCTCAGCTCGGCGTGGTCGACGCGGTCGCCGGAACCGTGGACGGCGGTCTCCTCGAAGCCGAACGCGTCGACGAGGAAGCGGATGAGGGCGCGGGCGTCGCGGCACCGCAGGGTGGGCCACACCTGGGGTGGCGGGGTCGGCCGCGTCGAGGTCGAGCGCCGCGAGCTCTCCGGCGGGTAGCCCGAGCAGCGCCCGGCACCCGAGCGGGTGCAGGGCCACCTGGACACCGGACTGGAACCCGTCGTGGGTAATCATCGCCGGTGCCAGGTGCAGGCCGCCGATCAGCGCGTCGTACCGTCCCGGGGCCTGCCGCGGGTCCGGATGCGCCGCGACGGTCAGCGGGTCGTCCACGGCTCAGCCTTCAGTCCAGCCGTGGGAGGTGGGTGGGGCGGTTGGATGGCAGCGTCAGGTACGGCGACGGCAGGCCGCGATGCGTCCCCGGGACGATCCCGGCCTGCCGGTAACCGGAGTACCAGGCCACGTACGGCCGGAGCACCGGCGCGGGCCGGGCCTGCACGTACTCGTCGACGACCAAGGCGGGCGAGGGTCTCAGGCCGCGAGCGCCTTGGCCAGCTCGTCGCGGAACGCCCGCTCGCTCTCGGTGATCTGGTCGCCGCCGATGCCGAGCACACCACCGGTCGAGGCGGCGCCGACCACGCTCTCGGCGATCTCCACCAGCCAGTGCTTGTAGGTCTCGGCGTCCGCGGGCGCGGCCTTGGCCGCCAGCAGCGCCGACGCCTCCGCCGCCCGGGCCACCACGTCCTGGGCGTAGCCGGCCGGGTCCGCGGGCTCGATGGCCGGCATCTCCTCGCCGCGGTCCGGGTCGCCGGTCGCGTCGAGCACGGCCCGGGCGACGGCGCTCACCAGCCGGCTCGCCGACGCGCGGGCGTCGGAGATCTGGTCGAGTCCCGCCGCGGTCTCCTGGCGGGTCTTGCGGGCGCTGTCCGGCGTCGCGGCGCTGGCGGCGGTCAGCACCGACTGCGGCAGGCCGACGAGCAGCCCCCACTCGGCGTCGGTGAACCCGAGCTCGGCGTACAACGGTTGGTCGGTCACGAATCTCCTCGCTTCACTTCTTCGTCTCGGCGACAAGGAGAGCATGCTCCTCGACGACGGGCACCGAGAGGGTCTTGTAGCCGACCTCTTCGAACAGCACCGTCACCCGATCCTCCTCGTAGCCCATCACCATGCCGGGACCCCACTCCGGGTGCCGCACGGTGCTGTGCACGGGGAACAGCTCGTCGCCGGTGGCTTCCTCCACCTCCTCGGCGACGCCTTCGACGCAGTTGTCGCAATGGCCGCAAGGCTTCTTCACGTCCTCGCCGAAGTAGGCCAGGAGCGTCTGGGTGCGGCACGCCCGCGTCTCGGCGAAGCCGCGCATCATGTCGGTGCGGGAGCGCTGGACGGTCTGCTGGCGCTCGTACGCGGCGACGGCCGCATCCGCCGCAGCGGCCGGCAGCGGCGCGAAGACCGGGACCGTCCACTTGTTGCCCTGACCCGCGGTGGCGGCGCCGACCTGCTCGAGCAGGCTCAGGAACTGGCCCAGTTTGCGCGGGCCGAGGCCGGTCTTCTCCTTGAGCGCGGTCTTGGTGCTCGGGCCGGAGCGCAGGGCCGCGGCCAGCTCGCGCAGCTCGGTGACGTCCGGGGCGCCGCCGGTGAAGAAGCGCTGGATCGCCTCGTCCTCGGCGCGCCACAGCAGCAGGGCGCGGCCCGGCTCGCCGTCGCGGCCCATCCGGCCGATCTCCTGGAAGTAGCTGTCCGGGGAGTCGGGGAGCGCGACGTGTGCCACCCAGCGGATGTTCGGCTTGTCGATGCCCATGCCGAACGCCGACGTCGCCACCATGATCTCGATCTTGTCGGCGGTGAAGTCCTCGTGCCGCTGCTCACGGGCGCCGGCCGCCATGCCGCCGTGGTAGAAGTCGGCGGCGTACCCGGCCTGCGTGAGCCGCTCGGCGAGCTCCTCGGCCGCGCGCCGGGTCGCCACGTAGACGATGCCCGGCCGCGGCGCCTCGTCGAGCAGGGCGGTCAGTCGCCGCCACCGGTAGTCCTCGTCGGGGCAGTACGCGACCTCGAGGAACAGGTTGCGCCGGTCCAGCCCGGAGACGTGGATCTCGGGGTTGCGCAGGTGCAGCCGTTCGATGATGTCGTCGCGCACCGGCGGGGAGGCCGTGGCCGTCAGCGCCAGCACCGGCGGGCGGCCGAGGCCCTTGATCAGGTGGCCCAGCGACAGGTAGTCGGGGCGGAAGTCGTGGCCCCAGGCGGAGATGCAGTGGGCCTCGTCGACGGCCACGAGCCCGGGCCGCAGGCCGCGCACCTCGGCCAGCCGCTCGGGGTCGCTGAGCTGCTCCGGGGTGATGAAGAGGAACTCCGCCCGGCCCTCGCGGATCTCCTGGATCGCCTCCCGCTGCTGGTTCGGCGTCTCGGCGGAGCTGACGCGCACCGCCCGGGTCTTCGGGTCGCCGGCGGCGTTGAGCGCGGCGATCTGGTCCTGCTGCAGGGCCAGCAGCGGTGAGATCACCACTGTCGGCCCCGGCAGCAGGACCGCCGGGATCTGGTAGATCGCCGACTTGCCGGCGCCGGTGGGGAGGACGACCAGGGCGTCCTTGCGGCGCAGCACGGCTCGCATGGGCTTGAACTGGCCGGGGCGCAGCGAGGGCCAGCCGAAGTGCTTGCGGGCGACCCTGCGCAGGCGCGGCCCGTAGACGGGGATCTTCATCGAGCGGCCATTGTGCCCTGGCTCGGCCACCGCGAAACCCTACTTGTACTTCGGCAGGACGTGCTCGGCGTACAGGTCGAAGAGGCCCTGGTAGTGCGGCCCGGTGTTGGCGACGTAGATCTCGTCGAAGCCGGCGTCGGCGTACTTGCCGATCATCTCGAGGTGGGCCTGCGGGTCGTTGCCGCAGACGAACGCCTCTTTCATCATGTCCTGGGTGACGAGCTGGGACGCCTGCTCGAAGTGCTTGGGCGAGGGCAGGACCTGGGACAGCTCGCCGGGCACGCCGGCGTTGGGCCACTTCTCGTACGCGATGCGCGCGCCCTCGTCCTCGCTGGTGGCGTACGCCGCCTTGAAGCCTGCCTGGCAGACGCGGTCGCCGCCGCCGGCGGAGCGGAACTGCCGGACCGCGTCGCCGTCCGGGCTGACGTGGATGTAGCCCTCGCCCATGCGCGCGGCGACCTCGATCGCCTTGGGCCCGAAGCCGGAGACGAGGATCTCGACGGGCTTCTCGGGCAGCGTGTAGATCCGCGCGTTCTCGACCGTGTAGTGCTTGCCCCGGTACGAGACGACGCCGCCCTTCCACAGCTCCCGCATGATCTCGACGGCCTCTTCGAGCATCTCGAGCCGGACGTCCGCCTCCGGCCACGCGTCGCCGAAGATGTGCTCGTTGAGCGCCTCGCCGGTGCCGACGCCGAGGCGGAACCGCCCGCCCGTGAGCACCGCGCTGGTGGCGGCGGCCTGCGCGATGACGGCCGGGTGGATGCGGACGGTCGGGCAGGTGACCGCCGTGGTGATGGGCAGCGAGCACGCCTGGCTGAGGGCACCGATGGTGGACCAGACGAACGCGCTCTGGCCCTGCGCGTCGGTCCACGGGTGGTAGTGGTCCGAGATCCACAGCGCCGAGAACCCGGCTCGTTCCGCGCCCCGGGCCTGCTCGATGAGCTCGGCGGGGGTGTACTCCTCGCTGGACAGGAAGTATCCGATTCGCATGCCGGGCGGATACCCCGGTTACTTGCCGCCGAACATGCGCTTGATGGCCCACAGCAGGATCAGCGCGGCCAGCGCCACGCCGAGCAGGCGTACGGCATGCACCTCGGACCAGTCGACGCCGGAAGCGGCCAGTTGTGTCTGCGGCACTCCGCGAGCTTAGCGGCCCGCGCTTAAACCACACTTAATAGAAAGGTTTGTTGACTGAAGCCGTCGCCGTGGGTGACCATAGGGCGTCGCCGCGCCCATGACGGTTGTCGGTTGATCACTGAGGGGACGCGCTCGCGGAGCGCGTATTGATCGCCACCGGAGGTACGCGCACCCATGCCGCATTCTGGCGAACTGGCCGAACTCGCCGCGACGGTTCTGCAGCCCGGATTCGTGGGCACCACCGTGCCCGACTGGATCCGCCGCAGTCTCGGGGAAGGGCTCGGCGGCGTCGCACTGTTCGCCCGCAACGTCGAGTCGCCCGCGCAGGTCGCCGCCCTCACCGCGCAGCTGCGCGCCGAGCGGCCCGACGTCATCGTGGCGATCGACGAGGAGGCCGGCGACGTCACCCGCTTCGAGTCGCGGCACGGCAGCTCCCGCCCCGGCAACCTGGGCCTGGGCGCCATCGACGACCCGGAGCTGACCGAGGACGTCGCCCGCGACCTCGGCCTGGAGCTCGCCCACGCCGGCATCACCCTGGACTACGCCCCGGACACCGACGTCAACTGCAACCCCGACAACCCGATCATCGGCGTACGCGCGTTCGGCGCCGAGGCACCGCTCGTGGCCCGCCACGGCGCGGCGTGGATCCGGGGCCTGCAGGAGGCCGGCGTCGCCGCCTGCGCCAAGCACTTCCCGGGCCACGGCGACACCGCCGTCGACTCGCACCACGACGTACCCGTCATCGACCACGACCTGGCCCGCCTCGCCGAGTGCGAGCTGGTGCCGTTCAAGGCGGCCATCGCGGCCGGCGTGCAGTCGATCATGACCGGGCACCTGCTCGTGCCGGCGTACGACCCGGAGCTGCCGGCCACCCTCAGCCGGCGCATCCTCACCGGGCTGCTGCGCGAGGAGCTCGGCTTCGACGGGCTGATCGTCACCGACGGCATCGAGATGCAGGGCGTACGCCGCAAGTACGGCCTCGAGGGCGCCACCGTCCGGGCCCTCGCCGCGGGCGCCGACGCGATCTGCGTGGGCGGCGACCACGCCGACGAGCGGACCGCCGTACGGCTGCGCGACGCCATCGTGGCGGCCGTCCGCGGCGGACAGCTCTCCGAGGAGCGCCTGCGCGACGCGGCCGCCCGGGTCCGCCGGCTGGCCACCTGGACGCTGGAGACCCAGACCGCGATCGGGGCCCGGGCGGCGGCGGACGCGGCCGGCGCGGTGCTCCACGAGATCGCCGTCATCGGCGGCTCGGTCGTCGGCCAGGCCGCCGCCCGCCGCGCTCTGCGGGTGACCACGACCGCCGAGGCGCCCGGCCTCCCGCTGACGGACGCGCCGCACGTGGTCGAGTTCGCACCCCCGCGCAACATCGCCATCGGGGCGGAGACGCCGTGGGGCGTGGGCGCGCCGCTGGCCGAGCTGCTGCCGGGCACGACGTCGGTGCGGCTCTCCGCCGACGACCTGGCGGGGGTGACCGACCCGGTCGCACCGATCCTCGACGGCACCGGAGCCCGCCCGCTGGTGCTCGTGGTCCGCGACGCTCACCGGCACCCGTGGGTCGGCGACGCGCTGGCCCGTACGCTCGCCGTCCGTCCCGACGCGATCGTGGTGGAGATGGGCGTCCCGGTCTCCGTGAGCGGTGGACTGCACGTGGCCACGTACGGCGCGACGCGGGCCTGTGGCCGGGCCGCTGCCGAGCTGATCGCCGGCTCGCTCGTCCCGGACCGTACGGAGCAGGCGCTGGCCGCCTGATCGGCTGGCCGGGGTTCCGTATCCTCGATCACGTGACGACCACCGGAGCCCGCCTCGCCGCCCTGCTCGCCTCCGCCGCGCTCGGCCTGACCCTGCTCGGCGGCTGCAGCAGCGACAACGTCGACTGCGGCATCGACCAGTGCACGGTGACCATCGACCGCAGCGTGAACGCGAGCGCCGAGGTGCTCGGCGTCGAGGCGAAGTTCGTCAGCGCCGACCAGAACACCGTGACGCTGGAGGTGGCGGGGGAGCAGATCCAGCTGACCAAGGGGCAGCAGTCCGTCGACGTCGGCGGCCTGCAGGTCTCGCTGGACAGCATCAACGCCGACAACGTCAAGTTCCAGGTGTCGCGCTAGCACAGGAACCGCCTGCTCGAGGCAGGTTTGGAAAATCCCGCCGCCGGTCACTTAGGCGCCATGACAGCCTCCTCACACGTCCGGGGCACGGCATCGCGCGCCGCGGACAGCAAGCCCCTCGAATACCTGGCCCGCGGTGGCTTCATCGCGTACGGCGTCATCCACCTGATCTTCGCCTGGATCGCCCTGCAGCTGGCCTTCGGCAACTCCTCGGCGGAGGGCGACCAGTCCGGTGCCTTCCAGAACCTGGCGAGCCAGCCGATGGGCAAGACCCTCGTGGTCATCACCGTCATCGGCATGGTCGGGCTCGCCCTCTGGCAGGCCCTCGAGGCCGCCATCGGCGAGAGCGGCGAGCAGGGCAAGGAGGCGGTCGCCAACCGGGTGATGTCCGGGATCCGGGCCATCATCTACCTGTCCTTCGCCTGGACCGGCATCAGGGTCCTCAAGGGCGCCAACGCGTCCACGGGAGACAAGCAGCAGCAGAGCGCCTCCGGCCTGATGGACAACGCCGGTGGGCGGTTCCTGGTGGGACTGATCGGCGTCATCGTCGTGGGCGTCGGGGTCGGACTGGTGATCTACGGCCTCAAGAAGAAGTTCGAGAAGCGCCTCAACACCCAGCAGATGAAGCCCGCGGTGCTGAAGACGACGCGCCGGCTCGGCGTCGCCGGCTACACCAGCAAGGGTGTCGCGTTCGGCATCGCCGGCGTGCTGGTCGTCGCTGCCGCGGTCACGTACGACCCGGAGAAGGCCCGCGGCCTCGACGCCGCCCTCAAGACCCTGGCGGGACAGCCCTACGGTCCGTGGCTGCTCGGCCTGATCGCCCTCGGCATCGCCGCCTTCGGCATCTACTGCTTCTCCCAGGCGCGCTACCGCAAGGTGTGAGGAAGGTCCGACCTTCCGCGGGCGGGGTTGTGCCGCCGGGCGGGCGGGGCATGCTGGATCGCTGGCAACGCACCCTGTGAGGAGAGGGAACCGTGACCAGCCTTCTGACCGCCCTGCTCGCCGTGGCGATCGCGGCGGGTGCAGCGATCGTGCTCGTCGAGATCGTGCACTCCGTCACCAAGCGCCTCGGTCGTCGCTCGCAGCTGCTGCGCGACCTGGCGACCACCGCGCACCGTCCCTTCCTGGCCACCGCGACCGTCTTCGCGGTGCAGGTGGCCGTCCGCGGCTTCGCCGGCGAGTTCCCGGCCCGCGGCGGCGTCCTGCACGCGCTGGTGATCCTGGTGATCGCCGCGGCCGCGTGGCTGGTGGGTGCCCTGATGCTGGTGCTCGAGGACGTCGCCCTCGCCACGTGGCGGGTGGACGTCCCGGACAACATGAAGGCCCGCCGCCTCAAGACCCAGGTGCAGATGCTGCGCCGGGTCACCGTCGCCGCCATCGTGGTGATCACCCTCGGCGTCGTGCTGATGACCTTCCCGGCCGTACGCGCCCTCGGCGCGAGCGTGCTCGCCTCCGCGGGGATCGTCTCGGTGATCGCGGCCCTCGCCGCGCAGAGCACGCTGGGCAACGTCTTCGCCGGCCTGCAGCTCGCGTTCAGCGACGCGGTGCGCATCGACGACGTGGTCGTGGTCGAGGGGGAGTGGGGCCGCATCGAGGATCTCACCCTCACGTACGTCGCGGTGCAGATCTGGGACGACCGGCGGCTGATCCTGCCCACCTCGTACTTCACCACCAAGCCCTTCCAGAACTGGACCCGCACCGGATCCGCCGTGCTGGGCACCGCGGAGATCGACGTGGACTGGTCCGCCCCGGTGGAGCCGATGCGTGCCGAGCTGCGCAGGGTCTGCGAGGGTACCGAACTGTGGGACGGCCGGGTCTGCGTGCTGCAGGTGACCGACGCCGTCGGCGGCATGATCCGGCTGCGGGCGCTCGTGAGCGCGCACGACGCGGGAGCCCTGTGGGACCTGCGATGCCTGGTGCGGGAGCGCCTCGTCGCCTGGGTCTTCGAGCACCGCCGCGACTCCCTGCCCCGCCTGCGTGCCGACGTGGCCGGCCTCGGCGCGCAGCCGGCCTCCCGGCCCGTGCCCGGCGGCCGTCAGGCCGAAGCGTCTGACGATGCCCGGGTCTTCAGCGGCACTGGGGACGGCGACGAGCGGGCTGCCGCCTTCGCCGGGCCCGGCTCCGCGGAGGCGCCGGACCAGGGGCTGAGGGTGCCGGCCGGTAGTTCCGGTGACCGCGCGTGAGGGCCATGGTCCCCGACAGGATTGATGTGACCCCGGGCAGGGCATACACCGGGGAGTGAAAGGAGGACTCCATGGCCGATGTCCTGAACGGTAGCCCGGCCCGTCCGGGGACCGACCAGTCCACCTCGGAATTGGTCCAGAAGGCGAGCGAGCAGATCACCCGCCTCGTCCGGGACGAGATCGCACTCGCCAAGGCGGAGCTCACCGAGAAAGGCAAGCACGCCGGCATCGGTGTGGGTCTGTTCGGCGGGGGCGGCGTGCTCGCCCTGTACGGCGTCGGCGCGCTCCTCGCCACGCTGATCATCGTGCTGGACCTGTTCCTGCCGCTGTGGCTCGCCGGCCTGATCGTCACCGTGGTGCTGTTCGCCGCGGCCGGCGTGCTGGCGCTGCTCGGCAAGAAGCAGGTCACCCAGGCGGTCCCGCCGGAGCCGAAGTCCGCGATCGAGAGCGCGAAGGCGGACGTCGACGAGGTCAAGCACGCGATCAAGAGCGGTAGGAGCCGGGCATGAGCGACAAGAACGGTGGGTCGGGGGCCAAGCCCGACGTGGACGCGCTTCGTGCGGACATCAAGCAGACCCGGGCGGAGCTGGGCGAGACCGTGCAGGCCCTCGCGGCCAAGGCGGACGTCAAGGCCCGGGCGAAGGAGCAGGTCGAGCTGACCAAGGCCAAGGCGAAGGCCCAGGTCTACGAGGCGACCGAGAAGGTGCGCGGTGCGGCGGCCAACGCCGCGGCGGTCGCGACCGACAAGGTCCGCGCGGCCACCTCCCAGGCCGGCGACAAGGTCTCCCCGGCGCTCGACAAGGTCCGTGAGACGGGCGCGCTCGACAAGGCGCAGGAGGCCCGCGAGCAGGTACGCCGCAACCCCGTCCCGTTCGCGGCCGTGCTCGCGGCCGGCGTGGCGCTGGTCGGCATCATCCTGATCGTGCGGGGGAGGCGTCGGTGAGCGGAAAGCTCCAGAAGGTGGCGTACAAGCCGGTGGGCCTGCTGCTGGGTATCGGCGCCGGCGCCATCGCGGGTTTCGTCTTCAAGGAGGTCTGGAAGCTGGCCTCCGGTGACGACGACGCCCCCAACGCCACCGACGAGGATCGCGGCTGGGGGGAGATCATCGCCGCGGCCGCGCTGCAGGGCGCCATCTTCGCCACGGTGAAGGCGCTCGTCGACCGGGGCGGGGCGGCAGGTGTCCGCAAGATTACGGGTACGTGGCCGGACTGATATCTGAGATAGCTGTATCGACCACCGTCAAGGCCCTCAGCGCTGCTGAGGGCCTTTTCCGCTGGTGCCGGAGTCCACGGGATTCGTCCAAGGGGAAGCTTTCCGGGTGGTTCTTCGGGTACAGTGTGGCCAGTTTTTGTGTAAGTGGTTCAGGTGGTATGCCTTCTGCAGGAGGCAGTTCCTTCTGAAAGGCCGTACGCGGCGCCGCTGCTCGAAAACGACCATCGGCCCCGCATCACCGGGCCGGCATTTTCAGAAGGAGAGTTCAGCATGGCGCAAGGAACCGTGAAGTGGTTCAACGCAGACAAGGGCTTCGGCTTCATCACCGTCGACGGCGGGGGTGCTGACGTGTTCGTCCACTTCTCGGCCATCCAGACGAGCGGCTACCGCACTCTGGAAGAGAACCAGCGGGTCGAGTTCGAGATCGCCCAGGGCCAGAAGGGCCCGCAGGCGGAGCAGGTTCGCCCCCTCTGAGACCAACCAGCCGGCCCTGAGGCCGGCAGCCGACCGCCTGGCGGAGGTCGGCTCCAGCGAAGAGGCCCCGTGTGCTGCTCCGGCAGGATGCGGGGCTTTCTGCTTTCCGACCGGCGACGTGCGCCCCGGGCGGCCCTTGTGGGCAGTCCCGGGATGCGCGTCCGCGCAATGTTCGAGCCTGAGCCGCCGTTGGCGGACTCCGGGACGGCGGCTCAGTCTGCGGATTCGTTCTGACGGGCGGCGAGCGCGCGCTTGAAGCGGGCCCGGACGCGGACGCCGATGACGATCGAGCAGAGCCCGGCCGCCGCCAGCACGGGTCCGGCCACCGCGAAGGCCGTCACGCCGCTCATGATGCTGTCGTGCACGAGGTCCAGCCCCTGGACCGTCCACAGCACGCCGATCACCAGGGCGAGCATGCCGCCCGTCAGCCAGGGCCAGCCCTTCAGGGGCACGCCGTCCTCGGGGCCCGCCGCCCCCTGCTCACCAGCGGTCATGGACCTGCGGCCGGATCAGCTCGTCGTAGACCGCCTGCACCGCCTCGTGCGCCTCCGGCGGCAGCGGTGCCAGGCCGGCCGCCGCGGCGTTGCCCTCGGCCTGGCCGGCGTTGCGGGCACCCGGGATCACCACGGTCACCGCGGGGTGGTCCAGGATCCAGCGGAGCGCGAACTGGGCCATCGTGGCGCCCTCCGGAACGTACGGCCGCAGGCGGCGCACCGCCTCCAGCCCGGTCCGGTAGTCGACGCCCGAGAAGGTCTCGCCGACGTCGAAGGCCTCGCCGTGGCGGTTGTAGTTGCGGTGGTCGTCGGCGCTGAACGTGGTGTTCTCGTCGTAGCGTCCGGAGAGCAGCCCGGAGGCGAGCGGGACGCGGGCGATGATGCCGACCCCCGCCTCGGCCGCCGCGGGCAGGACGCGCTCGAGCGGCTTGAGCCGCAGCGCGTTCAGGATGATCTGCACGCTGGCCGTGCCCGGCCGGGCGATGGCGGCGAGCGCCTCGTCGGCCTTCTCGACGCTGACGCCGTACGCCGCGATGCGCTTCTCCTGCACCAGGGTGTCGAGCGCGTCGTAGACCGCGTCGGTGCTGAAGACGGGGGTCGGCGGGCAGTGCAGCTGGACGAGGTCGAGGGTCTCGACGCCGAGGTTGGCACGGGAGCGGTCGGTCCACGCCCGGAAGTTGTCGAGCGTGTAGTTCTCGGGCTCCTGCGGCACCCGGCGGCCCATCTTGGTGGCGACGGTCAGCCCGGGGTGGCTCTTGCGGAAGCTGCCGATGACCTGCTCGCTGCGGCCGTCGCCATAAACGTCGGCGGTGTCGATGAAGGTGACGCCGGAGCCGACCGCGGCGCCGAGCGTGGCGTGCGCGTCCTCCTCGCTGACCTCACCCCAGTCGGCGCCGAGCTGCCAGGCACCGAGTCCGATCACACCGACGTCCCGCCCGAGGCGGCCGAACCTGCGCTTTTCCACCCGAGAAGACTAACGTACGCTCATATAAAACGTACGTACGGTTTGGAGGGCGCCATGTGGGATCCCGCCGTCTACCACCGCTTCGGCTCCGAGCGGTCACGTCCCTTCTTCGACCTGGTCGCGCGGGTCGGCGCCGAGCAGCCGCGCACGGTCGTCGACCTCGGGTGCGGGCCCGGAGAGCTCACCGCCACGCTCGCCGAGCGGTGGCCCGGCGCCCGCGTCGTCGGGCTCGACTCCTCGCCCGAGATGATCGACAAGGCCGCGGCCCTGGGCGCGCGCGCCGAGTTCCGGCTCGGCGACCTCGCCGAGTGGCGCCCCGACTCCGGCACGGACGTCGTGGTCACCAACGCCGCCCTGCAGTGGGTCCCCGGGCACGACGAGCTGCTGAGCGCCTGGGCGCGCTCCCTGCCGGCCGGCGCGTGGTTCGCGATGCAGGTGCCGGGCAACTTCGACGCGCCGTCGCACCGGGCGCTGCGCGAGGTGGCGCGCAGCGAGCCGTACGCCGCCACGGTCGGCGACGTGGTGCGCGAGGCCCCGGTCGACGACGCCGTGGGCTACGCCGCCCGCCTGCTGGCCGAGGGCGCGACGGTGGACGCGTGGGAGACGACGTACGTGCACCTGCTGCCCGCCACCGGCGCCGAGCACCCCGTGCTGCGCTGGATGGAAGGCACCGCCCTGCGGCCGGTGAAAGCGGCGCTGGACGACACGCAGTGGTCCGCCTTCCGGGCCACGCTCGGTGCGAAGCTCGCGGCGGTCTACCCTGCCCGAAGCGGACACGTGGCGTTCCCGTTCCGCCGGATCTTCGTCGTGGCCCACGTCCAGGAGGAAAAGTGACCGAGCTGGCCTCGTTCATCGCCGGCCTGCCGAAGGCCGAGCTGCACGTGCATCACGTCGGCTCCGCCTCGCCCCGGATCGTCGCCGAGCTCGCCGCCCGGCACGAGGGCAGCTCCCCGGTCCCCGCCGACCCGGCCGCCCTCGCCGACTACTTCGCCTTCCGCGACTTCGCGCACTTCATCGAGATCTACCTGAGCGTCGTCGACCTGATCCGCGACGACGAGGACGTCCGGACGCTGACCTACGAGGTCGCCCGGGAGCTCGCCCGCCAGCAGGTCCGGTACGCCGAGCTGACCGTCACGCCGTACTCGCACGTGCGCCGCGGCATCCCGGCACCCGCGTTCTGCGCGGCGATCGAGGACGCCCGCACCGCCGCCGCCCGCGACTTCGGCGTCCAGCTGCGCTGGTGCTTCGACATCCCGGGCGAGGCCGGGCTGCCCGCCGCGGAGGAGACGCTGCGCATCGCGCTGGAGGAGCGGCCGGACGGGCTGATCAGCTTCGGGCTCGGCGGGCCGGAGATCGGGGTGCCGCGGCCGCAGTTCAAGCCGTACTTCGACAAAGCGCGGGCGGCCGGGCTGCACAGCGTCCCGCACGCCGGGGAGACCACCGGGCCGGAGACGATCTGGGACGCCCTGCGCGACTTGGGGGCCGAGCGGATCGGGCACGGCATCTCGGCGGCGCGGGACCCGCAGCTGATGGCGTACCTGGCCGAGGAGGAGATCCCGCTCGAGGTGTGCCCCACGTCGAACGTGCGGACCCGGGCCGTGGCCTCGATCGAGGAGCACCCGCTCGCCACGCTGGTGGCGGCCGGCGTTCCCGTCTCAGTCAACTCGGACGACCCGCCCATGTTCGGCACCACGCTCGAGGAGGAGTACGCGGTCGCCGCGCACCTGCTCGGCCTGGACGAGGCCGGCGTCGCGGACCTGGCCCGGTCGGCGGTGACCGCCTCGTTCCTGCCGGCGGCGGGCAAGGACCGCCTGCTCGCGGAGATCGACGACTACGCCGCCGGCCGGCGTTAGACGAGCGGTCCGTGCTCAGAAGCGGTCCGCGTAGAGCGGGTCCTGCCAGAGCGCGAGCACGGCGAGGATGCCGATCGTCAGGATCGCCACCACGCGCACGATCCGGCGGCGGTTGAAGAACGGCTTCCGGTCGTCCTCGTCGACCTGAAGCTGCGGGCGTACGTCGGTGTCCAGCATCGTCTCTCTCCCTCGCCCGGGGCTCAGCCGGGCACCGCCGTCCAACTCTGGTGCCGCGCCTGCTCGGGATTCTGCAGCACGAGCAGGCGGGCCGGGCCGAAGCGCTGGCTGCCCACGCCGGCGGCCAGGTTGCCCACGTTGGTGCGCAGGCTGAAACCGTGGCCGGTGGCGAACAGCTGCCACCGTCCGCTGCCGTTCTGGTCGCAGTCGCCCTGCACCAGCGGCGCCCCGGCCACCGGGTTGCCGCCCAGCGGGACCACGCACTTGCCGGTGGCCCGCGACTGCAGGTTGAAGGTGTTGTCGCCCCCGGCCGGGACGAGCTTCCACTGCTGCTGGGAGCCGCCGTCCGCGCCGCCCAGCGTGATCGGTGTGCCGTTCGCCGTGCGGGCCGCGTAGAGGTCGGCGGCGCCGCCGGTGAGCGAGTTGGTCAGGACGAACCAGGCGTTCGCCGCCGGCCGGGCCGCGGGCGCCGACTGGGCGACGCCCTTCGCCGCGTAACCGGTCTTGGCGCTGCGGATCGTGACCTGGTACTTGGTGTCCGGGCGCAGGCCGATCAGCCGGGCCCGGGTCGCCTTCGTGGTCGCGATGGTGGCGCCGTCGACGTCCACCTCGTACTCGGCGTCCGGGGTGGCCGCGCTCCAGGTCAGCCGCACGGACGTGCTCGACGGGTCGCGGACCTCGAGCACCGCCTGCACGGCCGGGGCCGCGACCGGTTCCGAGCCCGGCTCTCCGCCGCTGTGCACGATCGGGTCGGCCGCCACCGGCGCACCGACCGGCGAGGACGGCTCCGCCGACGCACCCGGGTCGCCGGGGCCGGCCGGCGCGTCGCCGCCACCGTTGGCAGCGTCGCCGCCGATGCCGTCGGAGATGTCACCGCCGGTGGAGCCCGTCGTGGGGTCCGGCGCGGCGGGCGCCTGAGAGGCCGCGGGGGGTTGCGAGGCGGGGGCCGACGGGGCCTTGGCGGAGGGCTCCGTGCGCGGCTTCGCCTCGGGCTCGGCGGGACGTGCGTTGGGCACGTCCGGCACGTCGTCGCCGCCGTCGCTGCGCAGCAGGAACTCGCTCTGGGCGACGTTCCAGTTCTCCGCGAGGTAGCTGCCCGGCTTCGGGTTGGTGCTGAAGTAGTCGTCGTGCCCGCAGTCGAGGCGGTTCTCCTGCTTCCTCGGGCACACCTGGCGTACCGCGGAGCCGGAGCGGTCGGGACGGCACAGCAGGTCGCTGTCGTCGGTGCAGCTGCCGGCGCCGGTCGAGTTGGGCGAGTCCTGCAGCAGGGCGCCCAGCGTCTGGGTGACCTCCATGGCCGCCACCGCGGAGCTCCAGCAGCCGGCGTCGACCCGGCCGTACGACGGCCCGCCGTTGTTGCGGTTGCCGAGCCCCGGGCGGTTGTCGGCGACGTACGTGCCGATGCCGCAGTACACGTTGGCGTCCGCGAAGATCAGATACTTGCGGTCGTTGCGGTTGTAGCCGAGCGTCTGCAGCGCGGCGATGTTGCGGGTGAAGGAAGCGAGCGCGCCCTCGGGCATCTGCACCTCGGCGACGTCCACCCGGCACTGCGGGGTGGTCACGAACCGTACGTGCCGGGAGCCGCCGGTCTCCGCCGCGCTGGCGTCGAAGATCTGGTCCACGCCCGCCGCCCAGGTCCGGATCGAGCCCAGGTAGCCGGTGTAGCGGCTCGGCGTGCCGAACTCGTGCAGGTAGAGCACCTGGACGCGGTTGCCGCTGCGCCCGTCGCCCTGGCACGCCACGTCGTGCGTGCCCATGACGAAGTCGGCCTGGCCGGGCGCGGCGTCGGGGATGAGTGCCGGGGCGCCCGGGGTCAGCGAGCTGCCGCCCTCGTCGCGGACGATCTCGGCGTCCGGGGGCACGGTGGCGGCCTCGCGCCGCGGCTCGGCGGGCTCGGGCAGCTTGCCGGTCACCGGGGCGACGTCGCGGCTCACCCGCAGGCCGGCCGGCGCCGGGTCCGGGCCGTGCGTGCAGGTCTCGTCATCGAGCTCGTACGTTCCCGCGCACAGCGACTCCTTGCCCGCCGGGACCAGGCCGTCGTAGATCAGGCCCTGGCCCGGGTCGTCGTCGGGCAGCGACGCGTACGTGATGCGCTCCCGGTCCCGGCCGCCGCCGTCCGGGCTCCAGCCGCCTCCGACGACGCTGGGGCCGACCACGCCGCCGATGCCGAGCACGGCGACGCCGAGCAGCACCGGGAGCAACCGGTGCGGGCGGGGGTTCGCGCGTCGCCGGCCGCGGTCGGGGGCCGAGCGCCGCCGCTGCGGTGCCTCCCCACGAAGCGCAGGCCGTCGGTGCGCGGACAAACCATCTCCTCCTGCTGCGGGGGCGCGGTGGGAGGGGGTTATGGGGTGACCACCTCCCACCGCGCGAGGGCTTCGCCGGTCCGGGGTGTGGGGACGTGCTGCGGGCTTCGGACCGGGAAGCCGGATGGGATCGGGGTAGAGAGTGCCAGCCCGGCTGCGCCAGGGGAACGCCCTTAATGCAGATCTAAGCAATCCTTCTACCGTCCGGGGTAATTGCCCGTCTCGCCGGCGCCGCGGGGCGCTCACGTCTCGTCCGTGCGCTGATGCGGCCACTTGCGCTTCGCGGGGTCGCGCTCGCGGGCCAGGCGGCCGACGAGACCGAACCGGCTCGCCTGCTTGGGCGGGGCCTCCGCGTCGGCGAGCAGCATGACCACGCTGGCGCCGCCCATGGCGGCCCGGGCCAGGCTGACCGAGCCGCCCGCGGCCTGCGCGGCCCGGCGGGCGATGTCGAGGCCGAGGCCGGTCGAGCCCTGCTCGCTCTGCCCGCGCTGCAGCGCCTTCTCCGGGTCGTCGATTCCGGGCCCGGCGTCGTCCACCCGTAGCGCCACCCAGCCGTCGCGGCGGGAGATGCCCACCTCGAACGCGGTGCCCTGCGGCGTGTAGCGGAAGACGTTGCCGAGCACGGCGTCGAGGGCCGCGGCGAGCTCCGTACGGGCCACCGGCACCGGGATGCGCAGCTGGGCGCCGACCACGCGGTACTGCCTGTTCTGGTCGCCGGCCAGCGCGGACCAGAAGACCATCCGGTCGCGCACGACCTCGGCCGCGTCGCACAGCCCCTCCTCGGGAGCGTCGGCGACCTGCGCGGCGACCGCCGCCCGGGTGGTGTTGATGAGCTGGTCGACCTCGCCCTCGAGGGTGACGATGGCCTGCCGGATGCGCCGGATGCCGCGCCGGCGGTCCAGCTCGGCGGCGGAGAACTCGCCGATGTGGGTGTCGTCCGGGTCGAGCGCCTCGGCGTCGAGGCGCAGCACGGTCAGCGGCGTCCGCAGCCGGTGCGACAGGTCGGCGACCAGCTCCCGCTCGCTGGTGCGGGACGTGACGAGGCGGTCCGCCATGCGGTTGAAGGCGTACCCGGCCTCGGCGAGCTCGCGGGGGCCGGAGGGCTGGATGCGCACGCCGAGGTCCCCGCCGCCGACCGCCATCGCGGCGTGCACAAGGTTGCGCACCGAGGCGACCGCACCCCGGGCGAGCCGGTCCACCACGATCACCGAGCCGATGACCAGGCCGGCCATGATGCCCAGCAGGATCCACCAGTCGCGGGCCGTGCCCTCGCGCAGCTCGGCGTCGGGCACGAAGACCTCGACCACGGAGGTCTTGTCGCCCGCTGCCACCGGCTGCAGCCGGACGACGCCGCCGTCGACGTCGACCTCGACGGGCTCGGTGCCGCGGCCGGCCGCGACGAGTTCCTCGACCGGCACCCGGCTGTCCTTGGTCGTGCCGGGGGCGTGCACGACGACGTCACCCCCGGCCGCCTTGACCGCGGCGTCGACGCCCTTCTTGTTGGCGTTGGCGGCGACCGCCCCGGCGACCGTGGCGCTGCGCTGCTCCGCCGCGGCCATGGCGTTGTCGCGATGGTCGGTGCGCAGCTCCCAGCCCAGCGGGATGAGGAACGCGAGGGCGGCGATGGTGGTGGTGGCGGCGCTGACGTAGGCCAGCCGGGCCCTCAGTCCGGGGCCACCAACCGGAATCCGACCCCCCGCACGGTGCGCAGGTAGCGAGGCTTCGCTGCGGACTCGCCCAGTTTCCGACGGAGCCAGTACAGATGCACGTCGATCGTCTGGTCCTCGCCGACTGACGGCTGTCGCCATACCTCCTCCAACAGCTCACGACGGGAGACGACCCGGCCGGGGCGTGCCGCCAGGTATGCCAGCAGATCGAATTCCTTGCGGGTCAGGGCCAGGGGCTGGTCCCCGAGACTGGCGCTGCGCTCGCCGACGTCGACGCGCAGCTCACCCACCTCGTGCACGGCGGGCTGGGCGGTCCGGCTGGCCCGGCCCACGCGGCGCAGCACCGTGGTGATCCGCGCGTCGAGGTGGGCGCCGGTGAACGGCTTGACCATGTAGTCGTCGGCGCCGGCGCGCAGCAGCCGCACGACGGTCTGCTCGTCGTCGCGGGCCGTCGCGATGATGATCGGCACGTCGGTGATGCCGCGCAGCATCCGCAACGCGTCCGAGCCGTCGAGGTCGGGCAGCCCCAGGTCGAGCACCACGAGGTCGGGCGTCTCCGCGGCGACCCGGCGCAGGGCGTCGAGGGCCGTACCGACGGCGTGCACGGCGTGCCCCCGATCGGCCAGCGACCGGAGCATCGCACCGCGCACGACGTGGTCGTCCTCGACGAGCAACACCGTGGCCATGCGAAGAAGGTACTGCCCTTGTCTAGATAGACCGAATCCGTCATTCAGCGGCGTCCCTCGGGCACGGAGAGTGACGGAAACGGCGGTAGGATTCGAGCACCGATGTCATTCACACTCTTTCCCGACACCCGGGCGGCGCTGGCCGCCGACAGCCTCACCGGCCTCTCCGTGGGCGACGCTCTCGGCGCCCAGTACTTCGTTCCCGGCATCCGCCCCGGCACGCTGCCGGCGCCGCCGTGGCCCTGGACCGACGACACCGAGGAAGCCTGCTGCCTGGTCGCCGCGCTGACCGCCAGTGATGAGACCGACCTCGACCGGGACAGCTTCGCGGAGCTGCTCGGCCGGCACTTCGACCCTTACCGTGGCTATGGCCCCGGCGCCGTGGTGATGCTGCGGCAGATCCGCGAGGGCACCCCGTGGCCGATCGCGGCGGCGGCGGCCTTCGACGGGCAGGGCTCGGCGGGCAACGGCGCCGCCATGCGGGCCGCCCCGCTCGGTGCCTGGCACGCCGACTCGCTCGCCCACGCCGCGGCCCAGGGCGCCCGGGCCGCCGAGGTCACCCACGCCCACCCCGAGGGCATCGCGGGCGGGGTCGCCGTGACCGTCGCCGCGGCGGTGGCCGCCGCCGCCCGGCTGGAGGGCCGGCCGGTCGACCTGCTCGGCGCGGTGCTCGCCCACACCCCGCAGAGCGGGGTACGCGACGGCCTGCTCGCCGCCACCCGCATCCGCGACGCCGGCGAGGCGGCGTACGAGCTGGGCACCGGCACCCGCGCGATGGCTCAGGACTCGGTGCCGTTCGCGCTGTGGGTGGCCGCGCAGCACCTCGACGACTATCCGCGGGCGATCGCGACCTGCGTCAATGCGGGAGGCGACATGGACACGACCGCGGCAATGGCCGGGGGAGTGGTGGCCGCCTATACCGGCGTGGACGGCATTCCGGCGGAATGGATCAGTGCCAGGGAACCGCTGCCGGAATGGGTGACCGCGTCGCGCGAAAGCTGATCCGCGGGACCCACTAGCATCGTCTGCGAATCCGCTCGTCGACCGAAGGAGAACCACCGTGTCCGCAGCTCTGGTCGTGCCGGCGGGGACGACAGCGGCCGACGCGGTGGCCGCCGCCGGCCTCCCGCAGTCCGGTCCGAAGGCGATCGTCGTGGTCCGCGACACGGACGGGCGCCTGCGTGACCTCGACTGGGCACCCGCCCAGGAGGCCGAGGTGACCCCGGTCGCGATCGACGAACCGGACGGGCTGAACGTGCTGCGCCACTCCGCCGCGCACGTGCTCGCCCAGGCCGTGCAGGACGTCTTCCCCGAGGCCAAGCTCGGCATCGGCCCGCCGATCCGGGACGGCTTCTACTACGACTTCGACGTCGAGAAGCCGTTCCAGCCCGAGGACCTGACGAAGCTCGAGAAGCGGATGCAGGAGATCGTCAAGGCGGGCCAGTCCTTCCGCCGGCGCGAGTACTCCTCCCTCGAGGAGGCCAAGGCGGAGCTGGCGCACGAGCCGTACAAGCTGGAGCTCGTCGACATCAAGGGCGACGTGGACGAGGAGGCCGCGGCCGTCGGTGCCGGCGAGCTGACCCACTACGACAACCTCGACCGCGAGGGCACGCGCGTCTGGGGCGACCTCTGCCGCGGCCCGCACCTGCCGACGACCCGGTTCATCCCGGCCTTCAAGCTGATGCGCTCGGCCGCCGCGTACTGGCGGGGCAGCGAGAAGAACCCCCAGCTGCAGCGCATCTACGGGACCGCGTGGCCGAGCCGCGACGAGCTCAAGGCGTACCTGAACCGCCTCGCCGAGGCCGAGCGCCGCGACCACCGCAAGCTCGGCACCGAGCTGGACCTCTTCTCCTTCCCCGACGAGATCGGCAGCGGCCTGGTGGTCTTCCACCCCAAGGGCGGCGTGATCAAGCGCGAGATGGAGGACTACGTCCGGGCCCGCCACATCGAGGAGGGCTTCCAGTACGTCGGCACGCCGCACATCACCAAGGAAGGTCTCTTCCACACCTCGGGTCACCTGCCGTACTACGCGGACACCATGTTCCCCCCGATGCACATGGAGGGGGCGGACTACTACCTCAAGGCGATGAACTGCCCGATGCACAACCTGATCTTCAGGTCGCGCGGGCGGTCCTACCGTGAGCTGCCCATGCGGCTGTTCGAGTTCGGCTCGGTCTACCGCTACGAGAAGTCCGGTGTGGTGCACGGTCTCACCCGCGTCCGCGGCCTGACCCAGGACGACTCGCACTCGTACGTCACCGCCGAGGACGCGCCCGCCGAGATCAAGCACCTGCTGAACTTCGTGCTGTCCCTGCTGCGCGACTTCGGCCTGGACGACTACTACCTGGAACTGTCCACGCGCGACCCGAAGAGCGACAAGTTCATCGGTACGGACGAGCAGTGGGAGAAGGCCACCAAGGTCCTGGAGGACGTGGCGGTCGAGTCGGGCCTGGAGCTGGTCCTCGACCCGGGCGGCGCGGCCTTCTACGGCCCGAAGATCAGCGTCCAGGCCAAGGACGCGATCGGCCGGACCTGGCAGATGTCCACGATCCAGTACGACTTCAACCAGCCGGCCCGCTTCGGCCTCGAGTACCAGGCCGCCGACGGCTCCCGGCAGGAGCCGGTGATGATCCACTCGGCGAAGTTCGGCTCGATCGAGCGCTTCTTCGGCGTGCTGGTCGAGCACTACGCCGGCGCCTTCCCGGCCTGGCTCGCGCCGGTGCAGGTGGTGGGCATCCCGATCCGCGACGACCACGCGGCCTATCTGGAGGAGTTCGCCGCCCGGCTGCGCAAGGAGGGCATCCGCGCCGAGGTCGACCACTCGACCGACCGCATGCAGAAGAAGATCCGTACGGCCCAGCAGCAGAAGATCCCGTTCATGGCGATCGCGGGCGACGACGACGTCAACGGCGGCACGGTCTCGTTCCGGTACCGCGACGGCTCGCAGCGCAACGGCGTGGGACTGGACGAGGCGGTGGCGCACGTCGTCGAGGTGGTGCGCTCCCGGGTGAACACCGGGCCCTCCGCGGCCTGACGCCCGGCATTAGGGTGGGCGAGTGGGCGACGTGGGGGAACCGGACGGTCTCGAGCGGCTGTGGACGCCGCATCGGATGGCGTACATCTCGGGAGAGGACCGGCCTGAGGGCGGGTACGAGCAACCGGACGGCTGCCCGTTCTGCGTCGCGCCGGGGCTGGCCGAGGGCGACAGCCTGGTCGTGGCGCGGGGCGAGGCCGTGTTCGTGGTCCTCAACCTGTACCCGTACAACCCGGGGCACCTGCTGGTCTGCCCGTACCGGCACGTCGCCGACTACACCGACCTGACCGGTCCCGAAACCGCCGAGCTGGCCGCGTTCACCCAGCGCGCGATGCGGGTGATCCGGCGGGCCAGCAGCCCGCACGGCTTCAACCTCGGCATGAACCAGGGCGCGGTGGCCGGCGCGGGCATCGCGGCCCACCTGCACCAGCACGTGGTGCCGAGGTGGGGCGGCGACGGGAACTTCATGCCGGTGATCGGTCGGACCAAGGTGCTGCCGCAGCTGCTCGGCGACACCCGGGAGCTGCTCGCCAAGGCGTGGGTGGCGCTGAGCTGACTCAGCGCGCGTTCCTCGCCGCGGCGACGGCCTCCCGCCAGCCCTGGTCGGCGGGGAGCCGGCCGAGCTCCACGGCGCTGAGCTTGTCCTCCACCACGACGCGGACGGCCGCGTTGTGCAGGCCGATGTACTGCGTCGGCTTGCGCGACGCGGCGGCCGTGAAGATCTGGCCGACCGGGGCCTGGGAGAAGAACTCGCTGCGGAAACCGGTCACCGCCGGATCGTCGTAGAGGGCCGGCAGCGACGGCAGGTTCCCGGTCTCCAGGAAGATGAGACGCTGTTGGTCCGGCGCCGTGAGCCAGGCGGCCAGCTCGTACGCCTCCCGCGGGTGGGCGCTCTGCTTCGGTACGGCCAGCCACGAGCCGCCCCAGTTGCCGCCGCCTCCGCCCGGCACCGCCGTCACGTCCCACTGCCCGCGGGTCGCCGGAGCGCTCTGCTGGATGAAGCCGAGCGCCCAGGCGGGGCACGTCATCGTCGCGAACCGGCCGGCCTGCAGCGCCGCGAACCACTGGGCGCTGTACGACACGTACTTCGCGGACTCACGGGCCGCCAGCATCTCGACCGTCAGGTTCCAGGCCCGCCGTGCCCCCGGTGCGGTCTCGATGGTCAGGTTCTCGTCGCGGTCGAAGTAGCCGACCGGCTGCTGGGAGAGGATCTGGTTGTAGACGTTGCCGGCCGAGTCGGTCCACTGAGCCGACAGGCCCGCCTTCTGGAAGCGCCGGCCGGCGGCGATGTACGCCTCCCACGTCGGCCACAGCTTCGCCACCGAGGCGCGGTCGGACGGGAGGCCCGCGGCCTGCAGCAGGTCGGGGCGGTAGCACATCGCGAGCCCCCCGACGTCGGTGCCGAGCCCGATCTGGCGGGTGCGGTCGGCGCTCAGCGTGGCGTCCCACTTCCACGGCAGCCAGTTGGCCGCGAGGTCGCCGGCGCCCAGCTCGAGCAGGTTGACGAAGTCGCCGCCACGGTTGCGGAACTGGGTGAGGTATCCCTCCTCGAGGGCGACGACGTCGCCCGCGCCGCTGCCGGCGTCGAGTCGCTGGGCCAGCTTCGTGTGGTGGTCCTTGAAGTCGACCGTCCGCTCGACGACCCGGATCCCCGGGTGGGTGGCCTCGTACTCGCTCAGCAGGCTCTTGTAGCCGAAGTTGCCGAAGTCGTCGATGGTCAGCGTGATCCGGGCGTCCTCAGCGGCGCCGGTCCCGCACGCGGCCGTGGCGGCCACCAGGACGGCTCCCGCCATCAGCGCGGTCAGCCTGCGGAATCGGGTCATGGGGACACCACCTCGGTCCGGTCCTCGTACGCGTGCACGCCCCCGTCGGCCTTCTTGGCGCGGTACATCGCGGCGTCGGCGCGCTGCAGCAGGGTGCTCAGGTCCCGGCCGTGCCCGGGTGCGACGGCCACGCCGATGCTCACGCCCACCGCGACGGCCCGGCCCTCCACCAGCACCGGCCGGCGGATGGCCTGGTCGATCTCGGACGCGACCGCCAGGGCTCCTCTCGTACCGGTCCGGGGCAGCACGACGGCGAACTCGTCGCCGCCGAGCCGGACGGCGGTCCCGCGCCCGCCGGCCACCCGCTCGATCTGCTCGGCCACGGAGGCGAGCAGCAGGTCGCCGGCGTGGTGCCCGAGCGTGTCGTTGATCTGCTTGAACCCGTCGAGGTCCAGCACCAGCAGCGTGGCCGGCTGGTACGCGGACGCGTTCGCGAGCGCCGCCTCGGCCACCCGGCGCAGCTTCTCGCGGTTGCCGAGCCCGGTCAGCGGGTCGTGCACCGCGGCGTGGTCCTGGTCCTTCTGCCGGCGGCGCACCTGCAGCACCCCGCCGAGCGCGGCCAGGAGCACCAGCACGCCCGCGCAGTACAGCAGCCGGGTCGAGCGTCCGATGGAGGTGTCGACGTCGCCACGCGGCAGCTGGACCACGGCGAGGGCGTCCATCACGCCGTCGCCGTTCGCGTCGTACGGATAGTTCACCTCGAGCAGCGGTTCACCGGTCCCCGGTTCCTCGGTGCTGCGCGCGGTCGGCCGGTCCAGCGGCACCGACGCCCGCCGGGCGTCGTCCAGCGGTCCGGACAGCTGGTGGTCCGGATCGGCGTAGACGAGGCGGCCGTCTCCGAGCGACCAGATCATCAGTCCCCGGACCCGGCCCTTCTGCTGCAGCAGCATGAAGTCGGTGTCGACCTGCGCGCGGTTGTCCGGGTGCATCTGGTCGGTGAGGTCGGTGAGGGTGACGTTCCGGTCGATCACCAGCGAGCTGAGGATGACCACGCTCTGCAGGGCGCTGTCGACGGTTCGCGAGCGGATCTGCTCCTGCAGCGCGTAGACGCCCCCGGCCACCGTGGCGGTGACGGCGACGACCACGGCGAGCAGCACGCGCCACGAGGTCAGCGCGCGGGGCTCGGTGGAACGTCCGCGAAGCACGGGTGTGTGATCGTCACCGCACCGCCCGAGCTGAGGACTAGACCGGAACTCCGCAGATGAGGCGCAGGCCGGCGGCGAGCTGCTCGGCCGAGGGGGCGCGGGACGGGTCGGCGAGCCACTGCGTCGTCATGCCGGACATCAGCGCCAGCGCGGCCGAGCCGACCGTGCGGACGGTCCCCTCGTCGAGGTCGTCCTCGGGGCGCCCGGTGAGCAGCGCCGCCAGGCCGCGCCGGCCCTGCTCCATGCCGTCGGCGAGCTGGGTGCGCAGCTCGGGGGAGCGCTCGGCCTGGATCATCGCCTCGACGCTGGCCAGCCAGAGCTCGCGGTGGGTGCCGAGGGTGCCGATGAGCCGCCGCCAGTAGCGCACGAGGGGGTCGCCGGGCTCGTCGGGCGCTTCCGTGGCGAGGGCGGCGCCGACGGCCTCTCCCCAGTCCTCGATGGCGCTGAGCATGGCGGCGTTCATCAGGGCTCGCGTGGAGCCGTAGTGGTAGCCGATGGAGCCGAGGTTGGTGCCGGAGGCGGCGACCACGTCGCGGGCGGTCGTGGCCGCGTAGCCCTTCTCGTAGAGGCAACGCTTCGCGCCCTCGAGCAGGTCCTCACGGTGTCCCATGGCCGTCATCCTAGGCTCTATACAAATGTATAAGACGTTTGTATAGTCGACGCATGACACGTCGAGAGGTACTGATCTCGGGCGCCGGTCTGGCCGGCCCCGCCCTCGCCCTGGCCCTGCACCGGCACGGCATGCGGGCCACGGTCGTCGAGCGGGCCCCGGCCCTGCGCGACGGCGGCTACAAGGTCGACATCCGCGGCGCGGCGATCGAGGCCCTCAAGCGTCTCGGCCTGTTCGAGGCCGTGCGGGCCGCGGACACCGCGATGCGGACGGTCACCTACGTGCGGGCCGACGGCGCCCCGATCGCCGAGCTGGACGCCAACCTGCTGATGGGCCGCCGGGGCGACGACCGGGAGATCATGCGGACCGATCTCACCCGGATCCTGTACGACGCCACGGCCGCCGACGTCGAATACGTGTTCGGCGACTCGATCGCCACCGTCGACGAGCGCGCCGACGGTGTGGCGGTGACCTTCGCGAGCGGTGCCACCCGGCGCTTCGACCTGGTGGTGGGCGCCGACGGGCTGCACTCCGCCACCCGGCGCCTGGTCATGGGGGACGTGCCGCTGCGGCACCTGGGGGCGTACATCTCGATCTTCGACGTCCCGGAGGACCTCGGCCTGGACCACCAGGAGGTCTTCTTCTGCGCGCCGGGGCGGATGGTGTTCACCTACAGCACGGGCGCCGCGGCGCAGACCAAGGCCGGGCTGGTGTTCGCGTCGCCAGAACTGCCGCGGACCGCGGATCCCCGGCCGATCCTGCGGGACCGGTTCGCGGGCATGGGCTGGCGGGTCCCGGCGTTCCTCGACGCCCTCGACGGCGTCCCGGACCTGTACTTCGACTCGATGAGCCAGGTCGAGCTACCCCGCTGGTCGGCCGGGCGCGTGGTGCTGCTCGGCGATGCGGCGCACTGCCCGGCGCCCTCGTCCGGGCAGGGCACGAGCCTCGCGCTGACCGGCGCGTACGTGCTCGCGGGCGAGCTGGCCGCCGGTGCCGGGCACGAGGCCGCGTTCCGCCGCTACGAAACGGTGATGCGCCCGTACGTCGAGCGCAACCTGCACCTCGGGCGCAAGATGGCCGGCGACATGGTGCCCGGCGGCCGGTGGCAGATCGCGTTCCGCAACTACGGGATGCGGACGCTGAAGTACAACCCCTGGAAGCGGCAGATCATCGAGCAGGTCACCCGGCCGCTGCACGAGGCGGCCACCGCCATCGAGCTGCCCATGTATCCGATGGCAGCGGACGTCTGAGCCCTATTTCGCCGCGGCGTGCTCCTTGCGGACCGCATCGGCCAGGTGGGCGGGCATGGGCTCGTGCCGGGCGTACGTCCGGCTGAACGTCCCGGCCCCTGAGGTGAGCGCGCGCAGCTCGACCGCGTAGCGCACCAGCTCGGTCGCGGGCACCTCGGCGCGGACCAGGCTGTGCTCGCCGTCGGTGTCCGCCTCCGAGCCCATCGGCCGGCCGCGGCGGCCCGAGAGGTCGCTCATCACCGCACCCACGTACGCGTCCGGGACCCGGACCACGATCTCGTCCACCGGCTCGAGCAGCGTCATCTGGCCCTGCTCGGCGGCCTCGCGCAGGGCCAGCGCCCCGGCGGTCTGGAACGCGGCGTCGGAGGAGTCCACGCTGTGCGCCTTGCCGTCCACCAGCGTCACGCGCAGGTCGACGACCGGATAGCCGGCGACGATGCCGCGCTCGAGCTGGGCGCGGACACCCTTCTCCACCGAGGGGATGTAGTTGTGCGGCACGGCCCCGCCGACGACCTTGTCCACGAACTCGAAGCCCGCGCCGCGGGGCAGCGGCTCCACCTCGATGTCGCAGACGGCGTACTGGCCGTGGCCGCCGGACTGCTTCACGTGCCGGCCGTGACCCTTCGACGCGGCGCCGAAGGTCTCCCGCAGCGAGACCTTCACCGGCTCGGTGTCCAGGTCCACGCCGCCGGCCCGGAGCCGCTCCAGGACCACGTCGGCGTGGGCCTCGCCCATGCACCAGAGCACGAGCTGGTGGGTGCCGGCGTTGCGTTCGAGGCGCAGCGTCGGGTCGCCCGCCACCAGCCGCGCCAGGTTCTTGGCCAGCGCGTCCTCGTCGGAGCGGGACTTGGCCACCACCGCGATGGGTAGCAGCGGCTCCGGCATGCTCCACGGCTCCATGAGCAGCGGCTGCTCCTTGGCCGAGAGGGTATCGCCGGTCTCGGCGCTGCCGGACTTCGTGATCGCGCAGATGTCGCCGGCGATGCAGGCGGGCACCTCACGCAGCTGCGCGCCCAGCGGCGAGTAGACGTGGGCGATCCGCTCGTCGGCGTCGTGGTCGGGGTGCCCGCGCTCGGTCAGGCCGTGCCCGGAGACGTGCACGGTCAGCTCCGGGCGCAGGGTGCCGGAGAAGACACGGACCAGCGACACCCGGCCGACGTGCCGGTCGATCGTCGTCTTGACCACCTCGGCCACCAGCGGGCCGGCGGGGTCACAGGTGAGCGGCGGCCGGGGGCTGCCGTCGACGCCGGTCACCACGGGCAGGTCGTGCTCCAGCGGCGACGGGCCGCCGTTGACCAGGCCGTCGAGGAGCGCGTCCAGGCCCACGCCGGTGCCCGCGCAGACGGGGATCACCGGGTAGAAGTTGCCCCGGGCCACCGCCTTCTCCAGGTCCGGCACCAGGGTGTCGGTGCTGATCAGCTCGCCGGCGACGTAACGGTCCATCAGGGTCTCGTCCTCGCTCTCGGCGATGATCCCCTCGATGAGCAGGTTGCGGTCGTCCTGGATCGGGTTGAGGTGCTCGGGCTCGGCCTCGGCCGTACGCGGCGGGTAGCCCTGGGAGTAGTCGAGCACGCGCAGGGTGACCAGGCCGATGAGTCCGGCCACCGAGGTGCCGTCGTCGCCCAGCATGGGCTGGTAGATCGGCATGACGTTCTCGCCGAACGCCTCCTGGCAGTCCTGCAGGGTCTGGTCGTAGTCGGCGCGGGGATGGTCGAGCCGGGTGATGGCGACGGCGCGGGGCATGCCCACGGCGGCGCACTCCTCCCACAGCGCCGTGGTCGCGTCGTCCACCCCGTCGACCGCCGAGACCACGAAGAGCGCGGCGTCCGCGGCCCGCAGGCCGGCGCGCAGCTCCCCGACGAAGTCGGCGTAGCCGGGGGTGTCCAGCAAGTTGATCTTCACGCCCTCGTGCACGAGGGACGCGCAGGCGAGCGAGACGGACCGCTGCTGGCGTACGGCCGCGGGATCGTGATCGCTGACCGTGGTGCCCTCGGTCACCGACCCGGCGCGCGGGATCGTGCCGGTCGCCGCCAGCAGCGCCTCGACCAGCGTCGTCTTCCCCGCTCCGGAGTGGCCCACCAGCACCACGTTGCGTACTCTGCCGGGCTCGGTCACCACCGGCCCTGCCGCGTTGTCCTGGGTCTTCTGCGCCATCCCTGACGCACCTCCTGTCAGCCGGTCGGCGGCCATTCTTCCGGACCCGCCCGCTGCGGACGCGGCCGCCTGGTGCGATGGCGCGCCGCACCACCCGGCCCGTGCCGATGATCGTTTCCCGGCTGTTACGACGCTGTCCTTGGATCTGACACCCGCGCCCGCGCGCGGCGCAACCCCCCGTAGTCATGCGATTGCGCGAGGGCGGTCGCCTGTGACGATTCGGCGACGCGTGACCGGGGCCGTACCGCCCGTCGCCGGGCGCCGTTATGGTGGGACGGCCATGGCAAAGATCGTCAGCGTGCCCGCCCGTGCCGTCGTCGCGTACGGGGTCAACCCGACCGCCCGCCTCCTGCTGCGCCTCGGCGTCTCGCCGAACGCGGTGACTGTCGCCGGCACCGTCGGCGTGCTCGTCGGTGCCTGGTTCGGCGCCCAGGGAATGCTCTTCTGGGGCACGGTGATCGTCACCGCCTGCGCGCTCACCGACGCGCTGGACGGCACGATGGCCCGCATGCGCGGCCCGTCCGGCCAGTTCGGCGCGCTGCTCGACTCCTCCATGGACCGCATCGCCGACGGTGCCGTCTTCGCCGCCGTCGTCTACTACCTCGCGACCGAGGGGAACCCCTACGGCGGCGTGTGGGCGGCGCTGCTCAGCCTCATCGGCGGGCAGGTCGTCTCGTACGTGAAGGCACGTGCGCAGAGCCTCGGCCTGAACGCCGACGTCGGCATCGCCGAGCGCCTCGAACGCCTGCTCATCCTCGGCGTCGGCGGGCTGCTCGGCGCCGCCGGGCTGAAGTGGGGGCTGCCGGCGATGCTCTGGATCCTCGCCGTGCTGTCCCTGATCACCGTCCTGCAGCGGCTCATCCACGCGGCCCGGTCCGACCGGCCCGGCGCCACACCGCCCGCGCCGGTCGCGCCGGCGGGGGAGGCCCCGTGAAGGACCGGCTCACCGAGCTCGGCTACGCCGCCGGATGGCGGCTCGTCCGGATGCTGCCGCTGCCCGCCGCCCGCGCCGTCTTCACGACCGTCGCCGACCGGGCCGCGCGGGCCAACGGTCCGGGCACCCAGCGACTGCGCCGCAACCTGCGCCAGGTGGTCGGTCCGGACCTGAGCGACGCCGAGCTCGACGAGCTGGTACGCGCCGGCCTGCGCTCGTACGCCCGCTACTGGATGGAGGCGTTCCGGCTGCCGTCGCAGTCCAAGGAACGCTTCCTCGCCGACTTCCACCTCGAGCAGGCGGACGAGCTGCACGCGGTGCTGGCCGAGGGCCGGGGCGTGATCCTCGCCCTGCCGCACGTCGGCAACTGGGACGCGGCCGCCGCCTGGCTGGTCTCCAGCGGCCACAGGATGATCACCGTGGCGGAGCGGCTCAAGCCGGAGGGGCTGTTCGAGCGCTTCGTCGCGTACAGGGAGAAGCTCGGTATGGAGGTTCTCCCCCTCACCGGCGGGGAGCGGCCGCCGCTCGACGTGCTCGCCGAGAAGGCCACCCAGGGCTACGCCGTCGCGCTGCTCGCCGACCGGGACCTGTCCGCGCGGGGCGTGGAGGTGCAGTTCTTCGGCGGGCGCACCCGGATGCCGCCCGGGCCGGCGCTGCTCGCCCTGCGGACCGGGGCGCCGCTCTACGCCGCGGACCTGTGGTTCTCCGAGACCCGCACCGAGGCCCGGATCCGCCGCATCGAACCGGCCACCGAGGGCGCCCTGGACGTCCGGGTCAAGGAGACGACCCAGCGCCTGGCGGACGCGTTCGCCATCGGCATCGCCGAGCACCCGCAGGACTGGCACATGCTGCAGAAGCTGTGGCTCAACCAGAGCGCCCGGGTCTGAGAGGCGGGGCAGCGTGCGGATCGGGATCGTCTCGCCTTACTCGTTCGACGTGCCCGGCGGCGTGCAGAACCACATCGTCGACCTCGCGGAGGCGCTGATCGGTCTCGGTCACGAGGTGAGCGTGCTGGCGCCCGCCGACGAGGACGCGGAGCTCCCGCCGTACGTGGTGCCGGCCGGGCGGGCGCTGCCGCTGCCGTACAACGGCTCGGTCGCGCGGATCGCGTTCGGGCCGGTGTCCACCGCACGGGTCCGGCGCTGGCTGGCGCGGGGGAAGTTCGACGTCCTGCACGTTCACGAGCCGATGACCCTGAGCCTGTCGCTGCTGGCGGTGCTCTCCGCCCGCGGGCCCGTCGTGGCGACCTTCCACACCGCGATGACCCGCTCCCGCGCGCTCTCCGCCGCGCAGGGGCTGCTGCAGCTCGTGGTCGAGAAGATCACCGCGCGCATCGCGGTCAGCGAGCTGGCCCGCAAGGTGCAGGTCGAGCACCTCGGCGGCGGCGCGGTCGAGATCCCCAACGGCGTCGCGGTGGCGAAGTTCGCCTCCGCCGAGCCGCTGCCGGGCCGGCCCGGCGAGGGCGGCACGCTCGGCTTCCTGGGCCGCTTCACCGAGCCGCGCAAGGGCTTCGAGCTGCTGCGGGCCGCGTTCGTGACGCTCGCCCGGGAGCGCCCGTGCCTGCGCCTGTTGGTGGCCGGTCCCGGTGACCGCGACGACCTGTACGACGGGATCCCTGCCGACCTGCACCCGCGCGTCGAGTTCCTGGGCCTGGTCAGTGAGGAGGACAAGGCCCGGATGTTGCGCAGCGTGGACGTCTACGTGGCGCCGAACACGGGCGGTGAGTCGTTCGGCATGATCCTCACCGAGGCCATGGCGGCCGGCGCGGCGATCGCCGCCAGCGACCTCGACGCGTTCCGCCGGGTCCTGGACGGGGGCCGGGCCGGGGCGCTGTTCCCCACGGGCGACGCGGCGGCGCTCACCACCCTGCTCGGCGAGCTCCTCGACGACCCCGAACGTCGCGCTGAGCTGTCCGAGTGTGCACGCACAGTAGTTAGGACGTTCGACTGGCCCAGCATCGCCCAACGGGTCCTCGAGGTGTACGCCACGGCGATCGAGGCGACGGACGGGCGAGTTTTCGACGAAGAGTGGGCCGAACCACGGCCTGGGGCGTGACTCTCCGACACGGTGAGGCACTACGATGCCCGGCATGTGGTGGGTCCTGGGTGTGCTCGCGGTCGTCGCTCTGCTGGCGGCGTACCTCGCCTGGACGGCGCACCGCGTCGAGCGGGTCCACGTGCGCGCCCAGTCGGCGGCCCGGGCGCTCGACGCCCACCTGGTGCGCCGCGCCGCGGCCGCGGCGGTGGTCGCCGAGCGGACCGACTTCGTGGAGCTCTATGCGGCTGCCCGGCTCGCCCTCGACGCCGGGCCGGACGAGCGCGAGGCGGCGGAGAACGACCTGACCCGCCAGCTGCAGGCGGCGGCGCTCAACGGCGCCGACCCGGCCACCGCCACCCTGGTGGCCACGAGCCGCCGCGTCGTGCTGGCCCGTCAGGTGCACACCGACCTGGTCCGCGACGCTCTGACCGCGCGGCGGCGCCCGCTGGTGCGGCTGCTGCGCATGGCCCGGCACTACGAGCGGCCGCGCTACTTCGAGATCGTCGACCCGACGCCGCCGGTGCCCGTGGCGCCGCGCCCCGCCGAGCCTGCGGACCTGCGCATCCCCGCCGCCTGATCTTTGTCGTGCAGGCCACCGGGGGGTCGATTGGCCATCGGCCGGCCCGGGTGGCGAGCGTAAAATTCCTCACGAAACCCGATCTTGTGAGGAGTTCAGACACCGTGTCCGAGACCGCGCCCGACAGCCAGCCCACCACCGGTACCGCCCGCGTGAAGCGCGGGATGGCCGAGATGCTCAAGGGCGGTGTGATCATGGACGTGGTCACGCCGGAGCAGGCCAAGATCGCCGAGGACGCCGGCGCGGTCGCCGTGATGGCCCTCGAGCGGGTTCCCGCCGACATCCGCGCCCAGGGCGGCGTGTCCCGGATGAGCGACCCCGACATGATCGACGGCATCATCAACGCGGTGTCGATCCCGGTCATGGCCAAGGCCCGCATCGGCCACTTCGTCGAGGCCCAGGTGCTCCAGTCGCTCGGCGTCGACTACATCGACGAGTCCGAGGTGCTGACGCCCGCCGACTACGCCAACCACATCGACAAGTGGGCCTTCACCGTCCCCTTCGTCTGCGGCGCCACCAACCTCGGCGAGGCCCTGCGCCGGATCACCGAGGGCGCGGCCATGATCCGCTCCAAGGGCGAGGCCGGCACCGGCGACGTCTCCAACGCCACCACCCACATGCGCACGATCCGCGGCGAGATCCGCCGGCTCACCTCCCTGCCCGAGGACGAGCTGTTCGTCGCCGCCAAGGAGCTGCAGGCGCCGTACGACCTGGTCAAGGAGGTCGCGGCCACCGGCAAGCTGCCCGTCGTGATGTTCACCGCCGGCGGCATCGCCACCCCGGCCGACGCGGCGATGATGATGCAGCTGGGCGCCGAGGGCGTCTTCGTCGGCTCCGGCATCTTCAAGTCCGGCAACCCGGCCCAGCGCGCGGCCGCCATCGTCAAGGCCACCACGTTCCACGACGACCCCGACGTCATCGCCAAGGTCTCCCGCGGGCTGGGCGAGGCCATGGTCGGCATCAATGTCGAGGACGTCCCCCAGCCCCACCGCCTCGCCGAGCGCGGCTGGTAACCGTCTTCCGCACGCCGCGCCGGTCCCTGGACCGGCGCGGCTTTTCGCCACTCACGCAGAATGAAGGGTGCGGGTGGCTGTTCTGAGCCGCCAGGCTCTCGGCCGCCCGCGCCCGGCCTCGGCGGGAGCGACGGTCTGCACCATGCAACCAGGCACGACATCAAGCTCTTGACTTTGATCTGGATCGAGACCCTCATGAACATCGGAGTCCTCGCCCTCCAGGGTGATGTCCGCGAACACCTCTCCGCCCTGGCCGAGAGCGACGCCCTGGCGCGCCCGGTCCGCCGGCCGGAAGAGCTGGACGACGTCGACGCGCTCGTCATCCCCGGCGGCGAGTCCACCACCATGAGCAAGCTCGCGGTCACCTTCGGCCTGCTGGACCCGATCCGTAAGCGGATCGCCGACGGCATGCCCGTCTACGGCTCCTGCGCGGGGATGATCATGCTGGCCACGACGGTCCTGGACGGTCGGCCCGACCAGGAGTCCTTCGCCGGCATCGACATGACCGTGCGCCGCAACGCCTTCGGCCGGCAGGTCGACTCTTTCGAGGCCGCGGTGCGCATCGACGAGGTCGAGGGCGGCGATTTCCACGCCGTCTTCATCCGCGCGCCGTGGGTCGAGGAGGTCGGCGCCGACGTGCGGGTGCTGGGTCGCGTCGAGGACGGGCCCGCCGCCGGTAGGATTGTCGCCGTTCGGCAGGGGAACCTGCTCGCCACGGCTTTCCACCCGGAGCTCACCGGCGACCTCCGCGTCCACCGGTACTTCGTCGAGATGGTCCGCCACGCCGTAGACGCACGGTAGTACGACACGGAGGTTACGCATGTCCGGCCACTCCAAGTGGGCGACGACCAAGCACAAGAAGGCCGTCATCGACGCCAAGCGCGGCAAGATGTTCGCCAAGCTGATCAAGAACGTCGAGGTGGCGGCCCGTGTCGGCGGCGGCGACCCGGCTGGTAACCCCACGCTCTACGACGCCATCCAGAAGGCCAAGAAGAGCTCGGTCCCCAACGACAACATCGACCGCGCCGTCAAGCGCGGTTCCGGCCTCGAGGCCGGCGGCGCCGACTGGCAGACCATCATGTACGAGGGCTACGGCCCCAGCGGCGTGGCGATGCTGATCGAGTGCCTGACCGACAACCGCAACCGCGCGGCCACCGAGGTCCGCACGGCGCTGACCCGCAACGGCGGCACCTTCGCCGACGCCGGCTCGGTGTCGTACCTGTTCAACCGCAAGGGCGTGGTGATCGTCCCCAAGGGCGAGCACTCCGAGGACGACATCATGCTGGCCGTCCTGGAGGCAGGCGCCGAGGAGATCAACGACCTGGGCGACTCGTTCGAGGTCGTCAGCGAGCCCGGCGACCTGGTCGCGGTCCGCACGGCGCTGCAGGACGCCGGCATCGAGTACGACTCCGCCGAGTCCTCGCTGGTGCCGACGATGACGGTGCCGGTCGACGAGGAGGCCGCCCGCAAGGTCTTCAAGCTGATCGACGTCCTCGAGGACTGCGACGACGTCCAGAACATCTACGCCAACTTCGACGTCAGCGACGAGATCATGGCAGCACTTGACGCGTGACAGGTGGTCGCGTGACTAGTAGGGTGAGGAGGTGCTTGTGATGACGAGCCTCTATTTTCCGCCGATCGAGAGCATCGATGTCGAAGATCTCCTCACCCTGCCCGAAGGTTATCGCTACGAGCTGCACGCGGGAAACCTCAACATCATGACCCCATCGACCTTCTGGCATAAGGAGATGGCGGGTCGTCTGTACCTGCTTCTGCACGCGGCGGGGCTTCGGGTCTTCCAGGACCCGGGGGTGCTGGGGGATCGGCCGCGGGACTGCCGCCTTCCTGACCTCGGGGTGGTCGAAGTCCTGCCTCCCGGCTTGGCGTCCTACTCGAACTTGCCCGGGTCCGCTTACCGTCTCGTCGTCGAGATCGTGTCGGAGAGCTCGCCAAACGGCGAGTACACCGAAAAGATGGCCTGGTACGCCGAGCGTGGCATCCCTGAGTACTGGATCGTCGACCAGGCGCCCGGCTGTCCGGACGATGACGCGCTCGTCTTCGTGTACAAGCTGTCCCAGTCGGACGACAAGGCTGCCTACGCGTGCGAGCGTGAGGTGCTGCTCTCCGAACTTGAGGTGGAGTACCGCGCCCGCTAGCTCAGCCGGCGCCGGAGGCCTGGGACATGACCTGGATCATGCCGCCGACCAGGAGGATGCCGCCGCCGCAGATGCGGGCGTAGCGGTGCCAGATGTGCCTGCGGTAGGCGTGCACCCAGGCGATCTCCGCTTCCGCCACGACGCCGGCCTCGTCGCGTACCGTCGTCGGAAGCAGCGGGGCCAGCTGCTGCGCGACCGTCGTCGGTGCCGGCCGAGCGTACGTCTTCGGCGGGGGCACCACCGTGACCTCGACCGGGTAGATCTGGTCCTCGCGCCACTGCGCGGTCCGCTTCGCCAGGCGGTGGGTCAGGTAGTCGCCGCGCACGTCACGGCGCCGCAGCCGGCCCTCCCAGACCAGCCGGCGCCAGTGGCCCGCGAGGTCGGTGAGCACGTCCATCGCGAGCGAGCCCGCGGACCGGTCGCCGCCGCACAACCGCCAGGCCTCCCGGTGCAGCGGTTCCAGGCGGTCGGCGACGAACGCGAGGTAGTCCGCCGGCGGCTCGTCGTCCATCGGCGGGAACAGGTACGCCACCCCTCCATCGTCGAGTGACGCCGGTCACCGCACAAGGGGTCGATGTGCGTGTGTCGCCCGGGGCAGCCGGGTCCGGCCGTACTAGGGTGTCGAACACACGTCCGAGGTGAAGGGGGAGCTCGTGCGGGTCCTCGGCATCGACCCCGGCCTCACCCGCTGCGGCGTCGGGGTCGTCGAAGGCGTGCCCGGACGCCCGTGCAAGCTCGTCGGCTACTACGTCGTCTACACCGAGCCGGACGAGGACATCGCGCTGCGCCTGTTGCACCTCGACCGCTCGCTCGCCGAGCTCGTGGCCGAACACCGGCCCGACAGCGTCGCCGTCGAGCGGGTCTTCAGCCAGCACAACACCCAGACCGTCACGGGTACGGCGCAGGCCAGCGGCGTCGGCATCCTCGCCGGTGCGCGGGCCGGACTGCCCGTCCAGACGTACACGCCCAGCGAGGTCAAAGCGGCCGTGACCGGGTCCGGAACCGCCGGCAAGGCCCAGGTCACCAGCATGGTGACCCGCCTGCTCGGCCTCGACGGCCCACCTCGCCCCGCCGACGCCGCCGACGCGCTCGCCATCGCGATCTGCCACATCTGGCGCGGCGGCACCCGGGCCCGGCTGCAGGCCGCCGCGGTCAAGGCCGCCCGTACCCCCGTTCGCAGGACAGGAGCCCGTTGATGATCGCCAGCGTGCGCGGCGTGGTCGCCGCCATCGCCCCGGACAGCGCCGTCATCGAAGTCGGCGGGGTCGGGCTCGCCGTGCAGTGCGCGCCCGGCACGCTCGCCGGTCTCCGGGCCGGCGCCGAGACCCGGCTCGCCACCAGCCTTGTCGTGCGGGAGGACTCGCTGACCCTCTACGGCTTCGCCGACGACGACGAGAAACACCTCTTCGAGCTCCTGCAGACGGCGAGCGGCGTCGGCCCGCGACTGGCCCAGGCCGTGCTCGCCGTCCACCAGCCGGAAGCCGTACGCCGGGCGATCTCGTCCGGAGACATCGCCGCCCTGACCCGCGTCCCCGGCATCGGCAAGAAGGGCGCCGAACGCCTGGTGCTCGAGCTGCGCGACCGCATCGGCGCCGTCGCGACCGGCCCCGACGGCGTGGCGGGCGCCCTCAGCGGCGGCTGGCAGGAGCAGGTCCGCCAGGGCGTCATCGCGCTCGGCTGGTCCGCCCAGCAGGCCGACCAGGCGGTCGCCGCCGTCGCCGAGACCGTCGACGGCGAGACACCCCCGGTGCCGGTCCTGCTGCGCCAGGCGATCCGTCTGCTGGGCCGCACCCGATGAGCGACGACCTGGTCTCCCCGTACGCCGAGGACGAGGACCTGGACGCCGAGGCCAGCGTCCGCCCCCGCCGCCTCGCCGACTTCATCGCCCAGCACCGCGTCCGCGACCAGCTCGAGCTGCTGCTGAAGGGCGCGATGGGCCGCGGCACCCCGCCCGACCACATCCTGCTCTCAGGGCCGCCCGGCTTAGGTAAGCCCGTCTCGGTGGACGCCCTCGTCCTCATGAGGGACGGAACTCGACGCAGGCTGGGCGATGTGGCGGTCGGTGACTTCGTCATCACCCGTACCGGAGAGCCCGCCGAGGTGCAGGCGGTGCACGAACAGGGCGAGCTCGACTCCGTTCGGATCCGGACGGCAGCCGGTCGGGAGGTGGTCGCCGCGCCGGATCACCCCTTCTGGACGACCGAGGGTTGGGTCAAGGCCGGTGATCTCACTCCGGACGACGTGCTGGCCAACGTGCTGAGTCCCGGCACCGTCGCCGACGGCACGGAGACGGCCGACGAGTTCCGGCTGGCCGGATACATGATCGGCGACGGCTGCACCAGCAACCAGGTCACCTTCACCGGCGGGGATCCCGCAGTGCTGGACGACTTCCGCGCGACGTGTGACCGCCTCGGTTATCCGCACAACACTCGGCCCAACTCGGCACGCAGCTCGCTCATCAGGGTCTCCGATCTCAAGCCATGGCTGCGTGAGACCGGGCTGCTGGACAAGACCGCTTGGATGAAGCGAGTTCCCGAGTTCGTCTACCGCGGGGACACCTGGCAGGTCAGCGCGTTTCTGGCGGCGTACTTCGCCTGCGACGGCACGGTCAGTCGCCGGGGCAAGGATCGCTACGACGTGGTGATCGAGTTCTACAGCGTCTCCCGTGGCCTTCTCGAGGACACTCAGCATCTTTTGCTCCGGCTCGGGATCCAGTCGCGCTTGAAGCTCAAGCGAGGCCGCTACCAGGGGCATCCCCACGAATCGTGGCGACTCAGCATCACCAGTCAGGACGACGCGGCCCGGTTTGTGGAGCGAATCAGCCCGATCGGTCAGCGCGGCGAGCGGCTGCGGGAGTGGGCTCCCCGCCGGGACCGCTTCGACGAGTCTCTGGCGCCCGACCGTGTCGTCTCGGTGGAGCCCGCCGGCCTGCACGAGTGCCGCTGCCTGACGGTCGCCGGCGACCACACCTTCACGGTGAACGACCTCGTCGTGCACAACACCACGCTGGCGAACATCGTGGCTGCCGAGCTGGGTACCGGGATCCGCACCACGAGCGGTCCGGTGATCGAGCGGTCCGGGGATCTCGCCGCGATCCTGACCGGCCTGAGTGAGGGCGACGTCCTCTTCATCGACGAGATCCATCGGATCGCCAAGCCGGCCGAGGAGCTGCTCTACAGCGCCATGGAGGACTTCCGGGTCGACGTGGTGGTGGGCAAGGGGCCCGGCGCCACCGCGATCCCGCTCGACGTCGAACCGTTCACTCTGGTCGGCGCCACCACCCGCGCCGGGCTGTTGTCCGGACCCATGCGCGACCGGTTCGGGTTCGTCGCCCACCTGGACTTCTACTCGCCCGCCGACCTGGATGCGCTGCTGCACCGGTCCGCGCGGATCCTCGGGGTGCCGATCACGCCGGAGGGCGCCGCCGAGATCGCCGGGCGGTCGCGGGGGACGCCGCGTATCGCCAACCGGTTGCTGCGGCGGGTGCGGGACTACGCCGAGGTGCGTGGCGACGGTGTCGTCAACGAGGAGACCGCCAAGGCCGCCCTAACCGTGTACGACGTCGACCAGCTCGGCCTGGACCGGCTCGACCGGGCCGTGCTGCGCGCCCTGGTGGAGTCGTTCCGGGGTGGCCCGGTCGGGCTGTCGACGCTCGCCGTGGCGGTGGGGGAGCAGTCCGACACCGTCGAGGAGATGTGCGAGCCGTTCCTGGTGAGGGCGGGTCTGCTGGCGCGTACGCCGCGGGGGCGGGTGGCCACCGACGCGGGCTGGCGGCACCTCGGCAAGACGCCGCCGGAGGGCCGGGCCGGGATGCCGCACCAGCCCGACCTCTTCGCCCGGGATGGGGAATCCTCTCCGTAATGTGAACGTGACGTGTGCCGCTCGGCTCCTTCCCAGGAAGAAGGATTAGACTCGCCGCCGTCCAGCGGGACGTATATATCGCCACACCGCGCGTCCTTCGGCCGCGGCGGTGGCCCCACGGAAGGTTCCTCCTCGTGACTTTCGCAGCTCAAGCGCAGGGCGGCGGCAGTTTCATGCCGTTGCTGCTCATCGTCCTGCTCTTCGGCGTCATGTACTTCATGATGATCCGCCCCCAGCAGAAGCGCCGCCGCGAGGCGCAGGCCATGCAGTCGGCGCTGGGCCCCGGCGATGAGGTCGTGACCATCGGCGGCCTGCACGGCACCGTCGTCGCCGTCGACGACGAGGTCGTCACGCTGGAGATCCAGCCCGGTGTCAACGCCCGGTACGCCCGCCCGGCGATCGCCCGCGTGACCCGGCAGGAGGCCGTGGCGGAGGAGCCCATCGTGGCCGATGATCCCGTCGTGGCGGAGCCGGTGGCCGAGGAGCCGGTGCAGAGCCCGGTCGTCGAGACCCGCAAGAACAAGGACTGACGCCGCACGCGCGGCCCGCCCGAGGCGGGCCGCGGTGTCGCGGAATGGCAACGGGCCGCGGGGTGGGGCACCCGAACGGCCCTTTGTTGTGAATAATCGGCGCCGGGTCAATCGGCCGGACGTGTGTTCCGGTCCGGCGCCGCTTGCCCCGCCCTATCCCCACCTGCGGCCGCGCTCCCGCGGCAGCTCTCAGCACGAGGAGATCGACAGTCGTGGCACGACCACCACAGGGACAACCACATCCCGGGCGGCAACTCGCCGTGCTCGGTCTCCTCTTCGCGATCCTGTACCTGCTGGTGTTCTGGGGCCCCGGCACCAAAGGGCTCGGCTACGAGGAGCGGCTGCACCCCCGGCTCGGGCTCGACCTGATCGGCGGCACGCAGGCCACGTACCAGGCGGCCCTGCTGGCCAACGGCCAGGTGCCGAACCAGAACAGCATGGAGGAAGCCCGCAAGATCATCGATCAGCGGGTGAACGCGCTCGGCGTGACCGAGGCCGAGGTGGTCGTCGAGGGCAACCGCAACATCGTGGTGTCCGTCGCCGGTGAGGCGAACGACCAGCTCAAGAACGTCGGCCAGGCGGCCGAGATGCGGTTCCGCAAGGTGCTGAAGGCGACCGGCGACGCCGCTGCGGTGGCGGTCAACCCGCCGTCGGCCGCACCCAGCGCGGCCCCCAGCGGCAGCGCGACGCCGAAGCCGAGCGCCTCGGCCGGCGCGAAGAAGGCACCCGCCAGCGCCGTCCCGTCGGCGTCGAGCGGCGGCCAGGGCGGCGGCGAGCGGGCTCCCGCGCCCAGCGCCAGCGCCTCCGCCCCGGCGTCCGCGCCGTCCGCCGCACCGGCCCCGGCGCCGTCCGCGTCGGCGGCACCCGCGCCGGTCACCGCGGACGTCAAGCAGCAGCGCGCCGCGATCGAGAAGAAGGTCGGCGCCGCCGCGTGGGCCGCGGCCGAGAAGCTCACCGACCCGGTGGACCTGTCCACCGACCCTAAGGCGGGGCTGCCTTTCAAGGCGTTCTCGACGCTGACCCCCGAAGAGGTCAACGCGCTGAGCCCGGAGATGCAGTTCAACGTCCCGACGATCAGCTGCGACCAGCTCGAGAAGCGGCCGGCGGGCGCCATCGCCGACATCAAGTCGAAGGTGGTCGCGTGCCAGAGCGGCGCGAAGATGTACCTGGACGCCGCGAAGGTCATCGGTGAGGACATCGACACCGCGTCGCCGCAGCTGGACCAGCAGTCGGGCCAGTGGGTCGTGTCGCTGGACTTCAAGAGCGAGGGCCAGAAGAAGTGGACCGAGCTCACCCGTGAGGCGTTCCAGCCGGCGTCGAACGACACCTGCCTGACCGCCGCGCAGGCGCTGTCGACCGGTGCGACGCACTGCCTGGTCGCCGTGGTCCTGGACAAGACGGTCATCTCCGCGCCGGAGATCCAGGGCGTGCTGAGCGGCCAGTCGCAGATCACCGGGCAGTTCAACTCGGCCTCGGCGCGCGAGCTCGCCGACCAGATCAAGTACGGTGCCCTGCCGGTCACCTTCCAGCCGGTGGCGACGCAGACCGTCTCCGCGACGCTGGGCATCCAGCAGCTTGAGGCCGGCCTGATCGCCGCTGCCATCGGCATGGGTCTGGTCGCGATCTACGCGTTCTTCTACTACCGCCTGCTCGGCTCGGTCATCTTCCTGAGCCTGCTGCTCTCCGGTCTGCTGACCTTCGGGGCGCTGGTCGTGCTCGGCCGCACCACCGGGTTCACGCTGACCCTCGCCGGTATCGCCGGTTTCATCGTGTCGCTCGGTGTCGCAGCCGACTCGTTCGTCATCTACTTCGAGCGCCTCAAGGACGAGATCCACGAGGGGCGGAGTGCGCGTAGCGCCGTACCGAGGGCGTGGGCCCGCGCGCGGCGTACCATCATCTCCGCGAACACCATCACGATCATGGCGGCGCTGGTGCTGTACATCGTGTCGATCGGCGCGGTGCGGGGCTTCGCGTTCGCGCTGGGCCTCTCCACGGTCCTGGACCTTCTCGTGGTGTTCCTCTTCCGCCACCCGATCATGACGATGTTCGCGAACACCAGGGCGTTCCTGTCGCCGCGGGTCAGCGGCCTCGGCCGCGCCCTCAAGCGGACCCCGACCGAGAAGGAGGCCTGACATGGCCAAGGGCCTTGCCGAACGCCTCTACATGGGCGAGGCGAACCTCAACATCGTCGGTCGCCGCAAGCTGTGGTTCACGATCGCGGCGGCGCTGGTCGTGCTCGCCATCGGCAGCTTCGTGGTCCGCGGCTTCCACCTGGGCATCGAGTTCTCCGGCGGCACGCAGTTCTCCCTGCCGGCCGCCGTCGGCAGCACCGAAGCCGCGCACAACGCGGTGGAGAAGGCCGTCGCGACCGCGGGTGTGGCCAAGGAGGCCAACATCGGTGCCGCCCAGCAGGTGGGCAAGGGCAGCGACACGAGCTACACCGTCCGCACCGCCGCGCTCTCCCAGGAGCAGTCGACCGCGGTCAAGAACGCGCTGGTCAAGGACCTGGGCGTGCCCGCCGAACAGATCAGCGACGACCGGGTCTCCGCCGCATGGGGTGGTCAGGTCACCCGGCAGGCGCTGCTCGGTCTCGGCATCTTCCTGGTGTTGGTGCTCGGCTATCTGGTGATCCGCTTCGAGTGGCGGATGGCGGTCGCGGCGGTCACGTCGCTGCTGCTCGACCTCGTGCTGACCGCGGGTGTGTACTCCATCGTCGGCTTCGAGGTCACCCCGTCGACCATCATCGGCTTCCTGACGATCCTCGGCTTCTCCCTCTACGACGTCGTCGTGGTGTTCGACAAGGTGCAGGAGAACACGCGCGGGATCACGGCCGGCAGCACCAGGACGTACGGCGAGGCGACCAACCTCGCGGTCAACCAGACCCTGATGCGCTCGATCAACACCGGTCTCGTGGCGCTGCTGCCCGTCGGCGGCCTGCTGTTCATCGGTGCCGGCCTGCTCGGCGCGGGCACGCTGAAGGACCTCGGCCTGGTGCTGTTCGTCGGCATGGGCCTGGGCGTGCTGTCGTCGATCATGTTCGCGTCGCCGATGCTCGTCGCGCTCAAGAACCAGGAGCCCCGGATCAAGGCGCACAACGCCCGGGTACTGGCCCGCCGCTCCTCGGCTCGTTCCGGCGACGTCGCCCGCGGCGAGCGCTCCCGGACCCCGAACGCGACCGCGTCCGACGAGGTCCCGGCGCTGGCCGGCACCACGCAGGGTACGACGCCACGCCCGGGTGCGCGGCCGGCCGGCAAGCGCGGCAACAACCGCGGCGGCGGTGCGGGCAACCGTCCGAGCGGCGGCCAGAAGCGCCGCTGACCATTCCGTGCCGACGGCCTGCCACCGCATCGGTGGCAGGCCGTCGCTTTGTCTAGGCTGTGCCGCGTGACGAATACTGCACAGGTACGCGGGGACAGCGGCCCGGAGGCGGCCGCGCTGGTCGCCGGCCAGGTGGTGGACGTGCCGGACTTCCCCAAGCCCGGCATCGTCTTCAAGGACCTGACGCCGCTGTTCTCCGACGGACGGGCGTTCCGCGAGGTCGTCGATGCGATCGTCGCCCACCACGGCGCCGGGTCGTTCGACGTCGTGGCCGGCATCGAGGCGCGCGGGTTCGTGCTGGCCGCCGCGATCGCGTACGCGACCGGCACGGGTGTCGTGCCGATCCGCAAGGCCGGGAAGCTGCCACGGGACACGTTCTCGGCCTCGTACGCCCTCGAGTACGGGGAGGCGACCCTGGAGGTGCACCAGGACGCCTTCGTCGCCGGGCAGCGGGTTCTGGTGGTCGACGACGTGCTCGCCACGGGGGGAACGGCCGGGGCCGCCCTGGAGCTGGTCGAGCGGGCCGGTGGCGCGGTGTCCGGGTTCTCCGTGGTGATGGAGCTGGGCTTCCTCGACGGGCGGGCGCGGCTGAGCCCTCGTACCGTGCACGCCCTGCTGACCGTTTGATCCCTTTAGCGGTTCTCGGCGCAACTCTTTCGCCCATCGGGCCGGGCCATCGGGGAAGGGTGGGCGGGTAGGATGGCGTTTCCAACCAGGTGAGCAGTAGCGACGTGAGGAGGCCGGTGTCCAGCGACGTCGCCCCTCCGACGGAGGGCACGGTGCAGCCGACCGACGCGACCAGGGCTTCCACGGCGCCGAGTGACTCGGCGACGGCCGCGCAGCCCGACGCAGCTTCACCGGCCGAGCCCGGCGCGGCCCCCGCGAACGGGGTGGCCGCGGGGACGAAGCCGTCCCGCACGCCGGCCACCGCCGCCGATGACACGCCCGCGACGCCGGCCGCGGAAGGCGACAAGGCCCCTGCGACAGGCGGCGTGGCCCCTGCGACGGGCGACAAGGCCCCTGTGAAGGGCGACAAGGCCCCTGCGACAGGCAGCGCGGCCCCTGTGACCGGCGACAAGGCCCCTGCGACGGGCGACAAGGCCGCGCGGACCCCAGGCGCGGACGGCAAGGTCGCGCGGACCGCTGGCGCGGACGGCAAGGTGGCGCGGACCGCTGGCGCGGACGGCAAGGCCGCGCGGACCCCAGGCGCGGACGGCAAGGTCGCGCGTACTCCAGGCGCGGACGGCAAGGTCGCGCGCGCCGCAGGCCCGGACGGTAAGGCCGCGCGGGCCGATGCCGCCGCGACGTCCGTCTCCGACGGCGAGGCGACCCAGCCCCTGGCGCCGGGCGACGATGGCGCCGTCGGGTTCGGGCTGGCCAGTGCGCCGACCGGGCGGCGGGTGCGGGCCCGGCTCGCCCGCTTCAACGCGCCCTGGCAGAGCACCCAGGTCAGCGAGGTGCTCGAGCCGCTGATCGCCACGCACCGGGCCAGCCACCCGAAGGCCGACGGCCGGGCGCTGCAGCGCGCGTTCGACGTCGCCGCTCGCTGGCACTCGGGGCAGTATCGCAAGTCCGGCGACCCGTACATCACGCATCCGCTGGCCGTGGCGACCATCCTGGCGAACCTGGGCATGGACACCACCACGCTCGTGGCCGCGCTGCTGCACGACACCATCGAGGACACCGACTACAGCCTCGACCAGATGCGCGCGGACTTCGGCGGTGAGGTCGCGCTGCTGGTCGACGGCGTGACGAAGCTCGACCGGGTCAAGCTCGGCGACGCCGCCAAGGCCGAGACGATCCGCAAGATGGTCGTCGCGATGGCCAAGGATCCCCGGGTGCTGGTCATCAAGCTGGCCGACCGGCTGCACAACATGCGCACCCTGACCTTCCTGCCCCGCGCCAAGCAGGAGCAGAAGGCCAAGGAGACGCTGGAGATCCTGGCGCCGCTGGCCCACCGGCTCGGTATGAACACGATCAAGTGGGAGCTCGAGGACCTGGCGTTCGGCACGCTGTTCCCGAAGCGGTTCGAGGAGATCAACCGGCTGATCGGGGAGCACCAGCCGCAGCGGGAGGCGCTGCTGCGGCAGGTGACGAACCGGGTCCAGCTCGACCTGAAGTCGGCGAAGATCAAGGCCGAGGTGACCGGCCGGCCCAAGCACCTGTACTCGATCTACCAGAAGATGATCGTGCGGGGCCGCGACTTCAACGACATCTACGACCTGGTCGGCGTGCGCATCCTGGTCGACACGGTCCGCGACTGCTACGCCGCGCTGGGCGTGATCCACGCGAACTGGCAGCCGGTGCCGGGCCGGTTCAAGGACTACATCGCGATGCCGAAGTTCAACATGTACCAGTCGTTGCACACGACGGTCATCGGCCCGACCGGCAAGCCGGTCGAGATGCAGATCCGGACCTTCGCGATGCACCGTACGGCGGAGTTCGGTATCGCCGCGCACTGGAAGTACAAGGAGCAGAAGGGCGCCACGATCGTCGGCCCGCCGGCGCACATCGACGAGATGACGTGGCTGCGGCAGCTGCTCGACTGGCAGCGCGAGGCCAGCGACCCGAGCGAGTTCCTCGACGCGCTGCGCTTCGATCTGTCCAGCCAGGAGGTGTACGTCTTCACGCCCAAGGGCGACGTCATCCCGCTGCCGACCGGTTCGACGCCGGTGGACTTCGCGTACGCGGTGCACACCGAGGTGGGTCACAAGACGATCGGTGCGCGGGTCAACGGCAAGCTGGTGCCGCTGGAGTCGACGCTGTCCAACGGCGACGTGATCGAGATCTTCACGTCGAAGTCGGCGACGGCCGGGCCGACGCAGGACTGGCTCGGCTTCGTCAAGAGCCCGCGGGCGCGTACCAAGATCCGGCAGTTCTTCAACAAGGAGCGCCGCGAGGAGGCGATCGAGGCCGGCAAGGAGGCGATCGTCAAGGCGATGCGCAAGCAGGGCCTGCCCCTGCAGCGCATGCTGACCAGCGAGAACCTCACCACCATCGCCCGCGACCTGCATCTGGCGGACGTCTCCTCGCTGTACGCGGCCGTCGGTGAGAACACCGTCTCCGCCCAGTCGGTCGTGCAGAAGCTCGTCGCCGGCTTCGGTGGCGAGGAGGGCGCGGTCGAGGACATCGCCGAGACCGCCGTCGCGACCCGCCCGCCGCGTAACCGCAGCACCGCCAACGACCCCGGCGTCGTGGTCAAGGACGTCAGCGACGTGTGGGTGAAGCTGGCCCGCTGCTGCACGCCGGTGCCGGGCGACGCGGTGTTCGGTTTCGTCACCCGCTCCGGCGGCGTGAGCGTGCACCGCGAGGACTGCGCCAATGCCGAGGACCTGCGGGAGCAGAGCGAACGCGTGGTCGAGGTGAGCTGGAAGCCGACGTCGGCGTCGACGTTCCTGGTGGCGATCCAGGTGGAGGCGCTCGACCGGCACAAGCTGCTGGCGGACGTGACCCGGGTGCTGTCCGAGGAGCGGGTCAACATCCTGTCGGCGACGGTCACGACCACGCGGGACCGGGTGGCGGTCAGCCGCTTCACGTTCGAGATGGCCGACCCGAAGCACCTGGGCCACCTCGTGGCGGCGGTGCGCAAGGTGGACGGCGTCTTCGACGCCTACCGCGTCACTTCGGGCGCCTGACGGCGGAGACGAATGAGGGGCGGACCCGCCCGGGCCCGCCCCTCACCAACCGCTGATCAGGCTGCGCTCATCGTCAGCGACTTGATCTCGACTTCCTTCTTCGGGTGGCCGTCGCCCTTGGAGTTGGCGTTGTCGCTGCCCGCCTTGGCCACGTCCTCGACGATGTCCAGACCCTTGGTGATCGTGCCCAGGACCGTGTAGTCGGCGGGGAGGTCCGTGTCGGCGTACACGATGAAGAACTGGCTGCCCGTGGTGCTGGGCGCCTGGGTCTTGGCCATCGCGATCGTGCCCTTCGGGTACGTGGGCTTCGCGTTGGTCGGGAGGTTCTCCTCCGGGTACTTGAAGTTGGGGCCGCCCTGGCCGTCGGTGGGGCGGTAGCCCTTGCCCGACGCCGACGGGTCACCGCACTGCAGCACCTTGATGCCCTCGGTGGTGAGCCGGTGGCACTTGGTGTTGTTCCAGAACTTCTTGCCGGACAGGTAGGTGAACGCCGCGCCGGTGCAGGGGGCCTTGGAGAGGTCCACCGTGGCCGTGATGGCACCGAGGTTGGTGTCCATGGTCAGCGTGCTCTTGCCGGTGTTCGGCACATTGTTCGGGGGCAGGCCGCCGGTGTCCTTGATCTTGGCACCGCTGCTGCCGTCCTCCGGGATCCAGTTGCAGGCGACCGTTCCCGGCGGCGGCGCGGCGGCGGACGGGGTGTCCTTGTCGTCGTCGTTGCCGAGGGCGGCCGCGATCCAGACCGCGGCACCCGCGATCACCACGACCGCGAGGGCCGAGCCGATGATGGCCTGGCGCTGCCGGCGCTTCTTGGCCGCAGCGGCCCGCTCGGCCATCTCCTTCTCCAGGCGCGCCCGCGCCGCCGCGCGCTGCCTGTCCTTGATCGACGACACGGTGTTCCTCCTGATATCCCTGCGTGCGGTGGGGGCTACTGGCTGGACGCCGAGGGCGCCGCGGACGGGGCCGAGGCCGCGGCCGATGGGGTCGAGACGGGGGCTGTGGTGGGCTCGCCGACGGTGATGCTCTGCACGGTGATCTTGTCCTTCGGCTTCACCTTGTCACCCGCGTCGTTGGCCACGACCGGGATCTTGCCGAGCTTCGCCACCGTGTCCATGCCGCCGGTGACCTGCCCGACGATCGGGTACTGCGGCTCGCCCTTGGGCGTGAAGTCCTTGAAGAAGATGAGGAACTGGCTGCCGTTGCTGCCGGGCGGGTCGCCGATGAGGGCCACCGTGCCCTTCGGGTACAGCGGGGCGGCGGGCGTCTTCGACGGAGCGGCCGAGGCGCTGGGTGTGGGCTCCGGCGCCTGCGGCAGGTTCTCGTTGTAGACGCTGTACGTCGGCCCGCCCTGGCCCGTACCGCTGGGGTCGCCGCAGCGGATCGCACCCTCGGTCGTGATCTCGTGGCAGGTGGTGTTGTCGTAGAACTTCTTGCCCGCGAGGTAGGACAGGTCGGCGGCGCTGCACGGCGCGCTCACCAGGTCGAGGGTCACCACGATCGGCGCGCCCTTGTCGGTGGTGATCGTCATCGGCCGGGTGCCCTCGGTGGGGATGCCGGCGGTCGGCGGCTCGCCCACGTCCTTGAGGCTCTTGTTGCTCTCGGCGTTCTGCGTCGTCCACGCGCAGACGTCGGCGTCCGCGGCGTCCGTGGTCGTGTCGTCGCTGTCGAACGCGCCGCCGAGCCAGGCGATGCCGCCCACGATGAGGATCAGCGCGGCGGCCGCGCCCAGGCCGGCCTGGATCTGCCGACGGCGGCGCTGCTTCGCGGCCCGGCGCGCCAACTGGCGATCAAGCTTCTCCCGCGCCAGTTTCCGCGCCCGATCCTTGCTGGAGACCACCTAGGGCTTCCCTTCCTCACACTGAGCACCCCGTGCGCCACGCCACACGCCCGCAAGAGTGTACGGGTAACGCCTGAGAATGTGGTGTGCGAGGTTGCGTGCCGGTGTGTACGGTGCGTCCGGCTAGGCTTTCGGGGGAATGCGACAGCTAGAGAGGGGTGCGGAGTGCTCGTCACCGGCTTTCCGGCCCAGGCCTTCGACACCAACTGCTACGTCGTGGCCCCGGGCCCGGGCGAGCAGTGCGTGGTCGTCGACCCGGGCGTCGGCGTGCTGGACCAACTCGACGAGGTGCTCGCCCAGCACCGGCTGCACCCGGCCGCGGTGCTGCTGACCCACGGCCACTTCGACCACACGTTCTCCGTCGCGCCGGTGTGCGGTGCCAAGGGCATCACCGCGTACGTGCACCCGGCCGACACCGAGCTGCTCGCCGACCCGGCCAAGGGCCTGGGCGTCAGCCTGGACGAGCTGTTCGGTGGCCGGCTCACGTACTCCGAGCCCGACGACGTCGCGGAGCTGACCGACGGCGCCACGCTGAGCCTCGCCGGTCTGGAGATCACCGTCGACCATGCGCCCGGCCATACCGGCGGGTCGGTGCTGTTCCGGCTGCCCGGCGCGGGCTCGCAGTGGGAGGCGGAGCAGCTCTGCCTCTCCGGCGACGTGCTCTTCGCCGGCTCCATCGGGCGCACCGACCTGCCGGGCGGCAACACGCAGACGATGCTGACCAGCCTGCGGGAGAAGATCCTGCCGCTGGCCGACGACACCGTCGTGCTGCCCGGCCACGGACCCGAGACGACGATCGGCCGCGAGCGCTCGGCCAACCCGTACCTGCGGGACCTGACCGGAGCGCCCAGCCGAGGCCTCTAGACCTCGCAAGGAGAAGCACCATCATGAGCAAGCCCACGCCCATCTCCGGGTTCCCGGAGTGGCTGCCCGCCCAGCGGATGATCGAACAGAACGTCATCGAGAAGATCCGCGCCACCTTCGAGCTGTACGGCTTCGCGCCGCTCGAGACCCGCGCCGTCGAGCCGATGGACCAGTTGCTGCGCAAGGGTGAGACCTCCAAGGAGGTGTACGTCCTGCGCCGCCTCCAGGAGGACCCCGCCACGGGAGGCGGCGACGACGCGCTCGGCCTGCACTTCGACCTGACCGTGCCGTTCGCCCGGTTCGTGCTGGAGAACAGCGGCAAGCTGCAGTTCCCGTTCCGGCGCTACCAGATCCAGAAGGTGTGGCGCGGCGAGCGCCCGCAGGAGGGCCGCTACCGGGAGTTCCTGCAGGCCGACATCGACGTGGTCGACCGGGACACGCTGCCGTTCCACTACGACACCGAGATGCCGCTGGTGATAGGCGACGCCTTCCGGTCGCTGCCCATCCCGCCGGCGACGATCCTCGTCAACAACCGCAAGGTGTGCGAGGGCTTCTACACCGGGCTCGGCCTGGGGGATCCGGACCAGGTCCTGCGTACCGTCGACAAGCTCGACAAGATCGGCCCGGACAAGGTCGCGGCCCTGCTGGTGGAGACGGCCGGCGCGACCGACGCGCAGGCAGCGGCGTGCCTGCGGCTGGCGGAGATCTCGGCGCAGGACGCGTCCTTCGTGGACGCCGTGCGTGCGCTCGGCGTCGAGGACCCGCTTCTCGACGAAGGTCTGGACGAGCTCGTCCGGGTCGTCGACGCGGCCGCCGAGCACGCTCCCGGGCTGGTCCGGGCGGAGCTGAAGATCGCCCGCGGTCTCGACTACTACACCGGCACGGTCTACGAGACGCAGCTGCGGGGATACGAGCGCTTCGGTTCGATCTGCTCGGGCGGACGGTACGAGAACCTCGCGTCCTCGGGCAACGAGCGGTTCCCGGGCGTGGGCATCTCCATCGGCGTGTCCCGGATGCTGGGTCTGCTGTTCGGCCACGACGCGCTCACCATCTCGCGCAGCGTGCCGACGTGCGTGCTGGTCGCACTGCCCAATGAGGACCTGCGAGGGCGGTGTGACCGGATCGCCCAGGCGCTGCGGTCGCGGCGGATCAGCACCGAGGTCGCGCCGTCGGCCGCCAAGTTCGGCAAGCAGATCCGCTTCGCCGAGCGGCGTGGGATCCCGTACGTCTGGTTCCCGGGCGCGGACGGCGAGCCCGACACCATCAAGGACATCCGCTCGGGTGAGCAGGTCGAGGCGGACGCGGGGGCGTGGACGCCGCCGGCCGGCGATCTGGTGCCGGTGGTCGGCGCCGGCGGGTAGTGCTGGCCCTACCGCAGCCGGGTAGCCAGGGGGAATGATCTTGCCGGGGAAACTCGACAGGATCGATGCATGACGACCGAGACGAACACCCCCACCACGTCCTCGCACCCCGTCCGCAAGGCGGCGCTCGTGCTGGCGGCGGCGGCCGCGCTCACCGCAACAGGTGTGAGCGCTGCCGCCGCCACCACGGACCAGCCGAAGCCGTCCGGGCCGGGGGCGCCCACCGTGAACGACGCCCTGCAGCGGGAGGTCGCCCGGCGCGTCCTGGAGGTCGGCCCGCCCGGGTACATCGCCCGGATCGACGACGGGCGCCGGGTCCACACCTACGCCCGCGGCGTCGCCGACCGGGCCACCGGGCGGCGGATCACCGTTCGCGACCAGTTCGAGGCCGGCAGCAACACGAAGACCTTCACGGCCGTGCTCGCCCTGCAGCAGGTCGACCGGCGCAAGCTGAAGCTGGACGCCCCGGTCGAGAAGTACCTGCCCGGTGTCGTGCCGAACGGCGAGAACATCTCCGTGCGGATGCTGCTGAACCACACCAGCGGCCTGTTCAGCTACACCGGCGACCCGGACTTCTTCGTCGGCATGGAGAATGATCCGCAGCATGTCTACACCGACGCCGAGCTGCTCGCCGTGGCGTTCAGACACGAGCCGTACTTCGCGCCGGGCAAGGGCTGGCAGTACTCGAACACCAACTACACGCTGCTCGGGATGATCCTGCAGAAGCAGACCGGCAGGAGCCTGCCCGACCTGGTGCGGCAGCGCATCACCGGCCCGCTCGGCCTGCGGCACACCTACTTCGCCGACCCGCGGGCGACGAACACCGGCCCCGGGTACGCCCACGGCTACGCGATCAAGTTCGCGAGCGGCACGCCGCAGTACACCGACGTCTCGAGCTGGCCGCTCGGCGGCTGGGCCGGTGCCGCCGGCGCGATCGTCACGACGACGAGCGACCTGTCCCGCTTCTTCTCCGCCGTTCTGCAGGGCAGGCTCTTCTCCCAGGAGCAGCTCAAGCAGATGAAGACCACGGTGCCGCTGCCGGACGGCTTCCCGATCAAGGGTGGCTACGGCCTGGGGCTGTTCCGCACCGACTCGCCCTGCGGCACGGTGTGGGGCCACGGCGGTGACACGATGGGCCACCACAGCACCGCTGCAGCGACCGAGGACGGCCGGCGTGTTGCGGTCACCGACTCGACGGGCGAACCCAACGAGGCGACCGAGAACCCCGGCGTGGAGCGTTACTACCGGACCATCCTCTTCGGCGCCGACGCGGTGACCGTCTGCCAGATGCTCGGCAAGCCGGTGCCCTCCGAGGTGCTCGACAACCTCCGGGGCATCACGCCCGCCCCCAGCGCCGCGAAGTGACGTCAGGCGCCCGCGGCCTCGAGGATCATGCAGCTCGAGGTCGCGTGGGCGACCAGACGGCCGGCCGCGTCGGTCATCCGGGCCTCGGCCAGCGCGGTCCGGCGCCCGCGCTGCAGGACGGTGCCGGTGGTGGTCAGCCGTCCTGACGCCACCGTCACCGGGCGCAGGAACTTCACGGTGAGGTCGAGGCTGGTGTAGCCCACCCCGGCCGGCAGCGTCGAGTGCACGGAGCAGGCGGCGGCGGTGTCCAGCAACGTGGAGAGGACGCCGCCGTGCACCGTGCCGAGCGGGTTGTAGTGGAACTCCTGCGGCTCGAGGTAGATCGTGACGCTGCCCTCGGCGACGTCCATGCCGCACATGTCGACCAGGTGCATGACCGGGGGAGCGGGCACCTCGCCGGCGGCCATGGCCTGGAGCAGCTCGAGGCCGGTGGTGCGGCCGAGCAGGCTCGCGTTCTCGGCCGGGTCGGTCCACTCGAAGGTCCGGGACCGGGCCTCCCTCTGGGTCTGCGTCATGGACGCAGGCTTTCACCCCTTGCTGCGTCTGTCAATGAGACCTAGCCTCGGTGGTTATGACCCCGACCACAGTGCGCCCCGAGGCCCTGGAGTGGTCCGTCGAGACCTGCACGATCGGCCGCTCGATGGCCGTGCTCGGCGAGAAGTGGACCTTCGTCGTCATGCGTGAGGTGTTCAACGGCGTCCGGCGCTTCGCCGACATGCGCGAGCAGACCGGCATCCCCCGGCAGGTCCTGACCAACCGGCTGGCCTCGCTCGTCGCGCACGGCGTGCTGCGCCGGGAGCCCTACCAGGAGCCCGGCGCCCGGGTACGCCACGAGTACCGGCTCACCCAGAAGGGCTTCGACCTCTACCCCGTCCTGGTCGCGGTGATGGAGTGGGGCGACCGCTACCTCGCCGAGCCCGAGGGTCCGCCGCTGACCATGACGCACCGGGCCTGCGGAGCGGAGATCCACACCGAGCTGCACTGCGCGGACGGTCATCGCGTGACCGAGTACCGCGACGTCCTCCCGCGGCCCGGCCCGGGAGCCCGGCGCCGCCGATGACCACCGCTAAGCTGCCGGATCGTGGACCCGCTGCGCGACAAGGTGTTCCGCGGACTGTGGATCGGCGTACTCGCCAGCAACGTCGGCACGTGGATGCAGACCGTCGGCGCCTCGTGGCGGGTCGTGCACGAGCCGGACGCGGCCACGTACGTCAGCCTGGTGCAGACGGCCACCATGCTTCCCGTGCTGCTGCTCGCGCTGCCGTCCGGCACCCTCGCCGACACGTTCGACCGGCGCCGGCTGCTGCTCGGCGTACAGGTGGGGCTCTTCGGGGTGGCAGCGACCCTGACCGCGCTGACGGCGGCCGACCGGATGCCGCCCGCACTGCTGCTGGTCTTCACGTTCCTGCTGGGTGTCGGCCAGGCGCTGACCCTGCCGACGTGGCAGGCGGTCATCCCCGAGGTGGTGCCCCGCGCCGAGCTGGCGTCGGCCTCGGCGCTGGGCGCGGTCAACACCAACCTCGCCCGCGCGGCCGGGCCCGCCGTCGCCGGGCTGCTCGTGGCGCACGCCGGTGTCACCGTGGTGTTCGGACTCAACGCGTTGTCGTTCGTCGTGTTCGCCGTCGCCCTGATGCGCTGGCGGCGGCCCCCGCAGGAGGGGAGCAGCCACGCCGAGCGGTTCGGCCCGGCGCTGCGCGCCGGTGGCCGCTACGTGCGCTACTCGCCGGTGGTGCGCCGCATCCTGCTGCGCGTGGCGTTGTTCGTGCTGCCCGGCAGCATCGTCTGGGGTCTGCTGCCACTCGTCGCGGACCGCGAGCTGGACATGGGCTCCAGCGGCTACGGCATCCTGCTGGCCGCGCTGGGCGCCGGCGCGATCCTCGGTGCCCTGCTCATGCCGCGCATCCGCGCGCAGGTGTCGCCCAACCGGCTCCTCGTGCTCTCCGGCATCGTCTACGGCGGTGCGCTGGTCGTCGTCGCGCTCGTGCCTGTCGCGCTGGTCGTCGTGCCGGTGCTGGTGCTCGCCGGGCTGGCCTGGATGGCCCAGGTGTCGCGGATGAACGCGAGCCTGCAACTCTTCCTGCCCAACTGGGTACGCGCCCGTGGCTTCGCCGTCTACCAGGTCGTCTTCGCAGGCGGGCAGGCGCTCGGCGCTTTCTGCTGGGGCCAGGTGGCCGAGGCGGCAGGGCTGCGGGGCGCGTTCCTGGCCGCCGCGACGCTCATGCTCGCCGGTACGGCCACCGTCGTCCGCCTGCCCCTGCACGAGCAGGCCGGCGACCGCAGCCCGGCGATCTACTGGCCGGAGCCGCACCTGATGCTGGAGCCGCATCTCGACGACGGCCCGGTGCTGGTCACGACGACCTATCGGGTACGCCCGGAGCACCGCGACGACTTCGTCGCGGCGATGCAGGCGGTCCGCCGTTCCCGCCAGCGCACCGGCGCGACCCGCTGGGGACTGTTCCGTGACGGCGAGCAGGCCGACGAGTTCGTCGAGGTCTACCTGGTGCCGACATGGGAGGAGCATCTGCGCCAGCACGACGGGCGGATGACGGGCAGCGACGAACGCGAGGAGGAGAAGGCGCTGGCGCTGGCGGACGGTCCGCCGGCGGTTACGCACCTCCTGCCCGCCCAGTCGCCCGATTAGCCAGATGTTTCGTATTTGTTCCGATTAACCTCATAACCGAGCCGCTCTCCCGCAGCGCCTTCCCGGTCCTGATCCGGCGACGGGCCGCCGCAACGCCCTCCGGCGACCCCGCCGCGACGGGTCCGTAGCAGCGGCATGCTCGGAGGAGGTGCAGCGTGGCCGGCCGTTTGCTGATCATCGGCGGCGCCGAACGTCACGGTACCGCCGGCACCGCCATCCTGCGCCGCTTCGTCGAGCTGGCCGGCGGACCCGCCGCCGACATCGTGATCATCGCGACGGCCAGCGGCGAACCCGAGGTCCTCGAGAGCGAGTACGCCCAGCTCTTCACCCGCCTCGGCGCGGGATCGGTCCGCGGCCTGCGGATCACCAGCCGGACCGAGGCCAACGAGCGCGCCGTCGTGCCGGCCCTCGCCTCGGCCACCGGCGTCTTCTTCACCGGCGGCGACCAGACCCGGATCACCACCGTCCTCGGCGGCACCCTCACCGACTCGGCCCTGCAGCGGCTCGTGCAGGGCGGCACGATCGTGCTCGGCGGCACCAGCGCGGGTGCCGCCATGATGTCCGGCACCATGATCCTCGGCGGCGCCGCCCCCGGCGTCACGCGGGCGGCCGTGCGCACCGGCCCCGGCCTGGAGTTCCTGCCCGGCGTGGTCATCGACATGCACTTCGCCGAGCGGGGCCGGCTCAACCGGCTGCTCACCGCCATCGCGCTCTACCCGCACGAGCTCGGCCTCGGCATCGACGAGGACACCGCGATCCTCGCCGCCGACGACCGGTTCGAGGTGCTCGGCTCGGGTGCGGTCACCGTCGTCGACGCCGGGGGTGCCACGGACATCCGGGTGCCTGCCCAGGGCCCCATCGCGCTGACCGGCGCCCGCATCCACGTGCTTCCCGCCGGGAGCACTTTCGAACTGTCCAGCCGCCGCCCCTCGATCGTCGACGGGGCCGCCGGGGAACGGGGATCGGCACGATGAAGATTCTCAGCCTGCGCCACCTGCGCGGACCCAACGTCCACCTGTCCCGGCCCGCGGTCGTGGCCAGGCTGCGCCTCGACGACCTCACCGGGCGGGAGACCAGCGACATCGCCGGCTTCCCCGAGCGGCTGCTGCGCTCGCTGCCGGGCCTGGCCGAGCACCACTGCGCGGCCGGCGCCCCGGGCGGCTTCGTGAGCCGGATGCGCGGCGGCACCTACTTCGGACACGTCACCGAGCACGTGATGATCGAGCTGTCGCAGCGGATCGGGCGGGACGTCAGCTTCGGGCGTACCGTATCGGCCGGAGAGCCCGGGGTCTACGACCTGATCGTGGAGTGCCCGCGCGACGAGTCCCCGGAGTCGACCCTGCCCGGGCAGCTGCTGGAGGCGGCGGTGGAGCTGGTCGCCAAGGTGGCCGCCGGCGCCTCGATCGGCGCGGCCGAGCTGCAGGACCGGCTGACCGCCCTCTCGGAGCTCGCCGAACGCGAGGCCACCGGCCCGAGCACGACGTCGATCATCACCGCGGCCCGGCGCCGCGGCATCCCGGTCGAGCGGTACGGCGACCTCAGCCTGCTCCGCCTCGGCTGGGGCACCCGCCGCCGGCTCGCGTGGGCCGCGATGACCGACCGGACCGGCGGCGTGGGCATCGACATCGCCGCCGACAAGCAGGTCACACGCCGGCTGCTGAACGACGCCGGCATCCCCGTCGCGCCCGGCGGTGCGGCGCGCCGGCCCGAGGAAGCCGTCCTGCTGCTCGAGGAGCTGGGCGGCCCGGTCGTGGTGAAGCCACGGTGCGGGCGCCAGGGCGAGCACGTGGCGCTGAACCTGCACACCGCCGAGGAGGTCGAGGCGGCGTACGCGGCGGCGGGCGGCGACGTGGTCGTGGAACGGCAGCTGCCCGGGCGTGACTACCGGGTGCTGGTGGTGGCCGGCGAGGTGGTCGCGGCCGCCGAGCGGATCGCGGCGCACGTCGTCGGAGACGGCGAGAGCACGGTCGCCGAGCTCGTGGCACGCACCAACGCGGACCCGCGGCGCGGCCCGGGCCACTCCCGCGTGCTGACCCGCATCACCCTCGACGAGCTCGCAGACGCCGTGCTGGCCCGGCAGGGCTGCACGGCCGACACGGTGCCCACCGCCGGCACCACGGTGTGGCTGCGCGACAACGCCAACCTCTCCTCCGGCGGCACCGGCCGCGACGTCACCGACCGCGTGCACCCCGACGTCGCGCGGATGTGCCTGCGGGTCGCCGGGCTCGTCGGCCTCGACATCGCCGGCATCGACCTGCGGCTGCCCGACATCGCCGCGCCGGTCCCGCCCACCGGCGACCCCGACGAGATCGCCGCCGGCGTCATCGAGGTCAACGCCGTACCCGGGCTGCGGATGCACCTCGCGCCGGTGCACGGCCGGTCGCGGGACGTGGGCGACGCGATCGTGCGGGCCATGTTCCCCGGCGGCTCCGACGGGCGCATCCCGGTCGCCGCGATCACCGGGACCAACGGCAAGACGTCCGTGGCGCGGATGGCGGCGTACCTGCTCGCCGGCACCGGCCTGCGGATCGGGCTCACGACCACCGACGGCGTCTCGCTGGACGGGCGGACGGTCTACCGCGGCGACGCCACCGGACCGCGATCGGCCCAGATGGTGCTGGGAGACCCGGGGGTCCAGGCGGCGGTCCTGGAGACCGCCCGCGGGGGCACGCTGCGTCGCGGACTCGGGTACGACTGGAGCGACGTGGGCGTGATCACGAACATCACGGCCGACCACCTCGGCCAGGACGGCCTGGAGTCGATCGAGGACATCGCGCACGTGAAGGCCCTGGTGGCCGAGCGGGTCCGGGACGGCGGCACGCTCGTGCTCAACGCCGACGACCCGTGGGTGCGCAGCCTGGCGGAACGTCCCCGGGTACGGGCGGACCGCAAGCGCATCGTCTGGATCGGTGCCGACCCGCACCAGCCGGTGCTCGAGCACCACCTCGCCCGGGGCGGGTCGGCGTACCTGCTGCAGGACGGCTGGCTGGTGCAGGCGACGGGGGCCCGCCGGACGCCGCTGCTGCGGGTCGCCGAGGTGCCGGGGACGTTCGGGGGCGCGGCGCCGTACGCGGCCGTCAACGCCCTCGCCGCCATCGCGACCGCCCGGGCGATGGGCGCGAGCGCCGACGTGGTCACCGAGCGCCTGCTCGACTTCGAGCCGCGGGTGCACAACCCCGGCCGGGGCACCGTGCTGCGGCTCGGCGACGTCACGCTCTTCGTCGACTACGCGCACAACCCGGCCGCGCTCGCCGCGGTCCTGCGAACCCTCGAGCGCCTGTACGGGCGGGACCGCTGCGTAGCCGCCGTGACCCTGCCGGGCGACCGGCGCGACGACCTGCTCGCCGCCTCGGCGCAGGTGATCGCGGACGGCGTGACCCGGGCGGTGCTCTACGACGACGAGGACCTGCGCGGCCGTGCGGCCGGGGAGGTGGCCACGCTGGTGGAACGCGAGATGCGGGGCCGGCGGCCCAACTTGCGAGCGGTACGGGCGGACGGCTACCGGGCGGCGGTGGACGAGGCGATGCGCCTGGCCGCGCCCGGCGACGTGGTGCTCGTGCTCTACGAGAAGCTCGCGGCGATGCTCGAGCACCTCGAGGAACGGGGTGCCGTGCCGGTCGAGGCGCCGCCGGTCCGCGGGCTGCGGCCGGTGAGCCTGGCCGGGCTCGGCCGGCCGGGGGTGCTGGACCCGGCGGGCGGGTGAGCCTCGCCGGGCCGGACGCGGCCGGGCTCGGCCCGGCGGGCGGGCTGACCCGTTTTGTCCCACGTTCCGGTGAGCGTGACCAACAAAGCATGATCGGCGTCGAACTTTCATCCGATCGGGCGGGGTGACGCAGGTCATTGCCCTTCGACAAGAAACTGCGGGCACGGTGCGTGAGCGGGGCTCGCGAACGGTCCAATGTCATCGCAGCGTGATGCAAGAGCCACTGCACGTGCAGAATCCCTTGTAGATGCGCCCCCTTCGGGGGATACCCGCAAGTTCTCATAAAAGGTGCAGAAGCCGCGCCGGATGGCTGGCACGATCATCTATACCGCCGTGACCAGGCCTTTCCCCGCCTCGTCGCGTTGCGTACCGGTGGCGCACAGCGCGAAACGGACGGTGACGAGCCGCAGGTCATCCGGGCCGTCGACGAGTCGAGACAGGGGCCGATCGTCGGCTACGATCCACGCCGTCGATGGGGAATGCTCGGATCCGTTCGGCGGACCGAAAACCGCCCCGGCACCTGGACACATGGCGGTGTGCTCCCGGTGTTTCATCCGATCGCGCATGTGGGGGCACATGAGCACGACGGACCTGCCCGGTTCGAGTCTGCTGGCCGGTCGTTACCGACTGGTCGAGCGGCTCGGTGCCGGCGGGATGTCAGTGGTGTGGCGAGGCTTCGACGAGGTCCTCGGCCGGCAGGTGGCGGTCAAGGTGCTGCCCCCGTCGACGAGCACCGATCCCTCCTTCCGGCGCCGGCTGCGAGCGGAGGCCCAGGCCGCCGCGCGACTCAGCCACCCGCACATCACCAATGTGTACGACTACGGCGAAGCGACCACCGTCGACGGCGAACCGGTCCCGTACGTCGTGATGGAGCTGGTCGACGGCGAGTCGCTCGCCGCCGTGCTGGCCCGCGTCCGGCGCCTGCCCTGGCCGGCGGCCGTCCGTATCTGCTCCGAGGTCTCCGCGGCCCTGGCCGCCGCGCACGCCCGCGGCATCGTGCACCGCGACGTGACCCCGGCCAACGTCATGCTCACGCCGGCCGGCGCCAAGGTCGTCGACTTCGGCATCTCGGCCCTGATCGGCGAGAACGACATCGACCCGGACGGCAGCCTGCTCGGCACCCCGGCCTACCTGGCGCCGGAGCGGCTCGAGGGCGGCCAGGTCAGCCCGGCCACCGACGTGTACGCGGTCGGCCTGCTGATCTACCGCACCCTCATCGGCCAGCTCCCCTGGGACGTCGGCACCACGACCGCGTTGCTGCGCGCCCACCAGTACACCGAGCCCGACCCGCTGCCGCCGGTCGAGGGCCTGCCCGCGGCGGTGTCGGCACTCATCGCCCGCTGTCTCGAGAAGCGACCCGCCGACCGGCCGTCCAGCGCCGAGCTCGCCCACGTGCTGGGCACCGTGTCGGCCGGTGTGCCGGCGGCGCGCGCCTTCGTGCCGGACTGGGCGGACAACGGCGAGGACACCACGATCCTGCCGTCGGCGCGCTCGTACACCGACGGGCTCGGACGCCTGCGTCCCGGGCACGCCCGGGTGGCCGACGGCGGCCCGCCCGGTCGCGGCGTGGCCGCGGTGCCGCCCGCCGCCCCGGCGGCCGGCGGGGCTCACGCAGCCGGCGCCCCTGCCGGGGCCGGCGGTGCTTACGCGGCTGGCGGGTTCGCGGCGGGAGGATTCTCGGCGGCGGGCGGTGCTTACCCGGCCGGCGAGGCCGCGGCGGGTGGGGGACTCGCGGCCGGTGCCGCCGAGAAGATGCCGGACGGTGACGCCCCGGTGTCGCCGGCGCCCGGCATGCCCGCCCAGCCGATCTCGGTCGCCGAGGTCGAGGCGGCGATGGGCGCCGCCGGTCAGGCCGTGAACAACGCCCCGGCGGCCCCTGTGGCGCCGCCGCGAGCCGGGCGCAACAGCCGCTTCGGCCCTGTCCCGCCCGCCGCTGGTGTGGGTGGTGCGGTCCCGCCGCCGCTGCCGCCCGCGGCCGGTGGCTTCGGCCGGGGTGCCGGCTGGGAGGAAGCCGAGGACCGCGAGCCGGGTGCTGCGGCTCACGACCCCGACCATGGCGCAGCGGCTCACGCCGACGGGCCCGCGCTTCGTCCGGCGTTCGGCGGTGGCCCGGCGTGGGCCGAGGGGGCCGGTGCGGCACCTCCGACGCGTGCGGCGGGCGGCGTGCCGCCCACCCAGCGGCCGGGAGGAGCGCAGCCCGTCGGTGCGCCCCGCCCCGGTGGCCGGGCGGGCACGACCAAGCGGCGCGCCCTGATCATCGCGGCCGGCTCGGCGGCGCTGGTCGTCGGCGGCGGTGCCTGGGCGCTGGCGCAGGGGCCCGGCGGCTCTCCGCGTACCGTTGTTCCCAATGCCGTGGGGCCGCAGCCCACGCAGCTGGCCGGCGCCAACAAGTGCGTGGTGAGCTATGCGGTCTGGTCCGACGACGGCGGCCGCTTCAAGGCGGCCGTGACGATCGCCAACCGCGACACCAAGGCTGTCAAGAACTGGAAGCTGTGGTTCCTCATGCCCGGCGACCAGGTGGTCTCCGGCAACGGCAAGCTGCACCTCGATCAGCAGGCCCGCGCGGTCACCGTCGAGACCGGCAGGACGCTGAACCCGCAGGCGACAGAGACGATGCAGTTCACCGGCCGCTACAAGGACAGCAACGCCGCTCCGATGGTGTTCGAGCTGGGCGGGCAGGCCTGTGAGACGTACGTGTCGCCCAAGCCGGGCGAGCCGTCGCGGCCGGTCGAGCACCTGACCAACGGCACGGTCCGGCTCGGCCCGGTGCCGAGCGAGGACTCCCCGGTGCCGGGCATCTCCATCGACCCGAGCGGCGTGGCCGTGCCCGTGCCGGTCACCTCGACGGAACCGGGCAAGCCGGGTACGAGCACGCCGCCGTCGTCGTCGCCGACGCCTATCACCGGTCCCACCGACGACGATGACGACGCCCCGCCGCCCGAACCGCCGTCGACCTCGTCGTCCTCGTCGTCGTCGCCCGCGGTCGACCAGAGCACCGGCACCACGACCCCGCCGCCGATGGAGTCGGATCCGCCCACGGATCCCGCGGATCAGGACGATCCGCCCAGCGAATTCGGATAGACAGCGCGGAACCACCAGGCGGTCGACCGGAGTGCCGGTCGGCCGCCTGGCTGCGCGTTACAGTCAAAATGATGCCGGCAGGCACATTCGTCCCCATGACGCGCTGCCCGAGACGGACGGGGCGGCCGCTGGAGACGCACGCAGCCGAAAACGGGGGACACCGTCTCGGCGTGCCTGCGGGCCGGCGTGACGCACGCGAGGAAGATGGTTGATACCGGTCCGCAACCTGACCGGGCCTGTTCCGCACCGTTGCGAGCGTTAGCTGAATCTCTGGCAAGTCGTTGTACATCGGGGAGTCCGACATGATCAGCATGGTTCAGGACCTGGCCGCGGAGGCGCTGTTCGTCTCCCACCTCCAGCCGTCCGAGTGCCCCAGCCGCAAGGCGGTGGAGGAGGCGGTGACCGCCATGATCCTGCGCCACGGCAGCGACGGGTGCGCCGCGACCGTGGCGACGGAGTTCGGCGACCACCCGGAGGTGGCGGTCCGCCGGATGAACTGGGTCCGCCAGGAGCTCAAGAACGTGATGGCGCCGCAGCGCAGCCCGCACTACGCCAGCTGACCCCGCGGACGCCGGCGGTGACGTCGCCGGCTGAGCTGTCCGCGTCCGGCAGCTGCCGGACGCGCTCGCCCGGTGCTATGCCGGGACAGGCGCGGCAACGGGCGTGCATCTCGGGGACATCGCGGGGTATTGAGAGAGTGCCGTCGCACGCGCTGCTGGAGCGATACGTTGATCTCTGGGGCCCCGTGTGGCACCGCGCTTGGCGCAGGTTTGGCGCCGCGACCGCAATGGGCCCACGGCGGTCCGCAGTTGCAACGCAGGCCGCGCAGGGTGGCCCGCGGACGTAACGCAGGCCGCGCACGGTGGCCCGCGGTGATAACGCAGGCCGCGCACGGTGGCGCGGTCGTGACGCACGCGGGCGCACGGTGGCCCGCGGTCGTGACACAGGCCGCGCACGGCGCCCGACGCCGGCTGTTGCCGCGGCGCGGGTAGGCCCCGGCTCGGGCGCACGCCCCGCCCCGCGACGCCGCTCGGGGCCCATCTCACGCCTCCCGCCCCGGCGGGCACCCTCCGGGGCACCTGAGCCTTTTCATGAAAAAACTCCATAAAAGCAACCGAGTTCGGCCGCCACTGCACCCGTCGGCCGCAAATGTCTTCCTCATCGGCCGGTTCACCTGCCGGCCCTGTACGAGCGAGGAGGACTACGTGACCGCCACGACCGAACTCCCCGCCGCCATCGGCACGACCCACGACGCGCCGTCCGCGCGCGACATCGAGGACCTGGTCCGCGAGCACATGCCGATGGTGGGCCACCTGGTCCGGGAGCTGCTGAACCGCGTGCCCGGCCATGTCCACTCGGACGACCTGTCGTCCGCCGGGTTCGCCGCGCTCCTCGGTGCCGCGCGCTCCTTCGATCCGAGCCGCGGCATCCCGTTCCACCGGTTCGCCGCCGTGCGGATCCGGGGTGCGCTGCTCGACGAGCTGCGGGGCCAGGACTGGGCCAGTCGTTCCGTACGCGCCCGGGCCCGCAAGACCGCGCAGGCCCGCCAGGAGCTCACGGCGGCGCTCGGGCGTACGCCCACCGAGGCCGAGGTCGCCGAGATGCTGGGCATCGGGGTGGCCGAGCTCGCCGCCGTCGAGGACGACGTGCAGAAGGCGGCGCTGCTGAGCCTTCAGGGGTTCCCGACCGGCGCGGCCGAGGAGATGGTGCCGGAGCTCTCCGAGGGCCCCGAGGACCTGCTGCTCAAGCGGGAGCGCCTCGGCTATCTGCACCAGGCGATCCAGGCGCTGCCGGAGCGGCTGCGCATGGTCGTCACCCAGTCGTTCCTGCAGGAGCAGCCGCTCAGCGAGGTGGCCGCCGAGCTGGGGGTGACCGAGTCCCGGATCTCCCAGTTGCGCACCGAGGCGTTGCGTCTGCTGCGGGAGGGGCTGAACAGTTCGCTGGCGCCGGAGCTGCTGACGGTGGCCGCGGGGGGCCCGCGTACGCGCAAGGGCTGCCTCCAGCGCCGCCGCAGCGAGTACTTCGCCCGGGTGGCCGAGCAGGGCAACCTGCACACCCGGCTGGCGCTGACCGACAGCCACGGCGTCCCGATCGCCTTCGCCGCCTGATCAGCACGATCGGCCGCATGGTCCTCGGGTGACCATGCGGCCGGTCCGTCAGGCGAAGACGTCCTGCTGGTAGCGGCCCTCGACCTCGAGGGCACGCAGCCACTCGTCGGCCTGCTCGGCCGTGCCGCCGGTGCGGCGCCGGTGCAGGGCCGCCAGCTCGGCCCGGACCGCCGGGGCCATGCGCGCGCCGTCGCCGCACAGGTAGAGGTGGCCGCCCGCCTCGAGCAGGTCCCAGACCTCGTCGCCGGCGGCCGCGAGGGCGTCCTGCACGAACCGGTGGGGGTGGTCCGGCACCGCCGAGTACGCCAGGTGCAGGTCGACCACCCCGGACTCGGCCCACTGCCGCATCTCGTCGGCGTACAGCCAGTCGTGCTGAGGGTGGCGGCAGCCGTAGAACAGCAACGCCCGCCCGCGGTCCGGCTGCAGCGCCCGTTCCTGCAGGAAGGCGCGGAGCGGTGCGAAGCCCGTGCCCGGTCCGACCAGGACCATCGGGGTGCGCGGGTCGGCCGGCGGACGGAACGGCGGGGCCGGGACGCGGACGTGGCCGTAGAACGTGTCGCCGGGTCGCAGCCGGGCGAGGTACTGCGAGCACATGCCGCGGTACCGTCCCTGCCCGGCCAGCGCGGGGCCGTCCACCAGGCCGACCGTCAGTGTGACCAGGTTCGGGTCGACGGCCGGCGACGACGAGATCGAGTAGAACCGGGGCCGGATCGTGCCGGCCAGCGACAGGAACACGCCGAACGGCAGCTCGATCGCCGGGAAGCGCTCGAGCAGCCCCAGCACGGAGACCCGCTTGGCGAGGATGTCGTCCGCGTACGCCTGGCGGGCCTCGTCGGTGTCCCCGATCCACTGGTGGAGCTGCCGGGTGGTCCACGGGCACTCCGTGTGCTCCGCGAGTGTGCTCAGCTGGTGCCGGGTGGCCGGTTCCTGCAACTCCACGAACTCGGTGAGCAGCAGTTCCGTGGTCACCGGCACGCCGATCGGCAGCGACGTCGGGCGCCCGCCGTCCTGGCGCAGGCGGATCACCCGGTCGCGGGGGACGCGCAGGCAGCGGAGCGCCCATGCCACCAGCTCCGGGTCGTTCTTGGCGTAGACCGCGAGGTGGTCGCCCGCCCGGTATCCGGTGCCCTCGGGCAGGCGTACGGTGACCGCCTTCACGCCCGGCCGCGGCGCCTCGACGCTGAAGTCCCAGAGCCCGGTGGGGTCGCTCACGAGCTCTTCCACCGACACCACGGTCATCGGGTACGCCTGTGCCGACACCACCGCCGGCCGCACCTGGTCCTCGCCGAGCACCTCGACCGCATAGCGTTCGCCCGCCGGGGCCTCGCCGGTGCTCGCGCCGTAGGCCTCCGCGAGCGCCGCCCACAGCCGGTCCAGCCAGGCGGTGGCCATGCCGTCGAAGTCGCCCGCCGCGTCGGTCTCGCCGCGCGGCACCACGGCCGTCGCGCCGGCCGCGGCCAGCGCCGCGTCGATCCGCTTCGGGAACGCCTGGTAGGTCGCCCACTGCGTGTTGCCGTTCCCCAGGACCGCATACCGTACGCCGGTGAGCGCGCCGGCCGGGATCTCGAGCGCGTCGAAGCGCTGGGCGTTGTCCGGCGCCTTGCCGTTGTAGCTGGCCGCCACGACCGCGAGCAGGCCGTCGGTGGGCAGGTCGCCGGCGAGCTCGTCCAGGGTCTGCACGGTGACGTCGAAGCCGGAGCGGCGGGCCCGGTCGGCGAGCTGCTGGGCGAGGTCCTCCGAGGTGCCCAGGTTCGAGCCGTACGCCACGCGCAGGCGTACCCCCGAAGCCTCGACCTCGGCTCCCGACGCGGCGGGCTCGCTCTCCGGGCCGGCCACGACGGACATCCGCTCGTGCTCCTGGCGGGGTCGCACCCGCAGGGTGAGGCCGTCGGGCTTGATGGTCAGGGTCTGCTTGATCGTCAGCTGGTGGCCCTGCGGGTCGGCGATCGCGAACCGCTGCAGGATCATGGCGAGGGCCAGACGCGCCTCGGTGAGCGCGAACTGCCGGCCGATGCAGGCCCGTTCGCCGTTGCCGAACGGCTTGTACGCGTGCGGGTGGTGGGCCGCCTTGCGCTCGGGCAGCCAGCGGTCGATGTCGAAGGTGAGCGGGTCGTCCCAGGCTTTCGGATCGGTGTGCAGGGGCTTCAGCAGCACCCCGACCTTCTGCCCGCGGACCAGGTGGTACTTGCCGCCGATCACCGTGTCCTCGCGTGCCTTGAGCCCGATGCCGGGGATGGGGGAGAGCAGGCGCAGCGTCTCGTCGAGGATCCGCGGGATCACGTCGAGCTTCATGATCGTCTCGTAGGTGGGCACGGTGTCGCCGGGCAACATCCAGTCCACCTCGGCGTACGCCTGCGCGAGGACGTGCGGGTTGCGCATGAGCAGGTGCAGCGCGAAGGAGAGGGTGCCGCTGGTGGTCTCGTGACCGGCGATGAGGAACGTCAGCACCTGGTTGCGGATGTTGGCGTCGGTCAGCCGGCCGCCGGTCACCGGGTCGGCCGCGTCGAGCATGAGCCCGAGCAGGTCGCGGGACTGGGTGCCGGCGGCTCGCCGGGCGCGGATGACCTCGTCGACCAGCTCCTGCATGCGGGCGATGTCGGCCCGGTATGCCGCGTCGGCCTTCTTCTTGAGGCCGGTGACCAGCGGCAGCTGCCGGGTCCGGTCCATCGCCTCGGTCAGCGCGCGTCCCATCGCCTGCAGGAACGGGTGCAGCTCGGGCTGCTCGAAGGAGCGGAACGCGTGCCCGAAGCCGGTGAGCGCGATGGTGTCGAGGGTCAGCCGGGTCATGTCGTCGGTGACGTCGACGTCGGTGCGCTGCTCCCAGTGCCGGACCAGGTCCTGGGCCACCTGGAGCATCTGCGGGTAGTACGCCTTCATGGACCGCTGGCTGAACGCGGGCAGCAGGATCCGGTGCGCCTGGCCCCAGCTCTCCTCCTGCTCGCGGGCGGTGAAGAGGCCGTCGCCGGCGAAGTCGCGCACGTGGATCAGCGGCGGGTCGATCGGTTTGTAGAAGCGGCTCTCGTCGCAGACCTCGGCGACCAGGTCGGGGTCGTACACCATGACGACGTGCCGGCCGTTGAGGTTGAGCTTGTAGATGCCGCCGGGGTGCTGCGCGGCGAGGTCGGCGAAGAACCGGTGGGTGCCTTCGACCGGGATCTGCAGTCCATTGCCGACGATCGGCAGCCCGCGGGGCGCGGGGATGGGGGCAGACATGGCGGGACCTCCTCAACCATACGGTGTATGGCTGCTACCGTACGGCGTATGGGCGAGCGCGCAAGGCCGCGAGACGTCCGTCTCACCCGTGAACTGATCATGAATACAGCGCTGAACATCGTCGATACGCAGGGTGTCGAGGCGCTGAGCATGCGCAAGCTCGCGGCGGAGCTCGGCGTCAACCCGATGTCGCTTTATCACCATGTGGAGAACAAGGCGGCGGTCCTCGCGGGCATCGTGGCCCTCGTGACAGAGGGTGCACGTGACGTCGTGGTCGGCGAGGGCACGTGGCAGGTGAATCTTTACAAGCTCGCGTACGAGTTCCGCGAGCTGACCCTGCGGCACCGCAACCTGGTCCGGCACGCCTTCACCAGCGAGGAGTTCATCCAGCGTGAGGGTCCGATGTGGCACTCGCTGTGCGCGATCCTGCGCCACGCCGGCCTGCCTGAGGCCGAGGTGCCCAAGGTGGGCGCGGTCGTCTCCGCGCTCATCGGCGGCCTGCTGCTCACCGAGGTCAACGGGACCATGCGCCGGCTGCTCGGCGACGACGACGCCGAGGACACCGGGTTCGCCCTGGCCGTGTGGCTGCTGATCGACGGCGTGGCCGCCCGTGTCTGAGGGCGTACCCGTGCTTTGATGGCAGCGATCAGGGGGAGGTCCCTTTGTTCCTCAGTCAGCACGAGCAGGAACGGCTGCTCATCCACGTCGCGGCGGACGTGGCCCGGCGGCGGCGCGAGCGCGGCCTGCGGCTCAACCATCCCGAGGCGACCGCGGTCATCACCGCGTTCCTGCTCGAGGGGGCGCGCGACGGGCGCACGGTGGCCGAGCTGATGGACGCCGGGCGGCGGGTGCTGACCCGCGACGACGTCATGGAGGGTGTGCCCGAGATGCTCGCCGAGGTGCAGGTGGAGGCGACGTTCCCGGACGGCACCAAGCTGGTCACCGTGCACGGGCCGATCTCGTGATCCCGGGCGAGATCATCCCGGGCGACGGCGACATCGAGATCAACCCCGGTCGGCCGGTGCGGAGCCTGACCGTGCGCAACACCGGCGACCGGCCTGTCCAGGTGGGGTCGCACTACCACTTCGCCGAGTCGAACGCCGCCCTGGACTTCGACCGGGACGCCGCGTGGGGCCACCGGCTGGCCGTGCCGGCGGGCACCTCCGTACGGTTCGAGCCCGGCATGCCGCGCGACGTCACGCTGGTGCCGCTGGCCGGCAGACGGATCGTGCCCGGCCTGCGGGGCCTGGCGGGCGGGCCGCTCGACCCGTCGCCGCGCGAGGACATCGAGCCCGCGGGCGCCCTCGACGAGGAGCTGCCCGAGAACGGAAGCGCCCGGTGAGCAGCCTCGACCGCGGCCGGTACGCCGCCCTCTACGGTCCGACCGCCGGCGACCGGATCCGGCTCGCCGACACCAACCTGCTGATCGAGGTCGAGGAGGACCGCAGCGCCGGACCGGTCCCGGGCGACGAGGTGGTCTTCGGCGGCGGCAAGGTCATCCGCGAGTCGATGGGCCAGTCGCGGGCCACCCGGGCCGAGGGCACCCCGGACACGGTCGTCACCGGCGCCGTCGTGCTGGACCACTGGGGCGTCGTCAAGGCCGACGTCGGCATCCGTGACGGGCGGATCGTGGCGCTGGGCAAGGCCGGCAACCCGGACACCATGGACGGCGTGCACCCGGATCTGGTGATCGGTCCCGGCACGGAGGTCATCGCGGGCAACGGCAAGATCCTCACCGCCGGCGCCGTCGACAGCCACGTGCACCTGATCAGCCCCACCATCCTCGACACAGCGCTCACGAGCGGCATCACCACGATCATCGGCGGCGGCACCGGCCCGGCCGAGGGCACGAAGGCCACCACGGTCACCCCCAACGCCTGGCACCTGGCCCGGATGCTGGAGGCGCTCGACACCTGGCCGGTCAACGTGCTGCTGCTCGGCAAGGGCAACACGATGAGCGAGGAGTCGCTCTGGGAGCAGCTGCGCGGCGGGGCCGGCGGCTTCAAGCTGCACGAGGACTGGGGCACCACGCCGGCGGTCATCGACGCGGCGCTCAAGGTCGCCGACGCGTCCGGCGTGCAGGTCGCCATCCACACCGACACGCTCAACGAGGCCGGGTTCGTCGAGGAGACCGTACGCGCCATCGCCGGGCGGTCGATCCACGCGTACCACACCGAGGGCGCGGGCGGCGGGCACGCGCCGGACATCATCACCGTGGCTTCGCACCCCAACGTGCTGCCGTCGTCGACCAACCCGACCCGGCCGTACACCCGCAACACCCTCAGCGAGCACCTCGACATGCTGATGGTCTGCCACCACCTCAACCCGGCGGTACCCGAGGACCTGGCATTCGCGGAGAGCCGCATCCGGCCGTCCACCATGGCCGCCGAGGACCTGCTGCACGACCTCGGCGCGATCTCGATGATCGGCTCGGACTCGCAGGCCATGGGGCGCATCGGGGAGGTCGTCATGCGCACCTGGCAGACCGCCCACGTCATGAAGGCACGCCGCGGCGCCCTGCCCGGCGACGGCGCCGCCGACAACCTGCGCGCCCGGCGCTACGTCGCCAAGTACACGATCAACCCGGCGATCGCGCACGGCATCGCGGATCAGGTCGGCTCGGTGGAGGCCGGCAAGCTCGCCGATCTCGTGCTCTGGGACCCCGCGTTCTTCGGCGTACGCCCGGCGCTGGTCATCAAGGGCGGCATGATCGCGTACGCGCAGATGGGCGACGCCAACGCCTCGATCCCCACGCCCCAGCCGATGCTGCCCCGCCCGATGTTCGGCGCGTACGGGATCGTGCCGGCGGTGACGTCGCTGGCGTTCGTCGCCCCGGCCGCCATCGACGCCCTGCTCGGCGACCGCATCGGCCTCAAGCGGGCGCTCGCGCCGGTGGCGGACACGCGCTCGGTCGGCAAGGCGGACCTGCCGCTCAACGACGCGACGCCGCGGATCGAGGTCGAGCCGGACACGTTCACGGTTCGTGTCGACGGAGAGGTCGTCGAGCCGGAGCCGGTGGACGAGCTTCCCATGGCCCAGCGTTACCACCTGTTCTGATGTCCCTCGCAACGCTGCTGGTGCTCGCCGACGGACGGCTCCCCGCGGGCGGCCACGCGCACTCCGGCGGCCTCGAGGCGGCGGTGTCCGCCGGGCGAATCCATGATATTTCCGACTTGCGTTGCTTCCTCCGGGGTCGGCTGCACACCGCCGGGCTCGTCGCCGCCGCGTTCACCGCCGCAGCCTGTGCGGCGCCGCACCGCTGGGCCGAGCTCGACGCCGGCCTGGACGCGCGGACCCCGTCGCCCGCCTTACGCCGCGCGTCCCGGGCACAGGGACGTGCGCTGCTGCGGGCCGGGCGCGCGATGTGGCAGCCGGCGCCGGTCGGCCGGGAACCGCACCAGCCCGTCGCGCTGGGGGTCCTGGCGGCGGCGGCCGGCCTCGGACCCACGGAGGCAGCCGTTGCCGCCGCGCACGGCACCATCGCCGGTCCCGCCGGCGCGGCCGTCCGGCTGCTGGGCCTCGACCCGTACGCGGTGCACGCCGTGATCGCCCGGCTTGCGCCCGACTGCGACCGGATCGCGGCCGACGCGGCGATCCGGATCGACGACCCGGCCGACGCCCTGCCGGCCGCGGGAGCGCCCCTGCTCGACATCGGCGCCGAGCTGCACGCCACCTGGGAGGTGCGTCTCTTTGCATCCTGACAACCACACCCATCCCCATCCGTCGGCGGACCCGCACGCCCCGCTCGCCGCCGGTCCGCGCGCGCTGAGGATCGGCATCGGCGGCCCTGTCGGCTCCGGCAAGACCGCGCTGGTCGCGGCCCTGTGCCGGACGCTCGGCGACGAGCTGCGGCTCGCGGTGGTGACCAACGACATCTACACCACCGAGGACGCCGACTTCCTGCTGCGCAACGGCGTGCTGCCGGCCGACCGGATCCGCGCGGTGGAGACCGGCTGCTGCCCGCACACGGCGATCCGCGACGACATCTCCGCCAACCTGGACGCGGTCGAGGACCTCGAGGCCGTCCTCGGCCCGCTGGACCTCGTGCTGGTCGAGAGCGGCGGCGACAACCTGACCGCCACGTTCAGCAAGGGCCTCATCGACCGGCAGATCTTCGTCGTCGACGTGGCGGGCGGCGACAAGGTGCCCCGCAAGGGCGGACCGGGCGTGACCACCGCGGACCTGCTGGTCATCAACAAGACCGACCTGGCCCCCCTGGTCGGCGCCGACCTGTCGGTGATGGACCGCGACGCCCGGGCGCGCCGCGGCGACCTGCCCACGGTCTTCCTGTCGCTGACCGAGGACCGGGCGGCCACGCCGGTCGCGCAGTGGATCCGCGAGCTGGTCGCGGTCCGCGCCGGCTGACGGAATGCGCGCCGAGGCGTCGATCGTCGCGGAGGCCGACGGAACCGGTCGCACCCGGCTCGCCGTCCTGCGCGGGGAGTCGCCGTTGCTGCTGCGCCGCACCGGTGCGCGTAGTCCCGCCGGCGTCACCGTCCACCTGGTCGGCGGGGCGGCGGGGCCGTTACGCGGCGACGATCTGCGCCTCGACATCGCGGTCGGCGAGGGAGCGAGGCTGACGGTGCACAGCGTCGCCGCCCAGCTCGCCCTGCCCGGACGGCCCGGGCCGCCGTCGAGGCTCACGGTCTCGGCGACGGTGGCGGCGGGCGGATCCCTGCTGTGGTCGCCCGAGCCGTTGATCGCGGCGGCCGGATGCCATCACCTCGCGATCACGGACGTGACGGTCGACGAGGGCGGCACCCTGGTGTGGCGCGACGACCTGGTCTGCGGCCGGCACGCGGAGGAGTCCGGCGACGCCCTTGCGAACGTGACGATCCGCTACGCCGGCCGGACGCTGTACCGGCACGAGCTGGCCGTCGGCCCGCGAGCCCCGGGCTGGTCCGGCGCGGCGGTTCTCGGTGGCGGCCGGTCGGTCGGTGCGCTGGTGCTCGCCGGGGCGTCGCTTCCCGCGCCCGGCCCGCTGGGCGGCGACGCGATGCTGATGCCGCTGGCCGGGCCGGGAATGCTGGCGACCGCGGTGGGGGGCGACATCCGTGCGGTGCAGGCGGCGCTGAATCCGCTCACCGCCCTGCCCGCGGAAAAGGGCTGATCAAGGGCCGGTGTAGAGGATCGCGTCGATCTCGATGTCGAAGCCGACCAGCGGTACGGGCAGCGTCGTGCGTACCGGAAGGTGGTCGCCCTTGATGTACTGCGGGTAGATCTCGTTCAGCTCGGCGAAGTCGGCGAAGTCGCGCAGGTAGACGCCGACCCGGACGGCCTGGTCGAGGCTCGCCCCCGCCGCCTCGGCGACCGCCGCCAGGTTGCGGAACGCCGCGTGTGCCTGGTCGGCGAAGGTGCCCGTCACGCGTGTGCCGTCCGGCAGGGCGGGGATCGCGCCGGCCAGGTAGACGGTGTCGCCGGCGACAACCGCGTGCGAGTACGGGCCGCCCGCCGGGGCCGCCTTGTCGGTGATGATCGCGCGCTTGGGCATGTCAGGTGCTCCTTGTCGTCGGTCTGGGGAACTGTTCGGCCAGGCCGTCCACGCCCACCAGGGGCGTGGCCAGCAGGGCGCGGACGGCGTGCTCGCGGCGGGCCAGGGCGGCGCGCTGGGCGTCGGTGAGCGGGATCCACGGCGGTGAGGGCGCCGGCAGGCGGGCGGGCAGCCGGCGGCCGCCGACGTACGTGGCCTCGTTGGCGAGCCGCAGCGGCGCCTGCCGGACCTGACGGTGGGCGTCCACCACCTCGAAGCGGCCCTCCTCGACCCGGAACACCGCGATGTCGGCGGGCGCGCCCGGGTCGAGGGTGCCGCCCGGCAGCCCCAGCGCCCGGGCGGGGTGCACGGTGACCGCGGCGAGCGCGTCGGTGAGGGGGAGTCCGACGGCGACCAGCTTGGCGATCGTCGTGGGCAGGTCGAAGACCGGGCCGTGCACCGAGCGCGCGTGCAGGTCCGTGGAGATCGTGTACGCCCGCAGCCCCGCCTCCAGCTGCGCCTGCGCCACGTCGAACGCGAACCCGCCCGAGCCGTGGCCGATGTCGAGCAGCACCCCGCGCTCGTAGGCGTCGCGTACCGCCGGCCCCAGCGGCGACGCGATCCCGCTCGCGCAGTGCGTCACGATGTCGCCCGGCCGCAGCAGGTCGAGGACCTCGTCCAGCGTGGGCGGGGTCGTACCGATGTGGACCATGACCGGGATCCCGCAGGCCTCCGCGGCGGCGAGGCCGCGCCGCAGCGGTTCCACGCCGTTGGCGCCGACCGTCTCGTGGTCGATGCGGACCTTGATGCCGCGGATGAGGTCGCGGTGGGCGAGGACCGTGTCGACGGCCAGGCCCACGTCACAGTTGGCCAGGTCGCGGCTCTCGCCGGTGCGCCCCGCCAGCCCCACCGCGGAGATGTTGAGCAGCGCCGGGACGCGCACGCCCACCTGCGCGACCGTGCGGCGCAGACCGTCCATTGTGTACGCTCCCGCCGATCCGGCGTCGACCCACGTGGTGACGCCGGTGCACCAGGCGACGGGATCGGGGTCGATGCCCCAGTATCCGGGGCCGACGTGGGTGTGCAGGTCGATCAGGCCGGGTGTCACCAGGCGGCCGGTGACGTCGTGGACGACCGCGCCGGTGAGTCCGGGGCCGATCGCGGCGATGCGGCCGGCTCGGACGGCGACGTCGGTGGTGCCGTGGCCGAGGACGTCCCCGCCGGTCAGGACCAGGTCGTGGGTCATCGGTCGCCCTTCAGGGCCGCGGTGATCGCCAGCCGGTAGAGCCGCGTCGGCCGGCCCTTGCGATGCACCTGGGAGCTGCCGTCGCCGACGGCCAGGTCGGACTCGCTGAGCTTGCGGATCAGCCGGCGGCCGCTCGGGTCGGTGATGCCCAGCGAGCGGGCCAGGTCGCTGGGGGAGACCGGCCGGCCGGCGAGGGCGCGTTCGATCGCGGCGAGGCGCGACAGCGTCGCCGGGCTCAGCCCGACGCGGCCGGCGAGCGTCTCGATGTCGCCGTGCTCGCGGTAGGTGTAGGTCAGCGGTACGCCGGAGGCACCCATGGGGCCGATCATCATGCCGTTGTCGGAGATCAGGTACGCGCCCGGGTCGGCGTCCTGCTCGGCCCGGGCGGCGGCGCGCTCAGCGAGAGCCACGCAGATCCGCGCGGACCCGCCGAGGCCGAAGCCGGCGACCGCGCGTACCCCGAGGGTGTCGCGGGCCTCGGCGAGCACCGGCAGGCCGACCCAGTGGTGGGTGACCGACTCGAAGAGAGCGGCGTGGGCGAAGACGACCACGCCGCGCCGGCCGCGGTTGTCGATCCACGCGTCGGCGAGCTCGGGGGTGTTGAGCAGCAGGTGCAGCAGCCCCGCCCGGGCACGGTCCAGGTCGGCGATCCGGTCCGGCCGGGCGATGAGGAAGACGGCGGCGGCGAAGCGTTGCCCGTCGGCCTTCTTGTTGCGGACGCGCAGTGCCAGCTCGTGCAGGTCGGCGCGGATCGTGCCCGGGGTGGCCAGCGCGTGGAGCACGGCGACCTCCCCGTCGAGGGCCGCCGCGACGCCGGTGCGGACGCTGATGACGTACGGTGCGCCGGTCGCGGCGACCCGCTCGCGGTGGAAGGCCACCACGTCGGCCACAGGTTGCTCGGGGTCGAAAGGCAGGCAGGCGATCGCGTCGCGGTCGAGGTCGAGCGCCGTCGCCACCTCGTCGACGGTCTCCTGGGTGAAGGTGTCGATGCTGACCGGGGTCGCGGGCCAGCCGTTGCCCCGGGCCCGGGACCAGGCCAGGGCCAGGTCGAGCGCGGCCGAGCGGGTGACCGTCACCGGCAGGGCGGCGGGCAGCAGGTCGCGGCAGCGGGCGTACGGGACGACGCCCAGCAGGATCCCGTCGAGGTGGCCGGCGTCCAGCAGCTCGGCGACGCGCTCGCGGATCTGATCCTCGCGCTCGTAGACGGCCCAGGCGAACGTGACGCCGTTGAGAGTGCGCGTGGCCTGTTCGAACCGCGGGCGATGACCGGCGTGCAACACCAGTCCGATCGTCGTCGCCGCGGGCACGGGTGCCGCCTCCCTTGCAGAACCTGTCGGTTCGTAAGTGGTTCGTAGTAGCTTCCACACCATGCGCGTTGGCGCTCCGGCGGTCAAGGGAGGACTTCCGTGATTCTCGATGTCCCCGACGAGCTGCTCGACTGGCGGGCCAAGGGGTTCTGGCTGCCGCAGGGGGAAATTCCGGTCCGCGCCTTCGCCGCGGCGGGCCACTCCCTCTTCGACGGTTCCTTCACCTGGCCGCTGCTCGTGGTGCGTGATTCCGCGGTACGCGCCAACATCGCCACCATGGCCGGTTACGCGGACCGGCACGGGTTCTCGTTCGCCCCGCACGCCAAGACGACGATGGCCCCGAGCCTGCTGGACGCCCAGCTCGCCGCGGGCGCATGGGCGCTGACCGTGGCGACGCCCAGCCAGGCCCTCGTCCTGCGCCGCCTCGGGGTGCCCCGCGTCCTGATCGCCAACGAGGTCCTCGACCCGACGGCGCTCGGCTGGCTGGCGGCCGAGTCGGCGGCCGGCTGGGAGGTGGTCGTCCAGGTCGACTCCGCGGCCGGCGTGGCGGCGGTGGCCGCGGCGGGTGGGTTGCCCGTGCTGGTCGAACTCGGACATGCGGGTGGGCGCACGGGGTGCCGTACCGTCGCGGAGGTGGTCGAGGTGTCCCGGGCCGCCGCGGCCGCGCCGGGCGTGACCCTCGCCGGGGTGACCGCCTACGAGGGCGCCCTGCCGGACGCCGCGGCGGTCGACGCCTTCCTCGCGACCCTGGTGGAAGCGGTCCGTGCGGTCGCGGACCTGCTGCCCGCGGAGGTGATCGTCTCCGCCGGCGGCAGCGCCTGGTTCGACCGCGTGATCACGGCGCTGGAGGGGCAGTGGCTCGACGGGCACACCGTCCGGGCGGTCCTGCGCAGCGGGGCCTCGGTGACGCACGACGAGGGCTTCTACCGGGAGCGGACGCCGTTCAACCGGGAGCCCGGCGAGGGGTCGCTGGCGTCGGCCCTCGAGATGTACGCCCAGGTCCTGTCCACTCCGGAGCGCGGCCTGGCGATCGTCGGCATGGGCAAGCGCGACGCGCCGTTCGACGAGGGGCTGCCGGTCACCGAGGCCGGCGAGGTGACGCGGATGAACGACCACCACACGTACGTCCACGGCACGTCGGCCGCGGTCGGCGACGTGATCCGTTTCGGACTGTCACACCCGTGCACGGCGTTCGACAAGTGGCGCTTCATCCCCGTCGCGAACGACGACGACGTGGTGGTCGACGTGCTGCACACGTACTTCTGAAAGCGGTGACCGTGATTCCCCGGCCGGGTCTGGTCCGCGAGACGGGCGGCTCCTTCCCCTTGACCGAGCCCGCCGTCTCCCTCGATCCGGCGCTTCCCGCGGAGGGTTACGTGCTGGATGTGGGCGACGGCGGCGTCTCCCTCCGCGGCGGCTCCCCGGCCGGCGTCTTCTACGGGACCCGGACGCTGCGTCAACTCCTGCCGCCGGACTGCAGCACCGGAACCGTGCCGGGCGTGCACATCGAGGACGCGCCGCGCTTCGGGTGGCGCGGTGTGCTGCTCGACGTCGCCCGGCACTTCATGCCCGTGGCAGCCGTCCTGCGCTTCATCGACCTCGCCGCCTACCACAAGCTCAACGTGCTGCACCTGCACCTCACCGACGACCAGGGCTGGCGCATCGAGGTGCCGGGGTGGCCGCGCCTGACCTCGGTCGGCGCCCGGCGACCCCGCACCATGCTCGGCGCCCGGCAGCACGGTCTCTACGACGACCGCCCCCATGCCGGTCACTACACCGACGACGACCTGCGCCGGATCGTCGCGTACGCGGCGCAGCGGCACGTCACCGTGGTGCCGGAGATCGACATGCCCGGCCACATGCAGGCGGCGATCGCGGCGTACCCGCAGCTCGGCAACGGCTTCACCGGCGGCGTCCGGACATCCTGGGGCATCTCGCCGCACGTACTCAACATGCAACCGTCCACGCTGGACTTCTGCCGCCAGGTGCTGGACCACGTCTGCGCCCTCTTCCCGTCACCGCTGGTCAGCATCGGCGGCGACGAGTGCCCGGTCGACGAATGGGCGGCCCACTCGGACGACCCCCACGCGATCCAGCCCCGCTTCACGGCGGAGATGGCCGCCCACCTCGCCACCCACGGCCGTCGCGTGCTCGGCTGGGACGAGATCCTCGCCGGCGGCGCACCACCGGACGCCGTGATCGCGGCCTGGCGCGGCTTCGCCCCGATCGCCGCCGCGGCGGCCGCCGGTCACGACGTGGTGGCCTGCCCCGACGTCGCGCTCTACCTCGACTACCGGCAGTCGGACGACCCGGGCGAGCCGACTCCGGTGGGCCCCCCGCTCACCCTCGCCGACGTGTACGCCTTCGAACCCCCGCCATCGGACCGGCTGCTGGGCGCCCAGGCGAACGTCTGGACGGAGCACATGGAGTCCGCGCAACGCGTCGACTACATGGTGTATCCGCGGCTGTGCGCGTTCGCGGAGGTGGTGTGGAGCCCGCCGGAGCGGGACTTCACGGAGTTCCGCAAGCGGCTCCAACCGCATCTCAGGCGGCTCGACGCGCTCGGCGTGAACTACCGGCCGCTGTCCGGACCGCGCCCGGGCGACGCGCGGCCGGGGGCGCCGGGAAACCCGAGGACCCTCGCGGACCGGCTGGCCGAGCTGCACGAGATGACCGCAGACCTGCGCCGGACGCGGTGAAGGCCGTCATCGTCGGCGGCGCCCAGCCGACGGCGGATCCGGCCCACCCGGGACGCGTCGGTGGGTTGTCGAGCCGGGTGGGCATCGCTGGTTCTGGCAGCAGAGCGACAGCCCGGAGGCCTGGACCAATGCCCGGCCGGGCCGCGGTCCTAGGGCATTTACAAGTAGCCGAGATGAGTGCGCCGGATCCACCATCGACAGTTCTGCGGAGGGCTGCGTTCGCCTTTCCAGGGCGGCCGGCGGCCATTTCGGTGGTCCGGCACGGAAAAGCGTGGAGATGGGATTTCGCCACCATGTTCGGGCGGGTGGAATTGGTGGACAGGCCTTGTCCGCGCCCGTTCGCTGGTCGCAGGGGACGTCCCGCGCAATTCGCGGCTGTCGCTCCCAGTGGGACGTGGCGGGCCGCCCGCCCGCGCCTGCTTCGTCACCACCGCCTCGGGCAAATGATCATCCGCGCCGTCGCCGTGCGCGCTGCCCTTCTGAGGTACGGTGCCTTGCCCCAGCTCGTCGTCCTGGGCTGGGATTTCCGGCCGCACGGGATGATCGGTTGTGTCAGCCGCAGGCGCCATTGTGGACAGCGCCTCGGGGTGGAGGTCACCGTGGCAGCGATTGCCGAGGCGGGCATCGCCAGGGCGGATGTCATCAGGACAGGGGTCAAGGCCGGAATGCGGGTCCGGGGGTTGATCCGCGGACTCGCGCAGCCGACGCAAGCGCCGGGAATGACGTCGTACCAAGCCCCACGCCGCTCATGCTCGCGCCTGAACTCTTCGGCCGCCGGCGAATAATTGCGACGCAGCGCCCGGTCCCGCACATTCTTCGTGGGGAACAATGCGAGCTGCGTCATTACCCTATTGTCCCAGACGCCTCCCGGACTCAACGATGACGACCGCGGATATTTCATATCCAGAAATGGTCCGCGGCCGACTGGACAATCAGCATGTCCGGCATGACGAAAACAGCGACGCGCGGTCGGTGCTACCCCGCACCGGCCCGTGCACCGGCACACGCCGTAGTCGCCCTTGGTGACCGCGCGAGCTGCTCCGTAGCGACGCCGGGCGGGCGGCGGAGGTCGAGCGACGAGGTGACACGCCCCCGGTGTAACGGAATCCGGCTCTGCGGCGCTTGGTCTGGTGGCGGCGGAATGCCGCCGGGGGACATCGTGCGCAGAAAGGGTGCTTCGGGCGGGGATGGAGCAGTCGAAGTGGGACCGGGAAGCACGGTCGCGAGGGACGGAACGGGCGGCATGGGCCGATCTGCTTCCGCACGGCGGCATGGAACGTACGGGAACCGGCTCCGGCCCCCGTCAGCCGGGGACGGCCGAACCGGTGGGTCGCCCCGGCTCGCTCAGGGTGCGGATGGTCACGATCGCCGTGGCCGCTGTCGGCACCCTGACGTTGCTGGCGATCGGTTCGGTGTCCGGCTGGGGTTCCGGCGCCGAAGGGTCGACGTCCCCGCTGGCCGGCTACCAGCCCGCTCCGACCATCGCCTACGCCGGGCCGAGCGCAGCCGCCACGCCATCGGCCCCTGTTCGCCGGTCGAGCGTCGCCGCGGCCGGCTCGTCCGCGCCGACGAAGGTGCCTGCGGTCCTGCCGGCGCGACGGACGAAGGCTGCGCCGACGTCGAAACCGAGCCCCGCGCCGGAGCCGTTCTCCGCCCTGGCGGGCTTCCGCTGCCCGGAGACCTCGAGCAGCGGGTACGCCGAACGCGTCGGCACCGACGGCTGGTACCTGGTCACGGGCGGCGGCTTCACCGGCAACGGCTGCCGGGGCCACATGGTCGCCATGCCGATGTCCGGCGACCGCGATGACGACGACCTGAGCAACATGATGCTGTGGTGGTTCCGGATGTCACCCCGCGCGGACTGCGCCGTCGAGGTGTACGTGCCCCGTACCGGCAATGTGCGGGACGCGGCGGGCGAACCGGCGACCTACCAGGTGTACGCCACCGTGGACGGCAGCGGCTCGCGGACCGGCCGGTTCGTCGTCGACCAGGTCCGCAACCAGGGACGTTGGGTGCCTGCCGGCCGCTTCCCGGCGACCCGCGGGCAGCTGTCGGTACGCCTGATGACCCGGGGCTCGTCGGACATTCGCGGCGCCCGGCTCGGTGGCTCCGCCGTCCGGGTCTCCTGCTGACCGCGTGTCTCAGGCGTCGGGCCTCTCCGGTGCCACGAGCAGGCGGGCGTACGCGGCCATCGAGCGCTGGTAGCGGGGCAGATGCGGGGCCAGCGCGCCGACGGCGATGGAGACAGCCTCCCGTTCCCGGCCGACGTCGGTCAGCGCCAGGGCGAGCACCGTCTTGACCGCGTCGTCGAGCTCGTCGGAGGGCGCCCGCAGCTCCTCGGTCAGCAGGTTCACGCTGCGCTGCGAGTCGCCGACGTTGCGCAGCGAGCTGGCCATCTGGATCACCGCCCGGCGGCGCCGGATCCCGGTGAGGCCGGACCGCAGGGCCTGCTCGTAGAGCGGGACGGCGAGGTCGCTGCGGCCGGTCGAGTCGAGGGAGCAGGCCCGCTCGAAGAGACCCGCCGGGTCTCCGGGCGGAAGCTCCGCGGCGAGCTGCTCGATGCGCTCGACGAACTCGTCCCCGGGCGTGTCCTCGAGGGACGCCCATGCCTGCGCCAGCCGCTGTTCCCACTCCTGCGTGATCATGCGTTGGAGCGTCGCACATCGTCGCGATGCTGGATGTCCCTGGACACTTCCGTGGGATTGACCGGGCTCGAGGAGACCGTAGTCTTTCAGTAGCTTTCGCCCCATACATCCTTTGCCTCGGCGTGAGGAGCCCGCGTGGGTGCTGCTGATCTTCGCGATGTGGTCGTGACCCGGCAACGGGAGCTGGCCTCCCGCCACGACGTGCTGGGGCGCGCCGGGCGGGATCCGAGCCGGTACGAGGACCTGCTGCTGCGTGTCTTCGACGCCACCAACGACCTGATGCGCGACCTCGACCGCATGCGCGCCCGGTCCGCCCGCCGCCGGCGCCTGCTGGCCGCGGTCCTCGCCGCGGTGTCCGTGGTGCCGGGGGTGCTGGTCGCGACGGGTCGCCTCGGGCCCTTCTGGCTCATCCCCGCCGCCGCTTTGCTGGCCGCGGCGATCACGGTGTGGGCCGTGACCGGCGCCGGCTCCCCCCGCCTGGGGCGGACCCGCCGAGGTCCCGCAAAGCCTCCCGCGGTGCCCGGTGCTTCCGCGGTGCCCGGCGCTTCCGCGGTGCCCGGCGCTTCCGCGGTGCCCGGCGCCTCCGGCGCTCCGGCCGCGCCCGATGCCCCGGGCCGGGACGGGGAGGCGCCCGCCGCAGCCCGGCCTCGCCCCGGACCACCCCAGCTCGCCGCCTCGGGCCCGCGGCGGCACGACTCGGAGGCGGGCGCATGAGCAGCAGCACCGACACCTCCACCGACCTCGTCCGCGTCGCCGAGGCGCTGCGGACCGAGTTCAAGCGCAAGCTCACCGCCCTGCGCCTGCAGCTCACCGAGGAGCTTCGCGACGTCGCCCGTACCGCTGAGGAGCGCACCGGTCACCTCGCGGTCCGCGTGGACGAGACCTGTGAGCGGGTCGCCACCCTCGCCCGGGACCACGACGCCCTGCGCCGGCAGACCGAGATCGAGCTGCGGGCGGCGCGGCAGGCGAACGCGCGGCTCACCGGGGAGATCCAGCTCATCGAGGGGCGGCTGCGGCTGGAACACGGCGTCCAGCCGGTCGACCTCGACGCCGTGCCCGAGGAATGGGCCGGGCTCGTCGCCGAGGTGCGCGAGGCCGAGGAGATCCGGTCCGGGATGCTCGACGACCGGACCCGCGAGGAGCACCATGCCGTGCTGGACGCGTACGCGGAGCTGCGACGTCTCGCCGCGGAGAGCCGGTCGCGGGCCCTCGACGCCAGCGCGGTCCTGGCGAACGCCAAGGTCGGAAGCCGGGACTTCCGCAAGGCCGCCTCCTCCTACCGGCGCCACTGGGAGCAGCTGTGTGCGCGCAACGCGGACCTGACCGGGATGCGGGAGGCCGTCGTCGTGGCCGAGCTGGCGCTCGAACGGGACCTGCGCCGGCAGGAGGAGTACCGCACGCACAGCGGCTCGACGGCCGTGGCCGAGCTCACCGCACACCTGCGCCGCCGCATCGACGCCGCCGTGGAGTCGCATGCGTTGTTCCCGCCCTGGTTCACCATCACCGAGCTGGGTCACCGGCCGAGCGCGGTGCTCGCCGGGGTGTGGCGGGACGTGGCCACCCGGGTCGTCCTCTACCGGATCACGTACGCGGTGACCGACGGCGTCTCGGCGCTCGGCGAGCCACCCACCGGCGGCCATCGCGCCCAGCGGTACGCCGAAGTGCGGGAGGCCCTGGCGGAACTGGCCGTCTGATGACACGAAGATGGCGGATCACGACGTCGACCGGCCGATGGCTGGCGGACAGCTGAGAACACGGCGCACCTGATGCGCAGCAGCCACGACGTCGTTCCCGGCAGACGCTCGGGGTCGGCTTCGCCGAAGACGCGCACGAGGCCGTGGGTCCGCATCCGCTGGTAGCGCCGCGCCGCCGTCTGCTCGCCAGACGCCGAGCACCGCGGCCAGCCGGGCGAAGGGGACTCGCGGCGCGAGCTGCATGCCGTGGAGGATCTGCCGGTCCAGCCGGTCAGCGACGGCGGATTGCGCCGTGGAGGGGCCGGGCATGCGCGGATCCTATCCGGCGAGGCGGATGCTCAGCTGCGACCCGAGGTCGCGGAAGCCGAGCGCGGCGGCCACCCGGCGGGAGGCGGCCGGCCGGGCCCGCCACTGGGGGAGCAGACCCTGAGCCAGTGCGTCCCGGACGGCGGCGGAGGCGGCGGCGCGACCGTCACCACGGCCGCGCGCCCCGGTCGCGGTCAGCACGCTGAGGTGCGCTACCCGCGACGGCCAGCGCCGGTATCCGGCGGCGGCGATCACCCGGCCGCCGCCCGGGGCGCGGACCACGAAAGCGGCGGAGTCGATGTCGTCGAGGCCGCTCTCGCCGGCGTCGCTCGCAGGGACGCCCGCGATCAGGGCGCGGACGTCCCGGTGGCCGGCGGGGAGCCGTTCGGCCGGTGGGCCGGAGGCCGGGCGGAACGCGGACACGTCCAGGTAGGCGAGGACCGCGGGACCCAGGATCTCCTCGACCGGCAGCTCTCGGCGTACCCGATCGGGATCGGCGATCTCCGCGACCGGAATGCGCCGCAGCGCCTCGGCCACCGACTCGGCCGGCGCGGGCAGGGTCGCGATCGCGGCGTCGCCCAGGGCGACGATGCCGGCCCATCCCGGCGGGCACAGCTCCGAAGCCGGGGCGGTGACGACAGTGACCTCGCCGGGAGTGAAGTAGACCGGTACGCCGGCCAGCCCGGCCCACAACGCGCGGGCACGTTCCTCGATCCGTGTCATCCGAGGCATGATGCCCGGTCATCCGCGACGGTGATCTCCCTTATCGGGGGATGGGCCGCGAACCACCGGGTCTCGTAGGGTCGATCAGGCCGATCTGCGGTGTTTCGCGCCGATCGTCGGTCCTGCCGCCGCTTGCTGCGAGTGGAGTCGTCCATGCCGGTCTTCCGCGCCTCGAACTCGTCCATCGCCTGGCCCGAGGGCGCCGACCCGATCCCGGACGGGCCCACCGAGCGGCTCGGCGGGGGCGAGGCCGGACCGCCGCCGGCACCGCCGCGCCGCGGAGTCGTGCTGGCCGTCTCCCTCGCCATGCTGGCGCTGCTGGCGGCCGCGGCGTCGGGGCTGCTCGCCTGGCGGGCGCTGGACCGCGCCGAGCAGGCGTACGCGCGGCCGCTGCCCGCCGCCGTGCCCGCGCCCGTGGCCGAGGGCACGTACGGCGAGGAGATCCTCCGGATCCAGGCCGGCTGCACCGGCGTGACCTTCCTCGACCTGGACGAGCCGCGGGTCGACGCCGACGGCTCGATCAGCGATTTGCGCTACGACAGCCGCTGCGGCGACGAGCCACCGCAGGTCACTCTCGCCCCCGGAGCGGTCGGGGGCAGCGACGTCGGCGACGCGGACGTGGACGGTCCCGGGTGCGCCAAGGCGATCCGGACCAGCCCGCTGGGCGGCGGCGTCATCGTGCCCGTCCGCAAGGGGCTCGTCCTGTGCGTGCTCACCGGCACGGGAACGCCGCCGACCACCGGGGTGCGGCTGGTCCGGGTGGAGGTGACCGAGACGGTCGCGGACGGCCGGGCCACCGTACGGGCGACCTCCTGGCCCGCGGCCTGAGCGCCGGGCCACTCCTGACAGAATGGCGGGTGCGCCCCGTGAACCTGTGTGAGGAGACGTTTCCGTGATCCGTACCCATGACGCCGGCAGCCTGCGGGCCGACCACGCCGGCCAGTCGGTGACGCTCGCCGGGTGGGTGGCCCGCCGGCGCGACCACGGCGGCGTGATCTTCGTCGACCTCCGGGACGGCTCCGGCGTCGTGCAGGTCGTCTTCCGCGAGGAGGACGCGCACGCGCTGCGCAACGAGTTCTGCGTCAAGGTGACCGGCGAGGTCACCGCCCGCCCTGAGGGCAACGAGAACCCGGAGCTGGCCACCGGCGCGATCGAGGTCGTGGCGAGCGAGCTGGTCGTGCTCTCCGAGGCCGCGCCGCTGCCGCTGCCGGTCGACGACAACATCGAGGCCGGCGACGACCTGCGCCTCAAGTACCGCTACCTCGACCTGCGGCGCTCCGGCCCGGCCAAGGCGCTCAAGCTGCGCAGCCGGGCCAACCAGATCGCCCGCGAGGTGCTGCACGCCCGCGACTTCAACGAGATCGAGACGCCGACCCTCACCCGGTCCACTCCCGAGGGCGCCCGCGACTTCCTCGTTCCCGTGCGCCTGCAGCCCGGCACCTGGTACGCCCTCCCGCAGTCCCCGCAGCTGTTCAAGCAGCTCCTGATGGTCGCGGGCATGGAGCGCTACTACCAGATCGCCCGCTGCTACCGCGACGAGGACTTCCGCGCCGACCGGCAGCCCGAGTTCACCCAGCTCGACATCGAGATGTCCTTCGTCACCCAGGACGACATCATCGAGCTGGGCGAGGAGCTCGTCAGCAAGCTGTGGGGCGAGCTGGCCGGCTACACCGTGCCGACCCCGATCCCGCGGATCACCTGGCACGACGCGATGAACCGGTACGGCTCCGACAAGCCCGACCTGCGCTACGGCGTCGAGCTGACCGAGCTCACCGACTACCTGCGCGGCACCGAGTTCCGGGTGTTCGCCGGCGCCATCGACGCCGGCGGCTACGTGGGCGCGGTGGTCATGCCCGGCGGCGCCTCGCAGACCCGCAAGGAGCTGGACGGCTGGCAGGACTGGGCCAAGGCGCGCGGCGCCCGCGGCCTGGCCTACGTGGTCCTCGACGAGTCGACCGGGGAGCCGCGCGGCCCGGTCGCGAAGAACCTCTCCGCCGACCACCTGTCCGGTCTGGCCGACGTGGTCGGTGCCAAGCCCGGTGACGCGATCTTCTTCGCGGCGGCGACCGAGCGCCGGGAGGCACAGGAGCTGCTCGGCGCGGCCCGCATCGAGATCGCCAAGCGCGCCGGCCTGATCGACGAGTCGGCGTGGGCGTTCTGCTGGGTGGTCGACGCGCCCATGTTCGAGAAGACCGACGAGGGCGGCTGGACGGCCGTGCACCACCCGTTCACCTCGCCGAACGCGGAGTGGCTGGACCGCTTCGAGGAGGCGCCGGACCGCGCGCTGGCGTATGCGTACGACATCGTGGTCAACGGCAACGAGATCGGCGGCGGCAGCGTCCGTATCCACCAGGCGGACGTGCAGAGCCGGGTCTTCGCCCTGCTCGGCATCACGCCGGAGGAGGCCCAGGACAAGTTCGGCTTCCTGCTGGAGGCGTTCAAGTACGGCCCGCCGCCGCACGCCGGCATCGCGCTGGGCTGGGACCGCACCTGCATGCTGCTGTCCGGCAACGACTCCATCCGCGAGGTCATCGCCTTCCCGAAGACCCGCGGCGGCTTCGACCCGCTGACCGGCGCGCCCACCGCGATCACCGCCGACCAGCGCAAGGAGGCCGGGATCGACGCCAAGCCCAAGGCCGCCACGGCGACTCCGGGCACCGACGGACAGGCCGTACCGGTCGAACGCTCGAACTGATGCGCACGCTGGTCGTCGGCGCGAGCGGCCACCTCGGCGGCGAGGTGGCCCGGCTCGCGTCGGCGGCCGGCGACGACGTCACCGGCACGACGACAACCCCGGCAACGGGCTGGTCACCCTTGGACATCACCGACCGCGCCGCGGTCCACACCCTGATCTCATCGGTACGCCCAGAGCTGATCGTCAACACGGCATACCGGGCCGACAGCTGGACCACCTGCGCCGACGGGGCGGCGAACGTGGCCACGGCGGCGTCCACAGTGGGCGCCCGCCTCGTGCACGTCTCCACGGACGCGGTGCACGCGGGACGCCCCTCCCCGTACGGCGACGACGAACCCCCGACCCCGGTCTCCTTCTACGGGGCGGCCAAAGCAGCCGCAGAGACAGCCGTCAGGGCGATCGACCCGGACGCCGTCCTGGTCCGCACCTCCCTGATCGTCGGCGACGAGCGCAGCAAGCAGGTCCAGCTGGCCCTGGCCCTGGCCACCGGCCGCACCCGGGGCGCCCTCTTCACCGACGAGTACCGCTGCCCGATCGACGCGACGGACCTGGCCGCGGCGATCCTCGAGCTGGCCACCTCCGGCTACGCCGGCATCATCAACGTGGCAGGCCCCGAGCGGATGAGCCGCGCCGACCTGGGCCGCCTCGTGGCCGCAGCCCACAACGTGGACCCGGCAGCGGTCCCCACCTGCACCGCCGCCGAGGGCGGCCTGGGCCCCCGGCCGGCCAACGTGGTGCTCGACTCGTCCCGCGCCACCACGCTCCTCAGGACCCCGCTGCGCCCGGTCGCCGACGCGCTCTCGAAGAGCTGTGTGGACTGAGCGGAACGGACCATCGCCTTTTCGGCCACGGCCCCACCTGGATGGCCAGTCACGAACGGAGCTCTGCCGCCGCTGGTTGAGCGCGTACCGATTGCGGGTGCGGTGAAAGCCGTCATGATGGTTCGCATGCTGGCGGAACCCACCATCGTGGAGCGGCCCGAGCAGGTTTATGTCGGGCGGCGGGAGTCGATCACCATGACCGAGTTCGCCCGGGTCGCCGATCATCTACCGACGATGTTCGGGTGGCTGGGGGAGCGGGGGGTCACGCCCGTGGGGGCGCCCTTCTTCCGTTACCGGGTCATCGACATGTCGGCCGAGCTGGTGGTCGAGGCCGGGATTCCGGTGGCGGCGCCGATCGACGTGGCGGAGCCGATGTTCGTGGACGTGCTGCCGGCGGGGCGGTATGCGACCGTCACGCATGTCGGGCATCCCGACGAGCTCATGGGCGTCACCGCGCGCCTGCTCGACTGGGCGCAGCATCGGGGCCTCGAGTGGGACCGGACGCCGACGCCCGAGGGTGAGGTGTGGGGTGCGCGGCTGGAGGTGCTCATGACCGATCCGGCCCAGGAGCCCGACATGCACAAGTGGGAGACGGTGCTGCTGTTCAAGCTGGCCGGCTGATCAGGTCCGTGGCGTGGCGCCCGGCGACGAGCAGGGCCGGGTCGCCGGTGCCCGTCCAGGACTCGATCGCCGCGTCCGCGAACTTGATCGCGTGGGCGTCGGCCGAGCGGACCGCGGCGTCGATCACGGCGTCCGGGTCCGGCTCCTCGGTGTCCACCGGTACGGGCGCAGCCGTGCGCGGTGAGTAGGCCGCGGTGACCGCCGCGCTCGCCGCCCATGCCGCGGCCAGGCTCGCCGGGTGCAGCGCCGGTGGCAGCGCCGGAAGGGTTCGCAGGACGGCTGCGGGTGCCGTCGCGGCGTGGACGAGCATCACCGGGTTCCCGTACCCGTGGGTGGTGTGCCTGCGGACCGCGGCGGCGACGATCGCCGCGAGCCGGGGTGCCGGGTCGCCGTCGCCGGGCACCGCGCCGGCTGCCCGCGGCCAGTCCGGCAGGTGGGCGAGCTGGGCGAGCCGGTTGCGGATGCCGAACCGCTGATCGGGTACGCGGGGGACGGCGTCGAGTGCCGCCCGGGGGTCCGCGCGGCGGTACGGGCCCTGCCCGGCCGGGGCCAGCGGCTGCCAGCGGGCCGCCCAGTACGCCAGCCCGTCGCCCAGCTCGGCGACGCGCTCGGGCGTCTCCGCGTCGAGCAGGGTGCGGACGGCGTGGCCGACCCGGATCACCCCGTGGGTGGCGCCGGCGGCGATGCCGGGGAGCAGGCGCGGCCACCAGGTGGCGAGCACGTCGCGCCACGGTGCCAGCGCGGTCTCCCGCTCGAAGAACGTGAGCCAGTCGCCGGTGCGTACGGGGTCACCCAGCGGGTCGCGCCACTCCTGGGCCGGGATCGGTGCGACGCCGCGGGGCCGTTCCTCGAGCCGGGACCCGTAGCGGTCCAGCCAGCGGTGGACGGCGCCGGCCCGGTTCCGGCGGACGAGCGCCTCCGCCGCCATCGGGGCGTGGTTGGACAGCCAGCCGTCGCGTTCGGGGCCGGTGTGGTGCAGGCGCTGGAGGGCTTCGTCGAGGACCATGGCGGCACTCTGCGCCTTGAAGCTCAGTTGAGGTCAAGGCGTAGTCGCATCGCCGGGTCGTTCGTGCGGCGGAAGCCGAGGTCGGCGTACAGGGGTTCCCCGTCGCGGGAGGCCCGCAGGTCCACGGCGCGGATGCGGTGGGCCCTGAACCAGCCGATGAGGGCGGTCATGCAGGCCCGGGAGTAACCCCTCCGGCGGTACGCGGGGTCGGTCGCGACGTTGTACACGTACCCCCGCAGTCCGGTCGGGTCCCGCGGGTTCGGGAGCCGCTGGTCCACCGCGCCCACGACGCAGGCCGCGAGCCCGGGGCCGTCGGGGCGGTCGACGACGAAGGCGGCGAGCGTGCCGTCCGCCGCCGCGAGCTGTTTCTGGAGGATCGCGACGCCGGTGCGTTCCCATTCGCCGGAGGGTGCGGGGTCGTCGCCCATGGAGTCGATCATCACCTTGCGGAGGCGGATCAGTTCCGGCGCGTCCGCGGGCGCCGCCAGTCTCGCATCGATCATGACGCCCATGCTTGCACAGAAAGCTTGCACAATTTCTATGCACAAGTATTGTGCAAGGTATGGAGCAAAGGGAAGTGCACCTCGACGCCCGGCAGATCCGGGTGCTGGCCCATCCGTTGCGGTTCCGGCTGCTGGGCCGGCTGCGCCTGGACGGGCCGGCGACCGCCACGCGGCTGGCGCAGGCGCTCGGGACGAACACCGGGGCGACCAGCTACCACCTGCGGCAGCTCGCCGACGTCGGCCTGGTGCTGGAGGAGGAGCGGCCCGGCCGCGGCCGGGAACGCTGGTGGCGCTCGGCGCACGAGATGTCGAGCTGGCAGCGCGACGACTTCGCCGGCGACGCCGACGCCACCGCGGCGGCGGACTGGCTCGAAGGATCCCTGCTGCGCGGCTTCGTCGAACAGGTCCAGGCCTGGCACCGCACCCAGGGCGACGCGCCGCCGGAGTGGCGGGAGGCCGCCGAGTTCTCCGACTACTGGCTGCAGCTCTCCGCCGACCAGCTCAAGGCCCTCAACGCCGAGCTCGCCGAGGTCGTCGAGCGCTATCGCGGCGCGGGTCCGGGCCCGGACGCCCGGCAGATCATCTTCTACCTGTACGGCATGCCGAGAGTGGCCGAGTCGTGAGCGCGCTCACCCCCGCCCGCGTCCAGCGCCGGTTCCTGCTGCTGCTCGCGCTGCGCTGGCTGCCCGTGGGCCTGATGATCCCGGTGATCGTCCTGCTGCCCCTGGAACGCGGCCTGACTCTGGCCCAGTACGGTTCGGCCGCCGCCCTGCAGGGCATGACGGTCCTGCTGCTCGAGCTGCCGACCGGCGGCCTGTCCGACGCGATCGGCCGGCGGCCCGTGCTCCTGATCGCGAGCGTCGTCGACATCGTGGCGATGAGCCTGCTGACCGTCGCCCACTCGGTCGTGCTCTTCGTGCTCTTCTACCTCCTGCAGGGCGTCTACCGCGCCCTCGACAGTGGACCGCTCGAGGCCTGGTACGTGGACCAGACCCTCGCCGCCGACGAGCACGCCGACATCGAGACAGGGCTGAGCCGCAGCGGCGTGGTGATCGGCGTGGCCATCGCGGCCGGCGCCCTGCTCACCGGCGGCCTCGTCGCCCTCGGCCCGTTCGGACCGGTCAGCGCGCTCAGCTCACCGGTGTACGTGGCGCTCGGTCTGCAGGTCGTCTCGTTCGTCGCGGTGGCCGCGCTGATGGCCGAGCCGCGTACCCATCGGGGTGTCGCCGCGCTGACCGCCTCCGTCCGGGGCGTGCCGGCGGCGATCGGGGGCGCGCTCGGGCTCCTGCGCCGGTCGCGGATCGTCGTCGCGCTCATCGCCGTCGAGGTGTTCTGGGGCTTCGGCATGATCGCCTTCGAGAGCCTCACGCCCGTACGCCTGGCCGACGTGCTGGGCGACCCCGACCGGGCGTCGGCGCTGATGGGCCCGGTCGGCTCGGTCGCCTGGCTGGCGTCCGCGGCCGGCGCCGCCCTGGTCCCGGTTCTGGCCCGCCGCATCGGTGCTCCCTGGACCGGGTTCGCTCTGCGGATCCTGCAGGGTGTCACCGTCGCCGGGATGGCGCTGTTCGCCGGGCCGGTCGGGGTGGTCGCTGCGTTCCTGCTCTGCTACACGGTGCACGGCGCCTCCGACCCGGTGCACAGAGGACTGCTGCATCGGCAGGTGCAGGGGCCGTACCGGGCGAGCCTGGTCTCTCTGAACTCGATGGTCGCCCAGCCCGCGGCGTCCCTCGGCCTGATCGTGCTCACCGCCGTCGCCACCCGGGTGAGCCTGGTGGCGTCGCTGCTGCTCGGCGCCGCCGTGCTGGCCGCCGCGGCGCCGCTGTACCTGGTGGCCCGGCGGGCGGTGCCGGAGACCGTACCGTCCACACCGGCCGAGGTGGTCCCGGCGCCCTGACCGGGGGTTTGCGCGCGACCACCCCCGGGGTAACAGCACGCGCAAGTGCTCTCACCCCCCACTGGAGGCCCACCATGCTCGCGATCGCCGCGGCCGTCGTCTTCGGCATCTACCTGCTCCTCGACCTGCTCGACGTGAAGACCACGGACCTGTTCAACTTCCCGACGTTCGCCTCCCTCGGCCTGCTGCTGCTGTCGCTCTACCTGGCCGGCGTCGGCAGCGGCCCGCGCTCCGGCACCGGCAGCGGCCGACGCTTCTACGGCCGTCGGCCCGGACGCGGCTGACTTTCTGTTGTTGCCCGCGTACGCGGGGTCACGACCCGGCCCGCCCGCATTGGTGCATTTCCGGCACCGGAGGGCGGGCCGGTACTGTCGTTGCCGATGGAATTCGACGGACTCTTTCCCCTGACCGGGCCGGGTGGCGTGGGCACCGCGGCACCGGCCGGCGCGGAGTCCGGCTTCACCCGGCCCGCGGCCGACTCGCCGCTGCCCGTGCGCATGCGCCCGGCCACCCTCGACGAGCTCGTCGGCCAGCAGCACCTGCTGGCCCCCGGCGCGCCGCTGCGCCAGCTCGTCACCGGCACCACCCCGATGTCGGTGATCCTGTGGGGCCCGCCCGGCACCGGCAAGACCACGATCGCCCACCTGGTCGCCGCCGCCACCGATCGCAAGTTCGTCGCCATGTCCGCGCTGACGGCCGGCGTCAAGGACGTCCGCGCGGTCATCGACACGGCCCGCCGCGAACGTCGCGCCGGAGGACCCCCGACCGTCCTGTTCATCGACGAGGTGCACCGCTTCAGCAAGACCCAGCAGGACTCGCTGCTCGCCGCCGTCGAGGACCGCACCGTCACCCTGCTCGCCGCCACCACGGAGAACCCGTACTTCTCGGTCATCTCCCCGCTGCTGTCCCGCTGCGTGCTGCTCACCCTCCAGGCCCTCGACGAGAACGACGTCCGCCGCCTCATCCGCCGCGCGGTCACCGACGAGCGCGGCCTCGGCGGTGCCGTCACCCTCAGCGCGGAGGCCGAGGACCATCTCGTACGCCTGGCAGCAGGCGACGTCCGTAAGGCCCTGACGGCGCTGGAGGCCGCAGCCGGGTCCGCGGCGGCCCAGGGCGTCACCGAGATCGACCTGGCCACGGCGGAGAAGGCCGTCGACGTGGCCGCCGTCCGCTACGACCGCGACGGCGACGCCCACTACGACGTGACCAGCGCCTTCATCAAGAGCATGCGCGGCTCCGACCCGGACGCGGCCCTGCACTGGCTGGCCCGGATGCTGGTGGCCGGTGAGGACCCCCGCTTCATCGCCCGGCGCATCGTCATCTTCGCCAGCGAGGACGTCGGCATGGCGGACCCGCAGGCACTGCTTGTGGCGACGGCGGCCGCCCAGGCCGTGCAGTCGGTCGGCCTGCCCGAGGCCCAGCTCAACTTGGCCCAGGCGGTCGTACACCTGGCCACCGCCCCCAAGTCCAACAGCGTCACCACCGCGATCTCGGCCGCGATCGCCGACGTCCGCGCCGGCCGCGGCGGCGCCGTCCCCGCCCACCTGCGCGACGCCCACTACCCGGGATCGCGTGGCCTGGGTCACGGCAAGGGCTACCGCTATCCACATGACGACCCCAAGGGTGTTGTTAGGCAGCAGTACGTGCCGGATGATCTGATCGGCGCCGACTACTACACCCCGACCGACCACGGCGCCGAGCGAGCGGTGGCGGACCGCTTGCCCCGGCTGCGCAGAATCGTCCGGGGCACGGCACCCGCCACGAGCCCGCAGGCCCCGACGACCTCGCAGCAAGACGACAGCGGCGCCGCCGCCGGAGAGGACCAGCCGTGAGCAGGCGCGGTGCCGAAAGGCCCGACGACTACGACGACCGCAGCGAACAGACCGGCCGCGGCCGCCGGCTGTTCGGTCGCGGCCGCCCGGAGCCGGTCGAGCCCGAAGAGGTACCCCGCGAGGAGACCGGCTGGCTCGACGACCTGCGCACGGCCAAGGAACAGGGCGGCGCCATCGGCCCCGGCGCGGCCCCGGGCGAGGCCCGCACCAGCAAGAGCGGCCGGCGCGCCCCGGGCCCGGACGACGCACCCGACGCAGACCCGTTCCCACCCCTGCCGGCGTCCGCCCCGCCCGCCCCGGGCCCACCTCCGCCTGCGCGCGGTGGCGGTCCTGCTTCGGGTGCGCGCGGTGGCGGTCCTGATTCGGCTGCTCACGGGGGTGTTCCCGCCTCGGCGCCGCGGTCGCCCGCTCGTCCGCCGTTCGCCGGGGGGCCGGCTGCGCCGTCCGGCCGCCGGGCCGCCCCCGAGCCGGACGCGGCCGATCCCGGTCACGGACGTCGCCACATCGCCCCGGGTTACGACCGTGGCCCGTCCGGCTCGTTCCCGGCCCTGGGTTCGCCCTCCGGCGGTCACCCGTCGATCGGCGGTCCGTCCGGCGGGCATCCCGTCGTCGGGCATCCCTCCGGTGGTTACCCACCCGTGCGTCCCGCGTCCGGCGTGCCGGCCTCCGGCAACGCGCCCGAGGTTCCGGCATCGCGCCCCGTCTCTCCGGGCAGGCCCCCGCAGGGTGGGTTGCCCGGCCGGCCCGTCTCGCCCACCGGGCGTCCCGTGTCACCGCCGGGACGTCCCGTGTCGCCCACCGGACGTCCGGTGTCTCCGTCCGGCCGCGGCGCCCGGCATCAGCAGCCGGAGGCGTCCGGGCACGGCTACCCCGAACAGGCCGGTCCGGGCAGCCCCGCAGGGCCTGGCCGCCCGGGGCCGGGGCAGCCACGCCACGGCGGTCCGGCACCCTCGGGTCCGGGCGCTGCCGGGGCCGCGCGGCACGGCAGCCATGCCGTGCCCGACCGGGACGCCGGCTACGCCGCGCCGGGCGGCCACGCCGCTTCCGACCGCGTGGGCGGTCACGCCGCGCCTGATCAGGCGGGCGGTCACGCTGCGCCTGACCGGGTGGGCGGTCACGCCGCGCCGGACCGTGCCGGGCATGCGGCTCAGGACCGGTCCGCTGGTCAGGCCGTACCCGATCCCGGTGCGGCCGAGCGCACGGGCGCCTTCCCGCGCGGCGGTCGCCGGAGCGCGCCGGACGAACGAGGCCGGCCCGGGTTCGCTCCCGGCGCACCGGCCGGCCGTCACGAAGGCGGCGGCGCCGCACGCCCGAGCAGCGGTGCCGCCCGGCCCGTCTCCGCCGTACCCGGCGCGGACGGACAATCCTTCGGCGCCCGCAACACAGCCGCCTCCGCCCGCGTGCGCCCGGGCAACCCGCCGGTCGAGCAGGGCGGCCGCCACGGTCGCCCCGACCCCGACGAGCCCTCCGGCCCGATCGGCCGCGGCACCGGAGCGATCCGGCCCGCCGGGCAACGCGGCCCGGACGCCGGAAACATGCCCACCGGCAGGCGCGGACGTGGCGCCCCGGACGGCGGTCCGACCGGGCCGGCCCAACCGGCCCGCGCATCGGCGTCCGTGGTCCCGCCGGTGGTACCGGGCCGGGAAGGCGTCCGAACCCCTCCGGTGCCCGGCCGTGCGGGAGCCATGGCGGGCAGCACATCCGGCGTCATCGGCACCACGGGGCAGATCGCACAGTCCGGAGGCCGCCCGCCGGGTGCGCCGACCCGGGGCACCGGCCGGGTGCCGCGCCCCGGCCAGCCGGGTCGTGCCGCCCCCGCCCAGCAGCCGCCCGGTCAGCAGCGTCCGGGTGCCGCCCAGCCGGGTGGCGCTCCCGGTCAGCAGCCTCCGGGTGCCGCCCAGCCGGGTCGTGCTCCCGGCCAGCAGCATCTCGGTCAGCAGCCGCCCGGTCAGTCTCGGGCGGGCGTCGCGCGGCCGGGTCGTGCCACTCCCGGCCCGCAGCCGCCCGGCCAGCCCGTTCCGGGTGTCGTTCCGCCAGGACCGGGTGCAGCTCCCGGCCGCGCCGGCGCACCCGGACGCCCGTCCGCGCCGCAGGGCCGGGCGGCTTCGGCTCCGGTCCGCCCGCCGGCAGCTCCCGACGGCACGGGTCCGGTGCCGCACGGCACGGGCCCGATTCCGCGCGGTCCGGGAGTCGACGGCACGGGCCCGATTCCGCGCGGTCCCGGAGTCGACGGCACGGGCCCGATCCCGTCCGGCACGGGTCCGATCCCGCGCCGCGCCGGATCAGGTCCGGGCTTCGCCGCCGGCGCTCCGCGCCCGGTCTCGGGCGCCCCCGCTCCGGTCTCGGGCGCTCCACGACCGGTCTCCGGTGGCCCGGTCGCGGGTGGCCCGCGCCCCGTATCGGGAGGTGCGAACCCGACCCTGGGCGCGCCCGGCCCGGCCTCCGGCGGCGCACGCCCGGCCTCCGGCAGCGCGAGCCCGACCTCCGGTGGTGTTCGTCCGACGTCGGGTGCGCCATATCCGTCTACGGGCCAGGCCCGTCCCACCTCGGGTGCTCCGTACCCGACCTCGGGTGGCGTTCGCCCGACGTCCGGGGCGCCATATCCCACTGCGGGGGGCGTCCGTCCCACGTCGGGTGCTCCGTACCCGTCCGGGGGTGGCATCCGTCCCACCTCGGGTGCTCCGCGCCCGGTCTCCGGTGCGCCGAGTGCGGGCCCAGCCGTGCCCGGCGCGGGACCGATGAGCGGGGGCGTTCCCGCCGCGGGTGACCTTCCGAGCCGGGCAGCCGCCGCCGTGCCGCCTGTGCGTGCCGCCGCGAACGTGCCGCCGGGCCGGGCCACCGCCCAGGTTTCCTCGGCGGTCGCCGTGCCGGGCCGGGCCACCGCCCAGGTTTCCTCGGCGGTCGCCGTGCCGGGCCAGGGCACCGCCCGGGTTCCCGGTCAGGAGCCGGCCGACGTCCCCGGCGACGAGCCGTCCGGGCGGGTCACCGGCGCCGTTCGTGCCGCGGCCGCCGCGCGTGTGTCCGTACCGTCGAACGATGATGACCACGACGCGCCCGGCAGCGAAGGTGGTCCGCTGGGTGGTCTTCGGGGTGCCCGGTCGGAGCTGCGCCGGCAGATGCGGGCCAAGCGGCGCCTCCGCGTCCTGACGCTGGTCTCGCTGAGTGTGCTCGTGCTCGGTCTGCTGCCGCTGATCTTCGGGATCCGGTCGGCCACCCGCGACCCGGTCTTCAACTCCCTGGACGCGCTCGATGTGCCTGCGTGGGCCGGCAAGGACGCCGACGACCGGATCAGCGGGAGCCGGTGGTGCTTCTTCGACTGCCGGTTCCGGGAGCGGGAGGCCCAGTCCGAGCGGCCGTTCGAGGAGACCAACCAGGCCTATTCGGCCGCGTTGCGGTCCGCCGGGTGGACGGTACGCGGCGGGCAGTGCACCGACCAGCCGGGCACCGGGGGCAAGTACACCTGCTGGACGCGGGACGAGTTCACTCTGGACCTGTGGGTACGCCAGCCGGAGTGCGCCGTGGACGCCGTCGCCGCGCAGGATCCGGCGACGCTGCCGTCCGCCGGGCCGGACGGGACCGTGCCCACCGCCGATCCCGCGAAGTGTGTCGGGTCGACCGTCACGATCAAGGTGCAGAACGCCGTGATGGACGAGCGGGGCAAGCCGCAGCCCGCCGTCGACCCCTCGCTGATCGGCGAGACGCCGGACCCCGTGCTGACGAATGATCCCCTGCTGGAGCCGACACCCTCGGCGTCGTGACGCGGACCGCAGTGACGGACGGTAGGGTCTGCACGTTGTCACGCTTAGCGGCCCGTCGGTAGAGGAGACGCGTGTAATGAACGCCGGAGAAATCGCAGGCCTGATCGCGGCGGGCGCGTTCCTGATGCTCGTGGTCGTGCTGGCCTTCCCGATTCTGAAGTTGCGGCACACCGTGGACGCGGCGACGCAGGCCATCAACGACCTGAACGACCGCACCGGGCCGCTGCTCAGCGGCGTCACCGAGACGGTGGAGAACGTGAACACGGCGCTCGGTCAGGTGCAGGTCTCTTTGGACGGTGTCAACGTCCAGCTCGCGAAGATCGACACGATGACCGAGCACGCTCAGAACGTCACGGCGAACGTCGCCAACCTGGCCACCGTCGTGTCCGCCGCCGCCGCCAACCCGCTGGTCAAGGTGGCCTCGTTCGGGTACGGGCTGCGCAAGGCCGCCGCCGCCCGCCGGCACGCCGAGGAGGAGCGCGACGTCCGCGCCAGCCTCAAGCAGCGGCGCAAGGCGGCCCGCGCGGCCCGCTGACGCCTGGAGCGCGTACGAAAAGCCGAAGAACCGGAGAGAAGACTCATGAAGCGGTTGCTCTGGCTGGGCGTGGGCCTGGCCGTCGGCGCCATCGTCGTCCGCAAGGTCACCCGGAAGGCCAACGAGTTCACCCCGTCCGGCATCGCCACGTCGCTGTCGGAATCGGCTGGCGGTCTCGTCGAGTCGCTGCGTAGCTTCGTGGAAGACGTGCGCGAGGGTATGGCCGAGCGCGAGCGGGAGATCCACGCGGCCTTCGCCGCTGGGGAGCTCTACGAGGACAAGTTCGCCGAGCTGCGGGACGACGCGCAGGGCGGTTCACACGGGCGGCACGCCCAGGAGGGTCAGCGATGAAGACGGCGGAGATCAAGCGGCGCTATCTGGCGCATTTCGAGGCCAACGGGCACACGGTCGTGCCGAGTGCCCCGCTGCCCGCCATCGACGACCCGAACCTGCTGTTCATCAACGCCGGCATGGTCCAGTTCGTGCCGTTCTTCCTGGGCCAGCGCACCCCGCCGTACCAGCGGGCGGTCAGCGTGCAGAAGTGCATCCGCACGCCGGACATCGACGAGGTCGGCAAGACGTCGCGGCACGGCACGTTCTTCCAGATGAACGGCAACTTCTCGTTCGGCGACTACTTCAAGGCGGGGGCCATCCCGCTGGCGTGGGAGCTGTCCACCAAACCGGTCGAGCAGGGTGGCTTCGGCCTGGACCCGGAGCGGATCTGGGCGACCGTCTACCTCGACGACGACGAGGCCATCGACATCTGGCGGCAGACGGGCATGCCCGCCGACCGGATCGTGCGCCGCGGCAAGAAGGACAACTTCTGGTCGATGGGCATCCCCGGCCCGGCCGGTCCGTGCTCCGAGCTCTACTACGACCGCGGTCCGGCGTACGGGCAGGAGGGCGGTCCGGAGGTCGACGAGGACCGGTACCTGGAGTTCTGGAACCTGGTCTTCATGCAGTACGAGATCGCCGACGTGAAGAGCAAGGAAGAGTTCCGGATCGTCGGGGACCTGCCCAAGCAGAACATCGACACCGGCATGGGCCTGGAGCGCATCGCGTCGATCCTGCAGGGCGTCGACAACCTGTACGAGATCGACGAGGTGCGGCCGATCCTGGCGCGGGCGGCGGACCTGACCGGCAAGCAGTACGGCGTGCACTCGGGCCACGCGGCCAACCAGTCGCACCCCGACGACGTGCGGTTGCGCGTGATCGCCGACCACGTCCGCACGTCGCTCATGCTCATCGCCGACGGTGTGACGCCGTCCAACGAGGGGCGCGGCTACGTGCTGCGCCGCATCATGCGCCGGGCGATCCGGGCGATGCGGCTGCTGGGCTGGCAGGCTCCGGCGCTGCCCGAGCTGCTGCCGGTGGCGCGCGACTGCATGTCCCCGTCGTACCCGGAGGTCGCGGAGGAGTTCGAGCGGATCTCCTCGTACGCGTACGCGGAGGAGGACGCGTTCCTGTCCACGCTGCGCGCGGGCACCACGATCCTCGACACGGCGATCACCGACACGAAGTCCAAGGGCGGCCGGGCGCTCTCCGGTGACAAGGCGTTCCAGCTGCACGACACGTACGGCTTCCCGATCGACCTGACCCTGGAGATCGCGGCCGAGCAGGGCCTCAGCGTGGACCAGGAGGGCTTCCGCCGGCTGATGGCGGACCAGCGGTCCCGCGCGAAGGCGGACGCGGCCGCGCGCAAGACGGGGCACGCGGACCTCTCGTCGTACCGTTCGGTGCTGGACGCGGGCGGCCCGGTCGAGTTCACCGGCTACGCGGAGGTCTCGCGGGAGTCGCGGGTGCGGGCGCTGCTGGGCAGCGGCGGCGCGCGCGTCGAGGCGGCCGGCGAGGGCGACTACGTCGAGCTGGTCCTCGACAGCACCCCGTTCTACGCCGAGGGCGGTGGCCAGCAGGCGGACACCGGACTGATCAACGTCGGCGGCGGCCAGGTCGAGGTCGTGGACGTGCAGCAGCCGATCCCGGGTCTGATCGTGCACAAGGCCAGGGTGCTCCGGGGCGAAGTTCGTTCGGGTGAGGCCGGCTTCGCCGAGATCGACGTGACGCGGCGCAAGGCGATCTCGCGGTCGCACACCGCGACGCACCTGATCCACCAGACGATGCGGGCGTTCCTCGGCGAGTCGGCGACCCAGGCGGGCTCGCTGAACGCGCCGGGCCGGCTGCGCTTCGACTTCAACACCCCGGGCGCGGTGCCGGGCAGCGTGCTGCACGACGTCGAGCAGCAGGTCAACGAGGTGCTGCTGCGGGACCTCGAAGTGCATGCCTTCATCACCTCGCAGGAGGAAGCGCGCCGGCTCGGCGCGATGGCCCTGTTCGGGGAGAAGTACGGCGATGAGGTCCGAGTGGTTGAAGTCGGCGACTACGCGCGTGAACTCTGTGGCGGCACGCACGTCGCCCGCTCGGGCCAGCTGGGCCTGGTGAAGATCCTCACCGAGTCCTCGATCGGCTCGGGCGTACGCCGGGTCGAGGCGCTCGTCGGCATCGACGCGTTCGGGTTCCTCGCCAAGGAGCACCTGCTGGTCACCCGCCTCGCGGAGCTGTTCCGGGTGCCGGGCGACCAGGTCGCGGAGCGGGTCGAGCAGACCGTCACCGCGCTGCGCGACGCGGAGAAGGAGCTCGAGAAGATGCGCGCGCAGATGGTGCTCGGTGGGGCTGGTGCGCTGGCCGCGCAGGCGAGGGATCTGCGGGGTGTGGCGTTCGTGGGCACCGAAGCACCCGAGGGCGCCGCGACCAACGATGTGCGTACCCTTGCGCAGGAGATCCGCGGCAAGATCGACGGTGGTCGACCCGCGGTGGTCGCGGTGGCGGCCCGGTCGAACGGCAAGGCGTCACTGATCGTAGCGGTCAACGCGACGGCGAAGAGTCGCGGCCTGTCCGCGGCGGATCTGGTGAAGGGTGCCCTGTCGGGCCGGGGCGGCGGTAACGCCGACCTCGCGCAGGGCGGCGGAGTGCCCGCTGACCAGGTCCCGGCGCTGCTGGCGGCGGTGGAGAAGGCGGTCGGCGAGGCTGCCTGAGAGGAAGGGCGGCCCGATGAACGCACTGCCGCGGGGTAGGCGGCTGGGCGTCGATGTGGGTAAGGTGCGCGTCGGGGTTGCACTGTGTGACCCCGACGGGATCCTGGCCACCCCCCTGGTCACGGTGCCCCGTGACATGGCGGCGGCGCCCGGCGCCGTCCCCGGCGACATTGCCGAGCTCGTCCGCCTCGTGGGGGAGCACGAGGTGGTGCAGATCGTGGTCGGTCTCCCCGTGCGCCTCAATGGTGCCGAGGGGGATGCCGCCATCGACATTCGTGCGTACGCTGAGCGGCTGGAACGGGCGGTCGGGCCGGTACCGGTCGTGCTGGCGGACGAGAGGATGTCGACCGTGGTCGCAACCCGTAGGCTTGCCGAGCGAGGAGTCCGGGGCAAGCGACAACGGGCGGTCGTCGACCAGGCGGCCGCGGTGGAGATCCTGCAGAGCTGGCTGGACGCACAGCGGAGGCAGACGAGATGATCGACGAGCTGGACCTGGCGTTCGACGAACAGATCGAACGCGGCAAACCCCGCCACCGGCGGGGAGCCCGCGGTGCCAAGGGCGGCAAGGGTAAGTCCGCCGTCGCGTTCCTCATGGTGTTCATCCTGCTCGGCGTCCTGGGCGTCGGCGGATATCTCGGCTACGAGAAGGTCAAGGGCTTCTTCACGGCAGCCGACTACGACGGTTCGGGCTCGGACCCGGTCGAGGTGTCGCTCAGTGAAGGATCGCTGACGGAGATCGGCAACACGCTGGTCGACGCGGACGTCGTGAAGAGCACCGCCGCGTTCACGAAGGCGGCCGAGGAGAATCCGCGCGGCAAGAACATCCAGCCGGGCACGTACAACCTGCGCAAGCAGATGTCGGCCAAGGACGCGGTCGCGCTGCTGCTGGACCCGAAGGCCCGGGTGAACAAGGGCATCACCATTCCCGAGGGCAAGACCGCGCTCGAGATCTACGCGATCCTGTCGCAGAAGACCGGCGTACCGGTCAAGGATTTCGAAACCGCCGCCAAGAACCCGAAAGCGCTCGGCGTACCCGATTTCTGGTTCAACCGGCGCGACGACAAGAAGGCCTCGGGAACCATCGAGGGCTTCCTGTTCCCGGACACCTACGAGTTCAAGCCCAAGGCGACCGCCGAGGACATGCTGCGCGTCATGGTCGGCAAGTTCATCGCCACGACGACGGACATGGACTTCGTGAAATCGGTCGAGCAGAACCTGTCGGTCTCGCCGTACGAGGCCTTGATCGTGGCGTCGTTGTCGCAGGCCGAGGCCGGCATCGCGGCGGATCTGCCCAAGGTGTCCCGGGTCGCTTACAACCGGGCGTACAAGAAGAAGATGCCGTTGCAGTTCGACGTGACGACGAACTATTGGCTGCAGCTTCAGAACAAGGGCAAGAAGCATTCCGGCAAGATGACCGACGCCGAGCTGCAGGACCCGAGGAACCCGTACACCACGGAGCTGAAGGTCGGCCTTCCGCTGGGTCCCATCAACAACCCCGGCAAGGCCGCGCTGGAGGGTGCGCAGAAGCCGGCGACCGGCGACTGGCTGTTCTTCGTCGCCGTCGACAAGACCGGCAAGTCGGCGTTCGCGGTCACCAACGCGGAGCACGACGCGAACATTCAGAAGGCGTGCAAGAACGGCATTCCGCTCTGCTGATCGGCGCGATCGGTGGCGCCCGTACGCTATGACGCATGACCGTCCACCGCCGCGCCGCTGTTTGCGGGAAGCCGATCGAGCATTCGCTGTCGCCGGTTGTTCACGCCGCCGGTTTCGCCGCCGTGGGACTGCTCGACTGGACCTATACCGCCATCGAATGCGGTGAGGATGAGCTGCCCGGCCTGGTGGCGGGCCTCGGCCCGGAATGGGCCGGCCTGTCGCTGACCATGCCGCTCAAGGAGGCGGCTCTGACGCTGGCCGCGGAGGCGTCGCCCGTCGCGGTCGCGACCGGCGCGGCCAACACTCTGGTACGGCGGGACGACGGCACCTGGTTCGCGGACAACACCGACGTGCCGGGCATGGTCCGGGTGCTCAGCGACGCCGGTCTGCGGTCCGCGCCCTCGGTCACCGTGCTGGGCGGCGGTGGCACCGCACGGGCGGCGCTGGCCGCCGCCGCTTCGCTCGGTGCTGCGGCGGTGACCGTGGTGACCCGCCGGCCCGAGGCGCGCGATGAGCTTGCCCCTGCCGCCGAAGCGCTCGGGCTGTCCATCGCGGGGGTCGACTGGGCCGACGCGGCCTCCGTGTTCGACGCCGACGCCGTCGTCTCCACCGTGCCGAAAGGCGCCGCGGACAGCCTCGCGCTTCAGGTCTCCTGGCGGCCGGACACGGTGTTGTTCGACGCCATCTACGATCCGTGGCCGACGCCGCTGGCCGCCTCGGCGGCCGCGCACGGCGTCCGTGTGGTGTCCGGCCTGGATCTGCTCCTGGCCCAGGCGCTGGGGCAGTTCGAGCAGTTCACGGGCATCGCGCCGGCCCCGGAGAACGCTATGCGAGAGGCTCTGGCTGCCGCCGCCGGCGTGAAGTGAGCAGCAGCACCGCCAGCAGCGCGACGACGGCGCACGCGAGGATCGCGACGCCCATCGGCACGCCCTTGCCGGGGTCGCCGAAGCCCACCAGGGGTGTGGCGAGCGCCGCCACCACCGCCTGGATGCCGCCCATCAGCGCCGCCGCCGTGCCGGCTCGTTCCGGGTGCCGGTCGAGCGCGAGGGCGGTCGCGTTGGGCGTGACCATGCCGATGGTTCCCACCAGCACGAACAGGCCGGCGATGAGGCCCGGGAGGCTGCCCGCGGTGGCGGCCGCGAGCACCACACCACCGGCGAGTGCCTGGGCGGCCAGCGTCGCCAGCAGGAGCCGCCGGGGTGCGACGCGGTCGAGGAGCCTGCTGTTCGCCTGGCTCAGCACGATGAGTCCGCACGCGTTGACCCCGAACACGATGCTGTAGACCGTGGAGGACATGCCGTACCCGTCCTGGAGCACGAACGACGAGCCGGAGATGTAGGCGAACAGGGCGGCGAAGGCGAAGGACTGGGCCAGGGTGTAGCCGGCGTACGCGCGGTCGGTGGCCAGGACGCGGGCGGTGCGGGCGATGTCGCGCAGGCTGCCGGGGCTGCGCTTGTCCGTCGGCAGGGTTTCCGGGATCCGCCACGCGAGCAGGGCGGTCAGCAGGGCCGCGATGACGCCCAGCGCGACGAAGATGCCGTGCCAGGACGTCACCTTCAGCACGGCGCTGCCCAGGCTCGGTGCCGCGATCGGCGCCACGCCGAAGATCAACGTGAGGCGGGAGAAGAACTTGGCGGCCGCCACTCCGGCGTACAGGTCGCGGACGACGGCCCGGGCCACGACGACTCCCGCGCCGCCGGCGAAGCCCTGCAGCAGCCGGACCGCCGCCAGCAGCGGCGCGCTCGGGGCCAGGGCACAGAGCACGGACAGGATCGCGTACGCGCCCACGCCGACGAGCATCGGCCGGCGCCGCCCCCACCGGTCGGTGAGCGGCCCGCAGACCAGCTGCCCGAGGGCCAGCCCGATCAGGCACGTGGTGAGCGACAGCTGCACCTCCGCGGCCGGCACACCGAGGTCGTCGGCCACCGCGGGGAACGCCGGCAAATACATGTCCAGCGACAGCGGCCCGACGGCGGTGACGAGGCCGAGCATGACCACCAGCAGCGGGCCCGGCGCCGTTGCGGTGGCAGTGGCGGTGGGCGGGGCGGACACCCGAGGACCATACCGGCTGGCGGGACGGCGGTGGCCTGGCGGCGCGGCGGGGCGTCCGCATGCCAGACTGTGACTCGTGTTGCGCTGGCTTACCGCAGGTGAATCTCATGGTCCGGCGCTCGTCGCCCTGCTGGAGGGCGTGCCCGCCGGGGTGCGGGTGACGAGCGAGGACATCGGCCGTGATCTCGCCCGCCGCCGTCTGGGGTACGGCCGGGGCGCGCGGATGAAGTTCGAGCAGGACGTCGTCGAGATCATCGGCGGGGTCCGGCACGGCGTCACCCTCGGCAGCCCGGTCGCGATCCGGGTCGGCAACTCGGAGTGGCCGAAGTGGGAGACGGTGATGGCCGCCGACCCGGTCGACCCCGAGGAGCTCGCCGCGCAGGCCCGCAATGCGCCGCTGACCCGCCCCCGGCCCGGTCACGCCGACCTGGCCGGCATGCAGAAGTACGGCCACACCGACGCCCGGCCGATCCTCGAGCGCGCCAGCGCCCGGGAGACCGCGGCCCGCGTCGCCGTCGGCGTGGTGGGCAAGGCGCTCATCAAGCAGGCCCTGGGCATCGACGTCGTCTCGCACGTCATCGAGCTGGGTTCGGTCGCCGCGAAGGCCGGGCTGATCCCGTCGCCCGAGGACGCCGAGCGCATCGACGCCGACCCGCTGCGCTGCCTCGACCCGGAGGCCAGTGCGCGCATGGTGGCCGAGGTGGATGCGGCGAAGAAGGAGGCGGACACCCTCGGCGGCATCGTGGAGGTGCTTGCTTACGGCGTACCCCCGGGTCTGGGGTCGCATGTGCAGTGGGACCGCAAGCTGGACGCCCGGCTGGCCACCGCCCTGATGTCCATCCAGTCGGTGAAGGGGGTGGAGATCGGCGACGGCTTCACCCAGGCCCGGTCGCGCGGCTCGGTCGCGCATGACGAGATCGTCCCGACGCCCGAGGGCGTCAAGCGGGTCACCGACCGGGCGGGCGGCCTGGAGGGTGGGATCACCAACGGCGAGAACCTCCGGGTACGCGCGGCGCTGAAGCCGATCTCCTCGCTGAACCGGGCGTTGCAGACGGTGGACGTGACCACGGGCGAGCCGGCCACGGCGATCAACCAGCGCTCGGACGTCTGCGCGGTGCCGGCCGGCGCGGTGGTCGCCGAGGCGATGGTGGCTCTCGTGCTGGCCGAGGCGGCCACGGAGAAGTTCGGCGGCGACTCGGTCGCGGAGATCCGCCGTAACCTCGCCGGTTACCTCGACAGTCTGCTGATCCGCTGATGGCGCCGGCGGCCGTCCTGGTGGGCCCGCCCGGCGCCGGTAAGACGACGGTCGGGCAGGCCGTCGCGGCGCTGCTCGGCGTGCCGTTCGCCGACACCGACCATCTGGTCGAGGAGCGGGCGGGCAAACCCATCCCGGAGATCTTCTTCGACGACGGCGAGGACGAGTTCCGCCGCCTGGAGCGGGAGACGATCGCCGCGTCGCTCGGGTCGTTCGGCGGGGTGCTCGCGCTGGGCGGCGGGGCCATCCTCGACTCCGGCACCCGTGACGCGCTGCGCGCGCACACGGTGGTGTTCCTGTCGGTGGAGCTCTCCGACGCGGTCAAGCGGGTGGGGCTCGGCGCCGGCCGCCCGCTGCTGAGCGTCAATCCGCGGGCGACGCTGAAGTATCTGATGGACCAGCGCCGCCCGCTCTACGCATCGGTGGCCACGCACACGGTGAAGACCGACGGGCGCGAGCCCCAGGAGATCGCCGCGGAGCTCGCGGGACTGCTCAAGCCCGGCTGACCTCCAGCGCCTCGATGCGCTTGATCAACGGCGCCAGCTCCGCGCGTACGGCGGTCAGCACCTCCGGTGCGGGGGTGCTCGCGCGCAGGTGGGCGTAGCCGGCCGTCGCGGCGGCCACGGCGCGCCGGGTCGCGCGGGCGTCGGCTCCCACGTCTCGTAGGGCGCGGCCGCCCAGGCCGTCCGGCTCGGCGGCGAGACCGATGAGCAGGTGCTCGCACCCGACGTAGTTGTGGCCCAGCCCGGTCGCCTCCGTGGCGGCCAGCTCGACGGCGTTCGCGGCGGCGGCGCTGAACCGCAGCCCGGGGCCGTCGCTGCCGGGCTCGGCGCCGTCCGGCACGGTGATCGAGGCCGGGTCGATCTCCATCGCGCCGAGGATCTGCAGGGCCAGGTTGCCGCCCTCGGCGATCATTCCGTGCAGCAGATCCGCGCTGGTCACGGTCGATGCGCCGGTGGTGCGGGCCCGTTCGGTGGCCAGGGACAGCACGGTCACGGTCCGGGCGGTGAAGTGCGGGAGCCGGTTCGCCAGCTGCTCGGGATCCAGGTCGCCGAGCACCGTCTGGCGGATCGCGGAGATGCGGCGTACGGCCTGCTCCAGCGCGCGCTGACAGATAGCCGACACCGGTACGCCGGCATCTCGGACGGCGCCGGCCAGGTCATCGGGCAGGTACACGTTGATTTTCGGCATGCGGCCATGTAACCCCGTATGGGGTTAGCTGTCTATAACCCCATGTCGGCGCGACTAGCATCCTCAAGCGATGAACCACGTGACCCGAATCCCCGTGCCCGGCGAACGGCCGTACGACGTGCTGGTCGGCCGCGGCCTGCTGGGTGCCGTGCCGGGGCTGCTCGAGGGCGCCGTGCGCGCCGCGGTCCTGCACGCCCCGCCGCTGAAGCAGCGCGCCGAGGCCGTCGCCGAGGCACTGGAGGCCGCCGGCCTGCGCCCGCTGCCCATCGAGGTGCCCGACGCCGAGGCCGGCAAGACGGTGGAGGTCGCCGCCCGGTGCTGGGACGAGCTGGGGGCGGCCGGCTTCACGCGTACCGATGCGGTGGTGGGCGTCGGCGGGGGAGCGGTCACCGACCTTGCCGGTTACGTCGCGGCCAGCTGGTTGCGCGGAGTGCGCTGGGTGCCCGTCTCGTCGTCGCTGCTCGGCATGGTCGACGCCGCCGTCGGCGGCAAGACCGGCATCAACACCGCCGCGGGCAAGAACCTGGTGGGGGCGTTCCACCCGCCGGCCGGGGTGCTGTGCGACCTCGACCTGCTCGCCACGCTGCCGCACGACGACCTGGTCGCCGGGCTCGCCGAGGTCGTCAAGTGCGGCTTCATCGCCGACCCCGCCATCCTCGACCTGGTCGAGGGGGACCCCGCGGCGGCCGCCGACCCCGGCAGCGCCGTGCTGCGCGAGCTGGTCGAGCGGGCCATCCGGGTCAAGGCCCACGTCGTCGGCACCGACCTGCGCGAGTCCGGGCTGCGCGAGATCCTCAACTACGGCCACACGCTCGGCCACGCGATCGAGAAGCATGAACGGTACGGCTGGAAGCACGGTCACGCCGTCGCGGTCGGCCTGGCGTACGCGGCCGAGCTGGGCCGCCTCACCGGTCGCCTCGACGACGCCACCGCCGCCCGGCACCGCGCCGTGTTGTCGCTGCTCGGACTGCCGCAGTCGTACCGGGCCGACGCGTGGGACGACCTGCTCGCCGCCATGCGCGTGGACAAGAAGGCGCGGGCCGACACGCTGCGCTTCGTCGTCCTGGACGGCCTCGCGAAGCCGGGCATCCTCACGGTGTCCGACGAGTCGGTGCTGGCGCGGGCGTACGAGGCGGTGGCCGCGTGACCCGGGTGTATGTGCTCAACGGGCCCAACCTCGGACGGCTCGGCACCCGTCAGGTCGACGTCTACGGCGTCACCTCGTACGCCGACCTGGTGGGGCTGTGCGAGGAGGCCGGGAAGGAGCTCGGCCTGGACGTGGTGGTCCGGCAGACCGACGCCGAGCACGAGATGCTGGGCTGGCTGCACGCCGCCGCCGACGAGCAGGCGCCCGTGGTGCTCAACCCGGGTGCGTGGTCGCACTACTCGTACGCGGTCCGCGACGCCTGCGCGATCCTGCGCGCGCCGCTGGTGGAGGTGCACATCTCCAACATCCACGCCCGTGAGGAGTTCCGGCACCACTCAGTGGTGTCCGCGGTCGCCACCGGGGTGATCGCCGGCCTCGGCGTCGACGGCTACCGCCTCGCCCTGCGGCACGTCGCGGGACGGCTCTGACCCGATTCGCCGGGTGACGTCGCGCGCCGGTAAACTCCAGCGGTCACCTCTACGTTTCAAGATCAAGGCAGGACATGGCTTCCACCAACGACCTGAAGAACGGCCTCGTGCTCAACCTCGACGGCGAGCTGTGGGCCGTGGTCGAGTTCCAGCACGTCAAGCCGGGCAAGGGTGGGGCGTTCGTGCGCACCACGCTCAAGAACGTCCTCTCCGGCAAGGTCGTGGACAAGACCTTCAACGCCGGCACCAAGGTCGACACCGCGACGGTCGACAAGCGCACGATGCAGTACCTGTACCAGGACGGTGAGGACTTCGTCTTCATGGACCTGGACACGTTCGACCAGATCACGGTGCCCGGCGGCACGGTCGGCGAGGCGGCCAACTACCTGCTCCCCGAGGCCGAGGCCACGGTGGCGACCCACGAGGGCGTCCCGCTCTACATCGAGCTGCCCACCAGCGTGTTCCTCGAGGTGACCTACACCGAGCCGGGCCTGCAGGGCGACCGCTCGACCGGCGGCACCAAGCCGGCCACCGTGGAGACCGGCGCGACGGTGCAGGTCCCGCTCTTCATCACCACCGGCGAGAAGATCAAGGTCGACACCCGCGACGGCCGTTACCTCGGCCGCAGCTGATGGCCGAGGGCCCCAAGACGCAGATGCCTGCGCGCCGTAAGGCGCGCAAGCGCGCGCTCGACGTCCTCTACGAGGCCGACCTGCGCGACCTGCCGCCGAGCCAGGTCCTCGCCACCTACCTGGACCGGATCGCCAAGCCTCACCCCGAGCACCTGGACTACACGGTCGGCCTGGTCGAAGGGGTCGCCAAGCACCTGGACCGGATCGACGAGTTGATCGCCAGCTACGCCGAGGGCTGGACCCTGGAACGCATGCCGGTGGTGGACCGCAACCTGGCCCGCATCGCGGTGTACGAGCTGCTCTACCTGCCGGAGATCGACGACCCGGTCGCGATCACCGAAGCGGTCGAGCTCGCCAAGCAGATGTCCACGGACGACAGCCCGCGCTTCCTCAACGGCATCCTCGGCCGCATCGCCGAGTTCGCCACCCGCTGAACGCGCACGCAAAAGCCCGCATCGCATCGCGATGCGGGCTTTCTGTTAACCGGCCTGCCCACCACCTGGTGTAACCGCGACCAGGGTCGGATCGCGCCCGTCGTTGTCGAGGGCGCCGAAACGGTGTCCTCGACAACGACCTCTCGCGGCGCGAGCCCGCCGAGCGGCAGTTAAGGCCGAATCAACTCGCGAAGAAGGCCCGGGGGTCGGCTACGAGGACGCCGGCCTCGGTCAGGCGCTCGATCAAGCCCGACGGGGAGATGTCGTACACGATCGCGAGGGCGCGCAGGTCGTCCGCGCGGATCGAGAGGACGCGGCCGTTGTAGTCGCCGCGCTGCTGCTGGATGGCCCGGGCGTAGCGCGCGACGTAGGCCAGGTCCTCGCCGGCCGCGTCGTACAGCTTCTCCAGGTCCAGCACGATCTTGTTGGTGGCCTCGAGCCGGACACCGCTGCCGTCGGGCAGCAGCTCCGAGACGGGCACGCGGTAGAAGTCGGCCAGTTCGGCCAGACGCGAGACGGTGACGGCACGGTCGCCGCGCTCGTACGAGCCCACCACGACGGCTTTCCAGCGGCCGTTCGACTTCTCTTCCACGCCCTGCAGGGACAGGCCCTGCTGCTGGCGGATGGAGCGCAGGCGGGCGCCCAACGACTTGGCGTACTCAGACGGCATTCGGACACTCCAGTACTGTGCTGGCCCGGAGGGTTCTTCCTCCGGATCGCTACGCTGCGTGACGGTACGGAGTTTGCAAGCCCTGGTCAAGTGTCGGTTACCGATGAGTCGCTGAGCCAGGAGGGGACTTGCCCGCATTCGTCCGTCTGGTCCGTGGGTCGGCCACGTCACCATGGTCATCGCCGCGCTCACTGGTAACGTAGCGTCAGCCATCGGGCGGCCCCGGACCGGGGTCGGCCGACCGACATCCTTTAACGACCCGTCCCGTGAGGCGGGGAAGGAGGTCAGCCGTGGCATACCCACGCGCCGACACAGGGTCCACCAAGATCATTCTTTCGGGGTCCGACCTGCAACGGGTCGTCGACCGGATCGCCCACCAGATCCTCGAGAAGACGTCCGGCGCCACGGACACCGTCCTGCTCGGCATCCCGACCCGCGGCGTCCCGCTGGCGCGCCGCCTCGCCTCCCGGATCCACGCCTTCGAAGGCATCGACATCCCGGTGGGCGCTCTCGACATCACGCTCTACCGCGACGACCTGCGGCTGCACGCCACGCGGGCGCTGGGGAAGACCGACATCCCCGGCGGCGGCCTCGACGGGCGCCGCGTGATCCTCGTCGACGACGTGCTCTTCTCCGGGCGCACGGTGCGGGCCGCGCTGGACGCGCTCAGCGACGTCGGCCGGCCCAGCTCGGTGCAGCTCGCCGTCCTGGTCGACCGCGGGCATCGCGAGCTGCCGATCCGGGCCGACTACGTCGGCAAGAACATCCCCACCGCGCTGGCCGAGAAGGTGCGCGTGTCGCTGGCCGAGATCGACGACGGCGTCGACGAGGTCAAGCTGTACGGAGGAGCCGCATGATCAAGCACCTGCGTTCCGCCGCGGACCTGGACGCGGACACCGCCACGCTGATCCTCGACACCGCCGCCGAGATGGCAGCCCTGGCCGGCCGCGAGGTCAAGAAGCTGCCGACCCTGCGCGGGCGTACGGTCGTGAACCTCTTCTACGAGGACTCCACGCGTACCCGGATCTCGTTCGAGGCCGCTGCCAAGCGGCTCTCCGCGGACGTCATCAACTTCTCCGCGAAGGGCTCCAGCGTCTCGAAGGGCGAGAGCCTCAAGGACACGGCGCTGACCCTGCAGGCGATGGGGGCCGACGCGGTCGTGATCCGGCACCCGGCCTCGGGCGCACCGCACCGGCTCGCGTCCTGGGTGGACGGTTCGGTGATCAACGCCGGTGACGGCACTCACGAGCATCCGACGCAGGCGCTGCTGGACGCGTACACGATGCGCTCCAGGCTCGGGAAGATCGACGGCCTGACCGTCGCGATCGTGGGTGACGTCCTTCACAGCCGGGTCGCGCGCTCCAACGTTCTGCTGCTCAGCACCCTCGGCGCCAAGGTCACCCTGGTCGGCCCGCCGACCCTCATCCCGGTCGACATCGCCGCGGCGCTCTCGCCGCAAACGAAAGTATCGTACGACCTCGATAGCGTCCTGCCCGAGATGGACGTGGTGATGATGTTGCGGGTGCAGACAGAGCGGATGCAGGACTCTTACTTCCCCTCCGCGCGGGAATACAGCCGCCGCTACGGACTCGACGCTCCGCGCATGAGGAAGCTGCCGGAGCACGCGATCGTCATGCACCCGGGTCCGATGAACCGGGGCATGGAGATCGCGCCCGAGGTGGCCGACTCGTCGCGCTCCACGATCGTCGAACAGGTCGCCAACGGCGTCAGCGCCCGGATGGCGGTTCTCTACCTCTTGCTGGGAGGCAAGGCGTGACCTCGTACCTGATCAAGGGTGTCTCCGTCCTGGGCGGCGCCCCGACCGACCTGCTGATCCGCGACGGGGTGATCGCCGAGGGCGGCGGCAAGGCCGACGAGACGATCGACGCCGAGGGCCTGGTCGCGCTGCCCGGGCTGGTCGACCTGCACACGCACCTGCGCGAGCCCGGCCGCGAGGACGCCGAGACGGTCGAGACGGGCTCGCGCGCGGCGGCCCTGGGCGGCTACACCGCGGTCTTCGCGATGGCGAACACCTCGCCGGTCGCCGACACCGCCGGCGTCGTCGAGCAGGTGTGGCGGCTCGGTCGCGAGGCCGGCCTGGTGGACGTGCAGCCGATCGGCGCCGTCACCGTCGGGCTGGCCGGCAAGCAGCTCGCGGAGCTCGGTGCGATGGCGACCTCGGCTGCGAACGTGCGGATCTTCTCCGACGACGGCCACTGCGTCGCCGACCCGCGCCTCATGCGCCGCGCCCTCGAGTACGTGAAGGCGTTCGACGGCATCATCGCCCAGCATGCCGAGGAGCCGCGGCTCACCGAGGGCGCCCAGATGCACGAGGGCGAGGTGTCGACGCGGCTGGGTCTCACCGGCTGGCCCGCGGTCGCCGAGGAGGCGATCATCGCGCGGGACGTGCTCCTCGCCGAGCACGTCGGCAGCCGCCTGCACGTCTGCCACGTCTCGACGGCCGGCTCGGTCGAGGTGCTGCGGCACGCCAAGGCCCGGGGCGTGCGGGTGACCGCCGAGGTGACGCCGCACCACCTGCTGCTCACCGACGAGCTCGCCGCCAGCTACGACCCGGTCTACAAGGTCAACCCGCCGCTGCGCACCGAAGCCGACGTGCGGGCGCTGCGGCAGGCCCTCGTCGACGGGGTGATCGACATCGTCGCCACCGACCACGCCCCGCACGCCGTGGAGGACAAGGAGTGCGAATGGGCGTACGCGCGCCCCGGCATGGTCGGCCTCGAGACCGCCCTGCCGGTCGTCCTCAGTGTCCTCGGTGAGCAGTGGGAGCTGATCGCCGAGCGCATGTCGCGGGCCCCGGCCCGGATCGCGGGCCTCACCGGGCACGGCACCGACCTCTCGGCCGGCTCGCCGGCCAACCTCACGCTGGTGGACCCGTCCGCCCGCCGGGTCGTGGACCCGGCGGAGCTGGCGAGCCGCAGCCGCAACACACCGTACGCGGGCACCACCCTGCCGGGTCGCATCGTCGCGACCTTCCTCCGGGGAGAGCCGACAGTCCTGGACGGGAAGGCCGTCAAGTGAAACCAGCCATTCTTGTGCTCGAAGACGGGCGCACTTTCAGCGGAACGTCATACGGCGCCGAGGGGGAGACCTTCGGCGAGGCCGTGTTCACCACCGGCATGACCGGTTACCAGGAGACGCTCACCGACCCCTCGTACCACCGCCAGGTGGTGATCCAGACAGCGCCGCAGATCGGGAACACCGGCGTCAACGACGAGGACGACGAGTCCAGCAGGATCTGGGTCGCCGGCTACGTCGTCCGCGACCCGGCACGCCGGCCCTCCAACTGGCGCGCCACCGGTGACCTGGGGGAGCGGCTCGCCGCCGAGGGCGTGGTCGGCATCAGCGGCGTCGACACCCGCGCCCTGACCCGGCACCTGCGCTCGCGCGGTGCCATGCGGGTCGGCATCTCGACGGTCGACCTCGACCCGGCCTCGCTGCTGCAGCGGGTCAAGGCGGCTCCCGAGATGCTCGGCGCCGACCTGTCCACCGAGGTCACCACCGGTGAGCGCTACACCGTCGAGGCGGTCGGCGAGCACCGCTACACGGTCGCCGCCCTCGACCTCGGCATCAAGCGCAACGTCTCGCGCCGGCTGGCCGAGCGGGGCGTTACCATGCACGTCTTCCCCGCCACGTCGTCCATCGAGGACCTGCTCGCGGTCGGCCCCGATGCGGTCTTCCTCTCGCCGGGCCCGGGTGACCCGGCTACCGCGGACGGGCCGGTCTCGCTGGCCCGCGCCGTGCTGTCGCGCCGGGTGCCGCTGTTCGGCATCTGCTTCGGCAGCCAGATCCTGGGCCGGGCGCTCGGCTTCGGCACCTACAAACTCGGGTACGGCCACCGCGGCATCAACCAGCCGGTGTTCGACAAGACCACCGGCAAGGTCGAGGTGACCAGCCACAACCACGGGTTCGCGGTCGACGCGCCGCTCAACACCGTGATCGACACCGACTTCGGCGGGGTCGAGGTCTCGCACGTCTGCCTCAACGACAACGTGGTCGAGGGCTTGCGGGCGCTCGAGGTGCCCGCTTTCACCGTCCAGTACCACCCCGAGGCGGCCGCGGGCCCGCACGACGCGGACTACCTGTTCGACCGGTTCGTGGAGCTCGTCGAGAAGGTGGATGCCTGATGCCGAAGCGCACTGATCTGCAGCACGTCATGGTGATCGGCTCCGGCCCGATCGTCATCGGCCAGGCCTGCGAGTTCGACTACTCCGGCACCCAGGCGTGCCGGGTCCTGCGCGCCGAGGGGCTGCGCGTCTCGCTGGTCAACTCCAACCCGGCGACGATCATGACGGACCCCGAGTTCGCCGACGCCACGTACGTCGAGCCGATCACCCCGGAGTTCGTCGAGCTGGTCATCGCCAAGGAGCGCCCCGACGCGATCCTGCCCACGCTGGGCGGCCAGACCGCGCTCAACACGGCGGTCGCCCTGCACGAGAACGGCGTGCTGGACAAGTACGGCGTCGAGCTCATCGGCGCCAACATCGACGCGATCCGCCGCGGCGAGGACCGGCAGCTGTTCAAGGACATCGTCGCCAAGGCCGGCGGCGAGACCCCGCGCAGCCGGGTCTGCCACTCGATGGACGAGGTCAAGGCAACGGTCGCCGAGCTCGGCCTGCCGGTCGTCATCCGGCCGTCGTTCACCATGGGCGGCCTCGGCTCCGGCATGGCGCACACCGACGAGGACCTGGAGCGCATCGCGGGCGCCGGCCTCGCCGCCTCCCCGGTGCACGAGGTTCTCATCGAGGAGAGCGTGCTCGGCTGGAAGGAGTACGAGCTCGAGCTGATGCGCGACAGGAACGACAACGTCGTGGTCGTCTGCTCGATCGAGAACCTCGACCCGATGGGCGTGCACACCGGCGACAGCGTCACCGTGGCGCCGGCCATGACGCTCACCGACCGTGAGTACCAGCGCCTGCGCGACCTGGGCATCGCGGTGCTGCGCGAGGTCGGCGTCGACACCGGCGGCTGCAACATCCAGTTCGCGATCAACCCGGACAACGGGCGCCTGGTCGTCATCGAGATGAACCCGCGGGTCTCGCGCTCGTCGGCGCTGGCCTCCAAGGCCACCGGCTTCCCGATCGCGAAGATCGCGGCGAAGCTCGCCATCGGTTACACGCTCGACGAGATCCCGAACGACATCACGCTCAAGACGCCCGCCGCCTTCGAGCCCGCGCTGGACTACGTGGTCGTGAAGATCCCGCGGTTCGCCTTCGAGAAGTTCCCCGCCGCCGACGGCGAGCTGACCACCACGATGAAGTCGGTCGGCGAGGCGATGAGCCTGGGCCGCAACTTCGCCGAGGCGCTCAACAAGGCGATGCGCTCGATGGAGACCAAGGCCGCCGGCTTCTGGACGGCGCCGTCCTTCACCGACCGCGACGAGGCGCTGGCGGCGTTGCGTGTCCCGCACGACGGCCGCCTCTACACCGTCGAGGCCGCGCTGCGCCTCGGTGCGACGGTCGAGCAGGTGCACGAGGCGAGCGGCCGGATCGACCCCTGGTTCCTCGACGAGATCAAGGCCCTGGTGGACCTGCGCGAGGAGATCCTCGCGGCGCCGGTGCTCGACGAGGCCCTGCTGCGCCGGGCCAAGCGGTCCGGGCTCTCCGACCGTCAGCTCGCCGCACTGCGCCCCGAGCTGGCCGGCGAGGACGGCGTACGCTCGCTGCGCCACCGGCTGGGGATCCGGCCGGTGTACAAGACCGTGGACACCTGCGCGGCCGAGTTCGAGGCGCAGACGCCGTACCACTACTCGTCGTACGACGAGGAGACCGAGGTAGCGCCCTCGGACCGGCCCAAGGTGCTCATCCTGGGCTCCGGCCCCAACCGCATCGGCCAGGGCATCGAGTTCGACTACTCGTGCGTGCACGCGGTCATGGCGCTCAAGGGCCAGCACGAGACCGTCATGGTCAACTGCAACCCGGAGACCGTCTCCACCGACTACGACACCGCCGACCGGCTCTACTTCGAGCCGCTGACCTTCGAGGACGTGCTGGAGGTCTTCCACTCCGAGGACGCGTCCGGCAAGGCCGCGGGCGGTCCGGGCGTCGTCGGCGTGATCGTGCAGCTCGGCGGCCAGACCCCGCTCGGCCTCGCCCGGCGGCTCAAGGCGGCCGGGGTACCGATCGTCGGCACGTCGCCCGAGTCGATCGACCTCGCCGAGGACCGCGGAGCGTTCGGCGCGGTGCTCGCCAAGGCGGGGCTGCGCTCGCCCGCCCACGGCACGGCGACCTCCTTCGAGGAGGCCAAGGCGATCGCCGACGAGATCGGCTACCCGGTCCTGGTCCGGCCGTCGTACGTGCTCGGCGGCCGCGGCATGGAGATCGTGTACGACGAGCCGACGCTGGCCGACTACATCGCCCGCGCCACCGAGATCTCGCCGGACCACCCGGTCCTGGTCGACAGCTTCCTCGACGACGCGATCGAGATCGACGTCGACGCGCTCTGCGACGCCACCGGCGAGGTGTACATCGGTGGCGTCATGGAGCACATCGAGGAGGCCGGCATCCACTCCGGCGACTCCTCCTGCTCGCTGCCGCCGGTCACCCTGGCCGGCTCGCACCTGGCCGAGGTACGCCGCTACACCGAGGCGATCGCCCGCGGCGTCGGAGTGCGTGGCCTGCTCAACGTCCAGTACGCGCTCAAGGACGACGCGCTGTACGTCCTCGAGGCCAACCCGCGCGCCTCGCGGACCGTGCCGTTCGTCTCCAAGGCCACCGCGGTGCCGCTGGCCAAGGCGGCCGCGCGGATCATGCTCGGCGCCACGGTCAAGGAGCTGCGCGACGAGGGTGTGCTGCTGCGCACCCGGGACGGCGGGGATACCCCGGCGAACGCGCCCATCGCCATCAAGGAGGCGGTGCTGCCCTTCAAGCGGTTCCGCACCCCGGCCGGCAAGGGCGTGGACAGCCTGCTCGGCCCCGAGATGAAGTCGACCGGCGAGGTCATGGGCATCGACCCCGGCTTCGGCCCGGCGTTCGCCAAGTCGCAGGCGGCCGCCTACGGTTCGCTGCCGACCAGCGGCAAGGTCTTCGTCTCCGTGGCCAACCGCGACAAGCGCTCGATGATCTTCCCGATCAAGCGCCTCGCCGACCTGGGCTTCGCCATCGTCACGACCGCGGGGACGGGCGAGGTGCTGCGCCGGCACGGCATCGAGTGCGAGATCGTGCCGAAGCACTTCGAGAGCCCGGGCCGCAACGCGGTGGCGCTGATCGGCGCGGGCGAGATCGCGCTGATCATCAACACCCCGCAGGGCTCCGGGGCGAGTGCCCGCTCGGACGGCTACGAGATCCGCAGCGCGGCGGTCACGTACGACATCCCGAGCATCACGACGGTGCCGGGTGCGGCCGCCGCGGTGATGGGCATCGAGGCGCTCATGCGCGGCGACATGTCCGTACGCCCGCTGCAGGAGCTGCACGCCGCGCTGCGGGAGACCGAGTGACGATCTTCGAGACCGCCGTCCGCCCGGTGCTGTTCCGGGTGGGCGGCGGCGACGCGGAGAAGGCACACGAGTTCACCCTGCACCGGCTCGCCGGGCTCGGTGCCGGCACCCGCGCCCTGCTGCGCCGCCGGTACGCGGTCAGCTCCCCGGTCGAGGTCTTCGGCGTCCGCTTCCCCAACCCGGTCGGGCTGGCCGCGGGAATGGACAAGAACGGGGTGGCGCTGCCCGCGTGGCCGGCGCTCGGATTCGGCTTCGTCGAGGTCGGCACGGTCACCGCCAAGGCGCAGCCCGGCAACGACAAGCCCCGGTTGTTCCGGCTGCGCGACAGCGAGGCCGTGATCAACCGGATGGGCTTCAACAACGCGGGTGCGGCGGCGCTCGCCGAGCGGCTGCAGGCGCTGGGCCCGCTGGGGATCCCGCTCGGGATCTCGCTCGGCAAGTCCAAGGTGACGCCGCTCGAGGAGGCGGTCCAGGACTACCTGACCTCGTACGAGCTGCTCCACCCGTACGCGGACTACATCGCGGTCAACGTGTCGTCGCCGAACACGCCCGGCCTGCGGACGCTGCAGGACAAGTCGGCGATCGCCGCGCTGCTCGGGGCGCTCGTCGGCAAGACGCCGGTGCTCGTGAAGATCGCCCCCGACCTGTCCGAGTCCGCCATCGCCGAGCTGCTCGAGGTCTGTCTCGCGTACGGGGCCGCCGGGGTGATCGCCACCAACACGACGCTGAGCCGCGACGGGCTCGCCGCGGGTGACCAGCCGCGGGCCGCCGAGGCCGGCGGGCTGTCCGGGCGGCCGCTCACCGAGCGCGCGCGCAAGATCGTCCACTTCGTCCACGAGGAGACCGGCGGGCGGCTGCCGATCATCGGGGTGGGCGGCATCGTGGAGGCAGACGACGCCGCCCGGATGTTCGACGCGGGCGCCTCGCTGGTCCAGCTCTACACCGGGTTCATCTACCGGGGCCCGGCGCTGGTCAGGGCGGCGGCCCGGGCCCGCAGATGAACCTCCTGGCGCTCGACCGGGCGCACGTCTGGCATCCGTACGGACCCATGCCCGGCCGCTCGGAGCCATACGTCGTCCAGAGCGCCGAAGGGGTGCGGCTCAAGCTGGACGACGGCCGGGAGCTGGTCGACGGCATGTCGTCGTGGTGGGCGGCCATCCACGGCTACCGCCACCCCGTCCTCGACGCCGCGCTCGCGGACCAGGCGGGCCGGATGAGCCACGTGATGTTCGGCGGCCTGACCCACGCCCCCGCGGTCGAGCTCTGCCGCACGCTGGTGGAGCTCACCCCGGAAGGGCTGGAGCACGTCTTCCTCGCCGACTCCGGCTCGGTCGGGGTCGAGGTGGCGATAAAGATGGCGCTGCAGGCTCAGCTGGCCGGCGGTCGTCCCGGCCGGCGCCGCCTCGCCACCTGGCGGGGCGGCTACCACGGCGACACGTTCCACCCGATGAGCGTCTGCGACCCGGTCGGCGGCATGCACTCGCTGTGGACCGGCGTCCTGCCCGCGCAGGTCTTCGCGGGGCCGCCGCCCGCCGCTTACGACGAGGCGTACGCCGCGGAGCTCGCGGAGACGGTGGTCCGGCACGCGGACGAGCTCGCCGCGGTGATCGTGGAGCCGGTCGTGCAGGGTGCCGGCGGGATGCGGTTCCACCACCCGGGCTACCTGCGGGTGCTGCGGGAGGTGACCGAGGCGCACGGCGTACTGCTGATCTTCGACGAGATCGCGACGGGCTTCGGGCGTACCGGGGAGCTGTTCGCCGCCGGCCACGCCGGGGTGACGCCGGACATCATGTGCCTCGGCAAGGCCCTGACCGGGGGTTATCTGACCCTTGCCGCGACGCTGTGCACCACCGCCGTCGCCCGGGCCGTCAGCTCCAGCAGCGCCGGCGGGCTGGCACACGGCCCTACGTTCATGGGCAACCCGCTCGCCTGTGCCGTCGCCAACGCCTCCATCGGCCTCCTGACGGCCGCGGACTGGCAGGGCCGGGTGCGGGGCATCGAACGGGCCCTCTCCGCAGGCCTGGAGCCGCTCAGGGGCGCTCCCGGCGTCGCTGACGTGCGGGTCCTGGGCGCGATCGGGGTCGTCCAGCTCGACCACGACGTCGACCTGCCGAAAGCGACCGCAGCGGCCGTGGACGCCGGCGTGTGGCTGCGGCCGTTCCGCGACCTCATCTACACCATGCCGCCATACGTGACGGGCGACGCCGACGTCGCCCTCATTACCCGGGGAATCGCCGCGGCGGTGTCCGCCACCTGACAGAAAGGGAATCACCCCCTATGGAGACCTTCGGACACCGGCTGCGTGCCGCCATGGACGCCAAGGGCCCGCTGTGCGTCGGCATCGATCCCCACGCCGCTCTGCTGGCGCAGTGGGGCCTCTCGGACGACGTCGCCGGCCTGGAACGCTTCAGCTTTACGGTTGTCGAAGCACTGGCCGATCGGGTCGCCGTACTGAAGCCGCAGTCGGCCTTTTTCGAGAGATTTGGATCACGTGGCGTCGCGATCCTTGAGTCAATTATCCGACAGTCACGGGAGGCCGGTGGGCTCGTGCTTCTCGACGTGAAACGGGGCGACATCGGGTCCACGATGGCCGCGTACGCGAGCGCCTACCTGGATCCGGACAGTGCACTCTGTGCCGACGCGATTACTGTGAGTCCCTATCTCGGAGTCGGTTCTCTGCGGCCGGCTTTCGACGCGGCGGCCGCGAACGGTGGCGGCGTCTTCGTCCTCGCGCTGACGTCCAACCCGGAGGGACCGGCCGTCCAGCACGCCCGCGCGGCCGGCGGCCGGACCGTCGCCCAGACGGTGATCGACGAGATTTCCCAGCTCAACAGGGGTGTGGACGGCCTCGGAAGTTTCGGCCTCGTGGTCGGGGCGACCATCGGGGAGACCGGCCACGACCTCTCGGAGGTCAACGGGCCGCTGCTCGCTCCGGGCCTCGGCGCGCAGGGCGGAGACCCCGCGGGGCTCAAAGCGATCTTCGGCGAGAGCCTGCGGAACGTGCTGCCGTCGTACTCACGCGAGGTTCTGTCCGCGGGCCCGGACCCGGTCGCTCTGCGGGCCGCCGCGGACCGTGCGGAGGCCGCCTGCCGGGCGGTGATCGGGTGAAACGGCCTGCTTACCAGGCCCGGTGGCACGCGGGTGGGGGGTACCCCCACGTTGCCGAAAGCGCCGTTGACCGCTAGTTTTCCCGGCGCCGGGAACCACATGCCCCTTTGGTTCCCTGGCACACCACGTTTCACAGATGCGCCGGTATTGGACTACCAGCGCGATAGGGACCTGAGGAGAACTGGTGCCGCTCCCGTCACTGAGCCCCGAGCAGCGTGCAGCCGCGTTGGAGAAGGCCGCGGAGATTCGCAAGGCCCGGGCCGAGCTGAAGGATCAGCTCAAGTCTGGCAAGACCACCCTCGCCGCCGTGCTCGACCGGGCCGAGGGCGACGACGTCGTCGGCAAGCTGAAGGTCTCGGCCGTGCTCCAGGCGCTGCCGGGCATCGGCAAGATCCGGGCCACCCAGATCATGGAGAAGCTCAAGATCGCCGACAGCCGTCGCCTTCGTGGCCTCGGCGAGCAGCAGCGTAAGGCCCTCCTGGGGGAGTTCGCTGCGAACTGACTCACCGGCTCGTGTAGGAATGAGCCGTGAGCATGGATGACGACGCGCGCCCGGCAGCCCGACTCACCGTCCTGTCCGGCCCCTCGGGGGTGGGCAAGGACAGCGTGATCGAGCTGATCCGGGCGCGCTCGCCATGGATCAAGCTGTCGGTGTCGGTGACGACCCGCAAGAAGCGCGACTACGAGACCGACGGTGAGCACTACCACTTCGTCACCCGTTCGGAGTTCCAGCGTCTGGTGGACGGTGACCAGCTCCTCGAATGGGCGGAGTTCGCCGGCAACCTCTACGGCACGCCGCGCGCCCAGGTCGAGGGCTGGCTGTCGCAGGGCCGGCCCGTGCTGCTGAAGATCGACCTGCAGGGCGCCCGCCAGGTCCGCGCCTCGATGCCCGACGCCCAGCTTGTGTTCCTGGCCCCGCCCAGTGTCGAGGAGCTGCGTCGCCGCCTGATCGGCCGCGGCACCGACGACGAGGAGACCATCCGCCGCCGGCTGGCCCACGCGGACGAGGAGCTGGCCGCCGAGAAGGAGTTCGACCGTACGGTCGTCAACGACTTCGTCGAGCGCGCCGCGGACGAGCTGGTAGGATTGCTCGGTTCGTTATATCTGACCCCTGCCCAGGCGCCGGAGTCGTAGCGAACCGCAGGCTCAGCTCCCGAATCGTGAGGAAATCAATTCCGTGGGAACCATCGCCAACCCCGAAGGCATCACCAACCCGCCGATCGACGAGCTGCTCGACAAGACCTCGTCGAAGTACTCGCTGGTGATCTTCGCGGCCAAGCGCGCCCGCCAGGTCAACGCCTACTACAGCCAGCTCGGTGAGGGTCTCCTCGAGTACGTCGGCCCCCTCGTGGAGACGACGCCGCAGGAGAAGCCGCTGTCGATCGCTATGCGCGAGATCAACGCCGGCCTGCTCACCGCCGAGGCCACCGACCAGCCCTGACGCTCTCGCTTCGCCGACCCGCGTCCCGCTCTGCGGGCGCGGGTCTTCTCGTTTCGACAGGAGTGGCTCATGACCGAGGTCGTGCTCGGGGTCTGCGGCGGGATCGCCGCGTACAAGGCGTGTGAGCTGCTGCGGCTCTTCACCGAGTCGGGGCACGGGGTGCGGGTCGTCCCCACCGCCTCGGCACTCAAGTTCGTGGGGGAGCCGACCTGGGCGGCGCTGTCCGGGCGGCCGGTGACCACCGACGTCTGGGACGACGTCCACGAGGTGCCCCACGTGCGGATCGGACGGCACGCCGACCTCGTCGTGGTCGCTCCCGCAACGGCCGACATGCTCGCGAAGGCCGCTCACGGCCTCGCCGACGACCTGCTGACCAACACCCTGCTGACCGCGACCTGCCCGGTGATCTACGCGCCGGCCATGCACACCGAGATGTGGGAGAACGCCGCCACGCGGGCGAACGTCGCGACGCTGCGTGAGAGAGGTCACATCGTCATCGAGCCGGCCGTCGGACGCTTGACCGGCGCCGACACCGGCAAGGGGCGGCTGCCCGATCCCGAGGCGATCTTCGCGACCGCGTTGCGGGTGCTGCGCAGGGGTGCCGCCAAGGCCGACCTCGCTGGGCGGCACGTCGTGGTGACGGCGGGTGGCACGCGGGAGCCGCTCGATCCCGTACGGTTCCTCGGCAACCGCTCGTCCGGTAAGCAGGGGTACGCCCTCGCGCGGGCCGCCGTGGCCCGCGGAGCCCGGGTGACGCTGATTGCGGCGAACGTCACTCTGCCCGTCCCGGCGGGCGCGGACCTGGTGACGGTCGCCACAACAGAAGAGCTCCGCAAGGCCGCCGTCGCGGCCGCGGCCGGCGCCGACGTCGTGGTCATGGCCGCCGCGCCCGCCGACTTCCGGCCCGCCGACGTGGCCGGTCACAAGATCAAGAAGTCCGACGACGGTGCGGCGCCCAGCATCGCGCTGGTGACCAACCCGGACATCGCCGCCGAGATCGGGTCCGCCAAACGCCCTGGTCAGCTCCTCGTGGCGTTCGCCGCCGAGACCCGCGACGCGCTCGAGAACGCCCGGACCAAGCTCAGCCGGAAACGTGCCGACCTCATCGTCGTTAACGAGGTGGGCGCCGACCTGGTCTTCGGAGCCGACCGCAACACGGTGACGATCCTGGGCGCCGACGGCTCGACCGTGCCGCTCGAGGAACTCCCCAAAGACGATGTGGCGGATGCGATATGGGACGAGGTCGCCTCGCGCCTCGAGCCGCAGGCCAGGCAGGATGGGACGGCGTGAGACCGGACCTGCACCCCCGCCGCGACGGTGACTACACTGCCGCGGAACGAACCTTCGACGAAATCTGAGGAGCACCGTGGCACGCCGCCTGTTCACTTCCGAGTCGGTCACGGAAGGCCACCCGGACAAGATCGCTGACCAGATCAGCGACGGTATTCTCGACGCCCTGCTCCGGCAGGACCCCCGCAGCCGTGTCGCGGTGGAGACCCTGATCACCACCGGCCAGGTGCACGTCGCCGGTGAGGTCACGACCCAGGCGTACGCCGACATTCCCAGCATCGTGCGCGAGACGATCCTCGGCATCGGCTACGACTCGTCGAAGAAGGGCTTCGACGGCGCCTCGTGCGGCGTCAGCGTCTCCATCGGATCCCAGTCGCCCGACATCGCCCAGGGCGTCGACACCGCGATCGAGCAGCGGGTCGGTGAGGCCGGTGACTCGCTGGACAGCCAGGGCGCCGGCGACCAGGGCATGATGTTCGGCTTCGCCTGCTCGGAGACCCCCGAGCTCATGCCGCTGCCGATCGCGCTCGCCCACCGCCTGGCCCGCCGCCTGTCGGCCGCGCGCAAGGACGGCACGATCCCCTACCTGCGCCCCGACGGCAAGACCCAGGTCACCATCGAGTACGACGGCCTGCGCCCGGTGCGCCTCGACACCGTCGTGGTGTCCTCCCAGCACGCCGCCGACATCTCGCTCGAGTCGCTGCTGACCCCGGACGTCCGCGAGCACGTCATCGCCCCCGAGCTCGAGGGCCTGGGCCTGGAGACCGACGGCTACCGCCTCCTGGTCAACCCGACCGGCCGCTTCGAGATCGGCGGCCCCATGGGCGACGCCGGCCTCACCGGCCGCAAGATCATCGTCGACACCTACGGCGGCTACGCCCGCCACGGCGGCGGCGCCTTCTCCGGCAAGGACCCGTCCAAGGTGGACCGCTCGGCGGCGTACGCGATGCGCTGGGTGGCCAAGAACGTGGTCGCGGCGGGCCTGGCCGAGCGCTGCGAGACCCAGGTCGCGTACGCGATCGGCAAGGCGCACCCGGTCTCGCTGTTCGTGGAGACGTTCGGCACCGAGAACGTCCCGGTCGAGCGCATCGAGAAGGCCATCAACGAGGTCTTCGACCTGCGCCCGGCGGCGATCATCCGCGACCTCGACCTGCTGCGCCCGATCTACCAGCAGACCGCGGCGTACGGCCACTTCGGCCGGGAGCTGCCGGAGCTGCTCTGGGAGAGCACCGACCGCGCTCAGGACCTCAAGAACGCGGCTGCCTGAGCACACCGCTTTGACACAGGAGACGGGTGTCCCGGCCGTGGCCGGGGCACCCGCTTCGTTCTCCGGTCACTCGTCCGCTTCGTCCGCAGGCGCTGCGTTGCCGCTGTTCGCCGAAACTGTCGTACCCCGGCGCCAGACTGGGCGGGTGACGGCGAAGAGCAGAGACCGGGAGCCGGCGGCGACGCTGCCGGTCGCACGGGTCTGCGTCGACGTGCCGCTGCCGCATCTCGACCGGCCCTTCGACTACTTGGTCCCCGCCGCGGACGACGAGGCGGCACAGCCGGGCGTGCGGGTGAAAGTGCGCTTCGCCGGGCAGATGGTCAACGGCTTCCTCCTCGAACGGGTGGAGTCCAGCTCCCACGCCAAACTCGCCTATCTGGACAAAGTGGTCTCCGCGGAGACGGTGCTCGATCCGGAGATCGCCCGCCTCGCCCGGTCTGTGGCGGATCGCTATGCCGGAAATCTGTCGGACGTCCTGAGGCTGGCCGTCCCGCCCCGGCACGCCCGCGTCGAAGCCCAGTCCACCCCGCCGCCGATCACCAGCGGTGAAACCTTTCCCGCGGCGGTGGGTGGTGCCGGGCCCGTGGCGGTCGACGTCAGTGGTGGTGTCGGTCCGGTGGCGGTGGATGCCGGTGGTGGTGCCGGGTCGGTGGCGGTGGATGCCGGTGGTGGTGCCGGGCCGGTGCCGGTGGATGCCGGTGGTGGTGTCCGGCCTGCGGCGGTGGATGCCGGCGGTGGTATCGGGCCTGTGGCGGTTGGTGGCAGTGGTGGTGCTCGTTTTGCGGTGGTTGGCGGCGGTGGCGCCGTGCCTGCCGCGGGCGGTGAGGATGTCCCCGCGAGGATTGCCGACGGTGACCCCGCCGACCGGTCGGGTCCTGTTGGCGCCGAGGTGAAGAACGTGGCGACCGCAGCCGGTGACGTGCCTATCGGCGACCCGGCCGACTCTCGCCATGGCCTCGAGGACAGCGCCAGTTCCCTCGGCATGGGCGGTGACGGGCCGGGGGTTCCCAGTTCCGTTGATGGCGATGACGGCCGGCCGGCTCGTGGCGCCATGGAGCACAGTGCTGTGACGGGGCCCCATGGCGGCCCCGCCGGGAACCGGTCGGACAGTGGGGTGCCCGGGCATGGGCCCGGCGATGAAGTGCCGGGGCGTGGGCCGGGCGGTGAGGTGGCCGTCGGGGAGCTCAGGGGCACGGGGTGGGACGACTATCCGGCCGGTTCCGCCTTTCTCCATGCGCTCGCCCAGGGGCGGGCGCCGCGGGCTGTGTGGTCGGCGCTGCCCGGGGAGAACTGGCCCGCGCGGATCGCCGAGGCGGCTGCCGCCACCGTGCGGAGCGGGCGGGGCGTCGTGGTCGTGGTGGCCGACGCCCGGGATCTCGAGCGGGTCGATCATGCTCTGGGCAAGGCGCTCGGGGCCGGGCGGCATGTGGCGCTCAATGCCGCCGCCGGGCCGTCCGAGCGCTATCGGCGGTTTCTCGCCGCGAGCAGGCATCAGGTTCCGGTTGTCGTCGGGACGCGGGCGGCGATGTTCGCGCCTGTGGGGAATCTCGGGCTGGTCGTGATCTGGGACGACGGCGACGATCTGCACGCCGAGCCGCGGGCTCCCTATCCGCATGCTCGGGAGGTGCTGCTGACCCGGGCGCATCTGGCCGGGTGTGGTGCGCTTGTCGGGGGCTTCGCGCGTACCGGGGAAGCGCAGTTGTTGTTGGAGACCGGGTGGGCGAAGGAGATCGTCGCGAGCCGGGACACGTTGCGGGCGCGGAGTCCTTTGATCGCTCCGACGGGTGATGACTCGCAGCTTGCGCGGGATCCCGGGGCGGTCAGTGCGCGGTTGCCGAGCCTGGCGTGGCAGACCGCGCGGCAGGCGTTGCAGGCCGGCATGCCCGTGCTCGTGCAGGTGCCTCGGCGTGGCTACCTTCCGTCGGTGGCGTGTGCGGAGTGCCGGACGCCGGCGCGCTGCCCGCATTGTTCGGGGCCGTTGGGGCTGGCCGGGGCGCGGTCGGTTCCCAGCTGTCATTGGTGCGGGCGGACCGCCGCCGCGTATGCGTGTCCGGCCTGCGGGGGGCGGCGGTTGCGGGCCTCCGTGACCGGTGCCCGGCGGACCGCGGAGGAGCTGGGGCGTGCGTTCCCTGGCGTGCCGGTGCGCACCTCCGGCCGCGACGAGGTGCTCGACACCGTTCCCGGCGACGCCGCCGTGGTCGTGGCCACGCCGGGTGCTGAGCCGGTCGCCGAGGGTGGGTACGGGGCGGTGCTCCTGCTCGACACCTGGGCCCTGCTGACCCGGGCGGACCTGCGCGCGGCCGAGGAGACGATGCGGCGCTGGCTCTCGGCCGCCTCGCTGGCCCGGCCCGGGTCCGCCGGTGGCCGGGTCGTGGTGGTGGCCGACGGGTCGCTGGCGCCGGTGCAGGCGCTGCTGCGCTGGGACCCCGGGTGGTTCGCGGCGCGGGAGCTCACCGAGCGCCGGGAGCTGGGGTTTCCGCCCGCCGCCCGGTTCGCGAGCCTCACCGGCAAGGCCGAGGCGGTCGCCGAGCTGCTCGCCGCCACCCGGCTGCCCGAGGGGGCCGAGCTGCTCGGGCCGGTGCCCGCCCCGGAGGATCAGGAACGGATGCTCGTCCGGGTGTCGCGGGGGCGGGCCGCCGAGCTGGCCCGTGCCCTGCACGAGGGCGCCGCGGTGCGCAGCGCCAAGAAGGCGCTCTCGCCCGTGCGGGTCCAGGTCGATCCGGCGGAGTTGTTGTAGCGGGGACGTGGAGGCCGCTGTAGCCGGGACGCGCCCGGGCGGCGGCTAGATCGGCAGTGGGAGGGCGGCGCCGGGAGAATGGGGCGATGGATGCCGCCGCGGCCGTCAACGTTCTCCTTTCACCCGGGGCCGGGGTCGACCCCTATCCCGCCTACACCGCGTTGCGGTCGCACGGGCCGGTCGTCGCCGAGGGTGGCGCCTTCTTCGTCACCGGGTGGCAGGCCGCGGACGCGGTGCTGCGGGACCCAGCGATGATCGTCTTCGACTCCGACCTGCTCGACCGGCATTGGCCCGAATGGCGCAGCAACAGGGGTGTCGCCCTCTTCGCCGACTCGATGCTGAAGCAGAACCCCCCGAACCACACCCGCCTGCGCCGGCTCGCGTCCGGTGTCTTCACCGCCCGGCGGGTCGGCCTGCTGCGGGACGTCATCGAGGCGCAGGTCGCGGAGACCCTGGACGAGATGGTCGCGGGCACCGCCGGCGGGGTGACGGACTTCATGACGCAGCTGGCGTACCCGCTGCCGATCAAGGTGATCTGTGCGCTGCTGGGGGTGCCGGCCGCCGACCGTGGACGGTTCCGGCGGCTGGCCGAGGCGCTCACCGTCGTGCTGGAGATGCAGCTCACCGAGGAGCAGGCTGCCGGTGCCCACGCCGCTGCCGAGGAGCTGGAGGAGTACTTCGCCGCTCTCATCGAGGTGCGCCGCCGGGATCCGCAGGACGACCTGGTCACCGCCCTGGCTGCGGCGCACGACTCCGGTGGGGACAAGCTGACGGCCGGTGAGCTGATGGGGAACCTGGCTCTGCTGCTGGTGGCCGGGTTCGAGACCACCACCAACCTGCTCGGCAACGGCCTGCGGCTGCTCCTGGAACGACCGGCGCTCGCCCGGCGGCTGCGGGAGGACGCCGATGCCGCTCCCGCCTACGTCGAGGAGATGCTCCGGTACGACCCTCCGGTGCAGCTCACCGGCCGTTTCGCGGGTGCGGACACCGTGGTTGCCGGGGTGCCGGTGCCGGCGTACAGCGAGATCATCGTCTTTCTGGGCGCCGCGAACCGGGACCCGGCGAAGTTCGAGGACCCGGACCGGTTCGATCCGGACCGGGCGGGCAACGCGCCGCTGTCGTTCGGTGCCGGTGTCCACTACTGCCTCGGCTCGCCGCTCGCCCGGCTGGAGGCTCAGGTCGCGCTGCCGGCGGTGCTGCGCCGCTTCCCGGGGCTCGAGGCCGCCGGTGAGCCCGTTCGCCGGGACCGGCTCACGCTGCGCGGATGGGCGACTCTACCCGTCGCGGTGGGCTCCGTAGACTAGGCGCGACCCGTCATACCCGACGTCAGGAGTGGCACCGCGTGACCGTCCAGCCCATCCGCCTGTTCGGCGACCCGGTGCTGCGTTCGCAGGCCGATCCGGTCACCGACTTCGACAAGGAACTGCGCACCCTGGTCCGGGACCTCACCGACACGATGCTCGACGAGGGCGGTGCCGGGCTGGCCGCGCCGCAGCTCGGGGTGGGGCTGCGGGTGTTCGCGTTCGACGTCGACGACGTGGTCGGGCACATCGTGAACCCGGTGCTCACCTTCCCCGACGACGAGGAGCAGGACGGGCCCGAGGGCTGCCTGTCCATTCCCGGCGTGTACGTGGACACCAAACGCCGCCAGAACGTCGTCGCCGAGGGGTTCAACGAGTTCGGGGACCCGGTTCGCCTCGTCGGCACCGGGCTGATGGCGCGCTGCGTGCAGCACGAGACCGACCACCTCGACGGCGTTCTGTTCCTGGACCGCCTCGACGCCGCCGCCCGGAAGGACGCGATGAAGCAGATCCGCGCCGCCGACTGGTACGACGCCGCCAAGCCGCCAGTGGTCAAGACCAGCCCGCATGGCAGCGGCCTTTTCGGCCTGGGGCGGTGAGCATGCGTCTCATCTTCGCCGGTACGCCGGAAGTCACGCTCCCGTCGCTCGAGGCCATCGCCGCCTCCTCGCACGAGCTGGTCGCCGTGGTGACCCGCCCCGACGCGCCGGCCGGCCGGGGGCGCCGGCTGGTTCGCTCGCCCGCCGGGGCGTGGGCCGACGAGCGGGGGATCGAGGTGCTCACGCCGGAGCGGCCGCGGGAGCCCGAGTTCCAGGAGCGGCTGCGGCAGATCGCCCCGGACTGCGTGCCGGTCGTCGCGTACGGCGCCCTGGTGCCGCCGTCCGCGCTGGAGATCCCCAAGCACGGCTGGGTGAACCTGCACTTCTCGCTGCTGCCCGCCTGGCGGGGTGCCGCTCCCGTGCAGCATGCCGTCCTGCACGGCGACGAGGTCACCGGCGCGAGCGTGTTCGAGCTCGAGGCCGGCATGGACACAGGCCCGGTGTACGGCACCCTCACCGAGCAGATCCGGCCGCACGACACCTCCGGTGACCTGCTCGGTCGGCTGGCCACCGAGGGCGCCGGCCTGCTGGTCGCCGTGCTCGATGCGATCGAGGCGGGCACCGCGCGCGCCCATCCGCAGCCCGCCGACGGGGTGAGCATGGCTCCGAAGATCACCGTCGAGGACGCCCGGGTGCGCTGGGACGACCCCGCCTTCGCCGTCGACCGGCGGATCCGCGCCTGCACACCCGCGCCGGGCGCCTGGACGACCCTGCGCGGCGAGCGGCTGAAGCTGGGCCCGGTGCGCCCGGTCGCCAACGCGGCCGTTCTCAAGCCCGGTGAGCTGCTGGTCGAGCGCACCCAGGTGCTCGCCGGCACCGCCACCACCCCGGTGATCCTCGGCGAGGTCCGGGCCGCCGGCAAGAAGCCCATGTCCGCGAGCGACTGGGCACGCGGCCTGCGGATCAGTCCGGGAGAGCAGCTTCAGTGAGTTCCGAGCACGGCGCCGACCGCCCGCGCGGCCTGCGGATCAATCCGGGAGAGCAGCTTCAGTGAGTTCCGAGCACCGCGCCGACCGCCCGCACAACTCCGGGCGGCCGCGGCGCCCCGGCGGACCGGGGTACGGCCGGACCGAGGGCCGCGACGCCCGTACCGGCCGGGGACCGCGCGGCGGGCGGCCGCCGTCGGATCCGGCCCGGCAGGCCGCGTACGAGGCGATCGCCGCCGTACACCGCGACGACGCGTACGCGAACCTGGTCCTCGCCGACATCCTGCGCGGCATGGGGCTGCACGGGCGGGACGCGGCCTTCGCCACCGAGCTGACGTACGGCACCCTGCGTGCCCTGGGCACCCTCGACCTGATCATCGCGGCGGCGGCCGGGCGTGATGTGGCGCGCATCGACCCGCCGGCGCGGGACGCGCTGCGGCTGGGCGCGTACCAGTTGCTGTTCACGCGGGTCCCGGCGCATGCGGCGGTGAACCAGACCGTGGACCTGGTCCGGTCGGTCGCGCCCGGCGCGGCCGGTTTCGCCAACGCGGTGATGCGCGGCATCTCGGAGACCAGCGTCGACGACTGGCTCACCCGGGTCGCGCCGGACTACGCCGAGGATCCGATCGGGAACCTCGCCGTCGTGCACCACCACCCGGAGTGGATCATCCGCTCGTTCGCCGAGGCCCTCGGCGGCGACCTGGACGACACAGCCCGGCTGCTGATCGAGGACAACCAGCCGCCGGTCGTGCACCTGTGCGCGCGCCCGGGCCGGGCCGACGCGGTCGACCTCGCCGACGAGGTCGAGGGGGTGCCGGGGGCGTTCTCGCCGTACGCGGTCTACCTCAACGGCGGTTCGCCGGGCGATCTCGCCGCCATCCGCGACGGCCGCGCCCACGTCCAGGACGAGGGGTCGCAGCTGGTCGCCGCCGCGCTGCTCGCCGCGGAGGTCGAGGGGCGCGACACCCGCTGGCTGGACCTGTGCGCCGGGCCGGGCGGCAAGGCGGGCCTGCTGGGCTCCATCGCCGCTCAGCGGGGCGCCGAGGTCACCGCCGTCGAGGTCGCCGACCACCGGGCGCGGCTGGTGGAGCAGGCGACCGCCGGCCTGCCGGTCACGGTGCTGCCGACGGACGGGCGGACGGTCGGCCGCGATCCGGATCTGCCGGAGGAGGCGTTCGACAGGGTGCTGGTCGACGCGCCGTGCACTGGCCTGGGCTCGCTGCGCCGACGTCCCGAGGCGCGCTGGCGCCGTCAGCCGGCCGACCTGCCGCCGCTCACCCGGCTGCAGCGTGAGCTGCTGGTCGCGGCGCTGCGGGCGGTCCGCCCGGGCGGTGTCGTCGCGTATGTGACGTGTTCGCCGCACATGGTGGAGACGCAGGTGACGGTGACCGAGGGTTCGCGGCGCAGCGGGGTGGAGGTCGACTTCGTGGACGCGCGGCCGCTGCTGCCGCCGGGCATGCCGAAGCTCGGACCCGGGCCGACGGTGCAGCTGTGGCCGCACCGGCACGGCACGGACGCCATGTTCCTGGCGGTGCTGCGCCGCACGAGCTGAAAGTTCACATTTCAGGTCAACAAAGTCGCGTATGGTCCATCCATGGATGTCGTTGGCGTGGGATTCGGACGTACCGGCACACTCAGCCTGAAGTTCGCCCTGGAGCGGCTGGGCTTCGGCCCGTGCCTGCACATGTCAGGGCTGTTCGAGGAACCCGGCCGTGCGGAAGCGTTCCGGCGGGCGGCCGAGGGTGACCCCGCGAGCCTGCCGGCGGCGCTGCAGGGCTTCCGCTCCACGGTGGACTGGCCGGGCGCCTTCTTCTGGCGGCAGCTGGTCGCCGGGCATGCCGCGGCGAAGGTCATCCTGACCCTGCGGGACCCGGACGCCTGGTACGACAGCGCTCACCGGACGATCTTCCAGACGGCGCAGATCGCCCCGCGTGACGGCAACCCGACCGTCGCCATGATCGAGGCGGTGGTCTGGGAGGGCACCTTCGGCGGCCGTTTCGCCGACCGGGATCACGCGATCCGGGTGTTCGAGGAGCACAACGCCGAGGTCCGGCGGGAGGTCGCCGCGGACCGGCTGCTGGAGTTCACGGTGAGTGAGGGATGGGCGCCGCTCTGCGCGTTTCTGGGCGTACCGGTGCCGGACGAGCCGTTCCCTCGCCTGAATGACACCGCGTCGTTCCGTGAGCGCGCGCAGGCGGTCAGTCGACCGGCAGAACCGACGGGCCGGCGTTCCTGAGCGACCGTGTGAGGGTGCGCTCGGCGAAGTAGATGAAGCAGCGCACCCGGCGCTCGCCGGCCAGCCACTCGGTGCGGGTGGGGTTGTAGGAGATCCAGCCGCTGCGGTACTGCATGTCCGAGTCGTCGGGCAGCGCGGCGAAGCGGGCGATCACGCTGCGGCAGGCCGCCGCGCTGCGGTCGGTGCCGGCTTCCAGCTCCTTGTACGAGACGTCGGGCGCCTGCCACAGCCCGGCGAACTCGGCGCGGTGCTTCCTGTCGCACGGCACCGAGCGCATCTCGGTGACCGTCTCGCCGTCGACCGTGGGCGTGAAGCAGCCCAGGCGCAGCGGGGACGGCCGGGTGAGCTCGCCCTCGAGGCTGCCGGTGCGGCCGCTCTGGCCGTACCCGTCAAGATCGGTCTGGGTGAGATCGCAGCGGAACCAGCGCGCCCCGCCGGACCAGCCCTTCCCGGTGGGCCACACCACGTGGACGGCCAGCCGGGCGGTGCGCCAGTCGCCGCCGGCGAAGTCCACCGCGGCCTCGGAGCACTCGCTGTATGCCGAGCGGGCTCCGGCGGTGCCCGCCGCGGGTGGCACGTCCGAGTCGGGCGCCCTGCCGACGTGGAAGGTCTCGCTGACGTGCACCTCGCCGCAGCCGACCGGCTGGTCGTCGACGGCCGACGCCGTCGGCGCGAGCCGGGCGTGGCAGACCCGCACGGCCGGGCTCAACGCCGCGGGCGCGGGCAGCGGTGCCCAGTCGTCGGTGAGGTCACCGTCCCCGCCGTGCGAGGGCGTGGCGGAGCATCCGGCGGCGAGCATCGCCACCGCCACCGCCGTCACCACCGCCCGCATGCCAGCCTCCCGTCCGGAACCCCATGAGTATCCCGGCCCGGCGTGCGGAGGCCATACACTTCTCCGGTGGAGTCATCGCCGATCATCGCCCCCAGCATCCTCGCCGCCGACTTCGCGCGTCTCGCCGATGCGGTGCACGCCATCGAGGGGGCGGCCGACTGGGTGCACGTGGATGTCATGGACAACCATTTCGTCCCGAATCTGACCATCGGCCTGCCGGTCGTGCAGAGCCTGCGCAAGGCGACCAGCATCCCGTTCGACGTGCACCTCATGATCGAGGACCCGGAGCGGTGGGCCCCCGGCTACGCGGAGGCCGGCGCCCACAACGTGACCTTCCACGCCGAGGCCTGCGAGGACCCGGTGGCGCTGGCGAAGACGCTGCGCGCGGCCGGCGCCAAGGCCGGGCTCGCCATCGACCGGGACACCCCGGTGGAGCCCTACCTGGAGCTGCTGCCCTACGTGGACACGCTGCTCATCATGACCATCAAGGCCGGCTTCGGCGGCCAGAAGTTCCTGCCCGAGATGCTCGACAAGGTGCGCGACGTGCGCCGGCGGATCGCCGCGAAGAACCTCGAGGTGCGCCTCGAGGTCGACGGCGGCATCGCGGCCGACACCATCGAGCAGGCGGCCGAGGCCGGTGCCGACGCGTTCGTCGCGGGCACCGCCGTCTACGGCGCGCAGGACCCCGCCGAGGCGGTCCGCAAGCTGCGGGGGCTCGCCGAGCGCACGGTCGTGCGGGCATGAGCGACTGCACCGAACCGCGCTCAGCGGTACCGGACGACGGCCGTGACGGTGAGGGCCAGGAGTCCATGCCCCGGCGGGCCGGCGCATGAGTACCGGCGAGCCCGAGGAGAAGCCCGACCTCGTCATGGTCGTCGACGACGACGAGGACATCGCCGGGTTCGTCGCGTTCAACCTCAAGGTGCACGGCTTCGAGGTCATCCGGGCGCGCGACGGCCAGGAGGCGCTGGAGCTGATGGAGTCGCGCCGCCCCGACCTGGCCGTGGTCGACTGGATGATGCCGCGGATGGACGGCGTCGAGCTGACCCGCCGGTTGCGGGCCGAGCCGCTGACCTCCGCGCTGCCGGTGATCATGCTGACCGCGAAGGGCATGACCGTCGACAAGGTCGTCGGGCTCACCGCCGGCGTCGACGACTACCTGGTCAAGCCGTTCGACACCGCGGAGCTGATCGCCCGCGTCTCCTCGACGCTGCGGCGCAACAAGGAGTTCCGCGAGGTGTCGCCGCTGACCGGGCTGCCCGGCAACGCGCGCGTGACGCGGGAGATCGCCGACCGGATGAAGGCCGGCGGGGACTTCTCCGTCGGCTACGTCGACATCGACCGCTTCAAGCCCGTCAACGACGTGTACGGGTTCGACCGCGGCGACGACTTCATCACCACGCTGGCCCGCAGCCTGCACCGCGCCGCCACCGCCGCCGGGCGCCCGCCGGTGTTCCTCGGCCACATCGGCGGCGACGACTTCGTCTTCATCTGCCATCCCGACCAGGTCCTGCCGCTGACCAAGCACATGGTCACCGACTTCGAGGCCTCCGCGGACCAGCTGTACGACCCCGAGGACGCGCGCCGCGGCTACATCGAGGTGCCGGACCGGCGTGGTGGCAAGCAGCGGGCGGCGCTGGTCACGCTCTCCATCGGCGTCGCGCAGTCCACCGTCGGGGGCCGTGCCTACTCCGACCATCGGGCCGTGGTCGCGGTCGCGTCGGAGATGAAGAAGGTCGCCAAGAGCCAGCCCGGCTCGTACGTGGCCATCGACCGCCGGCGCAGCGACTCGGAGAACCTCGATGACCCGCCGCTGTGATGTCGATGTTGTGACGTGGATCGCCCGCCGGGTGGCAATCCGCGGATGACGTGCAAGACTGGCCGGTGACCCACCACGCGCTGGCGGGACTCGGTGAAATTCCGAACCGGCGGTGATCCTCCTGCTCCACGAGGGGGTAAGCCCGCGACCCGGACGTCGTTCCACGGCGGCCGGTGGACCTGGTGAGACTCCGGGGCCGACGGTTGGTCGACCGGCACACGCCGATCGGTCAGACAGTCCGGATGGGAGACAGCGCGCGGATCAGGACCGAGGGCTCGTCGCGGCGTGCCCGGCCCGGGGCGGCGCGAAGCGTCCCCTGCTGTCCTGTTCCCATCGTTCTCCCTCCCTGAGCGCGTGACCGCACCGCGTCAGGGAAAGGCAGGGAGATGGTCACCGAGGACGAGGCCATGCGGCGCGCGATCGCGCTTGCCGCCCGTGGCCTCGGCACCACGAGCCCCAACCCGGTCGTCGGCTGCCTGCTGCTCGATCCGGGCGGCGAGGTCGTCGGGGAGGGCTTCCACGCGTACGCGGGCGGTCCGCACGCCGAGATCGTGGCGCTCGCGCAGGCCGGCAAGCGCGCCCGGGGCGGCACCGCGGTGGTCACCCTCGAGCCGTGCAACCACACCGGCCGGACCGGTCCGTGCGCGCAGGCGCTCATCGCCGCGGGAATCAAGCGGGTGGTCATCGCCGTCGACGACCCGACGCCCGTCGCGGCCGGGGGAGCGGCGACGCTGCGGGCCGCGGGGGTCGAGATCGAGACAGGGGTACGCCGTGAGCAGGCCGAGGCGGGCAACGTCGCCTGGCTGACCGCCGTCCGCCGCGCCCGCCCGTACGTGACCTGGAAGTACGCGGCGACGCTGGACGGGCGCTCGGCGGCGGCCGACGGCACCAGCATGTGGATCACCTCCGAGCCGGCCCGGGCCGACGTGCACCGGCTGCGCAGCACGGTCGACGCCATCGTGGCCGGGGTCGGCACCGTGCTCGCCGACGACCCCCAGCTCACCGTCCGGGACCTGCGCGACGGCAGCCTCGCGATCAAGCAGCCGCTGCGGGTGGTCGTCGACTCCGCGGGGCGTACCCCGGAGAAGGCCCGCGTCCGCGACGCCGCCGCCGAGACCTGGATCGCCACGGCGGCCGAGGTCGGCGCGGGGCCGGACGGCCACGTCGACCTCTCCGCCCTGCTCGCCGGCCTGTACGCCCGCGGCATCCGAGCGGTGCTGCTCGAGGGCGGCCCGACGCTGGCCGGGGCGTTCCTCGCCGCGGGGCTGGTCGACCGGGTGGTGGGCTACGTCGCGCCGAAGCTGCTCGGCGGGGGCCGCACGGCGCTGGTCGACGCGGGCGTCACCACCATCGCCGAGGCGATCGACCTGGACTTCACCGACATCACGCAGGTCGGCTCCGACCTGCGTTTCACGGCAACACCGCGTCCCAAAGGGGAGTCCTGATGTTCACCGGAATCGTCGAGGAACTCGGTGAGGTCGTCCGCCTCACCGACGCGGGGAACGACTCGGCGGTCCTCGCCGTACGCGGCCCCCTCGTCACGTCGGACGCACGGCACGGCGACTCCATCTCCGTCAACGGGGTCTGTCTCACCGTCATCGACAACGAGGACGGCGTCTTCACGGCCGACGTCATGGGCGAGACCCTGCGCCGCTCGTCGCTGGGGGCGCTCGCGCCCGGCAGCCCGGTCAACCTCGAGCGGGCCGCGACCGTGGGCAGCCGGCTCGGCGGTCACCTGGTCCAGGGGCACGTCGACGGGGTCGCCACGATCATCGCCCGCGAGCCCGCCGCCGAGTGGGAGGTGCTGCGCTTCTCGCTGCCGCGGGAGCTCTCCCGCTACGTGGTGGAGAAGGGCTCGATCACGGTCGACGGCGTCTCGCTGACCGTCATGGCGGTCGACGACGAGTCGTTCAGCGTCGGGCTCATCCCCACCACCCTCAAGCTCACCGTCCTGGGATCCAAGGGCGTCGGCGACCCGGTCAACCTCGAGGTCGACGTCATCGCGAAGTACGTCGAGAAGATGCTGGGGGACCGTCATGTTGGATGACATTCAGCGCGCAGTCGCGGACATCGCCGCCGGGAAGCCGGTGATCGTCGTCGACGACGAGGACCGCGAGAACGAGGGCGACCTCATCTTCGCCGCCGAGCACGCCACGCCGGAGCTGCTGGCGTTCATGGTCCGCTACACCTCGGGGTACATCTGCGTGCCGCTGACCGAGGAGGAGGCCGACCGCCTCGACCTGCCGCCCATGTTCCACACGAACCAGGACCGGCGCGGCACGGCGTACGCGGTGACCGTCGACGCGCGGGAGGGCGTCAGCACCGGCATCTCGGCCGCCGACAGGGCGCACACGATCCGGCTGCTGGCGAGCGCCGACACCCAGCCCACCGACCTGTCGCGCCCGGGACACGTCGTGCCGTTGCGGGCCAAGCCCGGCGGTGTGCTGCGCCGGCCGGGGCACACCGAGGCGGCGATCGACCTGGCCGTGCTCGCGGGGCTGCGCCCGGCCGGGGTGCTCTGCGAGATGATCAACGACGACGGCACCATGATGCGCCTGCCCGACCTGGAGAAGTTCGCGGTCGAGCACGACCTGGCGCTGATCAGCATCGCCGACCTGATCGCGTACCGGCGGGGGCAGGAGCACCAGATCGAGCGGGTCGTGGAGACCCGGCTGCCGACCGAGCACGGCCACTTCACCGCGGTCGGCTACCGGGCGGCCGTCGACGGCGGCGAGCACGTCGCCCTGGTCTACGGCGACCTCGGCGACGGCGAGGACGTGCTGGTGCGGGTGCACTCGGAGTGCCTGACCGGGGACGTGTTCGGCTCGGTGCGCTGCGACTGCGGACCCCAGCTGGACGCCGCCCTCGAACGGGTCGCCGAGGCCGGCCGGGGCATCGTGCTCTACATGCGCGGGCACGAGGGCCGGGGGATCGGGCTGCTGCACAAGCTGCAGGCGTACCAGCTGCAGGACCGGGGCCTGGACACCGTCGACGCGAACCTGGAGCTGGGCCTGCCGGCCGACGCCCGCGACTACGGCACCGGCGCGCAGATCCTCGTCGACCTGGGCGTGCGCTCGATGCGGCTGCTGACCAACAACCCGGCGAAGCGGGCCGGGCTGGAGGGGTACGGCCTGACGATCACCGGCCGGGAGGCGCTGCCCGTGCGCCTGCACCCGGAGAACGTGCGGTACCTGCGGACCAAGCGGGACCGCATGGGCCACCTGTTCGAGGCGTTGGGCTGACCCCCGCACGCCACATATGGGATCATTTTCGTGAAGGGGGCATCATGGCCGGTTTCGGGGATCCACACCTGAACACCGTCGACGCCGCCGGCCTCAAGGTCGGCATCGTCGGCGCACGCTGGCACTCCGACCTGGTCGACCACATGGTCGACAGGGCCCAGGCGGCCGCGAAGGCATGCGGCGTCGACGACGTGATCGTGACCCGCGTCGCGGGCTCGGTCGAGCTCCCGATCGTTGCCCAGGCCCTGGCGAAGAAGTGCGACGCCGTGGTCGCGCTCGGCGTGGTCATCCGCGGCGAGACCGCCCACTTCGACTACGTCTGCGACGCCGTGACCGCCGGCCTGACCAGGGTGTCGCTGGACGAGCGCACCCCGGTGGCGCACGGGGTGCTGACCGTCGAGAGCCTCGGCCAGGCCAAGGACCGCGCCGGTCTCGAGGACTCGATCGAGGACAAGGGCTGGCAGAGCACCGTGGCCGTGCTCGACGCCGTGCTGGCGATCCGTGAGGTCGAGAAGGCCTGATCCGCCGACGTTGATCGGCTTCGACATTCTGTAGCTCGTGACGAATGCCAAGCCGGTCCTCGTGGGATCCCAGCTCGCCGCGGCCGGGGCCGTCGGTGCCGTCGTCGTGCCGGCGGTGTCCCGAGTGATGCTGGTCGCCGCGTTCGGAGGCGGCGCGCCCGCGTTCTGGGGGGTGGGGCTGGCCGGCGCGGTGGCCGTCGCGACCGGCCTGGCCGTCGTGGCACGGGCGACCCGGGACGTCACCGTCCTCGGCTCGACCGTCGCCGGGCACGTGCTGTGGGCGGTGCTGGTGACCGGGTTGGGCACCGCGGGCTGGGCGCTGGGCTGGTCGGTGCTGGAGACCATCGGTTACGCGGTGCACCCGGTGTGGGCGTCGGTGCTCGGCGGCATCCCGTACGCGTTGATTGCCGGCCTGCTCCTGCGCGGATGGCGACTCAGCCTTGCGGCCTGCGGGCTGACCGTCGTGCTACTCGCAGCCGCCGGGATGGTGCTGCACCGCGAGTGGCCGGCGGAGTTCGAGCAGCGTATGCAGCTGGCCGGCGTCCACCGGGAGACCTCGTACGCGGTCAGCATCCCGGGCTACACCCCCACCGACCACGACTACGGCGACGGGCTCGGCGGCGGCGGGTTCCGGCCGGCCGGCTCCGGCGCTGTTCCCCCGGACCTCTTCATCACGGTCGTCGCGCACGACGTGCTCCACCAGGGCGAGGCGATGTGCGGCCAGCCGACCGCCCTGGACGCGCGCCTGGCCTGGGGCGCCTGCACACGCGAGGCGGGCGGCCTGATCTACCGGCACAACGAGGTGGAGCACGGCTACCAGGTCACCGTCGGCCACCGCTACGTGACGGTCGCGGGCGACGCGGCGGTCGAGCACGCCGCACTGCGAGCGGCGGCGCTCAGCCTGCACCCCGCCACCGCCGCCGAGCTGGGCGGCCACGAACAGACCGGCGAGTACTTCGCGGCGAGGATTCCCGGGTTCGCCGGGCAGGTCATCGGTATCCCGCCCGGCATGCAATACGAGCCCGTGGACCGTGCGTACCGCGGTCCGTCCAGTGTGGCCGTGCGTCTCTCGGTGTCCTATGGCGACGGCCGGTCCGTGTGCGTCCGTGTCGCCGAATGCCGGACCGAGGGCCCGGGACTCCGCTACGTCCGCCGGGAAGATCATCACGGGTACGCGATGAGCCGCGGCGAGGTCGTCGTTCAGGTGGTCGGCGGGCTCAGGGTCGACCCGGCGGTGCTCCGGAAGGCGGTCGGGGAGGCGCGCCCGGCCACCGATGAGGAGCTGGGCCGCGCGCTTCCGCAGCTACCCGCGCGTACCGTCGGCGACCGCCTGCGATCGTGGTTGCGCGACCGCTTCTAGCGCCGCCTGAAGGTCAGAGCCCGGCTGGGCCACGGCTTGCCGGAGGCGGGTGCCGACGTCGTCGGGGCGACGGACGTCGGCGTGGCCTTGGGCTTCTTCGTGCGGGTCGGCGCCACGGTCGTCGTCGGTCCGGTTTCCGCGGAGCTGCCGTCCGCATTGACGAACTTCCAGGTGACGCCCCGCAGGACGCCCACGCCCAGGGGCTCGAACTTCTCGAAGACCGGCTTGCTGAGGTCGAGATGGGTCGCGTCGCACCCGGGGCACTTGTCGCGCACCGGCACCGTGACCGTCTTGCCCTTGTAGGTGACCGCCACCGCGATGCCCTTGCACAGCGGGTCCTTGTTCGGGTTGGCGGACGTCCACCAGGTGTGCGAGACCGCGACGAAGCTCTGGGTGGCCGCCTTGATCTCAGTGCCACAAGCACCGTAGCCGGCGTCGTCGTAGTAGGTGGCCTTACCGGTCTGCGACTTCCCCACGGGGATGGTGGCCGCGGAGGCGGAGGTGGTCACCATGGCGACCACGACCGTGACGGTTGCCGCGAGCCCGCCGACGACTGCTGTGGTGACACGGCTTCGGGGACGGCGCAGACGCATGGTGATCCTTCCGGGCAGACAGACGCGCCTACGCTACGGATGCGTTGTTTCCCTGCCCTTAGACGACGACCAAGCTGTCCTGAAATCCTCCTTAAGTCGCCCGCCGGCGAGCTTGTCCCTGACGCGGCGTGATGGCCCATAGTCTCCGGGCGTGGAGGAGAACCTGACCGTGGGACGGGTGGCCGAGCTGGCCGGCGTGACCGTCCGCACGCTGCATCACTACGACGAGATCGGCCTGCTGCGGCCGTCCAAGCGGACCACGGCCGGGTACCGGGCCTACTCCGCGGGCGACGTGGAGCGGCTGCGGGAGGTCCTCGCGTACCGGCGGCTGGGGTTCGGGTTGCGCGAGATCGCCGATCTGGTCGACGACCCGTCCACCGACGCCGTCGCGCACCTGCGGCGGTTGCGCGGCCTGCTGGTGGAGCAGCGCGACCACGCCGCCGCCATGGTCGCGGCCATCGACAGGGAACTGGAGGCACGGGCGATGGGAATCCGGACGACGCCGGAGGAACAGCTGAAGGTGTTCGGCGCGCAGTTGTACGACGCGATCGGTGCCGCCTACCCGGCGACACGACGCACCGAGCCGCGGTTCGCCGCGCGCATCTGGGAAGCACTCGGTGACGCCCGGACGGTGCTGAACGTGGGGGCCGGCACCGGCTCGTACGAACCCTCCGACCGAGAGGTCACGGCGGTGGAACCGTCAGCGGTCATGCGAGCGCAGCGTCCCGAGGGCGCGGCGCCGTGCGTGGCCGCGGCGGCGGAGAACCTGCCGTTCGAGGACCGGTCCTTCGACGCCGCGATGGCGGTCAGCACCGTGCATCACTGGGCGGACCCGGTTGCCGGGCTGCGGGAGATGCGCCGGGTGGCCCGCCGGGTGGTGGTGTTCACCTACGACGCCGACGACACCGGCTGGCGCCGGCGGTTCTGGCTCACCCGCGACTACCTGCCGGAGTTCGCCGAGCTGCTCGTCGGCTGGCCCGCACTCACCGACCTGACCCGCGCGATCGGGGGCCGCGCGGAGCCGGTGCCCGTCCCCTGGGACTGCGCCGACGGCCTGTTCGAGGCGCACTGGCGCCGCCCCGAGGCCTACCTCGAGGACCGGGTCCGGCGTGCCGTTTCGGTATGGACCAGGGTCGGGCCCGAGGCCGAGCACCGGGCCGTGAGCCGGCTGCACGACGACCTCGCCTCGGGCCGGTGGGCCGAGCGGAACCGCGAGCTCGCCATCCAGGACACGGCCGAGCTCGGTCTCCGCTTGCTCGTGGCCTGAGCCGTCGCAGGTGAGCCCTCGTACGAGCGAACGGCCCCCGGTGGCCGTTGACCGTCCGCCGGAGCACCGAATAGCTTGCCCGGGTGGTGCGATCAGTGCGGACCTCAGAGCTGGACGAGCTCCGGTCCTTCCTCGACCCGCAGTTCTATCGCAGCACCGCCCGGATCGTGGACCGGTCGCAGTCGCTCGACGCCCACTTCGACGTGGTGCGGGCCGGTCCGGTGACGATCGGCGTGGGCCGGTTCGGTGCCGATCTCGACGTGTCGATGCGGGGGATCGATGCCTTCCACGTCAACGTGCCGAGCTCGGGATGGCTGCGCCGGCATCAGGACCGGGCCGATCCCGTCGTCGTCCCGCCGGGTGATGCGGTGCTGTACCAGCCGGGCGAGCGGGTGCACGACCGGTGGAGCGGCGACTGCTCGGCGCTGAGCATCAAGATCGAAGCGGCGGCGTTGCGCGCCCAGCTGGCGGGGATGCTGGACGCACCGGTGACGTCTCCGCTGCGGCTCGGGTCGCGGCTCGAGGTGGCGCAGGGTCCGGGGCTCACCTGGCTGCGCCTGGTACGCCTCCTGGCCGGCGATGCCAGGGATCCCCGCGGGCTGGTCCACCACCCGCTGGTGCGCGACCGGCTCGTCGAGATGATGCTGGCCGGGCTCGTCATGAGTACGAGTCATCGCCACCGGGAGGACCTCGACCGGCCGCCCCGCCGGGTCACCGCCACCGGCCCGGTGCGCCGGGTGGTGGACGCGATCCGGTCCCATCCCGAGTCCCCGTACACGCTCGGGACGCTCGCGGACATCGCCGGCGTCGGACGGCGGACGCTGCAGGCTGCCTTCCAGCGCCAGGTCGGCACGTCGCCCATGCGCTACCTGCGCGACGTACGGCTGGCCCGGGCCCACGCGGACCTCTGCGGCGAGTCGCCGGCGACGGTGGCATCGGTCGCGTACACCTGGGGCTTCACCCACCTGGGACGCTTCGCCGCGCTCTACCGGGCCCGCTACGGGACGGTCCCGTCCCAGCACCGGCGTGAGGGCGCGGCACCCGCTACCGAGCGGTGACGACGAAGGCGGCCATGGTGGCGCTGACCGTACCGTCGCCGAAGCGGTCCGCCACGGCACCGGTCACCGCGTCGGTGACGGTGACCAGGCCCTCCGGGTCGCGTTCGGTGATCTCGTGACGCAGGGGTGTGCCCTGGCAGAAGCCGACGGCCACCTCGCGCGCGGACGGCGCCACGCTGGGCAGGGTGACCGCTTCCACGGTGACCTCGGTGAAGCCGGCGGCGCTGAGGGCGTCGCGGATCACCGCCGGGTCGTGGTAGCCGTGCGGGATGCGGGACATGAACTGCGGGGGGTCGTCCGGGAAGAGCCGGGCCAGCGCGGAGGCGACCGTCGCCGGTATCGGGCTGGTCTCGAGCCGGTCCCACACGCTGAACACCAGAGTGCCCTGTGGAGCCAGGACGCGGCGCATTCCGCGGTACGCCCGGTTTTTGTCGGGCAGGAACATGACACCGAACTGGCAGTAGATCGCGTCGAAGCTGCCGTCGGCGAAGGGGAGGTCCTGCGCGTCGGCCGTCCGGAACTCCACCGCGGTCGCGCGGGCACGCCGCGCCGCGACGTCGAGCATCGGCTGGTGCAGGTCGGTGGCGACGATCCGGGTGCCGGCCGGAACCGCCCGTGCCACCTCCGAGGTGGCGATGCCCGTGCCGGCAGCCAGCTCCAGCACCCGGTGCACCGGCAGCGCGGCCAGCCGCGCGGCGAGGTCCTCGGCGAACGGGCGGAACAGCATCGGACCGAGGCACCGGTCGTAGATGTCCGGGATCGAACCGGCGAAATGGTGATCGCTCATCGGGTCACAGCCTTCCTGCTTCGATGATCCGGGCCAGGAACTGCCGGGTACGCGCCTCGACCGGGTCGCCGAGCACCTGCTCCGGCGGCCCCGCCTCGAGGACCCGCCCGCCGTCGAGGAAGACCACGCGGTCGGCCACCTGCCGGGCGAAGCCCATCTCGTGGGTCGCCAGCACCATGGTCATCCCGTCCTCCTTGAGGCCGCGGATCATCGTGAGGACCTCGCCGACCAGCTCCGGGTCCAGCGCGGACGTCACCTCGTCGAGCAGCAGCAGGCGCGGGCTGTTGACCAGCGCGCGGACGATCGCGACCCGTTGCTGCTGGCCGCCCGAGAGCCGGTCCGGGTAGCTGTGCGCCTTGTCGGCGAGGCCGACCCGGTCGAGCCAGGCCATGGCCTGGTCGTGGGTGTCGCCCACCGAACGGCCGTGGACCTCCTGCGGGGCGAGGGTGATGTTGCGCAGCACGGACATGTGCGGGAAGAGGTTGTAGGACTGGAACACCATGCCGATGCGGCGGCGGACCAGGTCCGGGTTCACGCGGGGGTCGGTGATGTCCTCGCCGTCGAGGCGGATCGTGCCGTCGTCGATCTCCGTGAGCAGGTTGACGCAGCGCAGCAGGGTGGACTTGCCCGAACCGGAGGCGCCGATCAGCGCCACCACCTGATGCTCGCCGACCTCGAGCGACAGGTCGTCCAGCACGAGCGTCGAGCCGAAGGTCTTGCGGACGTTCTCGCAGGACAGCAGCATGTCAGGCCCCCGCGGACTGGCGGCGGGCCGCGCGCAGGGTGACCCAGTCCGTCACGCCGATGAGCGGCAGGGCGAGGAGCACGAAGAGCACACCGGCCACAATGTACGGCGTGAAGTTCGCCTCCTGCGCCGTGGCGATCTGGGCGGCGCGGACGGCGTCGATGGGGCCGGCCAGCGACACGAGGCCCACGTCCTTCTGCAGGGCCACGGTGTCGTTGAGCAGCGGCGGGGCGACCCGGCGTACGGCCTGGGGCAGCACCACGTGGCGCATGGTCTGCCGGTAGGTGAGGCCGAGCGACCGGGCGGCGGCCAGCTGGCTGGGGTGCACCGACTCGATGCCGGCCCGGAACACCTCGGCCAGGTACGCGCCGTACGTGATCACGAGCGCCGCCCCGCCGAGGACCAGCACGCTCGGCATGCCCTGCAGGCGCAGACCGGGCACGCCGAGGGTGAACACGTACAGGACGATGATCAGCGGGAGGCCGCGGAACGCGTACGTGTAGCCGGTGGCCAGTGCCCGTACCGGGAAGAAGACCGGACCCCGCAGCGTGCGCAGCACCGCGACCAGCAGGCCGAGCGCCAGCGCGGCCGCGGCACAGACGACGAGCAGCCGGACGTTGAGCCACAGTCCTTCGAGGATGTCCGGCAGGTATTTCTTCGCGACCTCCCCGTCGAAGAACGACGCCTTGACCCGTTCCCAGCCGGGCGCACCGGTCACGGCGAAGGCGAGGGCGGCACCCACGATCGCGGTGGAGAGCGCGGCGAGCAGCACGGAACGGATCGTCTGCCGCCTGCGGTAAGCGATCCGCCCGCGCTGAACCTCGCTGGGCAGGTATGGCGTCACGAAAGCTCGGGAGCCCCGCCCGTGCTCGCCAGCCAGGTCTTCTCGAGCACCGCGAGGGTGCCGTCCTGGCGCAGCTGCTCCACGGCCCGGCTGACGCACGGCGTCAGCTTCGAGTCCAGGTCCAGGACGAGACCGAACTGCTCCGGTACGCCCACCTGCGGCAGCTGCCCGACGATCACGCCGTCCTCGAGCTCCGCCGCCGTCATGTAGAACGCGGTCGGCAGGTCCACCACGATGCCGTCGACCTGCTTGTTCTCCAGGGCCTTCTTGGCGTCGTCGTTGTTGTTGAACACCTGAGGCGCGGCCGACGGCTTGATCAGCTCGTTGATCGCCTGGTAGCTGGTGGTGCCGACCTGGGCGCCGAGCTTGGCGCCGCTCAGCTCGGCGACCGTCTTCGCGCCGTCGATCTTCGAGCCCTTGGTGGTGATCACCGTCTGCCGGACCAGGTAGTACGGCGAGGAGAAGTCGACCGCCTTGCGCCGCTCCGGCGTGATCGAGAACTGGTTGATGTCGAAGTCGAAGGTCTTCGGGCCGGGCGCGATCGCGTTGTTGAACGTGACCGAGGTCCAGACGACGTTCTGCGCCGGGTAGCCCAGCCGCTCGGCGACCTGGTAGGCCACGGCGGACTCGAAGCCCTTGCCGTTGGCCGGCTTGTTGTCGCTGAACCACGGCTCGTACGCGGGGTTGTCGGTGCCGATGGTGAGCTTGCCCGGCGTCCTGGTGTCGAGGGCACCCGGCGTGCAGGTGGGCTGGGAGGTGGACGCGGAACCGCCGGCGTCGGGGGAGTTCTCATCCGCCGGAGCGCACGCGCCCAGCGTGACGAGGAGCACAACGGCGCTGCCGACCGCCGCGACGGTGTTTCTGCTGAGCATGAAGGGGAGGCTAACCCACGTCCCAAGGTATGGGGCCGTCCGTCGCCACTCCGTGATGAGCTGCCACAATCGGCTCCCGTGAAGACGTTCGAAGAGTTGTTCGCCGAGCTCCAGACGAAGGCGGCGCAGCGGCCCGAGGGTTCGGGCACCGTCGCGGCGCTGGACAAGGGTGTGCACTTCATCGGCAAGAAGGTCGTCGAGGAGGCCGCCGAGTCCTGGATGGCCGCCGAGCACGAGGGCCCCGAGCGGGCCGCCGAGGAGATCTCCCAGCTGCTCTACCAGGCGCAGGTGCTGATGATCGCGACCGGCCTCGAGCTCAAGGACGTCTACCGACATCTGTGACGTGCCCACCGCCTGCGATCGAGTCTCATCGAAGGAGCACGTCCATGTTGCGAATCGCCGTACCGAACAAGGGAACCCTGTCCGCACCGGCCGCCCAGATGCTGCGCGACGCCGGCTACCGCCAGCGCACCGACCCCAAGGACCTCGTCTGCCGGGACGAGGACAACGACGTCGAGTTCTTCTATCTGCGCCCCCGCGACATCGCCACGTACGTCGGCTCAGGTGACCTGGATCTCGGCATCACCGGGCGCGACCTGCTCGTCGACTCCGGAGTGCCGGCCCAGGAGCTGCTCGACCTCGGCTTCGGCGGTGCCACGTTCCGCTGGGCCGCGCCGACCGGCACGCTGACGTCGGAGGGCGAGATCGGGGGGCGCCGCATCGCCACCGCGTACCCGGGGGTCGTCGAGCGGTATCTGACCGAGCGCGACCTCAAGGCCGACGTGGTCCGCCTCGACGGCGCGGTGGAGAACGCCGTGCGGCTCGGAGTGGCCGACCTCATCGCCGACGTGGTGGAGACCGGCCGGACGCTGCGGCAGGCGGGGCTGGTGACCTTTGGCGAGCCGCTGCTGCGCTCCTCGGCGATCCTGATCGGCCGGGGCGACGACGGGTCGGATCCCAAGACCGCGCAGCTCGTCCGGCGGCTGCAGGGCGTGCTGGTGGCGCGCAGCTACGTGATGCTCGCGTACGACGTGCGTGCCGACCTGCTGGAGAACGCCACCGCGTTGACCCCCGGCATCGAGTCGCCGACGGTCTCCCCGCTGCACCGTGAGGGCTGGGTCGCGGTGCAGGCCATGGTCCGCCGCGCCGACGCTCACCGGATCATGGACGAGCTGTACGAGCTGGGCGCCCGCGCCATCCTGGTGACCGACATCTCCAACTGCCGGTTGTGAGTGGCAGAGTGGTGGTCGTGACTACTCCCACGCATGAGGCTGTCGAGTACAGGCCGCGGCGCATCCGCTGGGTCGCCGGCGTCTCGGCCGCCGCGGTGGTGATCCTCTTCACCGCGCTCAGCTTCGGCCTGCACGGGGCCACCGGTGACGGCATGGGGCAGTTCGAGCGGGGCGACCAGACCGCGATGGTCGGCCTCGGGGTGCTCGCCGCCCTGGGCATCCTGGCCTTCACCCGGCCCCGCATCTGGGCGGACGCCGACCACGTCCGGGTCCGCAACGTCGTCGGGAACTTCGACCTCCCCTGGTCGGCGGTGCGCGCGGTGCGCTTCGACCGCAACTCGGCGTGGGCCATGCTGGAGCTGCACAACGACGAGACGGTGCCGGTGCACGCGCTGCAGGCCGCCGACAAGGAGTACGCCGTCGAGGGCGTCCGCGCGCTGCGCGCCCTTCATTCGGCTTCCTCATCCTGAACTGGTAGACTCTGCCGCAGTCGACCACGCCTGCGTTCTTTTCGAGCCGCGGGCGCGAAAGAGGAGCCCGCTGGTTCCCACCCGAGTCGCCCCCGCGGCGTCCGGGTCCGGTCAACCGATTCCGGGAATATCCCGGGATGGGTGTGCGTCCTCATGGGCGCCGATGACCGGTCGAGCGGGCCCCGGCATGTGCCGGGGCCTTCTGCTTTCCTCCTCGCCCCGTGGCTCGTCAGGGGCGGGGGCGAGGCCGACCGACATTGGCAGGGTCTTTCCGCGGCCGAATCCGCCGGAAGGGCCCACGACATGACACTCGTTCTGAGGAGGCCCCATCAGCGTCGAACCGCGCGTTAACGAACAGATCCGGGCTCGAGAGGTCCGACTGGTCGGCCCCGAGGGTGAGCAGGTGGGCATCGTCCCGCTCGAGCGCGCCCTTCAGCTGGCCGCGGACGTGGACCTGGACCTGGTCGAGGTCGCGCCCATGGCCCGTCCGCCGGTGTGCAAGCTCATGGACTTCGGCAAGTTCAAGTACGAGAGTGCACTCAAGGCGCGCGAGGCACGGCGCAACCAGCAACAGACCGTCATCAAGGAAATGAAGCTGCGGCCGAAGATCGACCCGCACGACTACGAGACCAAGAAGGGTCACGTGGTGCGGTTCCTCAAGGCGGGCGACAAGGTCAAGGTGACGATCATGTTCCGTGGTCGTGAGCAGAGCCGCCCCGAGCTGGGTTTCCGGCTCCTGCGCCGGCTCAGCGAAGAGATCTCGGAACTGGGTTTCGTCGAGGCCAGTCCCAAGCAGGACGGCCGCAACATGATCATGGTGCTGGCTCCCCACCGGGCGACCAAGGCCGCCGCCGCGGCGACGATCGCGGCCAACGCCCGCCCGCCGCGGGAGCCGCGCGAGGGCGATGGTGCCGAGGCACCGCCGGCCGCCGCCGACACCACCGCAGAGTAAGCCAGTACGTTCCCCGGACCGCCGGGGCAGAGAGAGTAGGCGTTCAAGTGCCGAAGATGAAGAGCCACACCGGCATGGGTAAGCGGGTGAAGGTCACCGGCAAGGGCAAGATCGTCCGCGAGCAGGCCGGCAAGCGCCACCTGCTCGAGGGCAAGTCCTCCCACGTCACGCGCCGGATGACCGGTACGGTCGTCGTGGCCAAGGCTGACACCAAGCGAGTGAAGAAGCTGCTGGGCCGCTGACGCGCGCCACATCCGTTCCCCTGTTAGGAGTACCGAAATGGCACGCGTCAAGCGGGCAGTGAACGCCCAGAAGAAGCGTCGCACGTTGCTGGAGACCGCCAGCGGTTACCGCGGTCAGCGCTCGCGCCTGTACCGCAAGGCCAAGGAGCAGGTGCTGCACTCGATGCAGTACTCGTACCGCGACCGCCGTGACCGCAAGGGCGACTTCCGCCAGCTGTGGATCACGCGCATCAACGCGGGCGCCCGGGCCAACGGCCTGACCTACAACCGCCTCATCCAGGGCCTGAAGCTGGCCGGCGTCGAGGTGGACCGCAAGATCCTGGCCGACCTGGCCGTCAACGACGCCGCCTCGTTCGCGGCGATCGTCGAGATCGCTCGCGCCGCCGTCGCGGCCGAGGGCACGGGTGGCGCCGCCGCCCAGGCCGCCTGAGCAAGTCCTTTCGGGGCGCCTACCGGTTCGTCCGGGAGGCGCCCCGATGCATGTCCGGAGGAACAGCGTGACGTTCACCCCCCGTACCCCCAGGGTGGTCGCGGCCCGGCGCCTGCAACGCCGCCGCGACCGCGACCAGACCGGCCGCTTCCTGGCCGAGGGTCCGCAGGCCGTGCGGTCCGCCCTGGCCGCGGGTGTCGTTCTCGAGCTCTTCGGTACGGACACCGCGCTCACCCGCCACGGCGACCTCGCGATGCAGGCGCCCGTGGTGTCCCCGGTGACCGACGAGGGGCTGGCCGCCCTCGCCGAGACGGTGCAGCCGCAGGGCCTGGTGGCGGTCTGCCAGCAGGTCGACGTGCCGCTGGCCGAGGCGCTGGCCAAAGAGCCGCGGTTGGTCGCGGTCGTGGCGGAGATCCGCGATCCGGGCAATGCGGGTACGGTGCTGCGCACGGCCGACGCCGCCGGGGCCGGTGCGGTGGTGTTCGCCGGCGACGCCGTGGACCCGTACAACGGGAAATGTGTCCGGTCCTCCGCCGGCAGTCTGTTCAACGTGGACGTGGTGCGTGCGCCCGTGACCGTGGCCGCCGAGCTGCGCGCCGCCGGGCTGCAGGTGCTCGCGACCACCGGCTACGGCGATGCGGATCTGGACGGGCTGCTCGACGACGGCTCCCTCGCGCGGCCGACCGCCTGGCTGTTCGGTTCCGAGGCCCACGGGCTGCCGGATGACGTGCTGAAGGCCGCGGACAAGCGGGTGCGCGTACCCATCTACGGCGGGGCCGAGAGCCTTAATCTCGCTGCCGCCGCAGCGGTCTGCTTGTATGCTTCGGCGAGAGCGCAGCGCTCCCCGAGGAGACCGTCATGAGTCGGATGTTTACCCAGCCCGCTGGTCGCGGGCGCGTGGGCTGACTCTTTCCTGCGAAACTCCCTGACCGGCGGGCTGCGGCCCAGCCGCGCCTCCGTACACTGCCCGATGGCTCATCCGGTGTGAGGGAGTTCGCCCGACCATGTCCTACCGCAACGATCCGTACGATCCGAAGCAGGCCGCCCTGCTCGCCCCCGAGGCCCTCGAGGCCGCGGTCGCCGACGCGCAGAAGGCGTTCGCCGCGGCCGCCGACCTCGACGCGCTCGGCGCGCTCAAGCCTGCCCACCTGGGCGACCGTTCGCCGGTGTCGCTCGCGCGCCGCGAGATCGGCTCGCTGCCGCCGGCGGCGAAGTCCGACGCCGGCAAGCGCGTCAACGTGGCCCGGCAGTCCATCCAGGGCGCGTTCGACGCCCGCCTCGCCGAGCTGGAGCTCGAGCGGGCCGCCCGGGTGCTGGTCGAGGAGCGCGTCGACGTCACCCTGCCGTGGGACCGCCGCCCGCGCGGCGCCCGGCACCCGCTGACCACGCTCATGGAGCACATGGCCGACCTGTTCATCGGCATGGGCTACGACGTCGTCGAGGGGCCCGAGCTCGAGCTGGAATGGGCCAACTTCGACGCGCTCAACATCGGCCCCGACCACCCGGCGCGCGGGCTCATGGACACGTTCTACGTGGACCTTCCCGGCCTGGTCATGCGGACGCACACGTCGCCCGGTCAGGTGCGCACCATGCTGACCCGGCAGCCGCCGATCTACGTGGTGAGCCCCGGGCGGGCGTACCGGACGGACGACCTGGACGCCACGCACAGCCCGGTGTTCCACCAGATCGAGGGTCTCGTCGTCGACGAGGGCATCACCATGGCCCACCTCAAGGGCACGCTCGACCACTTCGCCCGGGCGATGTTCGGACCCGACGCGCGCACCCGGTGGCGGCCGCACTACTTCCCGTTCACCGAGCCGTCCGCGGAGTTCGACGTCTGGTTCGCCCAGCACCGCGACGGCCCGCGCTGGGTCGAGTGGGGTGGCTGCGGCATGGTCAACCCGCGGGTGCTGACCGCCTGCGGCATCGATGCCGAGCGCTACTCCGGCTTCGCGTTCGGCATGGGCGTCGAGCGAACGCTGATGTTCCGCAACGGCGTGAGCGACATGCACGACATGGTGGAGGGTGACGTCCGGTTCACCCGCAACTTCGGTATGGCGGTCTGATCATGAAGCTGTCCCTGTCCTGGCTGCGCGAGTACGTCGAGCTGCCGGCGGCCGTCGACGCCGCCGAGCTCGAGCGCAAGCTGGTCGACCTCGGCATCGAGGTCGAGTCCATCGTCGACCAGGCCGCCACGATCAAGGGCGACCTGGTCGTCGGCCGGGTGCTGGAGATCGAGGAGCTGACCGGCTTCAAGAAGCCGATCCGCCACTGCCGCGTGGACGTCGGCAACCCGGCTGCGCAGGAGATCGTCTGCGGCGCGCGCAACTTCGCGGTCGGCGACCTCGTGGTCGTGATCCTGCCCGGCGGCGAGCTGCCCGGCGGCTTCACCATCGGCGCGCGCAAGACGTACGGGCGCCAGTCCAACGGCATGATCTGCTCCGCGGCCGAGCTGGGGCTCAGCGGCGACCACGACGGCATCATCGTGCTGCCGCCGGAGTCGGCCACGCCCGGCACCGACGCCCGCCCGGTCATCGGGCTCGACGACGTCATCGTCGACGTCGAGATCACCCCGGACCGGGGCTACCAGATGAGCGTGCGGGGCATCGCCCGGGAGCTGGCTTACGCGTACGGTGCGGCGTACACCGACCCGGGGCGTGCGCCGTTCGCCGCCGTCACGCCCGAGGCGCCGTACGACGTCCGCATCGAGGACACGGTCGGCTGCGACCGCTTCGCCGCCCGGGTGGTGCGCGGCATCGATCCGGCGGCGCCGTCCCCGGAGTGGATGCAGCGCCGCCTCATCGCGGCCGGCGTCCGGACGATCTCACTCGCCGTCGACATCACCAACTACGTGATGCTCGAGCTCGGCCAGCCCATGCACGTGTTCGACGTCAACCTGCTGCGCGGCGGGCTGGTGGTGCGCCGGGCCCGGCCGGGGGAGAAGCTGACCACCCTCGACGGCGTCGCGCGCGTGCTCGACGCCGAGGACATGGTGATCTGCGACGACTCCGGGCCGATCTCGCTCGCCGCGGTCATGGGCGGCGAGACCAGCGAGGTGCAGCCGGACACGGTGGACGTCCTGCTCGAGGCCGCCCACTGGGACCCGGTGATGGTCGGGCGCACGGCGCGCCGGCACAAGCTGTTCAGCGAGGCGGCCAAGCGCTGGGAACGCGGCGTCGACCCGCAGCTGCCGCTGGTCGCGCTCCAGCGCGCGGTCGAGCTGCTCACCACCCACGCGGGCGGCACCGTGGACCCGCGGGTGCTCGACATCGACCACGTGGTGCCGCCGGCCCCGGTGCTCCTGCCCACCGACCTGGCCACCCGGCGCATCGGCGTGGCGTACGAGACCGAGCGGGTCATCGAGCTGCTCGGCCAGGTCGGCTGCACGGTCACCGGCGCCGAACCGCTCGAGGTCTCCCCGCCGTCGTGGCGCCCCGACCTCGTGGCCGGCATCGACCTGGTCGAGGAGGTGGCCCGCCTCGGCGGCTACGACGCGATCCCGAGCGTCCTGCCGCCGGCGCGCGGCGGGCGCGGCCTCACCGAGCAGCAGGTACGCCGCCGCATGATCGGCCGCGCCCTGGCCGAGAACGGCTACGTCGAGGTGCTGTCGTACCCGTTCGTCGCCCCGGCGTCGGCGGACCTGCTCGGCCTGCCGGCGGACGACCCCCGCCGCAGCGCGGTCAAGCTGACCAACCCGCTGTCGGAGCAGGAGCCGCTGCTGCGCACGTCGCTGCTGGCGCCCCTGCTCGCCACGCTGAAGCGCAACCTCGGCCGCGGCGAGCGTGACCTCGCGCTCTTCGAGACGGGTACGGTGTTCCTGCCGCACCTGGCCACCACGGCGCCTCCGCCCCTGGGCGTGGACCACGGCCCGTCGGACGAGGACTGGACCGCGGCGAACGCCATCGTGCCGGAGCAGCCGTGGCACCTCGCCGTGGCGCTCACCGGCGACGTGGCGCCGGCCGGCTGGTGGGGCGCCGGGCGCCCGGCCACCTGGTCGGACGCCGTCGAGGCGGCCCGCATCGCCCTGTCGGCGGCGGGCATGACCCCGGACCGGGTCACCGTGGCGGCCGCCGACCACGCCCCGTGGCACCCGGGCCGCTGCGCCGCGATCTCGGTCGACGGCACGGTCGTCGGCCACGCGGGCGAGCTGCACCCGGCCGTGCTGTCCGCCCTCGAGCTGCCCAAGCGCACCTGCGCGATGGAGCTCGACCTGGACGCGGTGCCGGCCCGCCCGGTGACCCAGGCGGCGAAGATCTCCACCTACCCGCCCGCCCTGATCGACGTGGCGCTGGTGGTGGAGTCGTCGGTGCCGGCCGCGTCGGTGGAGTCGGCGCTGGTCGAGGGGGCGGGCGAGCTGCTCGAGTCGGTGCGGCTCTTCGACGTGTACGCGTCGGAGCAGCTCGGCGAGGGCCGCAAGAGCCTGGCGTACAAGCTGACGTTCCGGGCCCCCGACCGCACGCTGACGGTCGAGGAGGCGGTGGCGGCACGCGACGCTGCGGTGGCGTCCGCGGCGGCGCGTACGGGCGCGACCCTGCGCGGCGCCTGAGCACTCGGGGCCGGGTCTCCGCGGGAGGCCCGGCCCACCCCAAGCGTGACGCCCCACACATCCGAGTAACACGCGGTTCACATATGGGCAACGGCCGGGAAACCGCTCGCCGAGAGGCTCCGAGGTGTCACCACCGCGGCCCGGTGCCGCAGTCTGGAACCACCCGAAGGATGTGGACCGTGAGCTTCAAGGCTGAGTACATCTGGATCGACGGCACCGAGCCGACCGCCAAGCTCCGCTCCAAGACCAAGATCCTGGACGACGGCGCGAAGGGCGCCGAGCTGCCGATCTGGGGCTTCGACGGGTCCTCCACCAACCAGGCCGTGGGACACTCCTCCGACCGCGTGCTCAAGCCGGTCTTCACCTGCCCCGACCCGATCCGCGGCGGCGCCGACATCCTCGTGCTGTGCGAGGTGCTCAACATCGACATGACCCCGCACGAGTCCAACACCCGGGCCGCCCTGGCCGAGGTGGCGGAGCGGTTCGCCGCCCAGGAGCCGATCTTCGGCATCGAGCAGGAGTACACCTTCTTCGACGGCACCCGTCCGCTCGGCTTCCCCGCGGGCGGCTTCCCGGCTCCGCAGGGCGGCTACTACTGCGGCGTCGGCGCCGACGAGATCTTCGGCCGCGACATCGTCGAGGCGCACCTGGACAACTGCCTCAAGGCAGGCCTGGGCATCTCCGGCATCAACGCCGAGGTCATGCCCGGCCAGTGGGAGTTCCAGGTCGGCCCGCTCGCCCCGCTGGAGGTCGCCGACCAGCTCTGGGTGGCCCGGTGGCTGCTCTACCGCACCGCCGAGGACTTCAAGGTCTCCGCCACCCTCAACCCCAAGCCGGTCAAGGGCGACTGGAACGGCGCCGGCGCCCACACCAACTTCTCCACCAGGGCGATGCGCGAGGGCTACGAGGCCATCATCACGGCATGCGAGGCGCTCGGTGAGGGCTCCAAGCCGATGGACCACGTCAAGAACTACGGCGCCGGCATCGACGACCGCCTGACCGGCCTGCACGAGACCGCGCCGTGGAACGAGTACAGCTACGGCGTCTCCGACCGCGGTGCCTCGGTCCGCATCCCGTGGCAGGTCGAGAAGGACGGCAAGGGCTACATCGAGGACCGCCGCCCCAACGCCAACGTCGACCCGTACGTCGTGACGCGCCTGCTCGTCGACACCTGCTGCGCCGCGCTGGAGAAGGCCGGCCAGGTCTGAAACCCGGCCCGCAAGGGACTCCATCGGCGCGATGAGCTGGCATGATGTCCGCCATGTCAGTCACGCCTCCGCAGCCCGGGGCCGGTCCGTACGCCCCGACGGCCGTGCTGCCGACCGTCCGGCCGCGTCCGGACCGCTCCCGGCGCGTCATGTGGGCCGCCGTGACCGGGGCGATCGTCATGACCGGCTTCGCCACCGTCACGGTGCTGCGGGCCTCGTCCGGCTCCGCGCCGACGGTCGCGAGCTCCTCGCCTTCCCCGTCGTCGTCCCCTTCGCCCTCGCCTTCACTCTCACCTTCACCGTCGCCGTCGGTCAGCCCCACGCCGTCGAGGACTCCCAGCCCGGAGAACCGCGATCCGGGCGAGCTCATCGACGGCATGCGCACCACCATCCGGGAGGCGGTCGCCGCGGGGCAGCTGCCGCCGGAGGCCGGCCGGGAGCTCAACCGGCGCCTGGACGACGCCGCGTCCCGGCTCGCGAACGGCAAGGCCGGCAAGGGACGGCAGAAGCTGCGCGACTTCACCCGCAAACTGCTCGATCTGCGCAAGCGGGACAGAATCTCCGACGCCGTCTTCCAGTCGCTGGCGGCGCAGCTGTCCGACCTCGCCCGGACGCTGACGGCCTGAGGTGGACGCGGTCATCGAGCAGGTGCTCGCCGCCGTGGAACGGCATGACCAGGTCGCGCTCAAGGCGCTGCTGCACCCGTACCTGCACTGGAACGAGCCGAGGCTCGCCCTGCGCGGGCGGGTGAAGGTGCTGGCCCGCCTCGCCGCCTCGCCGGCGCCGGGCCCGCCGGACTCCTACGAGCTTCGCGACGGGCAGATCTACCGGTGGACCTCGACCGGGGTGCCGGACGCCGGGTAGCCGAAGATCTCCGCCGCGTTCCCGCCGCGGGCGAACAGCTCGTAGCAGGCCCGGTGCGCGCCGCCGCTCGGCCAGCCCGAGCTGCCCGGGGCGAAGGAGATCGTGCCGGCGGGCACGGTGAACACCCCGTCGCTGACCATCGCCTCGGCCTCGGCGTCCCCGATGCGGACGCGCACCTTGGTTCCGGTGTCGGCGGGAGCGTCGTACCAGCTGGTCTTCAGGTTGCCGTAGCCGTCGGTGTAGACCACCGACCGCTCCGGCGGCCCGGCGACGGTCACCGGGTCGCCGAGCAGGCTGTCGTCACCGCGGACCAGCCCCGCGACCGCGGCCGGGAAGACGTCACGGGACCGGAACTGCGAGCCCGCGTCGGGCACGTTGACCGCCCGCAGCGGCACACCCTCGGCGGCGAGGAACGACAGGCTGGCACCGGCGGCCACACCGACCACCAGGACGCCGGACTCCAGGCGCGCGGCCACGAGCCGTTCCCCGGCGTTGTCCTCGCGTGGCTCGTCCTCGTCCTGGCGGGGCGCGACGTTGGCATACACGACGCGGTCGCCGGGTCCCTCGCCGAACGCCAGCTGCGCCACGCAGAACCCGGCACTCACGGTGTCGAACGGCGGCACGGGGATGGCGGAGACGTCGGCGTCGGGCAGGAGGAGGGCGAACCGCTGCCGCACCTCCGCGAAGGCGAGATCACCGGTTCCGTAGTCAGCAACGACGGTCAGCAGCATGCCTATCAACGTACGGATTCCGGGTCGAATCCGCTCGACAAGTACGCCTCGGCACCTCAGGGGACCAGGCGCTCGATGAGCTCGCGGACGTCGTTGACGGCGCTGACCACCGGGGCGACCGCCGCGACCCGGACGCCGATCCGCTTCAGCGTGTCGCGAAGCCGGTCGCGGTCCGGGTCCGGGTCGGCGGTCTCCTGTTCCACCGCGTCGATGTCCTTCTGGACCCGGGCGGCTTCCGGGATCTGATCGCGGTGCTCCTCCACCAGCGAGCGCAGCGCCGCCAGAGCCCCGGCGAGCTGGTCGTCCACGGCGGCGCCGATCGCGACGTGGTGCTGGGTGGCGCGGGCGCCGCGGCCGACCGCGTTGGGACCGTACGAGTTGCCGCCGATGTGCAGTTCGTTGCTCATGAACCGCTCCCTTTCTTCTTGCCACCCGCGAGCGCGGCCGCCGCGGCGGTCATGGTCGCGGAGGCGCCGGTTCCGGTGGCCACCGGCCCGTACGCCGAGCCGCTGATGGTGGTGCTGTTGTACTGGCGGAAATTCACCTTCGCCGCGAAGTCGGAGGTGTCCACGCCTTTGTCGGTGAGGAACTCGTAGATGGCCTCGGTGGCCCGTCGCTCGATCAGCCGGCTGTATTTCTCGGCGTCGAGGCGTTGCAGATAGTTGGCGAAGTCGTGACGCGATCCCAGTTGGCGTACGTCCACCCGGGCGCCGAAGTCGTACACCGACTCCTCGGCCGCCTCACGGTCGGCGCGATGGATCGCACTCGCCAGGGTGATGCTGCGTCTCGCGGCGCGGACGAGCCGCAGCGGCGCGGCCGCGGTCGTGCGGAAGACCCGGCGCAGGGCCTCACCCGCGGCGGTGACGAGCGCGTCGGTTCGTCGGTCGTAGACGTCGATGTCCAGGTAGCGCTGCTGGATCGGCCCGAGCACGGCCGTGACGAGCTCGACGTAGAGCAGGCCGCCCTCCACCGCGACATGCAGGTACGTGGAGCTGACGACGCTCTGGTGCTCCGCCGGCATGACGGCGCGGCCGTCGTCGCTCAGGGCGGCCATCTCGGCGGCCCCGACGGTGGCCCGCAGGAAATGCCGCGCACTGGTCTGCGGGAACTTGATGATCGCGTTGATCGCCTCCGGGGACGCGTGCGTGTACGGCAGCCGCGCGCGCTCGTCGATGAGCGGGTAGTCGTGCCAGCGTGCGCCCGAGGAGACCACCAGGTCGCGCAGTTGCAGGCCGGCGATGCGTTCCTGAGGCGGCAGGTCCTTGGAACGCAGCGCCGCGAGCCGCCGCCGCAGGCAGGTGACCAGCTCGACCGGGTCGATCTGGACCCGGGCGGTGAGGGGTTGCGTCCGGGAACGGCCGTTGACCCGGGTGCCGGGCGAGTCGCCGGAGTCCTCGTCCGGCCGCAGCTCGGTGGCGATCGACCATGCGGTGGTCCGCTGCCCGGCGCCGACGAACGGCTCGTACCCGGAGTGCAGCAGGATGTTGCCGTGCTGGGCCTCGTCGATCACGCCCAGGCGGTGCTCGATCTCCCGCCGGTTGGTCTGCGGTGCGGCGCGCGACCCCCCGCGCGCCAGGTCCGTCGTGATGATGCCGATCATTCGCTGGCGGGACCAGACCACCGTCCCGTACGCGGACCCGGCGACCAGCAGCACCGTGAGCAGGAACTTGATGACCGTGCCCGGGAGGTCGTCCTGGCTCGTGCCGGAGTCGAACCCGTCCCCGCCGAAGGAGTCACCGTCGAAGGTGGACGGGCCGAGGTCGCCGAAGCCGAAGGTCTGCAGAGCGGTGATCAGCGGCCACAGGACGCAGCCGAGCACGGACAGCGCCAGGATCCCGGCCGCCACGGCCTTCCACGACGGGCGCTTGCCGGGCTCCGGATGCTCCGTCGTGACGAGCGCACCCGCGATGCACACCGCGAGGACCGTCACCGTGGCGGAGGTGAAGGCCACCAGGCCGACGAGCAGGATCCCGGTGATGACGGCGTTCTGCACCAGCCACAGCCGCTGTGCGCGGAAGCAGTGCCGGATGACCGTGGTGACGTCGTAGCCGATCGCCGGCGCGACGGCCCGATGGCTGTCGGCGACCAGCTCCTGGATCACCCGGTCGGCGTAGTCCTCGTCGACATAGGCGGCACCGCTCAGATACCGGGTCGTCGACGACATCCGGGCGTGCGGATCGCGAACGGTCCCGTCGCCGTGGCCGAAGCCGACCTCGGCGGCCGTCGGCGGCGCCCCGCCATTCCTGTCATCGTGTCGCATGGTCCCCCGAATCGTGAACGGAATCCACATTGCACAGGACGGTTCCCGCCGAAATTACCGATCGCCGAAGCGGTGGCCCATAGGCCGAAAAGGGGTTTACGAACAGCATCGGCCGATCGGCGAAAATCGATCTTCGAATGGTTCGGCGACTTCGGCGGAAGAGCGTCTTCACCGTTCGGCGGACCTGCGTTTCACTGATGCGAATGTGGACCTGCGCGCGATGCGGCGAGCGGAATGCGGACGGTCAGGCGTCCTGTGACGTCTGCGCGGAGCCGCGCAGGACCGCCGGGCCCGGGGACGCGGCGACGGGGCCGGTGGCGCGCGCCGTGGTGCTTCCCGAGGTCCGGCCGGATCCCGACGTCCTGACCGAGCCGGTGCCGCCGCCGTACCTTCCGACGCCGCCCGCGGCGAACCGGCCCGCCGTCGTGCCGGGGGTCCGGCGAGGGCCTGGGCTGCTTGTGCTGGTCTCGCTGCTGACCGTCGGCGTCGCTGTCGCCGCCGTCCTCGCCGTGCCCCGGCTCCTCGACGCCCGCGCGGACGAAGGCCCGGCCGCCGCCCCGACGACCGCGCAGCAGCTTACGGAACCCACCGACCAGATTCCCACCGACGAGGTCACGGACGAGCCCACCGACGAGCCCACCGAGGTACTCCCGACCGAGGAGACCGCCGTGGAACCGGAAACCACGCCGACGGCCGCCGGGAGCGTCGCCATCGACTCCGGCGTCGCCGACGCCCGGGCCCAGGCGGTGGCGGCAATGTTCGACACGTACTTCGGCGGGATCAACGACAAGGACTACGACCGGGTCGCCACCGTCCTGGACCCATCGGGGTCCGTCGACCCCGGCGACCCGGATGACATGGCGGCCCTGGAGCGTGGCACCAGGACCTCCCGGGACTCCGAGATCGTGCTGCTCGGCGTCACCGGGCTCGACGACGACCGGCTGCTGGCCGACGTGACGTTCCGCAGCGAGCAGGAACCCGGCGCCGGGCCCAAGGACAGGCCCGATGAGACCTGTACGCGATGGCGGATCGCCTACACCGTCAGCGGCGCGTCGTCGGGGGACTACCGCGTCGTGCGAGGCAAAGGAACGTCGGATCCCTGCTGATGCCCCGCAGAAAACGGATGGACGCCCTCGTACGCCGGCGCCGATACTGTCCCGCCGGTCCTCCTCGGGGCCGTGATGACGACGGGGCGGGTGGTCAGGGTGTCGGTGAAGCGGTCGGAAGAGACCATCCTGCACCGCCTGTACCTCGGACTCCGCGAGCGGCGGACGCCTCAGGACGTGGCGGCGGACATCGTGGAGCGGAGCATTGGCTGAGCGCGGTCGGCACCCGGGACCTGTACGCGATGGTCCGCTACCAGCAGGCACATGACCTGCTGTTCGCCGGCTACGGGCCCGTCGGGTCGTCCATGCCGACCACCTGGCGGCGTCATCCGGGGCCGGCTCGCGCGTACGAGGCGGCCCGGACCGCGGTGGACGCGGTCGCCGGCACCGCGGGGCGGTCCGCACCGGCGGCGGCGGACCCGGCCGACCCGGCGTCGCTGCGGCGGTGGCTCGCGTCGGCTCTGACGCTGCTCGGGCTCCCCACCGAGGAGCCGTGGCCGGCACGCAGGACGATGCCGCGCCGCCCGGTGCCGATGAAGTCGTGGACGGGCGGCACGTACCACCGGCTGCCGAAGCCGTCCGGAGCGCGGGGCAACCGGGGCGGGCACGCCGACGCCCGGGACCGGATGGACGCCGCCACCCGGCGGGACCTGCTTCCCGGGGTGCCGGTGCGGGCGTACCGGCGGGCGGTGCGGGCCGTGCTGCACCTGCAGCAGCGCACCGAGGTGCTCGCCGCCGAACGGGACCGGGAGGCGTCGGTGGCGTTCGGCAAGGCGCGGCTCGCGTACCTCGTCGCCGAGGAGGACTTCGTCGCGTGCCCGGCCACGGCCGCGTTCACCGCCTACTACGTGTCGCGGCTGAACCTGCGGACCCTGTTCACGTCGGGCCGCCAGGCGCGGCCGATGGACACCCTCGCCGAGCAGCTGCTGGCGGCGGCGCTGGCGGCCCCGACCTGCCGGCCGTGGGTGCTGGCCTCCGTGCTGACCCGCTGGTCGGTGCTGGACCGCCTCGACGATGCGCAGTGCGGCCGGCTGATGGGGCTGTACTACGAGCAGCTCGCCGCGTCGTCGCGGGCCCTGCGGCGCGCTTACGACGTGCGCCGCGACCCCACCCACATGATCATGCGGGCGGGTGACGACTCGTCGACGTGGAACAGCTCCACCCGGGCGTTCAACCAGGCCCGCACCGGCTGGCTGAACCTCATGCGCGGACTCGGGTACGACGACGTCATCGAAGCGAGCTGCCCGGGCAAGGTCCCCGCACTCGTGGCCGCGGACGTGGCGGCCTGGCACCGGCTGGAGGGCCGGGACCAGCACGCCGACGTGCAGGTGTGGGCGGAACTGCCCCTGCCGTGGGACGTCGTGCTCGGCGACGACTCGTGCGACGCCGACCTGGTCCGGCTGGCGTGCCGGCGGCACGGGGTGGACCCCGAGGCCACCGGCTGGACGCAGCCGTACCGGCAGGATCTGGCCGAGCTGCCGAAGCCGGCCCGGGACCTGGTGCACGGGGTGACGGTGTCGTCCCCGCTGCTGGCCGGGGTGCTGCGGCAGCTCGGCGTGTTCTCCGGCCAGGCGCAGTCGCGGTAAATACTTTGCGCCTGCCGCGATGATCGACGACGCTGGGGCGGCACGGCGATAGCTCAGAGAGCCGGAGGAGGCTCCGGCCCGGCAGAGCGGGCGGCTCACTGACCTTCCGCCCCGTCCCCGTTTCGACCACGGGTCACCGTGCACTCAGGCCAGGTACCCGGCGCCGCCGGGCACCTGGCCTGCGACTCTTTCCCGGACAGTGAGTGCGATTCGCCGCCGGGCTCGCCTTGCATCCCTGACGCGCCGCGAGCTGGAGGTTCTGGGGCTGCTACTGGAGGGCTGGACCAACGACCAGATCGCTGCCGCCCTGACCATCGGCAAGCGGACGGTCGTCGTCCATCTCGAACACGTCATGCGCAAGCTCGACGCCGCCACCCGGACCATGGCCGCGATGCGCGCCCGCCGCCGGGGTCTGTTCATACCGGCCGAGCTCAGCACCGGGTAGCTGCGCGTTACGGGCCGGACGGCAGCTCGTGGATCGCGTCCGGAGTCACCTCCAGGATCGCCGGCAGGCCCGGGTCGTACTCCTGGTGGTGGTGCGGGCACACCCACAGATACTCGCCCGACGGTGCCTGGACCCGTCGCAGGTCGCCGAAGTAGCGGCTGTCGTCGTATCGGAAAAGCAGGGCCCTGAACGCCCGCAGGGCGGCTCCCTCGGCGACCGTCAGCTTGCTGTCGAGCTTCTCGCCCTCTCGTTCGGCGCTTCCGATCTGGTGGGGAAGCTGGTCGGCCACCGACTTCATCAGGTCGATCTGGGCGGAGATGTCGTCGACGTCGGGCTTGGGGAGGATGACGCCCGCGACCGCGGCGGCGACGGGCACCACCAGTCGCAACGACTTCAGGAGGAAGTTCACGTACGGGGCCGCCTGGGACAGCCACTCCTTCTCCTGCCGCAGCTGGTAGGAGGCCGGATGCCAAGGGTGCCACTCGCCGGGATGCTCGCACCACAGCGTCAGGGTGACGACGTCGGTGGTGACACGGAAACGGTCCAGCATCGACGAGCGGGACACCGGCGCCAACGTGAAGACCCGCGGGCAGTCGGTCACCTCGGTGGCGACCGCGCTGATCACCCGGCGGAGCGAGTGGGTGCTCTCGGTCGCCAGCACCTCCACCCGCTCCATGCCGGTGGAGATGCGCCGCACCATGCCGCTCATGTCGGCGATCTGGTCGTTCAGCCGGCCGATGGCCGAGTGCAGCTCGGGCTGCACCACGGGGAACCCGGTGAGCATCTCCGAGATGTCGAACTCCCCGTCACATTCGAGGCAGTCGCGGCTCAGCTTGCCCTGCACGCGCCGGCGGACGAGCCCGTCGAGCGGGAACTCGCCCGGGCACTCGGGGGTCGGGCACGGAACGGTGAACTGGTACTGCAGACCCGGCCACCGCAGGCGCAGGAGATGTTCGATGCTGTCCACGATGACGTTGAAGAACATGTCCGGTGAGGGTGCGCGGACCTCCACCGCCAGCCGGCGGTCGGTGGACAGCTCGATGAGCGCTTCCGACCCGTACGCCGAGACCGGGTGGCGCAGGAACACACCATTGCGCCAGTGCTTGTTGATGGACGCCGGATGATGCCGGACGGTGAGCCACGAGACGAGCCCCGGAGCCGGTTCCTGGAGCTTGCAGACGACGGACACCTTGTGGACGCCCGTGTGCATGGGTGTGTCGAAGGTCCACGGCAGGCGCGGCTTGGCGTGCGGAACCAGTTGCGCCACGAGGCTCAGCGGCTGGTGGTTCCCCTCGAGCCGGTAGCAGATGTCGAACTTCTCCATCAGCCGCAGGAAGTACGGGTAGTAGCGCGCGTCGTAACCGCCGGGCACGCGGTTCTTCCAGATGGCGTACAGCCGCCGGTGGACGAGCACCCCGGAGGCGCGCCGGGTCGGCCGGTCCTCGAGGACGAAGCCGATCGCCTTCGTCAGCCACTCCGGGTTCAGCACCACGATGTCGCGCAGTCCGTCATCGTCGCCGTAGTAGATGATCTGGCCCAGGTCGTGCATCAGCTCGGCGAGCGTCGAGGTCTCGCTGTCGTCCAGCCCGTGCCGGGCGCAGGTCTCGACGAAGAGGGAGAACTCGATGTGGGGCCGCTCGCGGTACTGCCCGAGGATCTCGTTGCGGGCGGCGATCCAGCGGGTGCTCAGCATCCGGCCCATCTGGGGCAGCCCCGCCGCCTCCCGGGCCACCGCCTTCTTGAGCGCGTCGATGCCCGAGCCGCTTTTGTTGTCGACGGTGTACTGACCCGCCAGCATGCCCGGGAAGAGGCGTTCGAGATGGTGGTAGTCGATCTCGGGGTTGCGCTCGTCCCCGTGGGTCACGACGAGGATGGCACGCGCGTCCCGGCCGACCCGGAGCCGGATCCGTCGCAGCCAGGCCTCGACCTCGTTCTGCTCGTGCCTGTCCCGGGCATTCCAGACGAGCAGGTACAGCGCGCGCCGGCTGAAGAAGAACTGGTGGGTGATCCGGTAGACCTCCTGGCCGCCGAAGTCCCAGGTCCGGACCGTGATGTCGACACCGAGGTCGGGATGCGTCAGGGTCAGGGGCTGGATCTCCAGGCCGTGGGTCGTGTCCCGGTTCGCGATGAAGTCCTCGGACCGTAACGCCGCCACCAGCGAGGTCTTTCCCACGTTGCCCTCGCCGACGACGAGGATCTTGGCCTCGTACTGGGGAATGGCGTCCTCGAGGCTTTTCAGGTACGCGGAGACCGCCGTCCAGCCGCGCGTGATGAGCTCGGGCAGCGGCTCGGCGAGCGGGTTGTCCTTGATGGTGAACGTGATGGGCCGGCTGAGAATCTGGATCATTTCCCGAGGCAGCTCGACGATGAGGTTGTCGTCGAGATCCAGTTTCTCCAGGCGGGTGAGCCGGCCCATTTCCGGCGGCAGGCTCCGGAGCCGGTTGTGGCTCAGGTAAAGGCGTCGCAGGTTCGTCAGCCGTCCGATGTCCGGTGGCAGTTCGGTGAGCTCGTTGTTGCGCAGGTCGAGCTGCTCCAGGCCGCGCAGCTGAAACAGCTCGGCCGGCAGCTGGGCGATCCGGTTGCCCTCGAGGTCGAGGTTCCGCAGCCGGGCGAGCAGGCCCATCTCCCGGGGCAGCTCGACGATGCGGTTGTCGTCGAGGTACAGCTCCTCCAGCTGGTCCAGTCTGCCGATCTCCGCCGGGAGCGTGGACAGCTTGTTGCTGCGGACGTCGAGCTCGGTGAGATTGACGAGATGCCCGATTCCCGGGGGCAGTTCCGCCAGGTCATTGTGGATCAGGTAGAGCCGCTGCAGGTCGCCCAGCTGGCTGATCTCCGGCGGCAAGGACGTGAGTCCGGATCCGGAGAAGCGGACGTACCCGTCGCGTCGAGCCCGGTCCAGAGCGTCCTGCGTGAACAGTCGGCTGGGACCGATCGTCGAAATGACGTCACCGTTCTCCAGCGGCACTTGCTGTGCGCGCACGGTGAAGCCGTCGGGTATCCGCTGCCACGGCGTCGCGGGGGCGGTGTCGCCCAGCGGCGACCGCGGACGGATGAGCCGACGGAAAGGAAATACTCGCTTTTTGCGATTCCCCATCAGGAGAAAGTAAACGGCGGCCGGTGATCCAATCCATGGAGTCGCCGGAGAGTGTCAGATCTCCGACGCCGCCTCAGGTCGCCGGTATCGGAGCCGCCACCGGGCTGCGGTGGCCTTCCCGGTCGACGGCACGGACGCCGAAGAAGACGTTGTCCTTCGAGAGGTCGATCGTCACGGTGGTGACGGTGCCCACGGGGAGGACGTGCTGCCAGTCCGGGGCGGTCGTCTCCCGCCACACCACCTCGTAGCAGGAGAGGTCCGCCGCGGTCGACGGCTGCCAGCGCAGGGTCGTCTCGTTGGTGAGCCGCGTGGTGTCGATGACCACGCCCTTCGGGGTGCCCGGGGCCTGGGCGAGGGACCACAGCGCGGCGGCGTTCACCCGGGCGACGCGGGCGATGTAGCGGAAGTCGCAGTATTCGACCAGGTCGCCGTACTGCACGCCGCCCTCGACGCGGACGTCCTGGTGCTCGTGGGCGAAGTTCTCCCGCGGTTCGGTGAGGCGTGCGGCGGGGTAGCCGCGGAGCAGGAAGGAGATGTGGTCGCTGCCGCGCAGGTAACGGTCGCGACGCCAGATCACCCGTACCGTCATGCCGGTCTGCGGGTTCTCCGCCACGTCCTTGACGAAGCGGCCGAGCTGCCGTGACGGCCCGTCGTTCTCGCCCCCGACCGACTGCCGGGTCGCGGTCTGCGCGGGCGTCTCGGCCGTGGGCACTCCCTCGACGAACAACCGCACGGTACGGGGGTCAGCAGCCGTGCCGTCGTGGGCGTCCCCCGTCCCGACGATGTCGTTGCTGACCATCGCCTGCACGTCCACGCCCGCGTCCTTGTACTGCTGGGCGAGATGGTCGGAGCCGTAGAGGCCCTGCTCCTCCCCGGCGACGGCGGCGAACACGATGGTGGCCTCCGTGCGCCGGGTCGCCATCACGCGGGCGACCTCCATGACGGCGGCCACGCCGGACGCGTCGTCGTCGGCGCCCGGCGCGTCGCTGGTGGCGTCCATGACGTCGCTGGCCCGGGAGTCGTAGTGGCCGGTCACCACGTACACCCGGCCCGCCTCACGCTCACCGCGCAGGGTGGCCACGATGTTGGTGATGCGGGTCGGCGAGGGGATGCGCGGGCCGGGCGGCTGGATGAACGACTGCAGCTCGACGGTCATCCGGCCGCCGGACGCCGCCGCGTACGCCTGGAACTGCGCGTAGATCCAGTCCCGCGCCGCACCGATGCCCCGTTCGGGGTCGTCCTGGCTGGAGAGGGTGTGCCGGGTGCCGAAGGCGGCCAGCCGGGTGACGATGGTCTCGATCCGGTGCGGGTCGATCTCGCGCAGCAGTGCCCGCAGCTCCCGGTCGGGCGCCTGCCGGCGCAGGCCGGCGGCGTGCGCGGCGCGACCGAGCATCGGGGTCGCGGCGACGGCCGCGGAGGCCGACAGGAACGCGCGCCGGGTGGGCTGGGGCTTTTCGCGTTGATCTGTCATACCTGAGCATGCTTGTCCACTGCGGACCGCATGTCCATGCTCATCGATGTCAGATGTTCACCTCCGCGTCCGCTCGATCGTGGAACACCAGCCCGGAGTCCACGCAGTCGACCACCACGACCCGGCCGGGGCGCAGGTCCTCGAGCAGGATGCGTTCGGCCAGCACATCCTCGACCTCGCGCTGGATGGTGCGGCGCAGCGGGCGGGCGCCGAGCGACGGGTCGAACCCCTTCGCCGCCAGGTGGCGGCGGGCCGCGCCGGTGACCTCGACACCCATGCCGCGGTCGCGCAGCCGCAGGTCGATGCGGGCCAACAGCACGTCGACGATGGCCAGGACGTCCGCCTCGGTGAGCCGGGGGAACACGATCGTCTCGTCGATGCGGTTCAGGAACTCCGGGCGGAAGTGGTGCTTGAGCGCGTCGTGCACCTTCGCGGCCATCCGGTCCGGCATGCCGGCGCCGCCGTCGAAGCCCAGGGACACGGGCTTGGAGGCGTCGCGGGTGCCCAGGTTGGTGGTCAGGATGATCACGGTGTTCGCGAAGTCCACGGTCCGGCCCTGGCCGTCGGTCAGCCGGCCCTCCTCCAGGACCTGCAGCAGCGTGTGGAACACCTCCGGATGGGCCTTCTCGATCTCGTCGAAGAGGACCACCGAGAACGGCTTGCGCCGTACCTTCTCCGTCAGCTGCCCGCCCTCGTCGTGACCCACGTACCCGGGCGGCGCGCCCACCAGCCGCGACACCGTGTGCCGGTCGTGGAACTCCGACATGTCCAGCTGGATGAGGGCGTCCTCGGAGCCGAACAGGAACTCCGCCAGCGCCTTGGACAACTCGGTCTTCCCGACGCCGGAGGGGCCCGCGAAGATGAACGACCCGGACGGCCGTCTCGGATCCTTCAACCCCGCACGGGTACGCCGGACCGCGCGCGCGACCGCCCGGACCGCCTCGTCCTGCCCGATGACACGGTGGTGCAGCTCGTCCTCCATGCGCAGCAGCCGCGACGTCTCCGCCTCGGTCAGCCGCTGCACCGGGATGCCCGTCCAGCTCGCCACGACCTCGGCGATCTGCTCGCCGCCGATCCGCCCGCCGGCACGCGGCCGCACATGCGCCCACGCACCGGCCTGGTCGATCAGGTCGATGGCGGTGTCGGGCAGGAAGCGGTCCGCGACGTACCGGTCTGCCAGGGTCACGGCGGTGGTCAGGGCGGCCTCGGTGTACGTGACGTGGTGGTGCTTCTCGTACCGGTCGCGCAGGCCCCGCAGGATCTCGACCGCCTCGGCGGCGCTCGGCTCGTCGATCGGGACCGGCTGGAAGCGGCGGGCGAGAGCGGGGTCCTTCTCGAAGTACCGCCGGTACTCCGCCGTGGTGGTGGCGCCGACCGTCTGGAGCTCGCCCCGCGCGAGCATGGGCTTGAGAATGCTCGCCGCGTCGATCGCACCCTCGGCCGCGCCCGCGCCGACCAGGGTATGGATCTCGTCGATGAACAGGATCACGTCACCCCGGGTCCGGCACTCCTTGACCACCTTCTTCAGGCGCTCCTCGAAGTCACCGCGGTACCGGGAGCCGGCCACCAGGGAACCCAGGTCAAGGGTGTACACCTGCTTGGCGCGCAGGGTCTCGGGCACGTCACCGGCCACGATGCGCCGGCACAGACCCTCCACGACGGCTGTCTTGCCGACGCCGGGCTCGCCGACGAGGACCGGGTTGTTCTTGGTGCGGCAGGACAGCACCACGATGATCCGGTCGATCTCGCCGTCGCGCCCCACCACGGGATCGAGGCGGCCGCCACGAGCGCGTTCGGTGAGGTTCTCGCCGTACTGGTCGAGCAGCGTCGAGGTGACCGGTGGTGCGGTGCCCAGGGCGGGATGCCCCGACAGCAGCTGCAGCACTTTCCCGCGTACGGCCGAAGGCTCTGCACCCAGGGTGACCAGGATCTGAGCCGCCACGCCCGTGACCTCCCGGAGCAGCCCGAGCAGGATGTGCTCGGGCCCGATGTGGTTGTGGCCCAGCTTGAGCGCCTCCCGCAGGGCGAGCTCGAGGACGTTCTTGGCGCCCGGGGTGAACGGGACGTGGACGCCCGGCGCCTCCGGGCCCTCGCCGAGTACCTCCGCCACCTCCGCACGAGCGGCCTCGAGCGTCACGCCCAGGCCGAAGAGGGCCTGCGCGGCCACGCTCTCACCCTCGCTGACCAGGCCGAGCAGCAGGTGCTCGGTGCCGATGTCGTGGTGCTGGAGAAGCCGGGCCTCCTGCTGAGCCAGGAGCACGACCCGGCGGGCCTGATCGGTGAACCGTTCGAACACGACACTCACGTCCTCGCGGCGAGGCCCCACGCACCCCACCCGTCGGCGCACGCGGGCGTGCAGAAGGGTGGTGTGCGCTGAGTCAGAGCCTCTTGGCGTCGACGCGAACCCGCGTGGGGGGCTCGCACGCTCGTGCAGGCGCGGCTGCCCCCTCAACGTACAACGGAGAACCTACGATGGCCCAGGGGAGGGACCGCCATGACGAAAGCCGAGTACCGCCGCCAGGCCCACGACCGTGCCCGCCGGCGAGCCATCCGGGCCCTCGCCGCCCAGATGGGAGTGCCTTACTCGGTCGCCGCGCGCCTGATCGCCGACCCGCACCGCGCGCTGTTGTTCGCCCACCGCGAACAGCGCCCCTTCCACGCCCGGGTACGCGACACCCGCGACGCGGCCACACCGCCGCTGGGCCGCGCCGCCCACCTGACGGCCCGCTTCCCGCGCCTGCACACCGCCGCGGGCCGGCTCTACGACGGCCGCGACCGCCAGACGGTCCTCGCGATGCTGTACGCGGTGGCCGCCCACGAGTCACCGGGCCTGCTGCCGGCCCCCGATGAGCTGGCATGGGTGGCGGAGCTGGGCGAGGAGACGGCGGTCGACATCACGTGCGCGGCCCTGGACCGGGCCGCCCGCCTGCTGCTCGACGACGATCCCTGGCGGCTGTGGACACGGGTCGAGGCTGCCCTCGAAGCGGGCGACCCGCGCAGCGAGGCAACGATCACGCTCGGTCGCGAACTCAGAACGGTGAGCCTGCGCGGCTCTCTGCCGGGCGCCCGCCAGACCCTCGACGCGGTGCTGCTCGCGGCGCATCGCCTCAAGACGCCCGGAGCGCAGATCAACGTCGCCGGTCGGACGGCCACGGTGGTGGGGGCACGCTGGCCCGAGAGCGGACCACCGACGGCGTACGAGGTGCGGCTCGGGGGCGATCCGCGGGTCCACCTCCTCGACCTCGGCCAGGAGCAGCAGCCGGCCGGCGTCTGAGCCTCACAGGGTCAGCACCGCGACGGCCGGCTCATGAAGGCTGCCCATCCAGATGCGGCCGTCGTGCTCCCGGACACCGGTGACCATGTGGAACCGGGCGCTGTCGCCGGTCAGGTCGTGCACCAGTCGGCCGTCGTCGTCGTACGCCTGAACCCGGACCGTTCGCTTCGGGGCCGGCTGCAGCGACTGAGGGATCCTGGTGACCTGACGCCGGATCCAGACAGGGGCGTGCTGGAGGCGTTCGACCAGCGGGTCTCTCGGGCTGGCGAGTGAGACCCAGATCAGTCCGTCGCTGCCGCGGGCGATGTTGTCGGGGTAACCGGGCAGGTCCTCGACGAGGAAGTCGTCGCGGCCGGTCAGCCAGTGACGGGCGATGGTGCGCGCCGCCGTCTCGGCCACAGCGACGAATGACTCGTCAGCGGCCAGAGCCACGCCGTTGGCGAAGGCGAGGCCGTCGCGCAGGACGGTGACGGTGCCGTCGGGGGAGCGGCGGAGCAGGCGGCCGGTGCGGGTCACCTCGACGACCTCCGCCCGCCATTCCGCGATCGGATGGACGGTGGAGGAGTCGGAGAAGTAGATGGTGCCGTCGGAGGCGACCGCGGCGTTGTTGCAGAAGCGCATGCCGCCGGCAAGGTGCTCGATCGCGCCGGTGGACGGGTCCACGGCGAGGAGGCCTCGGTGGGCGTCGCAGACGAGCAGTTGGCCGTCGGGGAGGAGCTCGATGCCCAGGGGCCGGCCGCCCGTGTCGGCCACGGCCTCGACCCGGTGGTCCGGGGTGATCCGATGGATCACGCCGTCCTCGGTACCCGTGAAGACGGAGCCGTCTGCGGCCACGACGACGTCCTCGGCGCCGTGGCCCGGCACTGCGATTACCTGGAAGTTCATGGGCTGACTATTCACGGACTGGCAGCCGGTATCAATGGGCCTCCGCGTGCGCTGCGGTGATCAGCCGCGCGACGGGCGCATTCTCACGCGATACGAGGCACTTGGTCATTGCTGTGCTTCGCTTTCCGAATTGTGAGTCTCGGTCGCCTGATCAAGCAGTTCCTCGAGATGGGTGATGAGCACCGCTGCGCCGATTTTCTCGGCGGCCTGGAGGCTGATTCTCAGGACGACGACGGCTTGGTCGCGTTGTGCTGCCGCGAGGAGAAGCTGTCCCAGTACGTTGCCCACGGCGGCGATGCCATCGGGACGCTTGAGTTGCTGGAGAAGGCGAAACGAGTCGACGAGCAACGGGAACGCCGAGGTGTAGTCTTCGCGGGCAAGTCCGACTTGGGCTAATCCCCACTTGGCTGACGCGATGCCCTCCGGGTCGCCCATGTCCTGGAAGACCGTCAATTGCTTGGTGTGTAGCTCGGCGGCTTCGTCGTAGTCGCCGCGGTGGAAGAGGATGCTGGCGATCTGTCCCCAGGTAACCGCCGCCTCGCGGGTGTCGCCGAGCCGCTCGTAGACCGGCAGTGCTTGTTCGGTGTGGATGCGTAGGGCTTCGTCGTAGTCGCCGCGTTGGTACAGGATGTCGGCGATCTGCCCCCATGTTACTGCCGCCGAGCGGGTGTCGCCGAGCCGCTCGTAGACCGGCAGTGCTTGTTCGGTGTGGATGCGTAGGGCTTCGTCGTAGTCGCCGCGTTGGTACAGGATGTC